>CAWFKR010000001.1:0-762992 GCA_963816415.1 uncultured Pseudomonadota bacterium
ACCCGGCAGCGACTACCACCACGCTCACCAGGTAGCCCCAACCCGTCGCTCATC
This sequence comes from uncultured Pseudomonadota bacterium, assembly GCA_963816415.1. Lineage (GTDB taxonomy): Bacteria > Pseudomonadota > Gammaproteobacteria > Burkholderiales > Casimicrobiaceae > VBCG01. Next base: position 55 of record CAWFKR010000001.1, read on the forward strand.
GGGAGCAGCGTGACGTTCTCGACCACCGTCAGCGGGGCAAGCACACCCTCACGGTGAACTTCGAGGACGCCGGCGCGCAGATCGGCAACTGCACCCTGAGCGGCGGCACGTGCACCTTCACGACCGCCGCACTCACCCTGGGTTCGCACCCATCAATGCCGTGTACGTGGGTGACGCCAATAACGCCTCGAGCACCTCGAGCCCCTGACTCAAGCCGTGGTCGCGACAGCGCCGCCACCGCCACCGCCATCGAATCCGACTCCGTGCGTCAACACTGGAGCGACGTCCGGACCCGGAAGTTGCTGGCAGCCCTCGGGAACCGCGCCGACGGCGTGGCAGTGGGAGCTCGATCATCCATTGAGCCTGTCCAGTACGACCGACATGGGCACCGGACAGAACACGTATCTGGGCGCTGGCAACCCTGCCATGACGCCCACGGTGTATGACATCGACGGCTTCGGCAACCCCACGACTACGTCGCGCAGCTGCACGGGGTGCCGCCTGTCAACGGGGTGTCTACCAAGGTCATCTGCTACGTCGACGTCGGTACATGGGAGAACTGGAGGCCGGACGCGTCACAGTTTCCGGCGGCGCTTCTGGGTGCCAGCAACGGCTGGCCGGGCGAGAAGTGGCTAACGTCTCCCCAGACGGGCCGAACTACGCAACGCTCCAGACGCTGATGTTGGCGCGGTTCCGGATGTGCCGCGACAACGATACGACGCCGTCGAGCCCGACAACATCGACGGCAGCGAGAACACAACGGGCTTCACCATCACCACTGCGGAGAACAACGCGTACGACGAGTGGGTCGCAAACCGGTGCACTCGCTGGGGATGACCGTCGCCCAGAAGAACTACGGCGACCAGTCCCAGACGCTGGCGCCCTACTTTGACTTCGCCATCGATGAGCAGTGCTACCAGTACGGTGAATGCAGCAGCTACGCCCGTACTACAACGCGAGCCCACCGAAGCCGATCTTCGAGGCCGAGTACAAATCGCAACCCAGTGTGTTCTGCGCGGTGCAGAACACATTCGTCGCCCCGGGCGTGTTCGACGCCGTCTACTTTGACCTCAACCTGACGGCAACACGCGAATCCCCTGCCGCTAAGCGTAAGACGAGTCCAATCACCAGGGTGGAAGCGAACTGCGCACCCACCCTGGTTGGGCCGGCACGTAGGTGCCACCCTGCGGCGCGGGGGTGCTGCGGAGGGGATGGCCCGACGGGACTGGCGGAGATGGACAATCCGCGCGGAACTGCCCAAGGCGCAACAACCCCATGTCGATCTGTGTCCTCCAACTCATGTCCCCGGCAAGATTCGGACTTGCGACACCAAGGTTGAGGAAGTCGCTGCGGCGAGTACAGCTGAGTGCATCCTGGTCCGGAAATCCCTGGACATCGGCCGGACCGGCGCTCTTGCCGCCTACGTCCTCGCGGTCAGCACGACGGCAGCGGCCGCAACTGTCAGCCACGCGATCCTCCCGCGTGCTGGTGCTCGTGCTGCCCGGACGGCAGGTAACGGGCAGTTAACGACCAGAGGCGGCACCGGTCGGACTAGGTCCCTGACACGTCGCACGTGAGCCCGTCGGGCCGTCCGGCCACGCGGCGCTGATACCCGGCACGGAGGCGCGTTCCCGCACGGGCCTCGATCGGCTCCGGCAGGAACCACACTGAGAACGCCCAGCTCGAGAACCCGTCGGCCTGCGGCTCGTGGACGAACCCGATCCCATCGTGCAGCTCCGCACGGAACGTGAGGAAATCGCGTTGACCGTGCCCGGCTCCTCCACCACCAGATCGGCGTCGGCCTGCACTCGGGGCGAGCCGAACGATGCGAGGTCGAGCGACGCCAGTCTCGCCGGCGGCCCGAGCGGCGGCCAGGCGGCGACCATCGCGCCCTCCGAGGGCCAGTGGTCGGGCGCCATGCGCCGCACCGCCCACAACGGGCCGAAGTCCATCGCGTACCGGCGGCGCCACTCCTCGACATCCTCGCGGTCGACTCGGCATTCGCGGCGGTCGTGGAGCGGTACTGCCAGCGGGCGGGCGAACAGCTCCAGCCTGTGGGGGATGAAACGGGCACCAGGCGCGAGCAGGCGCCGCCGGGCATCCAATGTCAGCTCGAGGAGATCCTCCTCGAGCGGGTCGGAGCCGATCAGCTCGGAGACGAACAGCGTCGCGGATTCCGGGAGCTCGACCTGTGTCGACCAGCCGCGGAGCAGTGTCACCCGGTCGGCAACGCCGTTCGCTTCGAACACCTCCGCGGCGATGTCGGCGATGTCGCTCGCCTCGATCGCGTAGACGTGGCGTGCGCCCGCCCGAGCGGCCGCCACAGCCAGGACGCCGCTGCCGGATCAGAGGTCAAGCACAATGTCATCGGGGCGAACGGCGGCCTCGATCGCGCGATGTACGCGTCCGTCCGCGAGTGTCGTGCAGCATCCGCGCGTGCTCCACAGGGTCGGCCCATCCGCGCCGGACGCCGAACGAGCCCACGTCGGCCAATGCGCCCGCCTCGACCAGCATCATGACGGCCCCGGCCGCCGGCTTGAGATCCCCCTCCGGCCGGGCCTCGAGCGCAGCGAGAGCCTGCCGCAGCGTGCGCGCCGTCGAGAGCAGCGCAAGGATCGAGAACCCGTCCGGCCGAGGTCGACGACGGCTCCGACAGGCGTGTCGACGAGGACGTGGCCGGTACCGTCGAGGCGCGTGCGCAGCCCCGGCACCAGCGCCACCTCGGTCGTCATGTCGACGGCACTGCCCGACCGGATCACTGAAGGATCTTCATTGCACGGGCACGGCTCAGGGCGTTGGGAGGCACGGTGCAATTTCCAACTGCGGTACGGCCCCCCTTCCGGCGGAATAGCCACAGGTGAGCCGACCAATTTGTGATGCCGACCCCTTGCAGCGGACAGAAGCTCTCGACGATCAGCACACGCCGTACCAACAGAAGCGTCAAGGCTCAGGCAGCCGGTGAGGTCTCACGTGACCCGCCACCGCGAACTCCAATCTTCGCCATCTTGGCACCTGTCTTACGATAGTAGGTCACGAGACACGGCCGTTGTTCGCCAGCTGCAGATCGGTAACCTCGAGCCGTGCCAACACCGCTCCCAGAACTCGACGTCGAGAAGCTGCGAGGATTCTGCCGCGCTCGGGTCCCGGACGGGCTTCGCGACGAGGTCCGTCTCGAGGTGACGACCAGGGGGAAGCACGTCTCCGTGCACGAATGCAGACCAGTCTGGCGGGGCGCGCCCGACGAGTGGACCCGCATGCCCGTCGCCCAGCTCCGCTACGAGGGAAGCGGGACCTGGACCCTCTATTCCGGCGACCGATACGGCAAGTGGACGATGTACCTGGAACTCGACCCCCGCCAACCCATCGACGTGATCATCAAGGAGCTCGAAGACGACCCCACCGGCGCTTTCTGGGGCTGAACTGCGACGCTCTGCTTGACGACCACCGCCAAGGTGTCCGGAGCAGCAGCGCGGGCAGCGCAACACGCGGGCCCAGCGCAGCAACGGGCACGGAGACGGCTGTACAGCGTCATCGGGGTCACGTCGAACGTTCGTCGGCCAGTGTCGGCGCGGATACTCCTGAGTCGGCCACCGCGACCGATGCCGGAGCTGCTGCTGAGGGTTCGATCGCAAGTCGGGGCAGCCGCCAATCGACCCAACTCGGGAACCACCAGGTCCGCTCTCCAGAGAGTTCGAGGACGGCCGGCAGCAGGATGCAGCGGATCACGATGGCGTCCAAGAAGACCGCGCTGGCAAGCGCGAGCCCGAACAACTCGATGACCCGCTGGCCCCCCAGGATGAAGCTCGCGAACACAGCGACCATGACCGCGGCGGCGGCAGTGATCACTCGTCCCGTGCGGGTCAATCCCTCGCGGATTGCGCCGGAGCTATCGGCACCGTGTACCCATTCCTCGTGAATTCGGCTAATCAGAAAGACCTCGTAGTCCATCGAGAGCCCGAACACGATGGCGAACACCATCACCGGAAGAAACGCAGCGATTGGTCCCCCGGCGATGCCGAACAGCGAGCCGAACCAGCCCCATTGGAAGACGGCGACGACGATCCCCATCGACGCAGCGATCGAGAGCAGGTTCATCAACGCGGCCTGGATCGGGATCACCAGGGAGCGGAAGACGACCATTAGCAAGAGTGCCGAGAGCAGAACCACGACACCGAAGAACAGCCACAGCTTGCTCGCAAGGACATTGGAGAAATCGATCTGCGTCGCGGTCGGGCCGCCGATGTAGGCGGTTGCCCCCGTTGCACGCTCAATGCCTGGGATCACGCCGGAACGCAGGTGGTTGACGAGGCTCTCGGTCTGTGTGCTCTGGGACGAGGTCGTGGGGAAGGCCTGGATCGTGGCGACATCGCCCGTCGGGCTGAGCCGCGCCGGCGAGACCGCTGCCACACCGGGGGTCGTCCGAAGCGCTGCATTCAACTGCGTGAGCGCGGCCGCCCCTCCCGTCGCGGGGAGCTTGACGGCGACCAGCAGCGGGCCACTGAAGCCCGGACCAAAGCCCTTGGCGACCAAGTCGTAGGCCTTACGGGTGGTTTGGCCGGTCGGATCGTTGCCTGCGTCGGTGTTACCCAGCCGGATGCTGAGCGCAGGAAGAGCGAGCGTGAGCATGATCAAGCACGACGCTCCGACGGCGACCCACGGGCGACGCTGGATGACGCCGATCCAGCGCGCCCAGAAGCCGCTCCGGTCGCCATGGACCTTGTCACGTCGCGCACGCCGGCTGCGCTGGCCGATGCGGCGGCCGAAGAAGGTCAAGAGCGCAGGCAGTAGCGTCAACGAGGCCGCCATTACGAGCAGCACGGCTACCGACGATGACAGCGCAAGCCCGTAGAGGAAGCTGACGCCGAGCGCGAACATGCCCATGAGCGCGATCACGACCGTCACGCCGGCAAAGATGACGGCGCGGCCCGAGGTGTTCATCGCCTCAGCCACCGCGACCTCGACGTCACCGCCGCTCTTGGTGTAGGCCTCGCGGTAGCGCGTGACGATGAACAGCGCGTAGTCAATCCCGACCCCAAGCCCGATCATGAGCGCGAGCTGAGAGGAGAAATCCGGCATGCTCATGACGTGGCTCAGCAACGCGATGAGCCCGAGCCCCGTGCCAAGACCGAAGAGCGCGGTGACGATCGGCAGCCCCATCGCGAGCATCGAGCCGAAGCTGACTAACAGCACGACGACCGCAGCAGCGATGCCGACGAGCGCGGTGTAGCCGATCGATGCCCGTTGTGCCTGCTCGATGGCCTGCCCGACAAGCTCAACCTGCAGGGTCGGGGACCGCACAGCGGTCGCGGTGGAGATGACCCGGTCGGTCGTGGCAACCGCCAAGTGGTTCGCCGTCTGGTCAAAGGTGACCGTGGCAAAGCCGATCGTCCCATTGGGGGTGATCGCATGGCCGCCGGCCGCGTAGGGACTCATGACCGAGGTGACATGCGGCAGGCGTGCCACCTGGGCCAGCGTCTGCTCGATCCGGGTCCGGACCGCGGGCATCGCGAGCGTGCCGCTGGTCGCGTGAAACACGATCTGATCCGAATCGCCCGACTGCGCCCGGAATCCATTCGAGAGCAGGTTGGCAGCGCGCTGGGAGTCGGTGCCGGGCAGGGAGAAGTTGTTGGTGTAGCGACTTCCGACCACATTCGAGATGCCCATGGCCGCGACAAGCACGACCACCCAGAGGCCGACCACCGTGCGACGGTGCATGCTCGACCAGCGGGCAAGGGTGAGCATCATCGTTCTCCTAATCCAAATTCAACTGAGCTCTTGGAAGCACAGCCTCATGTGCCCACCGCCGGCGAACCGCCTACGGGTGCTGCTCACGGTATCCGTTCGCGACGAGGATCACGTCAACCTTCGGTGCGCAGTATCTGGGCCGTGATTCGCGATGTTTCCATGGCGTATTCAGAGTGCGTCCGGCGGGATTCGAACCTACGACACCAGGATGAGGACTTCGCCTGCCGGTCACCTCGAGCGCGAGGCCCCGCACGGCCGCCCGTGTTGCGCTTCGCGTTCCGGCGCCGATCAGCATGCAAAGATCGTCACGCACTGGGTGGCAACTTGTGACGGCACTCCTGACCAACGCGCGGGCGTCATCTAGCCTGCCATCACCATGGCCGAGCCGCCTCCCGAAATCGCCGTGCGCCGCGCACGCCAACACCACCGGCGGCGCCGACGCCGGATCATCACGCTGTGCGGCGCGCTGGCGGTCATCGCCGTCGCCGCGGTTGCCGGGGTTGCCGCGCTACGCCCGACCGGGCATTCGGCCTCCTCCGCCCCGGCTCCGCAGGCCGATACTCCGCATCCCGCGGTGACCGCGCCGGCAACGGTTCCCGCGACGACCCCGGGGCAGAACGTCAGCGCCGCGGCGGGCGCCGCGGCCATCCAACGGCTCATCCGGCTCGGGCGACCGATCTACTGCGCCGGCCACACCGGCAACGCGGTGGCGTTCACCTTCGACGACGGGCCCGGGCCGTATACCGGTGCCGCGATCCGCAAACTCACCTCCACGGGCGAGCGCGCCACCTTCTTCGTGGTCGGCCGCAGCATGAGCAACTTTCCGGGGTTACTGACGCGTGAGCTCAAGGTCGCCGCAATCGGAGATCACACCTTCACCCACCCGCAGCTGACGGCGCTGCCGGCGGGCATGGTCACCTATCAGCTCGAGCACACCGCGCAGATGATTCATGCGCAGTCCGGCGAGCACGTCGAGCTCTTCCGGCCGCCCTACGGGCTGCACGATCCGACAGTCGACCGGATTGCCCAGCATCTCGGGTTGCTGGAGATCCTCTGGGACGTCGACTCCTCCGATTCGCTCGGGGCCAACTGGGCCCAGATCATCAAGACCGTCGAGGCGGGCTTGCGGCCCGGCGCCATCATCCTGATGCACGAGAACCACGGCCAGACGATGCGCGCGCTCAACGCACTGATTCCGGTGCTGCAGCGCCATCACCTGCGCTCGGTGAGCGTCGCGCAGCTCCTGGCGATCGATCCCCCGTCGACGGCGCAGGTCCTAGGCGGCGAGGCGGGCTGCGGCCTGACGGGCCGGGTCTCCGACGCAAGCTGACGCACCGACCACCGATCCGACTGCGAGAACGCGCCCTCGCGTCGCCGCCCGGGTCCGGGGGGGGGGGGGGGGGGGTGAGTGAACGTGCACGATGCCCCCTGCAGGATTCGAACCTGCGACACCAGGTTTAGGAAGTCTCCGCATCGAGTACCGCTGGGTACATCCCGGTCTAGAAATCCGAGCAAGAAGCGGCATTACACCCAGGTGACGCCCCGCTTGAGTACCGCCGAATGCCGTGGTGTCTGTTGACCCAGTGTTGACCCTGCGGCGACGAGCAACGCCCGCAGGTATGCGTCGAGTCTCGATGCAGGATGAGGTCGTTCCCCCCCGAGCCTGGTCTGTTCCTCCCGCCTGCGATCAACATGTCCGTCATCACACGTGAGCCGTGCAAGAGCCACTGGAGCGCACCGCGCAGGCAGGAGTTCACCCCGATTCACGTGCCGGGCCCAGGACTAGATTCGACCCATATGTTTCCCAAGTTGCGTTCGTCAATCGCGGCCTGGGCCGCAACATCGACGGCGCACGACCAGCGGGGGAGTCACGATGTTCGCACGCGAGGTCAGGTTCTCGTTCGGAGAGGGACGGCACGCCGACGCGCAGGCGCTCGCTGATCAAGTTGCGCCCCTGCCTCGCAGCCGGGCTGTGAGGGCGTGACAGCGTTTGGCGACGACAGCGACGGTCAACATGGGATCTTCGCGCTGTGGGACACCCAGGCCCACGCCGACGCCGCGTCGTTGGTTGTTCGCCCGAGGTTGGAAGCGCACTTTTCGGGCAAGGTCACGAGTGCTCCAGAGCTCCGACTGTTCGAGGTCATCTCCGCGTAACGCCACGCTCCCTTCGGCACGCGATGAGCAGAATTGAGGCCAACGGACATGCCGGCAGCTTGAGCGACTCCGGCCGTGGCCCCACGTCGGCCACGCGTCATCTCTCGGCGGACGATGAAGGGCGAGCGGAGGATACCCCCGGCAGGATTCGAACCGATCTGGTTGTTGATGACGATGTGGACGGTGCCGCCGGTGTAGTAGCCGCGGGTCTGCGCCATGTTCAGGCATTCCTGGACGATGCCCTGCCCGGCGATCGCCGCGTCGCCGTGGATCAGTACCGGCAGCACCTGGTCGCCGCGCGTGTCCTTGCGGCGGTGCTGGCGCGCCCGCACGCTGCCCTCGACCACCGGATTGACGATCTCGAGGTGCGACGGATTGAACGCGAGCGTCACGTGCACGGGGCCGCCCGGCGTCGAGATGTCCGACGAGAAGCCCTGGTGGTACTTGACGTCGCCCGCAGGCAGCACCTGCGCGCCCTTGCCCTCGAACTCGGAGAAGAGGTCGGAGGGCATCTTGCCCAGGGTGTTGACCAGCACGTTGAGGCGTCCGCGATGCGCCATGCCCAGCACGATCTCCTGGACGCCGGCCCCGCCTGCGCGCTGGATCAGCAGGTCGAGCATCGGGGTCATCGAGTCGCCGCCCTCCCCCGAGAAGCGCTTCTGGCCGACGTACTTGGTGTGCAGGTAGCGCTCGAGCGTCTCGGCCGCCGTCAGGCGCTCGAGGATCCGCTTGCGCTGCTCGACGCTGTAGCTCGGCCGCGCACGGGTCGGCTCGAGGCGCTCCTGGATGAAACGCTTGACCGGCGTGTCCGAGATGTACATGTACTCGGCGCCGAACGTGCGCGTGTAGGTCTCCCTGAGCGCCGCGACGATGTCGCGCAGCCGCATCCGCGCGGGTCCTGCCTTGAACGACCCGACGTCGAACTCGGTGTCGAGGTCCGCCTCGGTGAAGCCGTAGGTGCGAAGGTCGAGCTCGGCGATGTACGGCGGCTCCTGCCGCTTCAGCGGATCGAGGCTCGCGTGCAGCATGCCGAGGGTGCGGAATTTCCCGATCATCTGGAGGACGAGCACCTGCTTGTGCATCGTCGCCGCATCGACCATCGCGCCGGCGACCCGCCGGCTCTTCGCGAGCTCGCGGAACGATTCGACGACCGGGGCGTGCGGGACGTCGGCCGCGTCGCCTTTCAGCTCGTCGAAGTATTCGCGCCACTCGGGCGGAACGCGCCCCCGGTCGGCGAGGTAGCTCTCATAGAGCTCCTCGACGAAAGGCGCGTTGCCTCCGAACAGCGTGCTGGTCGATTCCAGGTCCTTCATCGTGCCCATTGCCTGCACCTCGTTGCTTCGGTTCGTTGCTCCAGCTGGTCGACTTGCCGTGACGGCCGCGACCTGCGCGGTACCCCGTCCGCCGGGCACCCGCCGTGGATCAGCGCTCCCCGATCGGCTTGACGCTGCGTCGCGTCGCGCCGGTGAAGAGCTGCCGCGGGCGGCCGATCTTGTACTCGGGGTCGGTGATCATCTCGTTCAGCTGCGCGATCCAGCCGACGGTGCGCGCCAGTGCGAAGATCGCGGTGAACAGCGACACCGGGATGCCGATCGCCTTCTGCACGATGCCCGAGTAGAAGTCGACGTTCGGGTAGAGCTTGCGCTGGACGAAATAGTCGTCTTCCAGCGCGATCTTCTCGAGCGCCATCGCGAGCTTGAACAGCGGATCGTCGTGCAGGCCGAGCGCCTCGAGCACCTCGTGGCAGGTCTCCCTCATCAGCTTGGCGCGCGGATCGTAGTTCTTGTAGACGCGGTGTCCGAAACCCATCAGCCGCACCGACGAGTTCCTGTCCTTGACCTTCGCGATGAACTCGCCGACCTTGGCGACGCCGCCCTGCGCCTGGATGTCGTAGAGCATGTTGAGCGCCGCCTCGTTGGCGCCGCCGTGCGCCGGCCCCCACAGGCAGGCGACGCCCGCGGCGATCGCCGCGAACGGGTTGGTCCCCGACGATGCGCACAGCCGCACCGTCGACGTCGATGCGTTCTGCTCGTGATCGGCATGCAGGATGAAGATGCGGTCGAGCGCGCGCACCAGCACGTCGTTGACCTTGTAGTCCTCGCACGGCGTGGCGAACATCATCCGCATGAAGTTCCCCGCGTAGGAGAGCTCGTTGCGCGGGTACATGTACGGCTGGCCGACCGAGTACTTGTAGGCCATCGCCACCAGCGTGGGCATCTTGGCGATCAGCCGGATCGCGGAGATGTCGCGCTGGTGCGCGTCGTTCAGGTTCATCGAGTCCGGGTAGAACGCGGAGAGCGCGCCGACGAGGCCGGTCAGCGCCGCCATCGGATGCGCGTCGCGCCGGAAACCGCGCATGAAGAACTGCATCTGCTCGTTGACCATCGTGTGCTTGATCACGCGGCCGGCGAAATCGACCTTCTGGGCGGCGTCGGGAAGCTCGCCGTAGAGCAGCAGGTGGCAGACCTCGAGGAAGTCGCAGCTGACCGCCAGCTCCTCGATCGGGTAGCCGCGATACAGCAGCTCGCCCTTGTCCCCGTCGATGAACGTGATCGCCGAACTGCAGGCCGCAGTCGACATGAAACCGGGGTCGTAGGTGAACTTGCCCGTCTTCGAATGCAGCGAACGGATGTCGATCACGTCCGGCCCGATCGTTCCGGGAAGCACCGGGAACGTGGCGGAGGGCGATCCGTCGGAAAAACTCAGGGTGGCTGTACGGTCGTTCATCGTGCGTCCTTCGGTTCCAGGTTGCGGCCGGGTGCGGCACCCGGGGCGGTCCTCCGACGGCGCTCTGTCGGCACCTTCAGATCGATCTCAGCCGATCGACCAGCGGGCGAACCCGCGGATCGTCCGGCTCGGCGCGCCCTGCGATCAGGTCCCACAGCGCGTTGTCGGGCAGGTCCAGCAGCGCATCGAGCTGCGCGATGTCGTCATCGGTGAGCGTCGCTCCCTCGGCATCGAGGAAACGCGCGAGGACCAGGTCGTTTTCCAGCATCCCGCGCCGACAGCGCCAGCGCAGGCGGTCGAAACGATGCCGGTCCACCGTCACGCGCAGCCGGCCCCGGGGCTCACACCGCCCGCTTGATCATCATCGTCTTGATGTTCCCGATCGCGAGGGTCGGATTGAGCCCTTTCGGGCAGACATCGACGCAGTTCATGATCGAATGACAGCGGAACAGCCGGTAAGGATCCTCGAGGTTGTCGAGCCGCGCGTTCAGGTCGCGATCGCGGCTGTCGGCGATGAAGCGGTAGGCGCTGAGCAGGCCGGCCGGGCCCACGAACTTGTCGGGGTTCCACCAGAAGGACGGGCACGAGGTCGAGCAGCACGCGCAGAGGATGCATTCGTAGAGCCCGTCGAGGCTCTCGCGCTCCTCGGGCGACTGCAGGCGCTCGCGCTCGGGGGGCGGCTCGTCGTTGACGAGGTAGGGCTTGATCGAGTGGTACTGCTTGAAGAACTGGCTCATGTCGACGATCAGGTCGCGGACCACCGGCAGCCCGGGCAGGGGCCGCAGCTCGACGGGTTCCTTCAGCGTCTTCAGGTTGGTGATGCAGGCGAGCCCGTTCCTGCCGTTGATGTTCATCGCATCCGACCCGCAGACCCCTTCGCGGCAGCTGCGCCGGAAGGCGAGCGTGTCGTCGACCATCTTCACGCGGACCAGGGCATCGAGCAGCATCCGGTCGTGCGGATCGAGAGGGACGTCGTAGTCCTGGTAGCGCGGCTTCGCGTCCTTCTCCGGGTCGTAGCGGTAGATGCGGAATTTCATGGCGGCTTCAGTAGGTGCGGGCCTTGGGCGGGAATGGTTCGACCGACAGCGGCTTCAGGTTGACCGGCTTGTAGTCCAGACGGTTGCCCTCCCGATACCACAGCGTGTGCTTGAGCCAGTTCGTGTCGTCGCGCTCCGGGTAGTCGCTGCGCGCCTGTGCGCCGCGCGACTCGCGCCGGGCCTCGGCCGAGAAGATCGTCGCCTTGGCGGTCTCGATCAGGTTGTCGAGTTCCAGCGCCTCGACGCGCGCCGTGTTGAAGGTCCGGCTCCTGTCCGCGATCGCGGTGCGCTGCACCCGCGCCTCGAGCTCGACTACCTTCTGCACGCCTTCCGACAGGAGCTGCTGGTTGCGGAACACGCCGCAGTGCGACTGCATCGACTTGCGCAGGTCGTCGGCCACCCGCGCGACGCTCTCGCCCGACGTCGCCGCGTCGAGCCGCGCGAGCCGCGCGAGCGAGAGCTCGCCGGCATCCCTGGGCAGCGGCTTGTGCGAATGCGCGGAGAGGTTCTGCCCGACGATGTGATTGCCGGCCGAGCGTCCGAACACCAGCAGGTCGAGCAGCGAATTGGTGCCGAGGCGGTTTGCGCCATGGACCGAAACGCAGGCGCATTCGCCGACGGCGTAGAGCCCGGGGACCACGTCCGCGGGATTGGCGCCGTGCGGCACGACGACCTGCCCGTGGATGTCGGTCGGGATGCCGCCCATCATGTAGTGGATCGTCGGAACGACCGGGATCGGTTCCCGGATCGGATCGACGTTCGCGAACTTGATCGCGATCTCGCGGATCGACGGCAGGCGCTTGTTGATCACCTCGGGTCCGAGGTGATCGAGCTTCAGCAGGACGTAGTCCTTGTGCGGCCCGCAGCCCCGCCCTTCCTTGATCTCCTGGTCCATCGACCGGCTGACGACGTCGCGCGACGCGAGGTCCTTGAGGTTCGGCGCATAGCGTTCCATGAAACGCTCGCCCTGCGCGTTCAGCAGGATGCCACCCTCGCCCCGGACGGCCTCGGTGATCAGCACCCCCGCACCGGCGACGCCGGTCGGGTGGAACTGCCAGAACTCCATGTCCTGCAGCGGGACGCCGGCGCGCGCCGCCATGCCCAGCCCGTCGCCGGTGTTGATGAAGGCGTTGGTCGAGGCGGCGAAGATGCGCCCGGCGCCGCCGGTCGCGAGCATCGTCGCCTTGGCCTCGAGGATCATGACCTCGCCGGTCTCCATCTCCAGCGCGGTCACGCCCAGCACCTCGCCGTCGGCTGCCCGGATCAGGTCGAGGGCCATCCATTCGACGAAGAACTGCGTGCGTGCCCGCACGTTGCGCTGGTAGAGCGTGTGCAGCATCGCGTGGCCGGTGCGGTCGGCCGCGGCGCAGGCCCGCTGGATCGCCTTCTCGCCGAAGTTCGCCGAGTGCCCGCCGAACGGCCGCTGGTAGATCGTGCCGTCCGGATTGCGGTCGAACGGCATGCCGAAATGCTCGAGCTCGTAGACGACCTGCGGCGCCATCCTGCACATGTACTCGATCGCGTCCTGGTCGCCGAGCCAGTCGGAGCCCTTGATCGTGTCGTACATGTGCCACAGCCAGCTGTCCTCGGACATGTTGCCGAGCGAGGCGCCGATGCCCCCCTGCGCCGCAACGGTGTGCGAGCGCGTCGGGAACACCTTCGACAGCACGGCGACCGACAGCCCCGCCTCGGCCAGCTGCAGCGACGCGCGCATGCCCGCGCCGCCGGCGCCGATGATCAGCGCGTCGAAGCGTCGAACCGGAAGGCGGCTCATGCCCTGCCCTCCCCGGATGCAACCCGCATCATGGCGCACCCCACAGCACCTGGACGGTCCAGCCGGCGTAGGCGACCAGCACGCAGACGACGGCAATCTGCAGCGTGAGACGCAGGCTCGTCGGCTTGGCGTAATCCATCAGGATGTTGCGCATGCCGACCCAGGCGTGGAACAGCAGCGACACCATGAACAGGAAGGTCGCGACGCGGAATGCCGCGCCGGCGAACATCGCCTTCCACGTCGCGTAGTCGAGGCCGCCGTGCCACAGCACGATCAGCGCGATCAGCAGCGTGTAGAGCGTCATGACGATCGCGGTGACCCGCTGCGCGAGCCAGTCGCGCGCGCCGTAATGGGCGCCGACCGCGAGCTTGTCGACCGGGCCTACCACAGCCGCACCGCCACGATCAGCGTCAGCAGCACCGCGACGACCATGACGATCGCCGAGGCAGCGCGCGCCGGCGCGAGGTTCACGCCGAGGTGCAGGTCGAGTGCCAGATGCCGCAATCCCGCCAGCACGTGGTGGATGTAGCCCCAGGCGAGCCCCAGCAGCACCAGTTTGCCGAACCACGAAGAAAACGGGCCGAACGCCGCGTCGAAGCCCGCGTTCGATGCGAGGCTCGTCTGCACGTACCACAACAGCACGGGGATGCCGACGGCGAACAGCAGCGCCCCGCTGATCCGGTGGAGGATCGAGACGATCGCCGGGAGCGGCTGCCTGATCGCAACGAGGTTGAGGAAGACTGGGCGTCGTTTGGCGGCAGGTCGTTCGATGGCGGCCATGGATCAACCCCGGATGACGGCGTGAGCGCGGAGGAAAGAGCGCATGTGTTCTTTTTTGCGCAGCAGCAAATTATAGCGCGGCCCGACGCGTCGAGGCCAGAACGGTGAACGCCCGGCGGGTTCGATGCGCAGATTCCGGGTCGGTTCCTCCCGTTTCGCGGGAGTTCGTTGCAGCCGGGTTCACGACAGCTCGTTCCAGTAGTGGCGGTTGCGCGTCGAGCACAGGCCGCGCCGCAGCTCGACCGGCCGGTCGCCGTAGGTGTAGCTGACACGATCGACGGCCAGCAGCGGCTCGCCCGGAGCGACGCGCAGCATCTCCGCCGTCGCGGCGTCCGCCGCGACGGCGCGCAGCCGCTCGCTCGCCCGCAGCATCGTGACCCCGAACTCGGTCTCGAAGAAGCCGTACATCGATCCCCGGTGCGCATCGTAGCGCTCCCGGGTCATGCCGCGAAACAGCGCCGCCGGCAGCGTGATCTCGTCGAGCACGGTGGGGATGCCCCCGTAGTCGAGCACCCGCCGCAGGACCAAGACGCCGTCGCCCGGCTTGAGACCGAGCAGCCGCGCGACCTCCGCACCCGCCCGCGCGCGCCGGAAATCGACCAGCCGGCTCCCCGGGTACTCGTCGCCGCCGTCGTTGCCGCGAATCCGAAGGAAGCGGAAGTTGGAGGTCTTCTCCTCGGTGTGCGTCGCAACGAAGGTCCCCTTGCCCTGGCGCCTGACGACCAGGTTCTCGGCGGCCAGCGCCTCGATCGCCTTGCGTACGGTGCCGAGCGACACCCCGAAGCGCGACGCGAACGCGGTTTCCGGCGGAATGGCCTCGCCTGGCTTCCATTCGCCCGACTCGAGGCCGCGCTCGATCAGCGCCTTGATCTGGACGTAGAGCGGTTGGAACGTCGGCGTGCCGGGCACCCGGGTGCGGATCATCGGCGTACCTCTGCGATCGGCTGCGATGGGAACTGTTTGATATCTTATATCATCTATAGGACCGAATTGACAGGCCGCACCGCCGCGCCTACCATTCGACTGCGCCCCGGCCCGCGCATTGCACTGCGGCATGCGGGGCGACGCGGAGGCCCCGTCCTGCGCATCCTGCCGCCCCATTCTTGCTCCAGGAGTCTTCGATGAAAGCACCCGTCCGCGTCGCGGTCACCGGCGCCGCCGGCCAGATCGGTTACAGCGTCCTGTTCCGCATCGCGTCGGGACAGATGCTCGGCCCCGACCAGCCCGTCATCCTCCAGTTGCTCGAGCTGCCGCTCGACAAGGCGCAGGCGGCGCTCAAGGGCGTGATGATGGAAATCGAGGACTGCGCGTTCCCGCTGCTCGCCGGCATGCAGGGCAGCGCGGACCCGAAGCTGGCGTTCCGCGACGCCGACGTCGCGATGCTGGTCGGCGCCAAGCCCCGCGGTCCGGGCATGGAGCGCAAGGACCTGCTGCTCGAGAACGCCAAGATCTTCATCGAGCAGGGCAAGGCGCTCGACGCCGTCGCTTCCCGCGAGATCCGCGTGCTGGTCGTCGGCAACCCGGCCAACACCAATGCGTACATCGCGATGAAATCGGCGCCGTCGCTGCCGGCGCGCAATTTCACGGCGATGCTGCGGCTCGACCACAACCGCGCGCTGTCGCAGGTCGCGGCCAAGGCCGGCCGGCCGGTGGATTCCATCGAGAAGATGACCGTCTGGGGAAACCATTCCCCGACGATGTACGCCGACTACCGTTTCGCGACGTCGAACGGCCGGTCGGTCAAGGACCTCATCAACGACGAGAACTGGAACCGCAACGTTTTCCTGCCGACCGTCGGCAAGCGCGGCGCCGCGATCATCGAGGCGCGCGGCCTCTCGTCGGCGGCGTCGGCTGCGAACGCCGCGATCGACCACATCCACGACTGGATCCTCGGCAGCAACGGCAAGTGGGTGACGATGGGCATCCCCTCGGACGGCAGCTACGGCATCCCGAAGGACATCGTCTACGGCGTGCCGGTCACCACGGCCAACGGCGAGTACACCCGCATCCGTGACCTGCCGATCGACGACTTCTCCCGGCAGCGCATGGACGCGACGCTGAAGGAGCTCGAGGAAGAGCGCGCCGGCGTCGCATCGATGCTCGCCTGACGCGATCATGGCCACCCGGAGCGCAGGTGCCCGGTTCCGCGCGGCAGTCGCAGCCGAGGTGCCGCTGCAGGTGCCCGGCGCGATCTGCGCCTACCACGCGCTGCTCGCCGAGAAGAGCGGCTTCAAGGCGATCTACCTGTCCGGCGGCGGCGTCGCCGCAGGGTCGCTGGGGCTCCCCGACCTCGGGATCAGCAACCTCGACGACGTCCTCACCGACGTGCGCCGGATCACCGACGTCTGCGCGCTGCCGCTGCTGGTCGATGCCGACACCGGTTTCGGCGCCTCTGCCCTCAACATCGGTCGCACCGTGAAGTCGCTGATCAAGTTCGGCGCCGGCGCCATGCACATCGAGGATCAGGTCGGGGCCAAGCGCTGCGGCCACCGGCCGGGCAAGGAGCTGGTCTCGCAGGCCGAGATGGTCGACCGCGTCAAGGCCGCGGTCGACGCGCGCAGCGACCCCGATTTCGTCATCATGGCGCGCACCGACGCGCTGGCGGTCGAGGGACTCGACGCGGCGATCGAGCGCGCGCAGGCCTGCGTCGCCGCGGGTGCCGACATGGTCTTCCCCGAAGCGATCACCGAGCTCTCGATGTACCGTCGCTTCGCCGATGCCGTCGGCGTGCCGGTCCTCGCCAACCTGACCGAGTTCGGCCAGACACCGTTGTGGACGGTCGACGAGATCGGGAAGGCCGGCGTGGCGATCGCGCTCTATCCGCTGTCGGCGTTCCGCGCGATGAACCAGGCGGCACTCAACGTCTACCGGACGCTGCGCCGCGACGGTACCCAGAAGAACGTCGTCGCGACGATGCAGACGCGAAGCGACCTCTACGAATACCTCGGTTACCACGCTTACGAGCAGAAGCTCGACGCGCTGTTCGCGCAGCGCAAGGGCTGAGCGGGCACCTCAACGGCAATCCAAGCACACGGGCCACCGATGACCACTTCCACCAACGAGCCGGCGCCCGCCACGGCGCAAAAGCCCAAGAAATCCGTCGCGCTGTCGGGCGTGACCGCCGGCAACACGGCGCTTTGCACGGTCGGGCGCACCGGCAACGACCTGCACTACCGCGGCTACGACATCCTCGACATCGCGGGCACCTCCGAGTTCGAGGAGATCGCGCACCTCCTCGTCCACGACCGGCTGCCCACGCACGTCGAGCTCGAAGCCTACAAGCGCAAGCTGCGCACGCTGCGCGGCATACCCGGGCCGGTGCGCACCGTGCTCGAGCAGATCCCCGCCGCGGCGCATCCGATGGACGTCATGCGCACGGCGGTATCGGCGCTCGGCACCGTGCTGCCGGAGAAGGAGAGCCACGATGCCCCGGGTGCGCGCGACATCGCCGACCGCCTGATGGCCTCGATGGGTTCGATGCTCCTCTACTGGCACCACTACAGCCAGAGCGGCACCCGCATCGAGGTCGAGACCGACGACGCGTCGATCGGCGGCCACTTCCTGCACCTTCTGCATCACCGCCCACCTCCGCCGTCCTGGGTGAAGGCGATGCACACCTCGCTCAACCTCTACGCCGAGCACGAGTTCAACGCATCGACGTTCGCGGCGCGAGTGATCGCCGGCACCGGTTCCGACATCCACTCGGCGATCACCGGTGCGATCGGCGCGCTGCGGGGCCCGAAGCACGGCGGCGCCAACGAAGTCTCGCTCGAGGTGCAGTCGCGCTACCAGACGCCCGACGAGGCGGAAGCCGACATCCGCAGGCGCGTCGCGGCGCGCGAGGTCGTCATCGGTTTCGGCCACCCGGTCTACACGATCGCCGATCCGCGCAACAAGGTGATCAAGGAAATCGCGCGCGAGCTGTCGATCGCCGCCGGCGACATGCGACTGTTCAACATCGCCGAGCGCCTCGAGACCGTGATGTGGGACGCCAAGAAGATGTTCCCGAACCTCGACTGGTTCTCCGCGGTCAGCTACCACATGATGGGCGTCCCGACCCAGATGTTCACCCCGCTGTTCGTGATCTCGCGGACCTCGGGCTGGGCGGCGCACGTCATCGAGCAGCGCGAGGACGGCAAGATCATCCGTCCGTCGGCCAATTACATCGGTCCCGAGAATCTCAGGTTCGTGCCCATCGACCAGCGCAAGTGAGCGCGGTACCGCGCCCCTGAACCATCCCGAGAAGCGGAATCTCCATGTCAGCGCACATCTCCAACGTCCGCCCCAAGCCCGACCAGGTGCTGGTCGACATCGTCGACTACGTCGCGAGCTTCAACATCACCAGCGCCGAGGCCCATTCGACCGCGCACTACTGCCTGCTCGACACCCTGGGCTGCGGCTTCGAGGCGCTGTCCTACCCGGCGTGCACCAAGCTCCTCGGCCCGATCGTTCCGGGAACGACGGTGCCCAACGGCGCCAAGGTGCCCGGGACGGCCTTTCAGCTCGATCCGGTCCAGGCCGCGTTCAACCTGGGCGCGATGATCCGCTGGCTGGATTTCAACGACACCTGGCTCGCCGCCGAATGGGGCCACCCGTCCGACAACCTGGGCGGCATCCTGATGACGGCAGACTGGCTGTCGCGCACGGCCGTCGCAGCGGGAAAGAAGCCGCTGTCGATGCACGACGTGCTGACGGCGATGATCAAGGCCCACGAGATCCAGGGCGTCATCGCCCTCGCCAACAGCTTCAACCGCGTCGGCCTCGACCACGTGGTGCTGGTCAAGGTCGCCTCCACCGCGGTGATCGCCCAGATGCTGGGCCTCACGCGCGACGAGATCATCAACGCCGTGTCGCTGGCGTGGGTCGACGGCCAGAGCCTGCGCACCTACCGTCACGCACCCAACACCGGGTCGCGCAAGAGCTGGGCGGCCGGCGACGCGACCTCGCGCGCCGTGCGCCTCGCGCTGATGGCGAGGACCGGCGAGATGGGTTATCCGTCGGTGCTGACCGCGAAGACCTGGGGTTTCTACGACGTGCTGTTCAAGGGGCAGCCGTTCCGGTTCGACCGCCACTACGGCAGCTACGTGATGGAGAACGTGCTGTTCAAGATCAGCTTCCCCGCCGAGTTCCACGCCCAGACCGCGGTCGAGTGCGCGATGCAGTTGCATCCTCTGGTCAAGGACCGGCTGGCCGACATCTCGAAGATCACGATCCGCACCCACGAATCTGCGATCCGGATCATCGACAAGAAGGGACCGCTCGACAACCCCGCCGATCGCGACCACTGCATCCAGTACATGGTCGCGGTGCCGCTGATCTTCGGGCGCCTGACGGCGGCCGATTACGAGGACAATGTCGCGGCCGACCCACGCATCGACGCACTGCGCGACAAGATGGTCTGCATCGAGGACCCGCGCTTCTCGAAGGAATATCTCGATCCGGATCACCGTTCGATCGCCAACGGCATCACCGTCGAATTCAGCGACGGCTCGAAGATGCGCGAGATCGTCGTCGAATATCCGATCGGCCACCGGCGCCGGCGCAAGGAAGGCATCCCGGTGCTGCTCGACAAGTTCCGCGTGAACCTCGCCCGGCGCTTCGCCGCGAAGCAGCAGCAGGCGATCCTCGAAGTGGCGCTCGATGCGAAGAAGCTCGCCGCCACGCCGGTGCACGAATTCGTCGACCTGATGGTCAATTGAAAATGAACCGAGGGTCGAGCGAGTGCCAGCCGAGGGTCAAGCGAGTGCCAGCCGAGGGCCAACCGGCGGGCAACCGAGGCCGGCCGGATCGGCATTCCCGTCATCGCGCCGCCGCGATCCACGCATCCCCTTTCCCGGAGCACCCATGCGCCACGCGCTCGCGGTCCTGCTGACAGCACTCGTCGTTCCCGTCCTCGCCCTTCCCTCCCGGGCGGTTGCGCAGGACTACCCGAAACTCAAGCCCGGACTGTGGGAATTGGCCCACACCTCCGACAACGCGCCCCAGCATCCGACCACGGCGACCGTGTGCCTCGACGACTCGGTACAGAAGGAGATGTTCGCCCTGGGCAACGGCGCGATGCAAGGCATGTGCAGCAAGCACGACTTCAGGATGTCGGAGGGGCGCGCCACCGGCGACTTCGTCTGCGACATGGGCGGCAGCACGATGCATTCGAAATCGACGATGGTGATGAACGGCGACTCCGCCTACCGCACCGAGATCCACACGACCTACAGCCCGGCCCTCATGGGCATGTCCAGGATCAACACCGTACTGACCGCGCGCCGCCTTGGCCCATGCAGGCCGGGCCAGCGTCCCGGCGACATGACCACGCCCGACGGCCACACTTTCAACATTCGGGATGCAATGAACGGCAACGGCAGGAAATGACCGTTGCCGGCGGCGCATCAGGCACAGAGGAAAGCAAAATGACTCGCAATTCTTTCGACACGCTCAAGGACCTGCGGCTCGCCTCGGGTGCGACCGGCAGGTACTACTCGCTGCCCGCGCTGGAAAAGGCGGGCGTCGGCAGGGTTTCGCGGCTCCCGGTCTCGATCCGCGTCGTGCTGGAGAGCGTGCTTCGCAACTGCGACGGCACCAAGCTCACCGAGCAGCACGTGCGCCAGGTCGCCAGCTGGGCGCCCAATGCCCCGCGCGCCGACGAGATCCCGTTCGTCGTCGCCCGCGTCGTCCTCCAGGACTTCACCGGCGTACCCCTGCTGTGCGACCTCGCCGCGATGCGCAACGTCGCTGCGGACATGAAGCGTGATCCGAAGGTCATCGAGCCACTGGTGCCGGTGGACCTCGTCGTCGACCACTCGGTGATGATCGACTACTACGGGTCGCCCGATGCGCTCGACCTCAACATGAAGCTCGAATTCCAGCGCAACGCCGAGCGCTACCAGTTCATGAAGTGGGGCATGCAGGCCTTCGACACCTTCAAGGTCGTGCCGCCCGGCATCGGCATTGTCCACCAGGTGAACCTCGAATACCTCGCGCGCGGCGTTCACAGCCGCGACGGCGTCTACTACCCGGATTCGCTGGTCGGCACCGACAGCCACACGACGATGGTCAACGGCATCGGGGTCGTCGCCTGGGGCGTGGGCGGCATCGAGGCCGAAGCCGCGATGCTGGGCCAGCCGGTCTATTTCCTGACGCCCGACGTCGTCGGTGTCGAACTCAAGGGGCGCCTGCCCGAAGGCGCGACCGCGACCGACCTGGTGCTGACGGTCACCGAGATGCTGCGCAAGGAGAAGGTCGTCGGCAAGTTCGTCGAATTCTTCGGCGAGGGCGCGGCGACGCTGTCGGTCCCCGACCGCGCGACGATCGGCAACATGGCGCCCGAATACGGCGCGACGATGGGTTTCTTCCCGGTCGACGCCGCGACGGTCGACTACCTGCGCGCGACCGGCCGCACCGAGGCCGAACTCGACGCCTTCGAGAGCTACTACAAGGCCCAGGGCATGTTCGGCATGCCGCGCGCGGGCGACATCGACTACAGCAAGACGCTGACGCTGGACCTCGCCTCGATCACGCCGTCGGTGGCAGGCCCCAAGCGCCCGCAGGACCGCATCGAACTGACGAAGCTCGCGTCGCGCTTCGCGGACCTGTTCAGCATGCCGGCCGCCGAGAACGGTTTCGCGCAGCCCGCCGAACGCCTGCGAACCCGGCTGCAGACGCAGGCCACGCGCGCGGGGCGCGGCGCCATCAGCGACGCCTCGCAGCAGCTCGCCCAGAACGGCCTGCCGCGGGACGTCGTCGAGATGGTCAACAACCGCCCGACACCGGACCGCATCACACCGCCGCCCGCAAGGCCGGTCGACATCGGCAACGGCGACGTGCTGATCGCCGCGATCACGTCGTGCACGAACACGTCGAACCCCAGCGTCCTGCTCGCCGCGGGCCTGCTCGCGAAAAAGGCCGTCGAGAAGGGCCTGACGGTCAAGCCGCACATCAAGACCTCGCTCGCGCCGGGATCGCGCGTGGTCACGGATTACCTGACCAAGACGGGCCTTTTGCCCTACCTCGAGAAGCTCGGCTTCGACGTCGCCGCCTACGGCTGCACGACGTGCATCGGCAACGCCGGGGACCTGGCGCCCGAGATCAACGAGGCGATCACGGGCAACGATCTCGTCTGCGCCGCCGTGCTGTCGGGCAATCGCAACTTCGAGGCGCGCATCCACCCGAACCTCAAGGCGAACTTCCTGATGTCACCGCCGCTGGTCGTCGCCTACGCGATCGCGGGCAGCGTGCTGAAGGACCTGTCGACCGAACCGCTCGGAACCGGCACGCAGGGCCCCGTCTACCTGCGCGACGTGTGGCCCAGCTCGCACGAAGTCGCCGAACTCCTCGGCTACGCGCGCGATCCGGCAACGTTCCGCAGGCTCTACGGCGACCTCGCCAACGCGAACCCGATGTGGCAGACGATCCAGGGCTCCACCGGCCAGGTCTACGACTGGCCGATGTCGAGCTACATCGCCAAGCCGCCGTTCTTCGAGGGCTTCACGATGCAGCCCGCCCCCATCGGCAGCATCAGCGGCGCGCGGGTGCTGGGGATCTTCGGCGACTCGGTGACCACCGACCACATCTCGCCCGCGGGCTCGATCAAGCCGACGTCGCCGGCCGGGCTGTACCTGCAGGAAAAGGACGTCTCGGTCGCGAACTTCAATAGCTACGGGGCGCGCCGCGGCAACCACGAGGTGATGCTGCGCGGCACGTTCGCGAACGTCAGGATCAGGAACCTGATGCTGCCGCCGAAGGAGGACGGCACGCGCGTCGAAGGCGGGCTCACGCTGTTCCACGGCGGGCCGGGCAAGGCGGCCGAGCGCATGTCGATCTACGACGCGGCGATGGCCTACCAGCGGCACGGAGTCCCGACCATCGTGTTCGGCGGCGAGGAATACGGCACCGGAAGCTCGCGCGACTGGGCGGCCAAGGGAACGCAACTGCTCGGGGTTAGGGCGGTCGTCGCGCGGAGCTTCGAGCGCATCCACCGCTCGAACCTCGTCGGCATGGGCGTCCTGCCGCTGCAGTTCGCCGCCGGCGAAAGTGCGGAATCGCTGGGCATCAAGGGCGACGAGGCCTTCGACATCGCCGTACCCGCGGACATCCGGCCCCAGCAGGACCTGACGCTGGTGATGACGCGGCCCGATGGAACGCGCCGCGAGATCACCGTGCGTTGCCGCATCGACACGCCGATCGAGGTCGATTACTACCGCCACGGCGGCATCCTGCCCTACGTGCTGCGCGAACTGATCCAGAAAGCGGCCTGAGGCGGCGGGCAGCGTGACGCAGACACGCGCGCGGGCCGCGCATGCGCTGCGCCACGCACTGCCGCAGTTCGTGTTCGCCGGACTGTGCCTCTCCTCGCTCGATGCGACGGCGAAGTACCTGGTCCGCGAGCATTCGCTGCTGATCATCGTCTGGGCGCGCTACGCGGGGCAGATGCTGGTCGTCACGCCTTTCGCCTGGCATCGCGCCGGCGGGCAGTTCTGGCGCACGGGAAAGCTCCGACTGCAGCTCCTGCGCTCGCTGTTCCTGCTGCTCGCCACCCTCGGCTTCTGGGGCGGCCTGCGCTACCTGCCGCTTGCCGAGGCGTCGTCGATCACGTTTCTTGCACCGATCATCGTCGTGGCCCTGTCGTGGCCGATGCTTCGCGAGCATGCGACGCGTGCGCGGCGGATCGCCTCGGTCGCGGGCTTCGCAGGCATCCTGATCCTGCTGCACCCGGGATCGGCGGTCATGCACCCCGCCGTGCTGCTCCTGCTTGGGGCGGCGCTGTCCAACGCGCTCTACCAGCTGCTGACGCGGCGCCTGCTCGACGAAGGTGCCCATACGACGCTGTTCTACAGCGCGAGCATCGGAACCATCGGATTGTCGCTGTTCCTGCCGTGGGGAATCGAGGGAACGGAGTTCGGCCTGGGCGCAATGGCCATGCTGGTGCTGCTGGGCGGCCTGGCCGGCCTGGGGCACTGGTTCATGACCCGGGCCTATCTGCAGGCCCCGGCGTCGCTGCTGTCGCCTTTCACCTACCTGCAGATCATCTGGGCGACCGCCTTCGGCTACCTGGTCTTCGGCCAGCATCCCGACGCCACCTCGGCGCTCGGCATGGCCGTGGTCATCGCGAGCGGGGTGGCGCTGGCGCTCTGGGAGCGCCGGCGGGCGCGCCTGCTCTGACCCTGCTGCCCCGACGCATCCTTCTGATCTGCATCAAATCGGGGCCCCGAAAGAGGCTATAATGTGCGGCTTGACGGAAAGGCCCCTGCAATCGATCCTTCCGCCATTTTTCACCCATATCGATTTGCGACATTCGGGAGAATCAGGATGAAGATGCGTACGCTCGCCGCGCTGGCGGCGATGGCACTGGCCACGACGCTCGCGGCGTGCGGCCAGCAAGCTGACCAAGCCGCCGACAAGGCCAAGGAATCGGCCGCCAAGGCCGCTGACGCCGCAGGCACCGCCGCGAAGGACGCCGGCGCGGCTGCGACCGAAGCTGCGAAGTCGGCTGCCGACGCGACCAAGGACGCTGCGGCGACTGCCGCCGATGCGACCAAGGAAGCTGCTGGCAAGGCCGCCGAAGCGACCAAGGACGCTGCGGCGACTGCCGCGGATGCGACCAAGGAGGCCGCCGACAAGGCCGCCGATACGACCAAGGACGCAATGAAGCCCGCCGAGCCGGAAAAGAAGTAACAACAGCACCAAGGCACGACGTTGACGGCCGTCCTCGTGACGGCCGTTTTCTTTCGGGCTCGGCGCCGGGCTCAGTGCCGGGACGAGGCGCCCGCCTTCGCCTTGATCTTGTCCAGCACGCGTCCGAGGTTCGACATCGCGGCCTTGTCGCCGCGTTCGACGGCGCGGCGGTAATACGATGCCGCGCGGTCGAGGTCGAGCGGAACGCCCCGCGCGTACTCGTACATGTAGCCCAGGTTGTTCAACGCGCCCGGCAGATGCTGGCGGGCTGCACGCCGGTAGAGTTCGACCGCCTTCGCGTCGTCCTGCGTCAGGCCCTGACGGTTCGCGTACAGATACCCCAGCGACAGGCTGGCGGCGGCACTGCCGCGATCCGACGCCCATCGATACCACTGGATGGCCCGGTCGGGATCCTGCGGCACGCCGCGACCGGTGCGATAGAGGTCGCCGATGGCGTTGCCCGCCGCCGCGTTCCCGTCGTCCGCCGCGCGCCGGTAGTACTCGAAAGCCTTCGCTGCGTCGGGCTGCGCGAGTCCGCGCCCCGACTCGTAGAAGTAGCCGGCATTGAACGCGCCCCACGAGAGCCCCGCGTCCGCCGCCTCGAGATACGAGGCAAGCGCCGCCTTGTCGTCACCCCCGGCTCCGTGACCGGTGTCCTCGAGCAGCCCCACCATGTTCTGCGCCAGCGCATTTCCATGCGCCGCACCCTCTTCGGCCCATGCGAGGGCTCTCACCGGGTCGCGGTGCACACCGAGACCGTCGCGGTACATCCGTGCGAGGTAATACCCGGCCGTGCCGTTGCCGGCGCGCAGGGCCGAGGTGAAGTCCGCTTGCGCCTCCACGTACTTGCCTTCGAAGAACTCCTTCAGCCCCCGCTCGAGCGCTACGTGCGCACCGCTCCGCGCAGTGTCCCCGACCCGCGCGTCGCCCCAACCGAGCGCGAAGCCCATCGCAAGCAGCACGGCGGACGCGATCGCGCGAGGACCCCAGCGGCGTAGTCGGCGTGCCCGCACCGCGCCCGCGCCGCGGCCCCCGCGCGTGCGCTCCTCGAGTGCCTGGGTCAGCTTGCGAAACTCCGGATGAACGACGTCGCCGCGCCATCCGCTGAGATTCGCAAGGCGCCCCTCGCGCAGTTCGCTCGGAATGTCGGCGCCATCGATGCGCACGGCAACGAGCTTGCCTGCGAGGCGCGCAACGCGCGCGCCGAGCCGGACGGCCTTGGAGCGGATCGCTGCGCTGGACCAGAGTACGACGACGCACTTGACGACGTTCAGCGCATCGCCGATCGCCGTGCCCGGTTGCGATCCCTCGGTCGCGCGGTCGTCGTCGCCTACATCGCCCCAGACCTCCCAGCCCTGACCCACGAGGGCGTCGCGCAGGCGGGCGGCGGCAACCTCGTCTTCGCGCGCATAGCTGATCAGGATGTCGGGCATCGCGACGGTCCGGCGAACGGCGGGCGGACGGCCGGTGGATGGCCGGCCGCTGGCCTGCAGTCTACGACATTCCACGACAGCTGGCGTCGCCGCCGGGCACCCCTCGTCCAATCGCCCAGTCTCCGGCAGGGGCCTGACCGCGCATCCGATCTCGCGTCGCCCTTGCCGCGCACGCGGCGGGTAAAATCGCGGGGGTGACCGCCTCCTCCCCTCCCCCTTCGATTCCTTCTACCGCCTCGGTCGTTCATGTCGCACCGCCGGCCGCCGCCCACCGGCGCGACCCGCGCAAGTCCGAATTCGAGCTCGGCAAGCTGAAGAAGCGCCTGCGCCGCCTGGTCGGCCAGGCAATCGCGGATTATTCGATGATCGACGAAGGCGATCGCGTGATGGTCTGCGTCTCGGGGGGCAAGGACAGCTACGGCCTGCTCGATGTCCTGCTGTCGCTGCAGGCGCGCGCACCGAAGCGGTTCGGCATCGTCGCGGTCAACCTCGACCAGAAGCAGCCCGGCTTTCCCGCCGACGTGCTGCCCCGCTACCTCGCCGGGCGCGGCGTCGAATTCAGGATCGCCGAGCAGGACACCTACAGCGTCGTCAGGCGCGTGATTCCCGAGGGCGCGACCATGTGCTCGCTGTGCTCGCGGCTGCGCCGCGGCGCGCTGTATCGGATGGCGACCGAACTCGGCGCCACCAGGATCGCGCTGGGCCACCACCGCGACGACCTGCTCGCGACGTTCTTCCTGAACCTGTTCCACGGCGGCAAGCTGAAGACGATGCCACCCAAGCTCGTGTCCGACGACGGGCGCCACGTGGTGATCCGGCCGCTCGCCTACGTGCGCGAGCGCGACCTCGCGCGCTACGCCGAGGCCCGCGCGTTCCCGATCATTCCCTGCACGCTTTGCGGATCGCAGGAGAACCTGCAGCGTCGGCAGGTCGCCGACATGCTGCGCGAATGGGAGAAGCGCCACCCCGGTCGCGTCGAATCGATCTTCAACGCGATGGGCAACGTGGTGCCGACGCACCTGCTCGATCGCCGCCTGCAGGACTTCGCCGCGGTGCGCGCGACGCAGCGCCCGGAGCCCGACGGCGATCGCGCGTTCGACCCTGACGAGTTCGCGCCTTCAGCGGACGGTATGCGCGTCCTGCCCGAAGAGGATCTTGCGTGACTGCTCGTCGCGGACCGATGGTGCCGCGTTGATGGTCTTGGCGATCGCATAGGCGCGCTGGGTCGCCGGGCGCGCGGCGATCCTTTCCTTCCAGCGCTTGAGGTCGGGGAACTCGTCG
Organism: uncultured Pseudomonadota bacterium; assembly: GCA_963816415.1. GTDB lineage: Bacteria > Pseudomonadota > Gammaproteobacteria > Burkholderiales > Casimicrobiaceae > VBCG01. Next base: position 27,654 of record CAWFKR010000001.1, read on the forward strand.
ATGTCCTGTCGCTGCCGCTCGGGCTGCACCCACGGATAGCACGCGATGTCGGCGATCGAGTACTCGCCGGTGATCCAGTCGCGGCCGCGCAGCCGGTGATCGAGCACCGCATAGAGCCTTCCTGCCTCGCGCACGTAGCGATCGATCGCGTACGGGATCTGTTCCGGCGCGTAGTGCAGGAAGTGGTGGGTCTGGCCCGCCATCGGGCCCAGCCCCGCCATCTGCCAGAACAGCCACTGGATGCACTCCCAGCGCGCGCGCGGATCGGCAGGAATCAGCCGACCGGTCTTCTCGGCGAGATAGAGCAGGATCGCGCCCGATTCGAACAGGGGAAGCGGGCCACCGGGGATCGCCGGCGCGTGATCGACGATCGCGGGGATCCGGTTGTTCGGCGCGATGGCGAGGAACTCGGGCGCGAACTGCTCGCCTTTGGAGATGTTGACCGACTTCAGGGTGTAGGCAAGGCCGGTCTCCTCGAGGAACATCGTGATCTTGTGGCCGTTGGGCGTCATCCAGTAGTAGAGGTCGAGCATTGTCTTGGGGGCAGGTAGGTTGTGATAGGTGACGGGGCGAGCGCGCGAAAGGGCCGTGGGCGAATCCGCGCGCCGCGATCGGACAGACAGCGGCCGGAGCCGCAGGGTTCAGAACGTGCCCGGATAGGCGCCGCCGTCGAGCAGGATGTTCTGCCCCGCGATGTAGCCGGCGTGGACGCTGCAGAGGAAGGCGCAGGCGGCGCCGAACTCGGCCGGGTCGCCGAAGCGCTTCGCAGGGTTCGCGTTCAACCGCGCCTGCCGCACGTCGTCGACCGGCTTGCCGCTGCTCTTCGCGAGGAGTTCGAAGTTCTCCTGCAGCCGATCGGTCTCGAACGGCCCCGGCAGCAGGTTGTTGATCGTGACGTTGTGGCGCACGACCTTGCGCGCGAGCCCCGCGACGAATCCGGTGAGTCCCGACCGCGCGCCATTGGACAGGCCGAGCGTGTCGATCGGCGCCTTCACCGCGCTCGACGTGATATTGACGATGCGCCCGAAGTTGCGCGCGACCATGCCGTCGATCGTCGCCTTGATCAGCTCGATCGGGGTGAGCATGTTCGCATCGAGCGCGCGAATCCAGGTGTCGCGATCCCAGTCGTGGAAATCGCCCGGTGGCGGACCGCCGGCATTGTTGACCAGGATGTCGGGTGCCGGACAGGCGGCCAGCGCCGCCGCGCGACCTTCCGCGGTGGTGATGTCGCAGGCGACCCAGCCGACGCGGCGCCCCGCAGCGGTCCCGATCTCGGCCGCGGCGCGCGCGACCTCGCTCTCGGTACGCGCGCAGATCGTGACGTCCGCGCCCTCGCGCGCCAGCGCTTGCGCGCAGCCGCGTCCCAAACCCTTGCTCGCCGCGCAGACCAGCGCGCGCCTTCCCGCAATGCCGAGATCCATTCCGTCGTTTCCGATTGAACGCAGAATGCGCCGTCAGGCGGCGCGTGGAGTTCCGACCCGCCGCACCTGGACGACCGTGCCGATCGCCACGACGAACAGCGCGGCGATCGTGTAGAAAACCTGCCGCGCGAACCCGTGGTCGAGCATCATGCCGAACCACACGGGTCCCAGCATTGCGCCGGTGTCGAGGCCCGAGTACACGAAGCCGTAGACCCGCCCTGCTGCGCCCCTGGGCGTCGCGTTGCGCACGATCAGGTCGCGCGACGGTCCGGTCGCGCCGACGAAGAGCCCGGCGAGCGCGAACAGCGGCAGGACGAATTCGCCGCGCACGGCGCCGGTCCCCACGAAGCTCACCAACGTGGCGCCCAGCAGCAACCCGCCGGCGGCGACCAGGTCGTGGCGCGATGCGCGCACTGCGAGAAAGCCCCCGGCGACGATGCCGGCGGTCCCGCCAAGCAGATAGGCGGTGACGGCCGAGGTCCCGATCCCCAGCGGGATGCCGAGGCCCACGTTGAGCGCGGCCGGCAGGAACGTCTGCACGCCGACGGTGCCCATCGTCTGGAAGACGAAATAGAGGAAGCACAGCACGATCGGCGCCTGCAGGAACAGCCCGGTGCTGCCCTTCAGCGTATGCGCGTGCGCATCGGCCGCGCGCTGCGAGGTCAGCAGCTGCCGCTGGGTGGCGAGGACGCCGAGCACGACCAGTCCGACCACGCCCATCGCGGCCAGCGCCACGCGCCAGCCCAGGCTCGCGCCGAGGCCGTAGCTCACGATCGGCGCCAGCGCGTAGCCGAGATTGCCACTGGCGCCGTGGGACGAATACGCGTGCCCCAGCCGCCGGGCGGCGATGTTGGCGTTGAGGATCGCGAAATCCGACGGATGGAACACCCCGTTGCCCGCGCCCATCAGCGCGACGCAGGGGATCAGCCACCAGGGATTGGGCGCGAGCGACGCGGCGAGCGTGCCCCCGGCCAGCAGCCCCATGCCGGACAGCAGCACGGGTCGCGCGCCGAGACGGTCGACCAGGAAGCCCGCGATGAACTGGACCACGCCGCTGACGACGTAGAATATGCCGACGACGAACCCCAGCAGCGTCCAGGACACGTCGAATTCCGCCTTGAGCAGCGGGAACAGCGGCGGCAGCGCGAGCTGCAGGAAATGCGACAGGCCGTGCGCCAGGCTGACCACGCCGATGACATGGGCATCCCGGCGGAACGACGCAGCGGGTGGCGTATCCAATTGCGTTGACGACTTGTAAGGACGCGGGGCTGGGCGTCCACTATAGCGCATGCGTCCCGCGCATCCGCCGACGCTTTCACCTTGCCATCATCCGCATTCAAGGGCGACGATCATGAACGACGACCGAACCAGAGACCGCGCAGCCGGCTGCTGCGGAGTACCGAAGTCCGACGCGCAGTTGCGGGCCGAGTTGACGCCCGAGCAGTACCGGATCGCGCGCGAGAAAGGCACCGAGCGCGCCTTCACCGGCGAGTACTGGGACAACCACGCCAAGGGCACCTATCGCTGCATCTGCTGCGGGACGCCGCTGTTCTCGTCGGACACCAAGTTCGACTCGGGAACCGGCTGGCCCTCGTTCTACGCGCCGATGGCGGCCGAGCGCGTGCGCGAGGAGACCGACATCTCGCACTTCATGCGCCGCACCGAGGTCCTCTGCGCAGCCTGCAACGCGCATCTGGGACACGTATTTCCCGACGGCCCCGAGCCGACCGGACTGCGCTACTGCCTGAACTCCGGCGCGCTCAAGTTCGAGGCCGACGAAGCCGGAACGTAAGCCGGCAGCGACGCTTGCCGCTTCGGATAGATATCATGCGTTACGTCATAAAATATACGCAACGCCATGTTATATAACGATTCTGTAGAAAGGTTACCCAGGCGGCAACGAAGACCTTTCCATGCGCCTCGGATGCAGGCGAGCCGGACGCCCGGTGTCGGGGTCAGCGCGGAGCGAGCACGGTCGCGAGGAACCGACCGGCGGCGGCAAGTTCCTCGGGCACCGCCGAATGCTCCATTGCATAGGTGTGCCATTCGACCGGCCAGCCGCCCGCGCGCAGCACGTCGCGTGAGTGGCCGGCCCACGCATACTGGATCACCGGGTCATGGGTCCCGTGCGCCAGGAAGATCGGAACGTCGCGGTTGGCAGCGCTCGCTTCTTCCACCGCGCGATCCGCGGCCACCAGGTAGGTCGACAGGCCGACGATGCCGGCGAGCCTCGCCCCGTAGCGTATGCCGGCATAGAGCGCGATCGCCCCGCCCTGCGAGAAACCGGCGAGCACCGTCCGCGACGGCACGATGCCGCGGGCGATTTCGCGCTCCTGCAATGCGTTCACCAGCGACTGCGAGTGCCTGACACCCTCGACGTCGGCACGCTCGTTGAGGTTCGCCTGCCGGATGTCGTACCAGGCGCGCATGCGCATGCCGTTGTTGATCGTCACCGGCATCACCGGCGCGTGCGGAAACAGGAACCGGATGCGAAGCGACGCCGGCAAGCCGAGCATCGGCACGACTTCCGACCAGCCCCGGCCGTCGTCGCCCAGGCCGTGCATCCAGATCACCGCGGCGTCGGGGTTCTCGGCGGTCTCGATTTCGATGGAAGGCAGCAGCGCTTCGGACATGATCGGGTCGGTTGCAGCGGGTGCGCCGATTCTACCGTGCGGTCGTTGCGCGAAGGCCCGACAGTGGCTGGCGCGCGACACGGCGCAGGGCTGGCAGGTCTTCGGTGGCGCACCCGTGTCGTCGCGACGCCGCCCATGGCTGCGGCGTTTGCAGACTCCGCGCGGGAGCACGCGCATTCATGGACGCCCCGCGCCGTTGAGGCGTATCATCCGCGCCGAAACGACCGCGGCCACAAGCCTTCCGGTCAACGCGCTTCCGGGATCCATCCGGTCGATTACGCGTCCAAAAGACACGAACCCTGCGGAGCTTCACGATGACCCCTGCCGGCACGAGCGTCGCGCTGCGCGACGTCTCGCTCGATGACAAGTACGAACTCGGCTCGGGCCGGGTTTTCCTGACCGGCGTCCAGGCGCTGGTCCGCCTGCTGATCCTCCAGCGCGAGCGCGACACGGAAGCCGGCCTCAACACCGGCGGATTCGTCTCCGGCTATCGCGGCTCGCCGCTGGGCGGCCTCGACCAGGCGCTGTGGAAAGCCTCCAAATTCCTCGAGCGCGCCCGCATCAAGTTCCAGCCCGGCCTCAACGAGGACCTCGCCGCCACCGCGATCTGGGGCACCCAGCAGGTGACGATGTACCCGGGCGCCAAGGTCGATGGCGTGTTTTCGATGTGGTACGGCAAGGGCCCGGGTGTGGACCGCTGCGGCGACGTGTTCAAGCACGCGAACTTCGCCGGCACGTCGAAGCACGGCGGCGTGCTGGTGCTGGCGGGCGACGACCACGCCGCCAAGTCGTCGACGCTGCCGCACCAGTCGGACCACCAGTTCTCCGCGGCGATGATGCCGGTGCTCTATCCGTCGTCGGTGCAGGACATCCTCGACCTCGGCCTGCACGGTTTCGCGATGAGCCGCTACTCGGGGTGCTGGGTCGGGTTCAAGTGCGTGTCCGACACCGTGGAGAGCTCGGCTTCGGTCGACGCGGACGCGAAGCACGTCAGGATCATCGTTCCCGACGAATTCCCGCTGCCGCCCACCGGGCTGTCGATCCGCTGGCCGGATCCGTTCCTCGCGACCGAGGCACGGATGCACGACTACAAGATCTACGCGGCACTGCACTACTGCCGTGTCAACAACCTGAACCGCATCGTCCTCGATTCGCCCAAGCCGCGGCTGGGGATCATCACCAGCGGCAAGAGCTACCTCGACGTGCGCCAGGCGCTCGAGGACCTGGGCATCAGCGAGACCGAGGCGGCCGAGATCGGCATCCGCGTGTTCAAGGTGGCGATGCCCTGGCCGCTGGAACCGGAAGGCGTGCGGCATTTCGCCGAGGGCCTCGACGAGATCCTGGTCGTCGAGGAGAAGCGCCAGATCGTCGAATACCAGCTGAAGGAGCAGCTCTACAACTGGCGCGACGACGTGCGCCCGCGCGTCGTCGGCAAGTTCGACGAAAAAGGCGAATGGGTGCGCCCGCACGGCGACTGGCTGCTGCCGCCGCACGCCGAGCTCACGCCGGCGATGATCGCGCGGGTCATCGCACAGCGGATCGCCCGTCTCGAGCTCCATCCGCAGCACGCCGAGAAGATCCGCCAGCGCGTCGATTTCATCAACCAGAAGGAACGCGCACTGGCGAAGCCCAAGATCAGCCTCGCGCGCGTCCCCTACTTCTGCTCGGGCTGTCCGCACAACACGTCGACCAACGTCCCTGCCGGCAGCCGCGCGACCGCGGGCATCGGCTGCCACGTGATGGCGCTGTGGATGGACCGCAGGACGTCGACGTTCACCCACATGGGCGGCGAAGGCGCCCCATGGATCGGCCAGGCGCCGTTCACCGAGGAGAAGCACATCTTCGCCAACCTTGGCGACGGCACCTACTACCACAGCGGCATCCTGGCGATCCGCGCCGCCGTGGCGGCACGCGTCAACATCACCTACAAGATCCTCTACAACGACGCGGTCGCGATGACGGGCGGCCAGCCGGTCGACGGCCCGATCTCCCCCGGCGACATCGCGCGCCAGTGCGCCGCCGAAGGTGTGGCGAAGATCGTCGTGGTCAGCGACGAGCCGGAGAAATATCCGCAGGGCTATTTCGCGCCGGGCATCGAGATCCACCACCGTTCCGAGCTCGATGCCGTGCAGAAATCGCTGCGCGAGGTCGCCGGCACGACGATCCTGATCTACGACCAGACCTGCGCGGCGGAGAAGCGCCGCCGCCGCAAGCGCGGCAAGTTCCCCGACCCCGCCAAGCGCGTGGTCATCAACGAGCTCGTCTGCGAGGGCTGCGGCGATTGCGGCGTCAAGTCGAACTGCGTGTCGGTCGCCCCGGTCGAGACCGAGTTCGGCCGCAAGCGCACGATCGACCAGTCGTCGTGCAACAAGGACTATTCGTGCGTCAACGGCTTCTGCCCGAGTTTCGTCACGGTCGAGGGCGGACAGCTGCGCAAGCCGAAGAAGGCCGACACCGTCGACTTCTCGCACCTGCCCGAGCCTGCGCTCGCGTCGTGTGCAGCGCCCTACGGCATCCTGGTCACCGGCATCGGTGGAACCGGCGTGGTCACGATCGGCGCGCTGCTGGGCGTCGCCGCGCACCTCGAAGGCAAGGGCGTGTCGGTGCTCGACATGACCGGCCTCGCGCAGAAGAACGGTGCGGTGGTTTCCCACGTGCGCATCGCCGCCGCGCCCGAACAGCTCCACGCGACGCGCATCGCCGCCGGCGAAGCCAGGCTGGTGCTCGCCTGCGACATGCTGACCGGCGTGGGCGAAGAGGCGCTGGCCAAGATGCAGAAAGGCGTCACCAAGGCGCTGGTCAACACTGCCCTGGTGATGCCCGCGCAGTTCACCCGCGAGCCGGATCTCGCCTTCCCCTCCGGCTCGATGGAGCAGGAGATCAAGGACAGCGTCGCCGCGGGCGATGCCGAGTTCCTCGACGCGACGAGGCTCGCGACCGGCCTGATGGGCGACTCGATCGCGACCAACCTGTTCATGGTCGGCTACGCCTACCAGCGCGGCCTGCTGCCGGTGGGCGAGGCGGCGATCCTGCGGGCGATCGAACTTAACGCCGCGGCGGTCGAATCGAACACGCAGAGCTTCAAGTGGGGCCGACTCGCGGCGGTCGAACCGGACAAGGTCGCCGCGGCCGCGATCACGATCGCGAAGCCCGATTCGCAGCGGCTGTCCGAGTCGCTCGACGAGGTGATCGAGCGCCGCCGCGCGTACCTGACCGACTACCAGGACGCCGCCTATGCGAAGCGCTACACCGATTTCGTCGCCAAGGTACTGGCCGTCGAAGCGGTGAAGCAGCCCGGAAGCACCGACCTCGCCGAGGCGGTCGCGCGCTGCTACTTCAAGCTGCTGGCGATCAAGGACGAGTACGAAGTCGCGCGCCTTTACACCGCGACGGATTTCCTCTCGCGCGTGGCCTCACAGTTCGAGGGCGACTACAAGCTGCGCTTCCATCTCGCGCCGCCGGTGCTCAACAAGGCGGATCCCGCGACCGGCGTGCCGGGGAAATCGAGCTACGGGCCGTGGATGATGTCGGCGTTCCGGGTGCTGGCGAAGCTCAAGGGCCTGCGCGGCGGCCCGCTGGACGTCTTCGGCAGGACGGCGGAGCGCAAGGGCGAGCGCGCGCTGATCACGCAGTACGAAACGCTCATCGACGAATTGCTCGGCCGGCTCGCGCCGCACAACTACGGCGTCGCGGTCGAGCTCGCGTCGATTCCCGAGCACATCCGCGGCTACGGGCACGTGAAGGAGCGGCACATCGCGGATGCGAAAGCCCGCGAGGCGGCGCTGCTCGATCGGTTCCGCAGCGCGCCCGCGTCGATCGCGGCCCCGAAGGCGAGCCCGGTCGCCGCCGATTGAAGGCGAGTCCCTGCCACCGGAACCGCAACCACCGCCGCGCCGGGCCCGCGTGACGGGCGGCTCGCCATGACGCCCAACCCTTTCGATCTCTCCGGCCGCGTTGCGCTGGTGACCGGTGCGCAGCGCGGCCTGGGGCTGGCGATCGCGCGCGGGCTGGCGAGCGCCGGCGCACGGGTGATCCTCAACGGACGCGACGCCGACGCGCTGGCGAGGGTGGCCGGCCAACTCGAGGCCGACGGCCTTGCAGCGGACACCAGCGTGTTCGACGTAACCATCGACGACGCCGTGCAGCGCGGCATCGCCGAGGCGACCGCACGTTGGGGCGGAATCGACATCCTGGTGAACAACGCCGGCATCCAGCGTCGCCATCCGTTGACCGAGTTTCCCAAAGCCGAGTGGGACGAGATCATCGCCACCAATCTCACCGGACCCTACCTGGTCTCGCAGGCGGTCCTGCCGGGGATGATCGCGAGGCACCGCGGCAAGATCATCAACATCGCGTCGCTGCTGAGCGAGCTCGGCAGGCCGAGCATCGTGCCCTACACGGCAGCCAAGGGCGGCATCCGGCAACTGACGCGGGGCATGGCGGTCGAACTCGCCCCGCAGGGCATCCAGGTCAACGCGATCGCGCCCGGCTATTTCGCGACCGAGATGAACCGTCCGCTGCTCGACGACGCGACTTTCGATGCGTGGGTGAAGAAGCGCACGCCGGCAGGCCGCTGGGGCCAGCCTGCCGAGATCGCCGGGCTGGCCGTGTTCCTCGCATCCGGCGCCGCGGATTTCATCACCGGCCAGATGGTGACGATCGACGGCGGAATGAGCGTCGCGCTGTGAGGCGCCCTCATGCCCTCGCCCCGTCGCCCGGCTCGCTCTCGCTCGGCACCCTGTCCCGCACCGCGGGAGAGGGATCGGGTGAGGGGGTGAGGGAACGATGAACGATCAGCGCCCCAGCGACTGGGCCGTGTAGTAGAGGTTCGCCGACCGCGCGCCGGAGCGGCAGAACGCGAGCACCGGCTTGGGCAGGCGCTCGAGCAGCTCGTGCAACTGCATGACCTGCGTCGGGTCGTGGAAGCCCGAACGCACCGGAAGGAACACGTACTCGACGCCTGCGGCGCCGGCGGCGTCCTGAATCGCCTGCGAGGTCGGCTGCGCGGGACCACCCTCGAAGTCAGGCCGGTTGTTGATCACGCTGCGGAAGCCCGCAGCCGCCGCCTGCGCGATATCGGCGGGTCCGATCTGGCCCGCAACGGCGAAATCGTGCGTCAACCATTTGAATGCCAATGACACGTCGTCAACCCTCCATCCGATGTCGGTCGCACGGCCGGGCGAATGCCCCGCCGTCAGTGCAATTCCATCTGGCGCGCGGCGCGGCCGCTAGCGACCGAGCAGGCGGTAGAACCAGGCGAGGCCCTCGGTGGTTCCCCTCGCCGGTCGGTATTCGCAGCCGACCCAGCCTTCGTAGCCCAGTTCGTCGAGCAGCCTGAATAGGTAGGCGTAGTTGACCTCGCCGGTATCGGGTTCGCCGCGATCGGGAACGCCCGCGATCTGGATGTGCCCGATGTGCGGAAGCCAGCGCCGGAGCTTCACGGTCAGGTCGCCTTCGACGATCTGCGCGTGATACAGGTCCATCTGCACCTTGAGGTTCGGGGCGCCGATCTCGGTCCGGATCGCATGCGCGTCGGCCTGCGTCGTCAGCAGGTATCCCGGATTGTCGCGTGGATTGAGCGGTTCAATCAGGACCGTCACGCCCTGCGCGGCCGCTTCGGTGCAGGCGAAGCGCAGGTTGCGCCGGTAGATCCGCAGCCGCCGCTCGCGCTCGTCGGCACCGGCGTCCGGCGGCAGCACCCCCGCCATCACGTGCAGCCGCCGGCAACCCAGTGCCTGCGCATACTGCAGCGCCGCGGCGATGCCGGCGGCGAATTCGTGCTCGCGCCCGGGCAGCGAAGCCAGGCCGCGCTCGCCGGCTTCCAGGTCGCCGGGAGGCGCGTTCATCAGGACGACGTCGAGCTTGTGCGCGCGCTGCGCCGAGATCAGGTCCTTGACCGAGTATGGATACGGGAAGGCGAACTCGACCGCGTGAAAGCCGGCGTGGGCCGCTTCGGCGAAGCGCTCGAGGAACGGCACCTCGTTGAAGAGGAAGCTCAGGTTGGCGGCGAGTCGTGGCATGGGTGCATCCGTCGGCTCACAGCATAGCGAATGCGCAGGGCGCGCCGCGTGCTGTCGTAAAACTGCAACGTTTGCTCTCCTTCCGTCGGTGTTCGCCCGAAGTGTTCCTTCCTGTGCACAAGACGGTGGAATTCCGGTGCAAATGCGGGTGATCGTTGCCAGATCCAAGCCCAAAGGGCTGTTTTTTCGTCGCTTTTCCCGGGCTAATTCTGTGCATGAAAAAAAGCTTGCACTCGTCCGATCGAGCCACTATGCTTGGTGCTCAAGACGTATTTGAACACAACATGTAGTAGATTTTGATTCGCAAGCCAAATTTCGGGCGCCGTGCTCGGCGCCCCGGTGCGGGCTGCGGGGGGCCTGCGCCAGAGCCCGGGCCCTTGCCCGGCGGACCGCGGCGACCGCGGCGATGCGCAAATCGCATCCCTTCCGCCAAAACAGCGGCCGACAGGCACAAACAACAAGCTTCATACAGGAGTTCATCCCATGCAAATCGCGACGACGTCCAATTCACCCTCCCCCATGCCGCCTCGGGACCTGATCGTGGGTGAACCTGGAAGTCCTGTCGCAAGCAGCAGCGATCCCCGCTTCGCGCAGTTCAAGGTCATCCGCCGCAACGGCTCGGTCGTCGCCTTCGAACCGGCGAAGATCACGATCGCGATGACCAAGGCCTTCCTGGCCGTCAACGGCGGCCAGGGCGCCGCGTCGGCGCGGGTGCGCGACGAGGTGACCAAGCTCACCGAGGCGGTCGTCAATGCGCTGCTCAAGCGCAAGCCCGACGGCGGCGCGATCCACATCGAGGAGATCCAGGACCAGGTCGAGCTGGCGCTGATGCGCGGCGGCGAGCACGAGGTCGCGCGCGCCTACGTCCTCTATCGCGAAAAGCGCTCGCAAGAGCGCGCGCAGGAAAGGCAGAAGAAGACCACCAAGGGCGAGGACACGACGCTCCATGTCCTCGACAACGGCGTGCGCAAGCCGCTGGATTTCGACCGCCTGACCGACCTCGTCAACGCCTCCTGCGTCGGCCTCGAGGCGGCCGAGCCCAATCGCATCCTCAAGGCGACGTTGAAGGACCTCTACGACGGCGTGCCGATGGACGAGGTACGCAAGTGCGTCGTGCTGGCCGCGCGTACGCTGATCGAGAAGGACCCCGCCTATTCCTACGTGACGGCACGGCTGCTGCTCGACGCGCTGCGCTTCGAGGCGCTGGGCGAGGAAGCCACCCAGGCCGACATGGACACGAAGTACGCCGAGTACTTCCCGCAGTTCGTCAAGCACGGGATCAAGATCGGGCTGCTCAACGAGGCGCTGTCGCAATACGACCTCGCGAAGCTCGGTGCAGCGCTGAAGCCCGAGCGCGACCTGCAGTTCGGCTACCTCGGCCTGCAGACGCTCTACGACCGCTATTTCCTGGTCGACCAATACGCGATGCACGCGAATGCGGGACGCCGCTTCGAGCTGCCGCAGTGCTTCTTCATGCGCGTCGCGATGGGACTCGCGCTGAACGAGGTCGACCGCGAGGCCCGCGCGATCGAGTTCTACAACGTGCTGTCGACGTTCGATTTCATGAGCTCGACGCCGACGCTGTTCAATTCCGGCACCCATCGCTCGCAGCTCTCTTCGTGCTACCTGACGACGGTCTCCGACGACCTCGACGGCATCTACGAGGCGATCAAGGAAAACGCGCTGCTTTCCAAGTTCGCCGGTGGACTGGGGAACGACTGGACCAACGTCCGTGCGATGGGCTCGCACATCAAGGGCACCAACGGCAAGAGCCAGGGCGTGGTGCCTTTCCTCAAGGTCGTCAACGACACCGCGGTCGCGGTGAACCAGGGCGGCAAGCGCAAGGGCGCGGTGTGCACCTACCTCGAGACCTGGCACCTCGACATCGAGGAGTTCCTGGAGCTGCGCAAGAATACCGGCGACGACCGTCGCCGCACCCACGACATGAACACGGCGAACTGGATTCCCGACCTGTTCATGAAGCGCGTGATCGAGGGAGGCGACTGGACGCTGTTCTCCCCGTCCGACGTTCCCGACCTGCACGACAAGTGGGGCCGCGAGTTCGAGGAAGCCTACGTCCGCTACGAGGACAAGGCGGCGCGCGGCGAGCTCAAGCTGCACAAGAAGATCCCCGCCATGCAGCTGTGGCGCAAGATGCTGTCGATGCTGTTCGAGACCGGGCATCCGTGGATCACCTTCAAGGACGCCTGCAACGTGCGCTCGCCGCAGCAGCACGTCGGCACCGTCCACAGCAGCAACCTCTGCACCGAGATCACGCTCAACACCAGCGAGACCGAGATCGCCGTGTGCAACCTGGGCTCGGTCAACCTCCTCGCCCACATGAAAGAGGTCGAGGGCGGCTGGGTGCTCGACCAGGAGAAGCTGAAGCGCACGATCACCACCGCGATGCGGATGCTCGACAACGTGATCGACATCAACTACTACGCGGTGACGAAAGCGCGCAATTCGAACCTGAAGCACCGTCCGGTGGGCCTTGGCATCATGGGCTTCCAGGACTGCCTGCACCTGATGCGCGTGCCCTACGCCTCCGACGCCGCGCTGGCCTTCGCCGACGCGTCGATGGAATCGGTCTGCTACCACGCGTACTGGGCGTCGACCGAGCTCGCCGAGGAGCGCGGCCGCTACGCGTCGTACCGGGGCAGCCTGTGGGACCGCGGCATCCTGCCGCCCGACACGCTGAAGCTCCTGCGCGACGAGCGCGGCGGCTACGTCGACATCGACGAGTCGACGACGATGAACTGGGATGCGCTGCGCGAGCGCATCGCCATCCACGGCATGCGCAATTCCAATTGCGTGGCGATCGCGCCCACCGCGACGATCTCGAACATCATCGGTGTCGCCGCGTCGATCGAACCCGAGTACCAGAACATCTACGTCAAGTCGAACCTGTCGGGCGAATTCACCGTGGTCAACGAGCAGCTGGTCCGCGACCTGAAGGCGCTCGACCTGTGGGACGACGTGATGGTCGCCGACCTCAAGTATTTCGACGGCTCGCTGTCGCGCATCGACCGCGTCCCGGCCGAGATGCGCCAGCTCTATGCGACGGCGTTCGAGGTCGAGCCGGCATGGATCGTCGAGGCCGGTGCGCGGCGCCAGAAGTGGATCGACCAGGCGCAGAGCCTCAACATCTACATGGCGGGCGCCTCGGGCAAGAAGCTCGACGACACCTACAAGCTCGCGTGGACGCGCGGCCTCAAGACGACGTACTACCTGCGCACGCTCGCGGCGACGTCGGCCGAGAAGTCGACCGGACGCGGCGGCGAGCTGAACGCGGTGCCCGAAGGCGGCGCAAAAGGCGCGGCGGCCGCAGCGGCGGGCTCCTCCGCCAGGTCCGCGGCCGAGCCGGTGGCCGAACCCAAGTTCTGCGCGATCGACGACCCGACATGCGAGGCCTGCCAGTGACCGGGGCCATCGACGCGCGAGGGATGCCGATGCCCGGCACCGTTCACTCCCGGCGAAGCCGCAAGCGGTGAGCGCGGCGGGACTTGCGATCCGGCATGCGCCCGACCCGGCGCAGGCGGAAGTCTCCCACCGCGAGAGCGTACAGGTCATCGAATCGCGTCCGGGCGTTCGCCAGGTATTGCTGTTGACGAGCGTCGAGACCGCGAGACCGGTGGGCAATGTCGTGGTGGTGCTCGGCAGCGGCGGCGGCGGTTTCGCCCGCAACCCGGGAGACGGCGTGATGCGCGTGCAAGGCGGCTTTGCGGCGGGACAGCACCGGCGACTGGCCGAGGCGATCGGCGGCGCCGTCGTCGCACTGTCGCCGCCGACCGACCAGCCGGTGATGGATATCGACTGGCGGCTGTCCGCGGCGCACGTCGCCGACTTGCGCGCAGCCGTCGCGTGGTCGCGCCAGCGCTGGCCGGAGGCCGACGTGTGGATGCTGGGATTCGCGAGCGGCGGGATGTCGGCGGCAGTCGCGGCCGCCAGCATCGAGGACATCGCGGGTGCCGTCCTGATCGGCGCGCCCGAGGAAGCCAGCGCACAGCAACCCGCCTCCGAGCGCATGCGCATGCTGGTGATCCGCCAGGGGAGCGCTGCCGCGGGCGGCCTTTCGCAGACGGTGAATCCAGGACGCCAGGGCCACCGGACGTGGCTGCGCATCGAGGACGAGCGTCAGGAACGCATTGGGACGCTGGACGATTGGGCCGCTGTGGGTGGGCGACCCTTCGGTGGCAAGGAAACGCAGGTGGTGGATGCCGTGGCCGGGTGGATCGTCACCGGCGCGGCGCCCAAGGCAATTCGGTGAACCGGTGGAGCGACGGCAGCGATGGCCCGCGAGAGCATCGCGCGGCGAAACCGGGAGGATGGACCCCGCGCGGACCCAGACAGGACGCGAAGTTGGCGTGGACGCGCCAGGGACCAGCAAGACCGATAGGGCCGGAAACGGCTCGCTTCAGCTGAACTGGGGGCGCGCGGAATGCGGCGGAAATCGACATCGAGCCATCGCGCGCCAATTTTTCCCCAGGGTCGTCCACTTGTCGTCCACTTCGCGAATGGAGGTCCATGTTGGCCCGATACGAGTACGCACCCCGACACATCGTGGAAGCAAGGTATCTCGGTGATTACAAGGTCTGGCTGGAGTTCAACGACGGCCGAAAAGGCGTTGTCGACCTCTCCGACGAGCTGCACGGCGAGGAGCTCGAGCCACTGCGCGACCGCGACCGCTTTTCGCAGTTCTACCTGGATTACGGGCTCGCCTCCATCGCCTGGCTGGAAGGCCAGGATTTCGCACCGGAGTTCCTGTACGACAAGCTGAGCGCGATGAACTGACGAGTCCGGGCCGGTGGACGGGTCCGCTCGAACGGGCCCCGTCCATCTGCGATTCGATACGTACATTCGACCCGAATATAAGAACGAGTTTCGGAGATTGCTGCCATGCTGAGTTTCGACGACGATTTCGCTGCCGCGCCCGCCACGCTCAAGGCACCGCCGCCCACGCCGGAGACCATCCGCGCGCAGGTGACGGGCGGCATCCTGTCACGCGAGCCGGTGCACGATCTCGACGCCGAACAGCAGGCGCTGGACAACGGATTCCGCCGCGTGCGCGTCGAGGACAAGCGCGTCATCAACGGCCAGGCCGACGTCAACCAGCTCGTGCCGTTCAAGTACCGCTGGGCTTGGGACAAGTACCTCGCCGGCTGCGCGAACCACTGGATGCCGCAGGAAATCAACATGCAGCGCGACATCGAGCTGTGGAAGAACCCGCGCGGCCTCACCGACGACGAGCGCCTGATCGTCAAGCGCAACCTCGGCTTCTTCGTGACCGCCGACAGCCTCGCCGCCAACAACATCGTCCTCGGCACCTATCGCCACATCTCCGCGCCCGAGTGCCGGCAATACCTGCTACGCCAGGCGTTCGAGGAGGCGATCCACACCCACGCCTACCAGTACATCGTCGAGAGCCTCGGCCTCGACGAGGCCGAGATCTTCAACGCCTACCACGAGGTGAAGTCGATCCGCGACAAGGACGAGTTCCTGCTGCCGTTCATCGAGACGCTGACCGACCCGAACTTCAGGACCGGCACGATGGAGGCCGACCAGGAGCTCCTGAAGAGCCTGATCGTGTTCTCCTGCATCATGGAAGGCCTGTTCTTCTACGTCGGCTTCGTGCAGATCCTGGCGATGGGTCGCCAGAACAAGATGACCGGCGCGTCGGAGCAGTACCAGTACATCCTGCGCGACGAGTCGATGCACTGCAATTTCGGCATCGACCTCGTCAACACCATCAAGATGGAGAATCCGCAGCTGTGGACCTCCGAGTTCCGCGACGAGATCCGCGCGCTGATGAAGAAAGGCGTCGACCTCGAGTACGCCTACGCCGAGGACACGATGCCGCGCGGGGTGCTGGGCCTGAACGCATCGATGTTCAAGGAATACCTGCGCTTCATCGCCAACCGCCGCTGCCAGCAGATCGGCATCGACCTGCTGTTCGACAAGGCCGACAATCCGTTCCCGTGGATGGCGGAGATGATCGACCTGAAAAAGGAAAAGAACTTCTTCGAGACACGCGTGACCGAGTACCAGACCGGGGGCGCGCTCTCCTGGGATTGAACGAGGCGCGACACCGACCGCATCGCGATGAAGGGGCCCGACGACGGGCCCTTTTGTCATTCGTTGCCGCCCGTCCCGGGATCGGCGGATTCGCTGCCGTGCAGCCGATCGAGCGGGCTCACCACCCCTCGCCCGCCGCGGTTGAGGACGTGCGTGTAGATCATCGTGGTACTGACGTCCGAATGGCCAAGCAACTCCTGCACCGTCCGGATGTCGTGCCCGGACTCCAGCAGGTGGGTGGCGAACGAGTGGCGCAGCGCCCGCTGGAACGACTGGTCGCTCAGGTGGTGCCGCCGCACCGCACCGCCGCGCGGATCGGCCGACCGCCGGTCGGCAGGAAAGATGTACTGCCAGGCCCACTCGCGCGCCGCTCCGGGATACTTGCGCGCCAGCGCGCCGGGAAGCCACACCGCCCCAAAGCCCTCCTCCAGGTCGTTCCCGTGCAGTTGCTGCACCGCCGCAAGATGCCGGCGCAGCGGCCGCACCACCGTGGCCGGGAGCATCGTGATACGATCCTTCGCGCCCTTGCCGTCGCGGATCACGATCTCGTTCCGACCGAAATCGACATCCTTCACGCGCAGACGCAGCCCCTCCATGATCCGCATGCCGGTACCGTAGAGCAGCGCCGCCAGCAGCCGATGCGTGCCTCGCAACCCTCCGATCAGCCGTTGGACCTCGTCCGGATTCAGCACCACCGGCAGGCGCCGCGACGCCTTCGCCCGCACCACCCCGTCCAGCCACGGCAGTTCCGTCCCAAGCACCTCCCGGTAGAGGAACAGCAGCGCGCTCTGCGCCTGGTTCTGTGTCGAGGCCGCGACGTTCCCATCGACGGCAAGGCTGGTCAGGAAGCGCTCGACGTCGCCCGCGCCCAGCTCAACGGGATGACGATTGCCATGGAAGCGGATGAATCGCCTGATCCAATCGACGTAGGCCTGCTCCGTCCGGAGGCTGTAGTGCTTGAACCGGATCCGATCGCGGACTTGGTCGAGCAGGCGTGGGCTTGCCGGAGGCACGGCGTGAACTACGGCGTTAGGAAGCACTAATCGTGACCACGCCGTTGATTCTGAACGCCGCGATGCCTGGCCAGTATCGGCCGTTTGGCCGACCGACGCCTTCTATCCCGTCGATTAGGACGGAATTCCTGCCGTTTAGGCAGCCAACATTACGTTAGGCGTCATCGAACGATGATTGTGGATTTTGCCTTCTCCTTCCTAGTGCCGTGCGGAATCATCGCTGTGGCAAGCATTCCTCTCATCCTCAGTGTCGTACCGCCGAACCGCATCTATGGTTTTCGGACTCATCAAACCCTCACGAATCGCGAGTTGTGGTTTCGTGCCAATCGCTTTGCGGGGTGCGTGTTTTTAGTCGCGTCAGGGGTAAGCGCCGGCGTCTTCGCAATTCATCCCGACTTTGCGTCGGGCCGGTCCTTTGCAGGATTGGTCATATTCGTTGTGCCGTTGGCCATTGCGGTTGCGGCCAGCTTTGCGTACGTTCGGCGGGTTAATGGTGGGCGGAATGATGACGCCTAACCACTCGGTCAATACGGACGCCCACCGGCGGCGCTCCGCGCCTCGGTGGTCGCCGGTTACCTGACACGTTAGGCGTCATGAACCGAGCCCCGAACGACTCCGCTCTGTGGAACGAGTATCGAGGCGTGATCGCGCGCCACATTTTGCCCGACCATGACGTCGTGGACACCCTGAACCGACTCCTTCGCAAGAGCCCTTGGCTCAAAGATTCTGGCGGCGATTTTCAAATCGGGCGCAGCGGCCTTCTCATTACCGAAGAATCGTGGGCTCTTTCGCGCCTATGGCAGCTGATTCATCCCACACAGGTAACGCCGCTCGAGCCCGCCTTCACGGCAGGCGCAGTTCTGCTGCTTCGACAGGATGGCACCGACTATCTTATGGACGGGCGCCGGAGGATCAATCACTGGCAGCGTAATGGGATACAAGGGCCTCATCGAGCCCTGGTCCTTCATTGTGACCAGCATGGCGCCTAACCTTACGGTCAACCGGACGCGCCGGTTCATGCCTTCTCGGTCGCGCGCGTCAGCGCGGCGCGCCGGTTACCTCCAACGTTAGGCGTCTGGTAATCGTGCAATCGGCGAACAATCAAACCGGACTCGATCGATTGGCTCAAAGCATGCCGAATCTTGAGCACCTCGAACGCTCGCTGCGATCGAAGCGAGACCTTGGAAAGCTGTTGGGCGTACATGCGCAACCATCTGGCCGTGCGAGGCAAATCGCAGATGGATACGTTCGACTGGTCGAGAAGACACTCCTAGAATACGAAGAATCAAGGTCCAAGCTGTTGGCATTTCTCGCAGACGGTACCGCCGATCATGAGCATCGCGCTCAAGATCACTTTGAATCGTGTGTCCAGTCGCTGCATCGAGCCATCGAATATTTGGAGCGACTACGTGCCTTTGGGTACAAGCGCGGCGATGGCGCGCCGTTTGTGCCTCGCCCGCGCGACCTCGAGGTCATTCGAGACACCGTTAGGGCCAAGGTTCGCGATATGCGGGACGCGATTGAGCATCTCGATCGGGACATCCTTGACGGAAGTTTTCCCGAGAGTGCGAAGGTCGGAATCCACCTCGGATGGGAGAAGGCGTCACTGGGTGGTCTAGCTCTTGATTACGCTGATGTCGCAAGATGGATAACTCAGCTCCACGAATATGCGGGATTACTGAGCCGTGTCCATCTTACAGTCGGTCCGCCGCCCACTGGAGCCACCGGTGACGCCTAACCTTTCGGTCAACCGGACGCGCCGGTTCATACCTCCTTTCTCGCGAGCATCGGCGCGGCGCGCCGGTTACCTCCAACGTTAGATTCCGCCATGAATCGGCAACAATTCTACGAGGCGATCCTACGTTATGAGACGGATCGCAAGCGGAGCTTCAAATGGTCGGTAGCGGGGTTGTATGCGGTTCTCTTTGTACCATTGCTTGTAATCCTAGTTCTCCCTGTCGAGAGCAGACCTTCGAGAATGATTTGGAGAACGGTTTACGTTCTTGCGCTTATAGCGATTCTAGTTCTCTACGGATACGGAGTCCGAGTCCTCAGTCGGCGTGTTGCAACAAAGCACGGAATGATCTGCCCGCATTGCCATTCAGTTCTGGAGCTTAGACACATCGGATTCACTGCTGCTTGCCAGAAATGCGGCACTTCAGCGTTCACGGAATCTAACCCCCTATTGCAGCCGACCGGCCAAGAGCGGGCCGGCGGCTGAATAGGAACGTTAGATTGCCTTTCAGATGGACGCTCTGGTCCTCCTTGAAAAACTCCGAGCTCTCCTGACCACAGCACCGCCTTTGGAGGGTAGGGGCTCGTACGGTCAAGAGCAGTTTACTTGGCTCGGGCGCGCGTCCGCACTGATTGCGACTTGGAACCGCTCAGAGGCATTCTCATTCAAACTGGCCGTGGACGGCATGACCGGCAACCTCAATCGCGTCGCAAATCATGGCATCGTTTTCACTACGATCCATAAGGCGATCGCGTCGCTCGAAGATCAATTGCCACACTCAAGCGGACAAGCCTTCGGTCCTGGCGCGACCTACGATTTCTTCAAAGCCTTACGTGAACTTGTTTCCTCTGCCGAGACGAGCGTCTTTGTAATTGACCCTTACTTGGACACCGAAACTTTCGACGGCTATCTGAGCGCCCTGAGCTCCGGAGTGGATGTTCGGCTACTCTTAGCAAAGAGTGCAGACGATGTCCGCGTGGCGGTCGAGAAATTTAGACTCCAACACAAGTGCAGAGTGGAGGCTCGAAGGAGCAACATCATTCATGATCGGGTCCTTTTCGTTGATGGCGCGCAGTGTTGGGTGTTGGGTGCTTCCATAAAGGATGCAGCTACCAAAAAGCCAACCTACTTGGCCCCTCTTTGCGCTGACATTGTGACGCAGAAACTCCAAATTTATGAAGACGTCTGGCAAGCCGCTACGGCAATCTAACATTGCGATCGAGCGGACCGCCTTCGGCGGCCGCTCATCTTCACGTTAGGCCGCAAAAGCCACAGTCGGCCGCCCTGGCGGCGCCTCTCAGGAGTCTGCACGCGATGACTACTCGCTCCGGTTCCGGTTCAGCACTGCTAGTCGTCGATGTGCAAGTTGGAGTTGTCGCTCAGGCGTGGGAGCGAGACCGCATTGTCGGCAACGTATCGTTCGCTGTTCGCAAAGCGCGAGAAGCGGGCGTGCCGGTTGTCTGGGTACAGCACCAAGACGACGAGTTTGCGCCCGATTCACCAGCCTGGCAGTTGGTGCCGGAGCTTGAACCGCTGCCCGGTGAGCTCCGTGTCCACAAGAGCTACAACTCAGCGTTCGAGAGCACTGAGTTGCTATCCCAACTCGATCAACTTGGCGTTGCCCGCATCTTCCTGGCCGGCGCAGCCACCAACTGGTGCATTCGGGCAACCGCCTACGGAGCGCTAGAGCGTGGCTTCGACGTCACTCTCATCAGTGACGCGCACACCGCACAAGACATGGAGCTTGAGCATGGGCGCGTCGTTGAAGCGCGCAGCGTCGTTGACGACCTCAATGTCGCTATGCGCTGGCTGTCATACCCGGGCCGTTCCAACGCGGCAGTGCCAGTCGCCGAGGCAACGTTCGCCTAGGGGCGGGTTGCGGCCTAACCCTTCGCTCGAGCGGACTCGCACCGGCATGGCACTTGGCCCGCGAGGCGCTGTGGTCCATCTTCCGCCTCGCGGGCCAAGCGCCACACCGGCGCTCGCCTCTCAGCTCAAACGTTAGGCATGGCAATGACTACGACGCGCAGCTTTTCGGATTCGGTCAAATTGAAGGCGGTTTTCCTCGCGTTTTTCGGTTATCTGGTTCTTGCCACCCTACTCTTTGGGATCGTGGTGCATTTTTGGATACCGCCTGGGGTTTCCCCAGCGGACCTCGCGCGGCTTGCAGAGTCAGACCGCGTGCTCTTGCTTTGGCAGAATGCGCTGGGCACAGTTCTGGGGATTTGCGCGGGGTTCCTCGCCTGTCGCTTGAGTGGCGCGCGGGGCCTTCGAAACTCCGCCGCAGTAGGTGGTCTGCTTGTGCTCTATGGCGTCCTCGGAATTTATTTGCACCCGGGGCACCCGACTGGTATGCAGATCGCAAAGATCATCGCGCCAACGCCCCTTGCGCTGATCGGTGGGTGGATCGCTCTGCGTTTCGCATCGGGATCGACGGACAAGCGCGACCATGCCTAACCCGGCGTCCAACCGGACCGTGTCCGGCGGGCGTCCTTCGGCGCCCGCAGGCACGGCCGGTTAACTCAGACGTTAGGCCTCGGAAGGCACTATTGGAGCTTGCATGCGCTCATTGAGAACCACGGTTCTGGCTGCCATCTTGACTGCCACCTCGTTTGCAACAATGGCTCAAGGTAATCCTCCCGCTTGCGGCTCGGACGAGTATCGAGCGTTCGACTTCTGGCTTGGCGACTGGGACGTCCAGGGCCCCAAAGGGAAAGTCGCTGGCACGAGCAGCATCACCAGGGAATATGGCGGTTGCGTAATACATGAGCACTACCAAACGGGTCGAGGCTACAGCGGCGAGAGCCTCAATGTCTATGACGCGTCGCGAAAGGTGTGGCATCAATCCTGGGTCGACTCTTCTGGCCTCCTGCTCGTCCTTGAAGGCGGGCTGCATGATGGAAAGATGGTGCTCGAAGGCCACACAACCGGCGCTGATGGCAAGCAGACAAAGCAAAGAATCACATGGACGCCCAATGCCGATGGAAGTGTCCGCCAATTCTGGGAGTCATCAGGCGCGAACGGAGAATGGGTCGTAACCTTCGACGGTAAGTACACCCACAAGTAGCATGAAAGCGCCAAGGCCTAACTCCTCGGTCGAGGCGAGGCCCAACGGCGGGCCCCCAGGCCCGCGCAGCCGTGTTGCTTATCATCGACCGCGCGGGCCCGGCGTCCCGCCGTCCGCCCCGCCTCACCTCGAACGTTAGGCCCCGCTTGAGGCAACCAGCCGTACTCCTGTTCGATCTGGGCGGCGTCCTGGTCGAGAACGTCGGCTTCGAGCGCTTCAACGCGCTGCTCCCATCCCCGATCCCTTCGGAGGAACTGAAAACACAGTGGCTCGCGTCACCTGCCGTCAGATCGTTCGAGGCTGGCAACTGCACGCCTGAAGTCTTTGCGCGCAAGGTGGTCACCGACTGGCAGCTGCCTTTGACTCCAGCTGCTTTCCTAGAGTGTGAGTTCTCACGCAATACTGACCAGGTTTCGGGTGGTCTGATCACGTAAAACTGACCAGGCTGCCATGCTGCCGCTCTTTGGTGAGCGGAGCGACCTGGAGTGATCTGCGTGGAAACGATAGGCAAGATCCGCCGCTGGCATCGGATCGAGAAGCTGAGTATCAGTCAGATTGCGCGGCGGCTGGGCGCGTCGCGCAATACCGTCAAGAAATACCTCAAGAGCAAGCGTAAGCTCCCCCGTCAAGTAGACAGTTCAGAAGTAGAACTTCTTGCCGCCATGACTTGTTGGCGGAAGAGCGCCGGGGGCAGGCGTCCCAGCGCATCGTGTGGTCTTTCCTCGTTGTAGCTGTACAGCCACTCATGGCTGATTTCCCGAACCTGATCGAGATCCTCGAACAGGTAGGCGTCGAGCACTTCCTCGCGGTAGCTCCGATTGAAGCGCTCGATGAAGGCGTTCTGATCCGGCTTGCCCGGCTCGATGAACCAAAGGTCGACCAGGTTCTCTTCGCACCATAGTGCAAGTTCGCCGGCGATGAACTCCGGTCCGTTGTCTAGGCGGATCGCCTGCGGTAGCCCACGCCATTCCTTTAATTGCGTCAGCACCCGGATTACCCGCTTGGCCGGCAAGCTCGTATCCACTTCAATGGCCAATCCTTCGCGCACGCCCTCGTCGAGGACGTTCAAGGTGCGGAACCGCCGGCCGTCGTACAGCGTATCACTCATGAAATCCACCGCCCACACGGCGTTCGGCAGCGCCGGCACCACCAGCGAGCGTCGCTCGCGCTGTGGCACGCGTCGCTTCGTGCGCCGCGGCAGATTCAGTTTCATCCCGCAATACACGCGATACACCCGCTTGTGGTTCCAGCCGTGACCCAGCAGACGCAGCCGGTCGAAACACTTCCAGAAACCCCAGCGCTGATGCTTGGCCACCACTTCATTCAGCGCGCTAATCACCGCACCGTCGCGCTGTGCTGAATCTGACTGCGACCGGTAGTACGCCGCCCGAGAAAGCTTGGCCACCGCGCAGGACCGCGTTATCGACAACGCTTGTTCCTCCGCCATGATCCGCACCGCTTCCCGGCGCTCGGATGGCGTTACAGTTTTCGGTTCAGCACCGCCTTGATCGCGTGGTTCTCCAGGGCCAGATCGGCATACATGCGCTTGAGCTTGGCGTTCTCAGCTTCCAGCTCTTTCACTCGCTTCAGCTCCGCCATGTCCAGCCCGCCGTACCTAGCCTTCCACTTGTAGTAAGTCGCCGAACTGATCCCGTGCTTGCGCCAGATCTCATTGACCGGCATTCCCGCATCGGCTTCCTTCAGGATCGCCACGATCTGCGACTCAGTGAACTTCGATTTCTTCATCCGAACCTCCTGACCCCAAAATCCTGCCAGAAAGTTCTACTCCCAGGGTGTCTACCGTTCGGGGAAGCTTACGCCCTCAGCTCAAACGTTAGGCCGCAAAAGCCACAGTCGGCCGCCCTGGCGGCGCCTCTCAGGAGTCTGCACGCGATGACTACTCGCTCCGGTTCCGGTTCAGCACTGCTAGTCGTCGATGTGCAAGTTGGAGTTGTCGCTCAGGCGTGGGAGCGAGACCGCATTGTCGGCAACGTATCGTTCGCTGTTCGCAAAGCGCGAGAAGCGGGCGTGCCGGTTGTCTGGGTACAGCACCAAGACGACGAGTTTGCGCCCGATTCACCAGCCTGGCAGTTGGTGCCGGAGCTTGAACCGCTGCCCGGTGAGCTCCGTGTCCACAAGAGCTACAACTCAGCGTTCGAGAGCACTGAGTTGCTATCCCAACTCGATCAACTTGGCGTTGCCCGCATCTTCCTGGCCGGCGCAGCCACCAACTGGTGCATTCGGGCAACCGCCTACGGAGCGCTAGAGCGTGGCTTCGACGTCACTCTCATCAGTGACGCGCACACCGCACAAGACATGGAGCTTGAGCATGGGCGCGTCGTTGAAGCGCGCAGCGTCGTTGACGACCTCAATGTCGCTATGCGCTGGCTGTCATACCCGGGCCGTTCCAACGCGGCAGTGCCAGTCGCCGAGGCAACGTTCGCCTAGGGGCGGGTTGCGGCCTAACCCTTCGCTCGAGCGGACTCGCACCGGCATGGCACTTGGCCCGCGAGGCGCTGTGGTCCATCTTCCGCCTCGCGGGCCAAGCGCCACCCCGGCGCTCGCCTCTCAGCTCAAACGTTAGGCCGCAGAGACTGAGTTGGAACCTACTTCGCTTTCGAGAATGGACCGCTGAGTTGCCTATGGGAAACGTTTCGCCAAGTCAGACTTTGCACCCGCTCGACGCAATGAGCGTCGCCCTGGAGCACCACCGGGTGCTTCTGGAGAACGACCGCGTAAGGGTTCTGGACACGCGACTCGGCCCTGGGGAGCGGACTCCGGTGCACACACATCAGTGGCCCGGCGTGCTGTACATATTGAGCTGGAGCGACTTCGTTCGCTATGACCCGGAAGGCAACGTGCTGCTCGACTCCCGGACGATTGCCGCGAAACCTCCTGTCGGTGCGTCATTGTGGTCTGCCCCACTCGTCCCCCACTACGTACAAAATATCGGAGACAGGGAGCTGCGCGTCATCGCCGTGGAGCTGAAATCCTCGTAAGGGAGCACGCGTGAACGGCACACTCCGCGGCCTAACCTTTCTGTCAACCGGACCCGCCGGTACATGCTTTGATCTTCGGTCACTATCGGCGCGGCGGGCCGGTTACCTCCAACGTTAGGCCACGTCAGCGCTGCGAGCGCTTGACATGCTATATGTGGCATATACATAATATGGCATGTGGCAAATCTTCGAACACCGTCGCGTTGACAAGCAATGTGCAACGGTGCCCCAGGAGATTCTGAAGCGATACGAGAAGTGGAAGGATATCGCGGCAATCTCCGGTCCCCTAGGGTTGCGCCAGATCGCTGGATTCCATGACGAGACGCTCTCCGGCGTATGGAAGGGCCATCGGTCTTCTCGCCTTGGTGGTCAATATCGCGTGATCTACCGCGTCCTTACCGACGAATTGATTTTTCAAGTCTTGTCCATCACAGCCCATGATTATCGGAGACCCTAAATGAAGGACTTTCGCCCCGCGAAAAAGCGTGCCGAGATTTCCGTTGGCGAATCGGTGCGTATTCTGCGCGAACTTCAAGGCTTCAGCCAAAATCAACTCGCCGAGTTGAGCGGTATTTCCCAGGCAACGCTCTCCGCCATCGAAAACAATCGCGTTCGCCTTGGCGTAGAGCGCGCGAAAGTGCTGGCGCGTGCGCTTCGTTGTCACCCGGCAGTGCTGGTGTTCCCCGGCTGGGAGATGCCAATTGAAACCGCGGCCTAACCCGGCGGTCAGCCGGACGCGCCGGTTCATGCCTTCTCTTAGGCGAGCATCGGCGCGGCGCGCCGGTTACCCCCAACGTTAGGCCGCACAACACGCCTCCGCGCACGCTAGTCGCACGAAATCCACACCCCAGAGGAACACTTATGACCACCCAAGGCTTCGTCGCGTCGCACGCCAAAAATGCAGAGTTCCAACGAGGTCTTCGTTCCTTCTACGAATATCGCGATCTGGGAATCAAGGAGGCAACGCAAGGCCGAGTTGACGCCCATGTGATCCGCGCGGCGGCCGGAAAAGAATTCTCAAGTCAGCCTCACCTTCACAAGACGGAGTTTCAGCTTGTGTACATCCTGAAGGGTTGGATCGAATTCGAGTACGAGGGTCAAGGTATCGTCCGCCTCGAAGCAGGCTCATGCGTCCATCAACCGCCGAATATCCGTCACCGCGAACTCGGTCACAGCAACGACATCGAAATGCTCGAGGTCGTTCTCCCCGCCGGCTTCGCCACGGAAGATGTCTCGTCTGTCGATGGTTAGCCATGCGGTGCAAAGTGCGGCCTAACCCGGCGCTCAACGGGACGGGCCGGTATACGGCTTCGTTCTTGTCGGCGTCGGCGCGGCGCGCCGGTTACCTCAAACGTTAGGCCACACAGTCCAACCATGTCCACGCCCCAATCAGGATTCCGGGTCAAACATGATCTCGCGGACCTCTTGCGGGCATCGACACGCCTGGGCAATCCGGGCTGCCCAGACGAGCGCCTCCTCGCGCGAAGGTACGTCAATGATCGAAAACCCGCCAATGACCGCCTTTGTCTCCGGTACGGGCCCGACTGAGATGGTCCCGTCAGTGGCAACGATGGTCGATTGCTGGCGCTGGACCCCGCCGCCGAAGATCCAGGCCCTGGCGGCTTTGGCCTCGCGAACCACCGCATGCGCCGCCTCGCCCACCGCCGGCCAGTCCGCTTCAGGAATGTGGTCCATCGAGCCGTCGTCGAACGAAATCAAGTACCGAGGCATTGCACTGCTCCTCCTTTCGGGTGGCCGCGATTCGCCGGCACGCCCGACATATTGCTACAAGCGCAACACACCAGGTCCTCGCCGCGCCTTGGCGGGATGAGGGCAGTCCGAACCCACGGTCCAAGCGCAGTGTGGCCTAACCATTCGCTCAACCTGACGCGCTACGGCAGCCGCCGCGCGCAGGTTAGCTCAAACGTTAGGCCGCATAGGCGAGCGTTGTCCCATGCGCACCCTTGCTACAGATCGCGTTGTGAATCGACTGAACGCCGGAGGACTCGATGACGCTCGTTGATCTAGCCAATGTTGGGCAAGTGGTTGGCGCACTGGCGGTATTTGCCTCATTGATCTTCGTAGGGCTGCAGGTGCGCCAGAACACGAAGGCGGCCAGGGCGACAGCCCTTCAGATGAACGCCGATTACTGGCTCTCCTACTTCGCTCTGCTCGCCGACAAGCAGTTGAGCCAGGTCTACTCGAAGGGCGCTCTCGGCAGGGAGGAGCTGGAAGGTAGTCAGTTCGGACAGTTCTTCTTCCTGTGCAGAGCTACCTTCATGGGCTGCGAGAACCAGCATCATCAATACCTGTCCGGCTTGCTTGACGACGATGCGTATCGCGGCTATGAAGCCACCATACGAGAGCAGATCGCCGCGTTTCCAGGTATTCGGGCCATGTGGCAACTCGTCAAGCACACTTACGGAACCGAGTTTGTGAAGTTTCTCGATGCGCAGATCGCCACGACGAGTGAACACCGGCAAGGTTCGATTCAAAAGCAATGGAAAGCGCTGGTAGCCGCCAATCCTGGTTCCGCGGCTTCGGGCGTAAGCACCCACCACGAGTGCGGAAATGCGGCCCAACCCGTCGCTCAAGCGGAGCCCCAACAGCACGCCGCGCGGAAGTGACAATGACGAGGCACTGTAGCGCGGCCTGCTGTTGGGGCCCGCTTAGCTCCAACGTTAGCGCGCATTTGTCGCGCCTCGCGGTCTTCTGTGACACGATATGCGCATGAAAGCCCTACTGCGCCTATTCCGAGTCGTCCATGGGTTGATGGCATTTCTCTTTGCCTGCGCCGCAGTCATGCTGATCACGATTGCCACCCGCATGGGATGGGTGGCGTTCATTGGTGGTTTGGACCGAGCGGCAGCGCAGGCGATTATCGAGGCCGTGGGATTGTTAGCCGCGGCTGTTGTGGCGCTGCAGATTGCCGAGACCATTTTCGAGGAAGAGGTCATTCGTGACGCGGACATCAGCGCGCCAACTCGCGTACGGAGATTCTTGTCAAGATTCTTCGTGGTCATCGTGGTCGCGCTGGCCATAGAAGGTCTCGTTGCGACCTTCAGAGCCCTGCACGAAGATCCAGCACAACTTCCGTATGCAGCGAGCATCTTGGTTGCGGTCGGAGTACTTCTTGCCTCCTGGGGCCTGTTCGTTCACCTCAATCGTTCTGCCGAGGAATTGGAGCCAGAGGCTATGGCGGACGCAAAGCGAGAAGACCAGAAGCTCAAGTAGTTCCCATCCAATGCGCGCTAACCCTTCCATCGAGCGGACCTCCTCCGGCCTGCGGCCCCCGTCGGCCGCTCATGTCAAACGTTAGCCCGCTACGGAAGATGAGTTACCTCGTTCGCCGCGCAGTCGAAGCTGATGCGCTGGCGCTCATTGAGCTGCGGCGCAGACTTTTTGCCGAAACGAGCTTCATGCTCTTGGAGGCCGCGGAGTTCACCAACACGGCAGACGACGAGCGCAAACGCATCGCGCGTCTGCAAGGACGGTCCAACTGCGCTGTACTCCTTGCCGAGGTCGCTGCACAACCGGTTGGCGTTCTTACCGCTGCTGGTGGCGAACTCAATCGCCTGCGCCACAGCGCAACGCTCGCACTTGGGGTCGCCAAACCGCATTGGGGTCATGGCATTGCCACTGCCATGGTGCGAGAGGCAGTGCGTTGGTCCGCAACGGCCGGTCTCACGCGGTTGGAACTCACTGTCCACACCACAAACATGGCGGCCATCGCCGTCTACTTGCGCTGCGGTTTCGAGGTCGAGGGTCGCCGCCGCAAGTCACTCTTCGTTGACGGAGCGTACGTTGATGAATATCTTATGTCCCGTGTGGCCGCGGGCTAACCCTTCGTTGCACCTGACTCGCTACAGCGGGCTTCGCCAGCTTCCGCGAGCGGGTGAACTCCAACGTTAGGCGGCGCGGGCCCCGCGCGAGACCGCTCCCATCTAAGCTATCTAACTGCCCACGCCGGAAGTCCAAATGCGCAAGCCCCTCGTGAACCTTGAAGAAGTTGAGTTCAACGACGTCGAGGACAACGGGTACTACACGTCAAGGCGAGCTCTGTTCAGCGCCAGCATTGGCGCCCGAAAGCTCGGCTACAACTTGACGGAACTTCCGCCAGGAAGGTCGCAGTGCCCGTTTCACGCCCACAGGGAAGAGGAGGAGATGTTCCTCATCCTCGATGGGGAGGGTGAACTTCGATTCGGAGATCAGCGCTTCGAGATTCGCAAACACGACGTCATTGCCTGTCCAACGGGAGACGCCGCGGTTGCGCACCAGATCATCAACACCGGGATGGTCCCGCTGCGCTATCTGGCGCTATCGAACCTCTCAGACACCGAGGTGTGCGATTACCCCGACTCGAACAAGATTGGTGTCTTCTCGTCAGCGGGAGGTGCTTCCGGTCTTCGGAAGATGTTTCGGGCTGAGGAAAGCGTTGACTACTATGACCGTGAGTCGACGGAACCGCCCAAAGGCGACGCCTAACCCCTCGGTCAACCGGACGCGCCGGTTCATGCCTTCTTGCTTGCAAGCATCGGTACGGCGCGCCGAATACCTCCAATGTCAGGCCTCGTACCTCGCCCCTGTGCCGGGTTCGCTTCGCTTCGTTTGGGGTCCGCAGCGATGCCGCGATACGCATTGACGGGACGGGGAGGATACGTTCGTGACATCTTCAGAATCTGACTATCTTCTTCGCCTGGCGGCTCTCTCCTTGTCGTTTGTCGGCTTTTCGGCAGTGATTGTCACGCTCCGAGGTGCGCTGGGCGGCGAGCTTTCCGATCGGCACCTCCGCCTCGTTCGACTCTACATTGAGGGCGGCCTTCTGGTTACTGCTCTGGCCCTGGTTCCCACGCTTCTAAATCTCCTTCATGTCCCTAACACGATCACTTGGCCGTTGTCCAGCGCAGCCGCCGCCTCGATTTTTACGTTCGTTCTCGTGACCCAATTCCGCCGTCGCCGTATGATCGAGCCGGGCCCATTTCCCCTATGGGTCCTCATCATTTACGCCACATCGATTGTCGCGGTTGCGGGTCTCTGGCTCAACGTCATAGGATTTCCCTTCTTGCCGAGTGTCGGTCCTTACGCCGTTGTTCTAACGTGGGCTCTTTGCGTATTCGGGTTCATTTTCTTTCGAACCATTGAGCTATTCCTGCACCGCGAACGTAACAGGTGAGGGGTCGTTAAGCTGATTGCGTGCGCCTAATATGCGGAGACCTAACTCTACGATCAACCGGACGCGCAGGTTCATGCGTTCTTGCTGGCGAACATCGGCGTGGCGCGCCGGTTACCCTCAACGTTAGGCTGCATGCAAACCATCAGTGCGCCGCCGCTATTCCTGGAGCCGCTCACGGTCCGCCATGCGCACGAGATGTTCTCGGTGCTCACTGACCCAGCGATCTACGAGTTCGAGAACGAGCCGCCCACATCTGAGGAGGCTCTGGGTGGTCGCTACGCAATCCTAGAGGGCCGGCGCTCGCAAGACGGAACCCAAACCTGGTTGAATTGGGTTGTCCGTCTCCAAAGCGGTGAGCTTGCGGGCTATGTGCAGGCCACCGTGTTGGGTTCAGGCGCTGCGCTCGTTGCCTATGAACTGGCGAGCCGTCACTGGCGCCAGGGTATCGGCAGCACCGCAGTAGCAGCCATGCTCGCCGAGCTCCGCGAGAACTACGCGGTCAACCTGTACGTCGCCGTCCTCAAGGCTCGAAGCTACAGGTCCGTGGCCTTGCTTCGAAAGCTCGGCTTCGAGCCAGCGAGCACTGAACAGGTCTCCGCGTTTGGAGCGGAAGCCGACGAACTCGTCATGGTCAAGCCGGTGGCTGACACCGCTAATGCGGCCTAACCCTTCGCTCGAGTGGACCTCCACCGGCAAGCCGCTTGGCCCGCGCACCGGCCAGTGTCATCATCCGCTGCGCGGGCCAAGCGGCTTGCCGGTGGCGTCCGCTCAGCTCAAACGTTAGGCAGCAATGGATCGAAGCGACAACGCGAGCGGATCGAGCATTGCGCGATCCTTGGTATTTTGGCGGCTCTCTCTCGGCTTAGCCGGCGTACTTGAGTGCGGTATCGCCCTCTATCACGCGGCGCTTCCCTATCATATGAACTGGTCCCAGGGATTGGAGGGCGTTCCAGACAGTCTCGTGTGGGCCGTTTTTGCCCTCAACTTCTCGTGGAGCGTTGTCATTTTTCTGGCTGGCTGCCTAATCATTTACGCGGCCCGACTTGGACCGACCGCAGGAGTTTTTGCTAAGAGTACGGTTTTCGTGGTGGGTCTCTTCTGGCTAATTCATGGCCTCTATACGTGGCTAAATCCCCTGCCGCTTCCCCTCTCGCTCGTTTGGCTGCGCGCTCTGCTCGGTGCGTTTCCAGTCATCGTGGTGGCCCTGCACTGGCTACCGTTGGCAGTCTACCGTCAGCATTCCACATAGGGCACTCGTGTTGGCAAACTTCTCAGCGTTGCTGCCTAACACCTCGGTCAACCGGACGCGCCGGCACATGCCTTCTTGCTCGCGAGGGTTGGCGCGGCGCGCCGGTTACCTTCAACGTTAGGCGTCCAAACGGAGGCATACGATGACACGACTGCGCGTTGAGAGCTTCACCATCTCGCTCGACGGATACGGAGCAGGCCCAAATCAAGACATCAACAATCCGCTCGGCATTGGCGGGACGGATCTGCACAAGTGGTTATTTCCAACACGCACGTTCCAGCGGGCCTTGTTCGGGAAGGACGGCGGCACGACCGGGGTTGACGATGACTTCGCCGCTCGTGGCTTTGAGAATGTTGGGGCTTGGATTCTCGGAAGGAACATGTTCAGCCCCGTTCGTGGGCCCTGGCCGGACATGAACTGGAAAGGCTGGTGGGGAGACAATCCACCGTATCACGTTCCAGTCTTCATCATGACGCATCATGCACGTCCACCCATCCAGATGGAAGGCGACACGACGTTCCATTTCGTCACGGGCGGTATTCACGAGGCGCTTGACCGAGCGCGCGACGCAGCCAACGGAATGGATGTGCGCATTGGCGGCGGACCTAACACTATCCAGCAATATCTTCGTACGGGCCTCATCGATGAGCTGCACGTCGCTATCTCCCCGGTCCTGCTGGGCGGGGGAGAGCGACTGTTCGAGGGGATTGACGTGCGCGCTCTGGGATACCAATGTGTTCAGTCTGTTGCGTCGGAGAAAGCCACCCATGTTGTACTCCGGCGCCAAGGGCACAATGACGCCTAACAACCGGTTGCAGCGGACGGCGCCGCCGCGTCGCCGCTGAATCGGAACGTTAGGCAACGCCAGTCCCATTCATGCAACTCGTTCGGCCGTCTGAACGCCACTTGCCGAGCTACATCGCGGCGCTGGAGCGTGGGTGGTCCGCGGACAACCTGCGGCCCGAAGCAGCGCAAGAAGAGCTTGCCCGTGTCCGGGCTGACGCTCAGGCGTTCATCGCCAGCATGGAGGATCGCGAAGCCAAGGGCCCGCCGGTCACTCTTCCGGACGGCTCGGTCGTCAATCGGCTTCCTGGCTTTCGGCGCTGGCTGTGGGACGGAGAGTTCTGCGGAAGCATCGGCTTCCGGTGGCAGGAAGGAACAACCGAACTGCCGCCGCACTGCCTCGGCCATATCGGTTATGCGGTCGTTCCCTGGAAGCAGAGGCTTGGCTATGCCAAAGCGGCGCTGGCGCAGTTGCTACCAGAAGCCAAGTCCGTTGGGCTGCCGTTCGTCGAGCTCACCACCGATCCAGAGAACCTGGCGTCCCAGCGTGTCATCTTGGCCAACTGCGGCGTTCTGGTAGAGCACTTCACCAAGCCACCGCAGTTTGGCAGCAAGCCAGGGCTGCGGTTTCGCATCACGCTGGCGTAGCGTTGCCCGCCCTTCGCTTGAGCCGGAGCACCACCGGCAAGCCGCTTGGCCCAGCCGCAGGTACACAGTACATTCTCTGCGTCCGGGCCAAGTGGCCTTGCCTCCGCAGTCCGGTTCGCTCGAACGTTGGGCCTCACCCCATCCGGAGTCGTGGATGCCGGCATTTCTTCAGCGAACGAGGAGGAATTGTGGCATTGAAGATCGATATTGATGGCCTCACCGAGGCGGAGCTGATCGACCTCAACAATCGCGTTGTGGAAAGACTGCGTTTCTTGCACCAGGCGCGTGCCCATTCCCGAATGCTTGAGTTCTCGGTCGGTGATCGGGTCTCATTCCAACCAGAAGGAAGGGAACCGCTTCTTGGCGTGCTGACCCGATACAACAAGAAGACGGTTACCGTCATCACCGACCAAGGTCAGCGCTGGAATGTCACACCGGGTGCCCTAAGGAAGGTAAAAGACATCGGGGCTGATTTTGGCGGTCCGAATGTTGTCCCACTTCGCACAAAGTGAACGCACTTTGAGGCCCAACCCGGCGCTCGAGCGCACGCGCCGGCACGTGCCTTCTCGGATGCGAGCATTGGCGCGGCGCCCCCGTTACCGCCAACGTTAGCATTCTCAGTTCCCCACCACGAAGCAGCATCAAGGTCAAACCGAGTGGAGGACCTGCGTGACCGAACACCAACCCGCATTCGACGCAGCGAAGTACAAGAACGCGCAGCGAGAGCAATGGAACAGGGACGGCGCAGCATGGCGACGCTGGAATCCCACGCTGGATCGTTGGTATGGCGAAGTCACCCGCCAGATGCTCGACCTGGCCCGGATTCAGCCAGGTCAGCGCATACTGGACATCGCCGCCGGCGCAGGTGAACCCGCCGTCAGTGCCGCCGAACGAGTTGGCCCTGCCGGTTACGTGCTGGCGACCGACATCTCGGAAGGGATCGTCGAGCTTGCGCTCCAGGTCGCCCGTGAGCGTGGGCTCCAACAGATCGAGACCCGCGCCATGGACGGCGAGTCACTGGATCTCCCCGACGCTTCCTTCGATGCGGTGCTGTGTCGGCTTGGTCTGATGTATATGCCGCACCCCGTGACGGCGCTGTCCGAGTGGCGCCGTGCTCTGAGAGCGGGCGGCCGGGTCGCGGTCGTCGTCTTTTCTACGCCCGATCGCAACAGTTGGGGTGCCGTGCCAGCCTCCATCATCCGCCGGCGCGCGCAACTCCCGCCTCCCGTTCCGGGGCAACCCGGACCATTCAGCCTTGGCGGTCCCGGGGTGCTCGAAGGCGTCTTCCGTCAAGCCGGATTTGCCGACCCCGAGGTTCGCGCCGTGCCGGTGCCCCATCGAATGGCCAGTGCCGCCGAGTACGTGCGGGTCGCCCGCGAAGCCTTCGGTGCATTCAATGCCATGATGGCTCCCCTGTCCCCTCGAGAACACGAGTCCGTGTGGAACGAAGTGGAAGGCTCGCTGCGCAGTTTCGAATCGCCTGATGGGTTCGAGGTGCCGGGCGAGTGCCTTGTCGGTGCGGCCACGAAGTGATCGTGCGCAGACTGCCGACCATCGCTTGCAGTCGACCCGTCCGGGCCGGGCGTCGCCCGCCCACGCGGGCGGCTGAACTGGGACGCTAGGCCGCACCGCTCCTCCGCCTCATTCCCTCCCCAGGTCCCACATCCTCGCCTGCATGCTGCACCACATCTCGCTCGGGGTCACCGACATTGAACGCGCCGCGGCCTTCTACGATGCGGCGCTCGAGCCTCTCGGCTATGTCCGAGTGTGGAGTGACCTTCGACCCGGAGAGGAGGGACAGGCTGTCGGCTACGGATCACCCGGTGACGGTGACAAGCTTGCCTTGAAGCAAGTGCCAAGAGGGAGCCTCGGCGCCATGCCAGGCTTTCACGTAGCTTTCGCAGCGCCCTCACGGCCCGCGGTCGCGGAGTTCCACTCAGCTGCGCTCGGCGCCGGTGCGATTGACAATGGCCCCCCCGGGCTGAGAGAGCACTACGGTCCGAACTACTTCGCCGCCTTCGTCGTCGACCCGGAAGGTTATCGCCTTGACGCGGTGTGCAAGAGTGCGGCCAAACCTTAGGCATCACGAGCCCCTTGCCGCCCAAGGCGACGGCGAGGTCTGCGGCACTGCAATAGAGAGTCCAATGAACGTGGCGCTCAAATTCGAACTGGTCAAGCGAGTCCCGCTCGCCTATCCGCGCTTCACCACCCCCGGGCCGGTCACGCGCCATCTCGACGGTCAGGGCTACGAGGTCTGCACTGGCATCGGCCCCGATCTGATGGAAGCGGCCCGGGCCGCGGTGCGCAGCATGGTCGATTTGCTGAGTCACCGCCATGGCATGCCGGCCGTGCAGGCTTACATGCTGTGCAGCGCCTGCGGCGACTTGCGCATCAGCGAAATTGTCGACCTGCCCAACTGGACCGTGTCCTTCTACTTCCCTCAGACGGTGTTCGCGTGACCGAATCCCCCGTTTAGCCTCCGCTTGTCGCATCCCATCATGCCGAGCACATCGATGTCGATCGAAGCGTTCAAGTCCGCGGTAGCGCCGCTGCTCGCCGAGCTGGAAGCGTCAGCAAATGCGCACGACACCGACCGCCATATGGCGGCGTACGCCAAAGACTCTATGCTGACCTTCGTCTTCAACGGCGAAGTTGTTCGCGGCTGGAACCAGCTTTGCGAACTGCAGCGCCGATGGTGGAACGATGGCAAGGTCAAGGGCTCCTACACCTATGTCGGGGACCCGCTCTTCGAGGTACTCGGCGACGATGCGGGGCTTACGACATTTCTGATCGAGGCCCAGCGAGACACTGAGGACGGGAGGCGCGTGTCCAAGACGCTCGCTTTCTCAGCCCTGTGGCGCAGGCTCCCGGAGGGCTGGCGCATAACCTTCGCGCACGAGTCAAGCAACAAGTAAGGTCGGGGGGCGCCATCGACCGCGGCCGCCGGAACCACCGCCGTCGCGGTGTCTTGCTCATCCGAGCATTCCAATGCTCACCGCGGGCCCGCTGCTCAGCTTGAGGGTTGGGCGTCGGTCAGGCTGCTGCGCCGATTCGGGAGGAGAATCGACAGTGGGCGTGCTCACCGAAGCATTGAAGGATCGCTACCGAGTCCTCCCCATCAACCTTTTCGGCTATGCGGGAAGGACACCCTGGCCTGGAACATCGCCGCAGTCGTTTTATGCACAGGCGAAAGGTCGTTGTGCCCCCGATTCAATGGGGACAATGACCCCGATCCGCAAGTACACTGGAATCAGGGAGGTCGTGCTGTCTCCATCACCTGAAGGAGGAGTAACCATGGCAAGCTCGATGACTGACCAGTATCTGGCGAATAACAAGCAGTATGCAGGCGGGCAGGCGATGCACAAGCCTTCCTACCCCGGCAAGCAGCCGATTCAGCCGGCCAAGCGTGTCGCGGTCGTGGCGTGCATGGACGCGCGGCTTGACGTGGAGGATCTGCTTGGCCTGCAAACAGGTGATGCGCACATCATCCGCAATGCCGGGGGTGTTGTGACTGATGACGCGATTCGCTGCCTGATCATCTCGCATCACCTGCTGAACACCAACGAGATCATCCTCATCCACCACAACCGCTGCGGCATGCTCGCGTTCACCGACGACCTGCTCAAGGCGGGGCTGGAGGGCGACCCGGCGGCCGAGAAGCTGCTGGGTCAGGCGACGAGCCGCGCTTTCACCAGCTGCAAGAAGTGCGCCTCGACGCCATCCCAGTTTCACGCCTTTCGCGGCGCGATCGAACCGCTGGACGCACCGCGCGACGAAAAGAACGTGCAGCGCCTCGAGTGGGATGTACGCAGAGGCATTTCGTCGATCTTGAACCATCCGTGGATCCCCACCAGTGGACCCGACGCAGTGACCGTGCGCGGCTTCGTCTACGACGTCGACACGGGGAAGCTCGAAGAAGTGAGCTACCCGGGACCGATGGGATCGATCGGCTGAGATGCCGGGTGGGCCGCGCGTGTGTGTTGCGCTTTCGCGCCAACACGCGTCCAAGTGCCGCCGAACAGCCAGTTGCACCGGAGCGGCAACAGCCGGCTTCGTCGCCTGTCGCCGCCCGGTGACCTGGGGCGTTAGGCGGCACGAAGCACGCACCGCCCTACACGGCGTCGATCTTCCTTGACCGGCACGTTCTCAACAACCTCAAGCGAGAATCGAAAATGCTCCAAGGTTCATGTCACTGCGGCTCTGTTCGATGGCAGTTCCGAGAAATGCCAGAATCGGCGACGGCGTGCAACTGCACGGCATGCCGCCGATACGGCGTCCTCTGGGCCTATGGCTACGAGGGCGAAGGCGTAGAGGTCTCGGGTGCAACAAAGGCCTACGTCCGCGGAGATTCGCTTGGGTTTCACTTCTGCCCGGAGTGCGGCTGCGTCGCCTACTGGCGCTCGCTGGAGCCGAATGACGAAGGCCGCCGGAGAATCGCAGTCAACCTGCGCCTGACCGAACCGGAACCCATCGCCCATCTGCCGATTGATCACTTTGACGGACTGGACAAGTGGGAGGATTTGCCGCGAGACGGACGATGTATACGAGACCTCTGGTTCTGATCGTCGCGTCGCGAGTTGAGCTTCCCTCGCGGACCGGAAGCCGCCTTGGGCCGCGGCAAACCGCCGAATGCGGCCACACTCGAAGAGGGATTGTTCATGGCAGGTCTGGAAACACATTATTCGGCCCGCGACATCGAGGCACGAATCCTGGCGGCGATCCGCGCGGCCGGATTGAA
The DNA here is from genome assembly GCA_963816415.1 of uncultured Pseudomonadota bacterium. Classification (GTDB taxonomy): domain Bacteria; phylum Pseudomonadota; class Gammaproteobacteria; order Burkholderiales; family Casimicrobiaceae; genus VBCG01. Next base: position 65,208 of record CAWFKR010000001.1, read on the forward strand.
TCCCGAGCAACCCCTGTCGCCCGAGGATCTGGCAGCGCTTGATCATTTCCACACCGGCGGACTCCGCGCATCACGCGAGCTGCAGGAACTGGCGGAGATTCAGGGCGAACATCGCGTCCTCGACATCGGGGCCGGGCTGGCGGGCCCCGCCCGGCTGCTTGCTTCGGCGCTCGGCTGTCGCGTCGACTGCATCGAACTGTCGTCCGACTTCTGCGCCGGCGCGGTACTGCTGAATCGGCTGACCGGCCTTGACGACCGGATCAACGTGCACGAGGGCAGCGCGCTCGACCTGCCGTTTCCCGACGATTTGTTTGATGTCGTTTGGATGCAGAACGTCGGAATGAACATCGCGGACAAGCACAGGCTGTATGGGGAGATCCACCGGGTCGTCAAGCCGGGCGGCCGGTACGCATTCCAGGAGATGGTTGCCGGGACCGCCGCCACGTCCCATTTTCCGCTACCGTGGGCCACCGACCCTGCTGACAGCTTCCTTGTCTCTGCCGACGAGATGCAATCGGTTCTCGCCGAGAGCGGATTCATCGCTGACCTCTTCGAGGACACCAGCGACGCGCACTTGAGCAGGACTGCCGCGAACGCCGCGCCTGCGGCACCCGGACAGCTCGGCTTGGCGGTGTTCGTCGACGACCTCGCGCAAAAGGCCCGGAACGCACGACTCAGTCTCGAGGAGGGCCAAGTCCGTCTAGTCAGAGGCGTCTTCCGGGCGCAATGAGCAACCGCACGTCCGGCACTCGCGATTCGTCGCGGCGCGCGAGCGTGGGGAAGAACGTCCATCGATGACCAACCAGCAACGAAAGGCACAGCCCCAATGTCCAAGACCGTCCGGCTTCACCGCGTGCTCCGTGCGCCCCCAGAGAGGGTCTATCGCGCGTTCCTCGACGCTGACGCAATGGTCAAGTGGCTTCCCCCGAATGGCTTCACCGGAAAGGTCCACCACCTGGATGCCAAAGTCGGTGGCACTTACAGGATGTCGTTCACGAACTTCACTACGGGCGTCACCCACGCGTTCGGCGGGGAGTACCTCGAGCTGGTGCCACATGAGCGCATCCGCCACACGGACAGGTTCGAGGACCCGAATTTGCCCGGCACGCTGCTGGTGACCGTGTCGCTGGAGAAGGTGTCCTGCGGGACCGACGTTGGCGTCGTGCAGGAAGGGATCCCCGACGTCATCCCGCTCGAAGCATGCTACCTCGGGTGGCAGGAGTCGCTCGCATTGCTTGCCAAGCTCGTAGAGGCAGAAATTCCCGGCTAGCAGGTGCCGCCTGATCCCTCGCTCCAGCCCTCCCCCTTCGCCAATCGTCCCGATGATCGAATCTACCCGCTCTCAGAAGTATCCCGACGTGCTGGGCGTCGATGTTGAACTTTCGACCGGCAATGCCTTCGACTTCCATGTCACGGTCTCCTCGCCCTATGACTCGGTTCAGCGGTACGCCGACGCCTTTCGGGTACAGGGCACGGACGGAACGGTATTCGGTGCGAGGAAGCTGCTGCACGACCATGCCAATGAACAGCCATTCACGCGAGCATTGAAGGGCGTCGCGATTCCTGCGGGAGTCAGGACGGTCGTCGTACAGGCCCGGGACCAGCAATATGGGTACGGGGGAAGGATGCTCGAGGTCGCACTTCCCGGGCGATGAACGCCAGTCTGCGTCCTGCGACTGCCGCAGATGCACCTCGGGTCGCGGGCCTGTTGATCGATACCCGCGCGGCCTTCATGCCCTATGCGCCGCTGGCGCATACGCCCGGGGAAGTGCGTTCCTGGGTCGCTGGCCACCTCATTCCATCCGGGGACGTCACCGTCGCCGAGGTCAACGACCAAGTCGTTGGCGTCGCCGCGATGGAAGTCAAAGCAGGCGTGTCGTGGGTCACGCAAATGGCGGTCGATCCTGCGTTCGTCGGAAGGGGCATTGGCAGCGTGCTGCTCGCGCATGTCATGCGTACATTGCCCGCGCCGTTGAGGCTCTACACTTTCCAGGCCAATCGCGGCGCCAGGCGATTCTACGAGCGTCACGGCTTCGTCGCGATCGAGTTCGCCGATGGCCAAGCGAACGAGGAGCGGTGCCCCGATGTGCTCTACGAACACCGGCCGTCATCCAGTCGCGCCTGACCCCTCCATCCTGCCGACTCGCCCCAGGCGTGCAGGCGGTTCTCGCGAACACACTTTCGTGTGCAGCCCACAATGGTGGCCCTGAACGTCATTCGCCAGGCCCTTCGCGTAGTGGCATGCTCACGCATGGCGATCGCTTTCGGAGGTTCCCGTGGGAGTTGAGGTCGTCAATCCGGATGGCATCTACAAACCGACAACGTACTTTCAGGCCAGCGTTTCCAGCGGCACGAAGATCATATCGCTCGCCGGTCAAGTCGCGGTCGACGGGATGGGAAAACTCGTTGGCGCCGGAGATCTGACGGCCCAGACCGAGCAGGCTTATCGCAATGTTCATCTGGCGCTCAGGAATCTGGGCGCGAGCTTCTCGGACATCGCCAGACTGACCGTCTACGTGGTGGACTGGTCACCGGCCAAGATGGAACTGCTGCTCTCCGGCGCGGTGAAGGCCTCCGAGGACCTGGAATTCGACTACCGACGACCGGTGACCCTGGTCGGCGTCACCGGCCTTGCGGATGCCGGGTGGCTGGTCGAGGTAGAGGCCCTGGCCGTAATATCCTGAATGCTCGACGCTCAGCCGTACCTCGTTGGCGCCGGGAAGCGCCCGGCGGTCGCGCGGCAACGCGCCTGCTGTGCAGCTTCCTGCACCCATGAAGAGATCCCCAGCGCGCACGCCAGGGTCCCTGACACGCATAGGCCCGCTCGAGGCCCCGATCCACAGGTTCGCTAGACTACGGTCACCGCGAGGGGGAGTGCATGGAAGGCAAACCGACCGAGCAAGAAACGCAACTCTGGTGCCGACGCCTTGCTTCGCAGGCAAACAACCGGGCCTGGGTACTTGCAGAACAGGCTGGGCGCACCGCCGAGGAAGACGCCGAAATGCTGCATGCGGCGCATGCCTCGCGGCACCTCTGGAGCAAGGTCGGCACCGAGCGAAACCTTGCCCTCGCCGATCTGCTCCTCGGCCATGTTCATGCGCTGCTCGGATCGGGGCAGTCGGCGATGCGATACGCCGGCGATGCCTACGGCTACTTCACCTCGCACGACAGCGAAGCGTGGGAGCTTGCCTTCGCACACGCCGCGCTGGCCAACGCAGCGCACGCCGCCGGGCTCAGTGACCTTCACCGCGAGCACTATGCCAGGGCGGTGGAAGTGGCGAACACGATGACCAGCGAAGAGGACCGCAAGGTCTTCGACGCCTCGTTCATCCGCATTCCGAAGCCGGCGCAGGCTGGTTGACCAGACCCAGGCTGAAGGGAGCAAAGCGATGCTCAGGCAACTCGTCCTCCTCCTGCATGTCGCGGGCGTGATCGTCTGGGTCGGCGGCATGTTCTTCGCCTACTTCTGCCTCAGGCCAGCCGCCGTCGAGGTGCTCGACCCCCCGAAACGGTTGCCGCTCTGGTCCGCCACATTCGCGCGTTTCCTCCCCTACACGGCGATCGCCGTGGTCGTCATCCTGACGGCCGGATTGTGGCTCCTCTCGCAAGCGGGCTTCGGCCAGGCGCCCATCGGCTGGCACGTCATGCTGACCCTGGGCCTGCTGATGGCGGGAGTATTCGCCTATGTCTACGTCGTGCTGTTTCCAAGGCTGCGGCGCGGCTGTGCAGCGTCTGACTGGCCGGCAGCGAGCCAGGCACTCAACGGCATTCGCCGCCTGGTGGCCGTCAATCTCGTGCTCGCGCTTGGCACGATCGTCGCTGCAATCTCAGCCCGGTGACGAGCCTCCTCACCGCATTCGCCCGCACGCCGGATGCGCCCGGTTCCGCGGTGGCGATCCTGGACCCCGAGAGCGCCGGAATCGGGCTTCGGAACGCCTGACATGGGTAAGGGGCGACTGGAAGCATTCAGCGATGGGGTGCTGGCCATCATCATCACCATCATGGTGCTCGAACTGAAGGTGCCCCATGGCGCCGATTTCGACGCACTGGCCCCCTTGATGCCGCGCTTCCTGAGCTACGTCCTGAGCTTCATCTATGTCGGCATCTACTGGAACAATCACCATCACCTGCTGCAGGCCGCCGAGCGGGTGTCCGGTGGAATTCTCTGGGCCAATCTCAATCTGCTCTTCTGGCTGTCACTGTTCCCGTTCGCCACGGGCTGGATGGGCGAGAACCACTTTGCGTCGCTGCCATCGGCGGTCTACGGGCTCGTGCTTCTCATGGCGGCCATTGCGTATTACCTGCTTCAACAGTGCATCATTGCCACTGAAGGCCCGAGTTCGGTTTTGAAGCGTGCCGTCGGCGCCGACTGGAAAGGCAAGCTCTCCCCCCTCCTTTACGTTGCCGCCATCGCCGCGTCGTTCTGGACGCACTGGATTGCACAGGCAGTCTATGTCGCGGTCGCGCTGATGTGGCTCGTACCTGACCGAAGAATCGAGCGTGCCATCAGCGAGGCTGGAACCTGACCCCGCGCTGTTCGACGGTATCGCCCGGCCGTTTCTCCCATAGGCAGCGCCGCGCTTCGCGCACCCGAACCGGAGCCCCCATGTCGGCTGCACCGTCGATAGAGCAGCGAATTTCAGACCTCGGCCTCGCCCTCCCGGCGCCCCTGCAACTGCCGCCGGGGGCGGCGCTGCCCTTCCCGTGGGTCCGGATCGTCGGGACCCGAGCGATCATTTCCGGCCACGGCCCGACCAACGTCGACGGCTCGCTTGCCCAGCCGCTCGGCAAGGTCGGGCGCGACGTGTCGCTCGAGCAGGCCTACGATGCGGCACGACTGACCGGCCTGGCGATACTGGGCAGCCTCAAGCGGGAGCTCGGCGACCTGGATCGCATTGCCGCCTGGTCGCGGGTCTTCGGCATGGTCAACTCGGCGCCCGGCTTCAACAGGCAGCCCGCCGTCATCAACGGCTTCACCGACCTCATCGTCGAAGTGTTCGGTCCCGAGAGGGGGGCCCACGCACGCAGTGCGGTGGGGATGGCCGAACTGCCATTCGACATCCCGGTGGAGATCGAGGGCGAAGTCCAGCTCTTCGCAGGATGAAGTTCACCATCCGAACCGTCACCGAAGCCGAATCTGCCGCCGCCTCTGCGGTCGTGCAGGCGATTCACCCAGCTGGCGGCCGCGGATTGGGAGCCGCGAGCGCAACAGACCTTCCTGGCTGCGTCGTCGCCCGAAGCGATGGCGGAGAAGCTCAAGGTCGCTGCCTGTGCCCGCGCCGCCTTCGTCGGAGAACAGACGGTCGGGTTCCTCCTGATGCCGAGTCCCACCGTAGTTTGGATGCTCTTCGTCCATCCGCAGTGGCTCCGGCAAGGCATCGCCAGGGCGTTGTGGCAGAGCGCAAGGTCGTACATCGAAGCGACGTACCCGGACGCCCAGACGGTCGAACTGAACGCCACGCCGAACGCGATCGACTTCTACCTCTCCGTGGGTTTCGTCCCGCTCTCGCGAGAGTTCAAACGCGACGGCTGTCGTGTCACCCGAATGGCGTGCTGGCTGCCCGCCCGCGCGCTCGGGGCACAATGCACGCCCGCCCCTGCCCCCGACCAGACCTCTTCAACCGCAATCGAACGCGAACATTGAGTGCCCCATCATGATGATCACGCCAGGCACCTGGTTCTTCTGGGCGGTACTGTCGGCCTGCTTCGCCGCACTTACCGCAATCTTCGCCAAGATCGGCATCCAGGGCGTCGATTCCGACTACGCCACCCTCATCCGGACCGTCATCATCGTGTTCGTCCTTGCGGCTTTCGTCTGGCATGCGGGCAAGTGGAGCGACCCTCGGACGCTTTCAGTCCGGACCGTGCTCTTTCTTTCGCTGTCGGCATTGGCAACGGGCGCGTCGTGGGTCTGCTACTTTCGCGCGCTCAAGGTCGGCGAAGCCTCCAAGGTGGCGCCCGTCGACAAGTTCAGCCTCGTGCTGGTCGCCATCTTCGCGTTCATCTTTCTTGGCGAGCGCCCTTCGATCCGAGATTGGTTCGGGATCGGCCTGGTGGCCAGCGGCGTGCTTGTCCTGGCATTCAAGCGCTAGCAGCATTGCCGGTACCCTGACCCTTCCATCGCGCGGACCTGCCCTGCGCTCCCTTCGCCGCCGGGGGCCGAGGCCAGACCACGCAACCGCTACCCCGAATGCTCATGCACGTTCGACTTGACGACCTCTCCGGTCCCGAAGTGCGCGCCCTGCTCGATGAGCATCTCGGCAACATGGCTCGGCTTTCGCCGCCCGAGAGCGTGCATGCGCTGGACCGCCACGCCCTGCGCAAGCCCGGGATCACGTTCTGGACCGTGTGGTCGGGCGACCAGCTGCTGGGCTGCGGCGCGCTCAAGCAACTCGACCCCAGACACGGGGAGATCAAGTCGATGCGCACCTCCACTGCCCATCGGCGAAGGGGCGTCGCACAGACGATGCTGGCCCACATCATTTCCGAGGCCCGCGAGCGCTCCTACGCCCGGCTGAGCCTCGAGACGGGCTCGATGCACGCGTTCGAGCCCGCACGACGGCTGTACGAGAGCTTCGGTTTCACCTACTGCTTGCCGTTCGGCGACTACGTCGACGATCCGAACAGCGTGTTCATGACACTTGCGCTCTGACGACGCTTCGGCCGCATCCCGGGGCCAAGGTGGACGCTCGGCCCGGGCCCATGGCAAAGTCCGTTCAGACGCCGGGCCGCAGCACGGCAACCCGCGCGACTCAGGGATATAGGACACCCGAGCGCCTGATCCGCACATCGGCCGCAGCGGGGGCTGCAGCCAATCGTCCGATTCACTCCTCTGGACATCCAATGGACAGAAGACTCATCAGCTCCGGTTCCACCTTTGAAGAGCAGATCGGCTATTCCCGTGCAGTCGTCGCAGGCGATTGGGTATTCGTCTCCGGTACGACCGGGTTCGACTACACCACGATGTCCATCGCGGGCAGCCTCGTCGAGCAAACGGACCAATGCCTGAAGAACATCGAATCCGCATTGCGGGAAGCGGGGGCCGGCCTCCGCGATGTCGTGCGGGTGACGTATGTCCTGCCCGACGGTAGCGAGTTCGAGCAATGCTGGCCGGTGTTGCGCAGGTACTTCGGGGAAGTGCGCCCGGCCGCGATGATGATCTCCGCCGGTCTGGCCGATCCACGGATGAAGATCGAGATCGAAGTCACGGCGCTGAAACGCTCGCAGACGCCGCCCAATCCCTGGAGAGACCTTTGATGAAGCGCAGCACCGATCGATTTCTGACGACGCACACGGGCAGCCTGCCGCGGCCCGACGACCTGATCCGCATGATGTACGCCAAGGAGGAAGGCGTGCCCGTCGATGCCGCCGCACTGTCACAGCGAATCGCTGCTGCCGTCGACGAAGTCGTGCGCAAGCAGGCGGCAGCAGGCGTCGACGTGGTCAACGACGGGGAAATGAGCAAGCCGAGCTATGCGACCTACATCAAGGATCGCCTGAGCGGATTTGGCGGTGCCGGCAACACGTTCGTCTACCAGGACCTGGCCGGCTTCCCCAGTCTCGAGAAGCGCGTGTTCGGAGACCCGGGACGCTCGCGCCGGAAGACGCCCGCGTGCAATGCGGCGATCGGCGTGCGCGACCCGCAGGGGGCGCAGGACGACGTCGACCACCTGAAGGCGGCACTCGCCTCGGTCAAGGTGCAGGACGCGTTCCTGACCGCAGCGTCGCCGGGCGTGGTGTCGCTGTTCTTCCGCAACGAGCACTACCCGACCGAGGATGCGTATCTGTTCGCGATCGCGGACGCGATGCGGCAGGAGTACGAGACGATCGCCAACGCCGGCATCGTCCTGCAGATCGACTGCCCGGATCTCGGGATGGGACGGCATATCCAGCACGCCGACCTCAGCCTCGCCGAGTGGCGCAAGAAGGCGGAGCTCCACGTCGAGGCCCTCAATCACGCGGTCGCGAACATTCCTCCCGAGCAGCTGCGCATGCACCTGTGCTGGGGCAACTACGAGGGCCCCCATCACTGTGACGTGCCGCTGGCCGACGTCATCGACATCGTGTTCCGCGCGCGGCCCTCGGCCATCGCCCTCGAGGCCGCCAATCCGCGCCACGCGCACGAGTGGAAGCTGTTCGAGACGGTGAAGCTGCCCGACGGCAAGCTGCTCATTCCGGGCGTCATCGAATCCAAATCGAACTTCATCGAGCATCCCGAACTGATCGCGCAACGCATCGGCCGGTACGCGCAGCTGGTGGGACGGGAGAACGTGATCGCCGGCAGCGACTGCGGCTTCGGCACCTGGGTGGGGCAGGCGGCGGTCGATCCCGACGTCGTGTGGGCAAAGATGGCCGCGATGGCCGAGGGCGCGCGCATCGCATCGCGCGAATTCTGGAAACGCTGAGCCCGGGCGCCTCCGACCCGCGCGCCGCACTGAAGCATCGAAAGCCATCAGGCGGGCGCACAACGAACCGCATTGTTCCCCGCGATGCCCTTCCCCGCCATCACCCGGATTGCCTCGCCGCGTCTGACGCTGCGGCCCGTCACCGCCACCGATCTCGAGGACTTGCTGGAGGTCAATGGTGATCCCGCGGTCACCCGGTTCCTCCCCTATCCCACCTGGCAATCGGTCGCGGACGGCACGGCATGGCTGGCCCGGATGGAGGCACTCGCATCGTCGGGTACTGGCCGGCAGCTCGTGCTGGTGCGCAACGCCGATTCGAAGGTCATCGGCACGCTGCTGCTCTTCAGGTACGACGAGGGCAGCAGTCGCGTCGAACTTGGGTACGTCCTCGGCCGCAGCCACTGGGGTCAGGGCTTGATGCGCGAGGCCATCGCCGCCGCATGCGCCGATGCCTTCGGCCGGCTCGACCTGCGCCGCATCGAAGCGGAGGTGGACCCGGCCAACGTGGCGTCCAACCAGCTTCTGCTGCGCGTCGGCTTTGTGGTGGAGGGCACGCTGCGCAAGCGCTGGGTCGCCAGGGGTGTTGCCTACGACACCAACCTCTACGGATACCTGATCGACGACTGGCGCAGGACGGCAAATCCATCCTGACCCATCCTCCGTGCCAGGTTTCTGCAACGCAGGGGACCTTCGACTCGCCATCGACCGGCACCAGCTCACGCTGCCCGCGCGACGAGCCGCGGCGGTGGCGCGAGGGGCGGATGCCGAGGGACCCGCGATGACGCGGCCGTGCTCCGCGTCACCGGCCGGGCCTGGGCTTCCCGCCAATGTCGCGACACGTGGCCGCGCCTACCCGCGACACCGGTGCCCGCGTAGACTTGTCCGACCCCACACACAGGGGAAAGGGAGACGACCATGCCGAAATACGTGATTGAAAGAGACATCCCGGGTGCCGGCAAGCTTTCGGCGGCCGAACTCAAGGCGATCTCGCAGAAGTCGTGCAGCGTCCTGAGCAAGATGGGTCCGCAGATCCAGTGGCAGCAAAGCTACGTGACGGGCGACAAGATCTATTGCGTCTACATCGCGCCGGACGAAAAGTCGGTGCGAGAGCATGCCGAGCTGGGCGGCTTTCCCGTCAACCGCGTCTCGCAGGTCGCCTCCATCATCGACCCCATCACTGCCGAGTGAGGGTGTCGCGCAGCAAACCGGTCGAGGGAATGGGCCCGCTGCGCAGGCCCGCTCCCTCCACCTGATCGTCGAATCGGGTCACGCATGCCGGCCCTGGCGCGCTGACATGTTCCATGCCGCCATCTTCGACATGGACGGGCTGCTCATCGATTCCGAGCGGACGATCATGCGCGCATGGGTCGAGTCGGCGCATTCCTTCGGGATTTCGCTGCAACCGGATGCCTACGCCTCCGTCGTCGGGCGGGCGGAGCCGGAATCGACGCAGATTCTCGCCTCCCTGCTGGGTGGCACCGAGGCGTTCCTCGCCGTCCGATCCCGCGCTGCAGATCTTCTTTCCCGCGAGAACCGCGACCCTGTGTTCGCGTTGAAATCCGGGGTCCGCGAGCTGCTGACGTTGCTTCAATCGATGACGGTGCGCTGCGCAGTGGCTTCGTCGTCGTCGGCCGCGGAGATCCGCCATCGCCTCGGCGCGGTCGACGTCCTGCCGCACTTCCGAGCCATCGCCGGCGGCGACGAGGTGCCGCGCGGCAAACCCGACCCCGCCGTCTACCGGCTCGCGGCCGCGCGCCTCGGCGTTCCCGCGAGCGCTTGCCTGGCCTTCGAAGACAGCGAGAACGGCGCCAGGGCTGCGCTCGCTGCCGGTGCCCAGGTCGTCCTGGTGCCGGATCTCGGGTCCCCGCCCGAAGCCGTGGCGCGGAGCAGCGTCAGGGTGCTACGGACCTTGACCGAGGCGATCGAATTCGTGCCGGGCTGGTTCGCCACGTCATCCGGGGCGTGACCGCCATGTTGCCGCTCATCCTCGAGACGCCATGTCCCGCAAACCCGATTCGCTGCCATGTAACGACCCAGCCTCGGCCTGCCCGAGCCACTTCCTGACCGGAACGCCATTCGCTCATGAACCCCAGCCACCTCCTCCGCATCCTCCTCGTCACCGCCGTCCTGTTGGCCGTTGCTGCCGGCGCCCTCGACACCGTGTTCCCGCAGGCCGTTCCGGCGAACGGACGCGAGGCTTTCCGTGCGCTCCTCGCGTCGCGCGATGCCTTGCATGGCAACGGATTCCTTGCCCTCGCAGCCGCCTACGAGCTGATACTCGTCGCCTCGGTCGTCGGCATGTTCCGGCTGCACCGCTGGGGGCTCCAGCTCGGCATCGCCGTGACGGCGCTCACCATGCTCCAGGCCCTGTTGCTGGGTCCGCACGCCTACTCCGGGGCGGCGTTCATGCTGAGCTACGCATCGAAGGTCGCCTGGGGAGCGTCGCTGGCGCTCGCCTTCGTCCTGACACGCCCCGCGGACCGTGATACGACCGGACGCCGGGACTCCCGAAGCGCCGGCTGACGACCGACCTCGCCAATCCCCGAACCGTGGTGTCCTCCGCGCGGATCTCTGCGGCCACGCTGTCGGCCCGCACCTGCACCGTTCATGACACGGACATCGCATTTCGCAGCTGTTTTCCCAAGAAATGTGTGGCGATGGACAAACGCTTGTGATTACAATAGGTTATACTTGGAAGTTCAGATTCTCGCTTAACGCGTTGCGGAGGAGCCGTGACAGCGACGATCATCCGGTTCATCGACCTGCTGCTGGTGGCCCTGCTGGCGGGCACGACCTTCGGCATCTGGCTGGGATTCGATCCCGCCGGACTGTCGGCCACGACCTACGTCGAACAGCAGCAGCACGCCATCCGCGCGCTCAGCACCCTCCTTCCCGCGACGGGCGCGCTGTGCATCGTCCTGACCCTGATCCTCGCGATGGTGGCCAGGCGCAGCCCGCGTGCCCGTTACCTGCTCATCGCCGCCGCCGTCTGCATGGTCGCAGCGGGTGTCGTCACCCGCTTCGGAAATCAACCGATCAACGCCCAGGTCATGACCTGGGTCGCGAACGCGCCACCCCCGAACTGGACGGATTTCCGCGACTGGTGGTGGCAGTGGCACACTGTGCGCACGGTCGCAATGGTGGCCGCGCTGGCGATGCTGATCCTGGCCACGATCACCGATCGATCGCCGTCGCGCTAGCTTCGACGGATGCCTTGTGATCCTGCGAACGACAGGACAAACGCCATGGAACACGCGCTCACCACCACCGGGTTCGAACTCGACGGTCACCGGATCACCCGCAACCTGGGCGTCGTGCGCGGCATCACCGTGCGCTCGCGATCGATCTTCGGCACGATCGGCGGCTCGCTGCAGACCATCGTCGGCGGCAACATCTCGCTGTTCACCAGCCTGTGCGAGAGGACGCGCGCCGAGGCCTTCAACCTGATGCTCGACCACGCGCGGCAACTCGGCGGCAACGCGGTGATCGGCATTCGCTACGACGCGACCGACGTCATGAACGGCGTCACCGAGGTCCTGTGCTACGGGACCGCGGTGGTCGTCGAGCGGATCGCCTGACGCCGGTGCGCCGGGTTTTGCACGAGCGGCCAACCTTGCGCCGCCGCACGCTCGACGCGTGCGACGATCCCGACAGGAGCGGCGGCGGCACGTGCGTGCTTGCCCACCGGCGATGACCGACGCCGCCTGGATGAAAATCGCGCTCGAGCAGGCGGCGCTCGCCCTGGCCGAAGGCAACCTGCCGATCGGCGCCGCCATCGTCCACGAGCGGAGCATCGTCGCCGTCGGGCGCAATGGCATCGAATCGGACGCGGACGACACGCGCCACGCCGAACTGGTCGCGATCCAGGCCATTCCGGGCTTTCTCTTCGAGCACAAGCGCAGCTGCACGATCTACACGACCCTGGAACCGTGCATGATGTGCCTCGGCGCCATCGTCAACGTCGGGATCACCCGCGTGGTCTTCGGCGCCCGCGACAGGTTGGTCGGCGCGACCGGCTTGCTGCCCCACGGCGACTACTACCGGCGCAAGGGCCTCGACCTCGTGTGCGGCGTTGCGGCCGACGAGAGCCAGGCCCTGATCAACGAATACGTGCGCCGGACGGGCCTGCGTGCACACATGTCGACCGAACGTGCCTGACGACCGCCCGCTCCTCCGCCCCGCCACCGGGACCGACGCCCCTGCGTTGCTCGCGATCTACGCGCCGTATGTCGAGCACACGACCGTCTCGTTCGAGACGACGGTTCCCGGCCTCGACGAGTTCAGCGGTCGGATCCGGAAGTACGGCGAAGGCTGGGCCTGGCTCGTTGCCGAGCGCGGCGGCAGGCTGCTGGGGTATGCCTACGGATCTCCGCATCGCGAGCGGGCCGCGTACCGGTGGTCGGTCGAGACCTCCGCCTACGTCGCGCCGGCTGCGCAACGGCAGGGCGTGGGCAGGACGCTCTACCTCGCGCTGTTCGAGGCGCTGGCGAATCGCGGCTACTGCAATGCCTACGCCGGCATCGCCCTGCCCAACGACCCGAGCATTGCGCTGCATTCCGGCGTCGGCTTCGAGCCGGTCGGAGTGTTCCGCGCGGCAGGGCGCAAATTCGGCGCCTGGCGGGACATTGCCTGGTACCAGCGGAAGCTGCGCGACCAGCCGCCCGATGAGTGATCCGACGGCCCTTCGAATCCGTCCGGCGCTCCCGAGCGACCAGGCCGCGCTGTGGGACCTCCTGCACGTGGCGCTGTGGGATCCACCGCCCGCGCCGCTGCGGCCGCGGGAGGTGCTGGAACTGCCGCAGGTGCGCATTTACGCCGAGGACTGGGGCCGGCGTGGCGACGTCGGCGTCATCGGCGAACTGCCGGGCGCGGATGGCCCGATCGGCGCGTGCTGGATGCGGGTCCTCCCGGATGGACAGGGCCTGGCCTTCGTCGACGAGCGGACGCCGCAGCTCGGCATCGCCCTCTTTCCGCGTTTCCAGCACCAGGGGCACGGTCGGCCCCTGATGATGGCGGCGCTGGCGGCGGCGAAGGCGGCAGGGTACCGGCAGGTTTCCCTGACCGTGCACCCGGAGAATCCGGCGATCTCCCTCTACCAGCGTTGCGGCTTCCGCAAAGCGGGAATGCGCAAGACGTTTCACCTGATGCTCGCGAAACTCTGAGTTGGCGATGCGGCAAGGCTCGAGGCCGCCAAGGGCGGATTGAAGACCGTGCTGGGCAGCGCGCCCGTCCGAAACCGTCCATCGGAAGAATCGCAAATACCTGAAAGCATTCAGGAAAGCTTCAGGCCACCGCAATTTTCGATCCCTCGCGACGCCATCAAACGAGCGTGGCGCGTTTCGTGCTTTTTCACGGCATGCAGTCGCGCGCCCCCGACCCACGGCACCGTACGATACGGACGCATCTCGTCGCGCTCGCACTCGCGGCCGTCGTGCCGCTCGCCGCTGCCGCCGGCTTCGTGATCGTCGATCGCTACCGGGAGTCGCGCGCCCAGGCCGAGAGCGAGCTGCGGAACCTCGCGACGATCACCGCCGCCAACCTCGACCGCGAGATCGCGGAAAGCCAGCGCCTGCTGAGCGTGCTCGCCCGGCGGCCGCTGGTGTCGGCGATGGATCCCGCCCGCTGCGACCCGTTCCTGGCCGAATTCCTGGAGCTCCACCCGGAGTTCGCCAACCTGCTGACGCGTACGCTGCAAGGCGACAGCGTCTGCGCGCACGCTCCCTACACCGCGCCCGGCAAGGTGGCCTCCGCCTTTCCCTGGTTCCGGGAGGGCGTCCGCAGCCGCCGCTTCGCGGCAGGCGACGCCTTCCTCGGTCCGTCCACCGGGCGCTGGGTCTCGGTTCTCACCTACCCGTTGCGCGGCGCCGACGGGGCGATGACCGGCCTCCTCGTACTGCCGCTCGACCTCATGAAGCTGCAGACGCGGATCCTCCCGGCGATCCCGGGCAATGTCGTGGTGTCCGTGATCGACCGCCAGGGCCACTTCCTGATGCGCTCGGCGGATCCGGAGCGATGGATCGGCAAGCCGGCTGCCAACGCACCGCTGGCAACCACCGCACACGCCAACGGCGACGGAATCTACCGCGTCCCGGGCGTCGATGGGATCGCCCGGGTCATTGCCTACCATACCGATCCGCGCACCGGGTGGCTCGTGTCCGTGGGCATCCCCGAAGACACGCTTTTCGCGCCGGTGCGGGCGAGGATCATCCGCGCCATCGTCCTGATCCTCGCGACGCTGGCGGTCACGCTGGTCCTCGCGCGCCGGTTCGGCAATGCCATCGCACGACCGATCAGGGGCCTCGAGGCGACGGCCGAGCGGGTCGCCGAAGGCGACCTGGCGGCGCGCGCAGCCCTCGAGGGTCCGGTGGAACTCGCCAAGGTGGCCGGTGAATTCAACCGGATGCTCGATGTGACGGAGCGCGCCGCCCACGAGTTGGGCGAGCGCAATCGCACGCTCACGATGCTGATCGAGTGCAACCAGGCGCTGGTCAGGGCGACGCAGGAACAGCAGTTCTTCGACGAGATGTGCCGGATCCTGGTCGAGCGCGGCGGCCACGCGCTTGCCTGGATCGGCTATGCGGAGGACGACGAGGCGAAGAGCGTGCGCCCCGCAGCGATGTACGGCGCAACCGGGTATCTCGATGGGCTGAGCGTGTCGTGGAACGATGCGCCCGAAGGAAGGGGACCCACCGGAAACGCGATCCGCGCCGGGCGGCCCGAGGTCGTGCACGACACGCTGTCCGACGAACCCTACCTTCCCTGGCGCGCCCAGGGCCGCCGATTCGGCTTCCGCAGCGGCATTGCGCTCCCGCTGGGCAGCGAGTGCCCCGCATTCGGGGTGCTTTGCATCTACTCGACCGATGCCGCCAGGTTCGACGAAGACGAGCGGCAACTGCTGGTCGAGTTCGCGCGGGATCTCACCTACGGCATCGAGACGCTGCGCGCCGAGGCCCGCCGCCGCGAGTCGGAACGGGCGCAACGCGAAAGCGACGAGCGTTTTCGCCAGATCGCCGAGAACATCAGCGAAGTCTTCTGGGTCACCGATCCGGCCAACGACCGGCTGCTCTACGCGAGCCCGGCATACGCCGACATCTGGCAGCGAAGTGTCGCCGAGCTCTACCTGCACCCTCGCCAATGGATCGAAGCCATCCACCCGGACGATCGGGAGCGCGTGGCCCGCGCCACGAAGGCGCAGGTGGCCGAGGGCTCGTACGACGAGGAATACCGGATCCTGCGCGTCGACGGTACCCTGCGCTGGATTCGCGACCGCGCATTCCCCATTCGGGACGGGAACGGGACCGTCTACCGCGTCGTCGGGACCGCACAGGACATCACCGAGCGCAAGCTCGCGGAACTGCGCGTCAAGAACCTCAACCGGATCTACGCGGTCCTCAGCCAGACCAACGCGCTGATCGTGCGGGTGCGGGATCGCAGCGAGCTGTTCCGGGAAGCGTGCCGCATCGCCGTCGACGCCGGCCAGCTTCCGATGGCGTGGATCGGCGTCGTCGACAGCGATACCCGGAGGATCCAGCCGGTCGCATGGGATGGTGACATCCGCGACTTCTTCGAGACCGCGCCGCAAACCATGACCGAGATCGGGTGTCCAGGTCCCGGCCTCGCACGACGCGCCGTCCGCGACATGGCGCCGGTGATCTCCAACGACGCACAGGATGACCCGCAGATCGTCACCCGGCGCGAGTTCCACGAACGGGGAATCCATTCGGTATGTGTCATTCCGCTGACGGTGGGCGGGAATGCGGTCGGGGTGTTCGCGCTCTACTCGGCCGAGCGCGGATTCTTCGACGACGACGAGATGAAGCTGCTGATGGAGCTTGCCGGCGACATCTCGTTCGCGCTCGAGCACATCGAGAAATCGGAGCGGCTCGATTACGTCGCGTACTACGACGTCCTGACCGGACTCCCGAACCGCACGCTGTTGAACGAGCGGTTGACGCAGCGCCTGAGAAGCACGGAACCGGAACAGCCCCGGCTCGCGCTGGCCCTGCTCGACGTCGAGCGCTTCAAGGCGGTCAACGACTCCCTCGGGCGCCAGGCAGGCGACGAGCTGCTGCGGCAGGTGGCGGCGCGACTGACGCAGTGTGCGGGGGATTCGAGCCGCATCGCGCGCCTCGGCGCCGACGCTTTCGCGGTCATCGTTCCGCTGGCACGCCACGCCGACGTCCCGCCGCGCGACCTCGACCGGCAACTGCGCGCCTGTTTCAACGAGCCATTTGCCCTGGGCGGCGCCACGTCGCTGCGGGTTTCCGCCAGAACCGGGGTCGCGTTGTATCCGGAAGACGGCGCCGATGCCGAGACCCTGCTGCGCAATGCCGAGGCCGCGCTCAAGAACGCCAAGGCCACGGGCGAGAAGCTCATGTTCTATGCCCGGCACATGACCGACATCGCCGCCGAAAAGCTTTCGCTGGAGAACAAGCTGCGACTGGCACTGGAGCGGGACGAGTTCGTGCTGCACTACCAGCCCAAGGTCGACGTCGCGACCCGCAGGATATTGGGCGTGGAAGCGCTGCTGCGCTGGCAGAGTCCCGAACTGGGGCTGGTCGCGCCCGCGCAGTTCATCCCGCTGCTCGAGGAGACCGGCATGATCCTCGACGTCGGGGCCTGGGCCATCCGCCGGGCGGTCATCGACCACGACCAGTGGCGATGCACGGGCCTGGACGCGCCGCGCGTTGCGGTCAACGTGTCGCCGATCCAGCTGCGCAAGCCCGATTTCGTCGGAATCGTGCACGCCGCGATCGCGCACGGAACGGGCCCCTGCGCGATCGATCTCGAGATCACCGAGAGCCTGATCATGGAGAACGTCGAGGAGAACATCCGCAAGCTTGCCTCGGTCCGCGCGATGGGCATCGGCATCGCCGTCGACGACTTCGGCACCGGCTACTCGTCGCTCAGCTACCTCACCAAGCTGCCGGTTCAGACGCTCAAGATCGACCGCACGTTCATCAGCGCGATGCTCGACGACGCCAATACGATGCTGCTCGTGTCGACGGTCATTTCACTCGCGCATTCCCTCGGCCTCAAGGTCGTCGCCGAAGGCGTCGACGCCGAGGAGCAGGCCGCGATGCTTCGCCGGCTCAAGTGCGACGAGATGCAGGGCTACCTGATCAGCGAGGCGGTCCCGCCCGATCGGCTGGCCACCCTCCTCAGCGCGGACGTCATCCCCCTGCTCCGCACCGGAATCTGATCGATGCGTCGCCGGCAACCGTGCGGCGCCGCGCAACGCGCACCCGGGCCGCTGCAGCCCTGCCACGCTGCGTATAATCCGCGGCTGACGGTCGGGCCGCGTTCCCGGCGCAACACGCAGGCGTGCGATGAGACAACACGAACTTCCCGACATCGTCCCGAACCCCATGCTTCCCGCGCAGACGCGGCACATCGATGGTTCCCGCTCGTGAAGCCCTGCGGCGCCTGATCGAGGGCAACCGGCGCTTCGCGTCGGGCACCCGGAGCCACGACAGGCCCACCAGCCCGGCACGCCGCGACGAACTCGTCGGAGGTCAACAGCCGTTCGCCATCATCCTGGGCTGCTCGGATTCGCGGGTGCCTGCCGAGATCGTGTTCGACCAGGGGCTGGGCGACCTGTTCGTGATCCGCGTCGCCGGCAACGTCGTCGCCGCGTCGCAGGTCGGCAGTGTCGAGTTCGCCGCCGCCCGCTTCGGCACGCGGCTGGTCGTGGTGCTGGGGCATTCGCAGTGCGGCGCAATCCTCGCGACCCTCGAGGAGCTGCAGCAGGCCACCGAGAACCGGTCGCGGAATCTGCGCTCGATCGTCGATCGCGTGCGTCCCTCGGTCGAGACGCTGCTCGCCACCGAACTGCGCAACGACCCGGTGGCGCTGGTCGAGCAGGCCGTCCGGGCCAACATCCGCGCGTCGGCGGACCACCTGCGACATGGATCGGAAGTCCTCGAGCAGTTGATCCAGGACACGGGGCTGGTGGTCGTCGGCGCCGAATACTCGCTCGAGACCGGGATCGTCGAGTTCTTCGACGGCATGCCCGACGGGATCTAGCGTTCGTCCTGTCCCCTCCCCCGCATTCGGCGCACGCGGTGGCGCCGGCCACAGCTTGAATCAGTCCGCGAGCAGGTTCAGCGCATCCGGGGAGAGCCCGACGATCGCCGGGTGCCCGGGTGCCAGTGCCAGCTGTCGGCACTGCGCACGCGTGACATAGACGCTCAGCGGAAAGCCGCAGTCGCAGCCGACGCGTACCAGCGGGCCATGGTTCGCGAGCCGCAGGATCTTTCCAGGCACCGCGACGTGCTGCGCCGACGGCGCCTCCCCGGCCGACAGCAACGACAGATCCTCGGCACGGACGCTGACCGACACGCGCTCGCCTGCCGCGACGACACGCTCGCGCAACGGGACCCGGAATTCCGATGCGCCCAGTGTGACGACAGCCTCCCCGCCGTCAACGGTCCGGACCTTGCCATCGATGATGTTCTCGACCCCGATCATCCCCGCGATCCGCGCGGTCCGGGGTGCCGCGAACACCTTCTCGGCAGGTCCGGACTGCGCGATCATCCCGCCGTCGACGACCGCGACCTGATCGGCAAATGCCATCGCCTCGGCATAATCGTGCGTCACGTAGACCGCGGGCACCCGGATCTCGCGCAGGAAGTCGGCGAGCTCGTCGCGCAACGTGTTACGCGTCGCCGCGTCGAGCGCGGAGAACGGCTCGTCGAACAGGAATACCGCCGGATCGGTCGCAAGCGCCCGCGCCAGCGCGACGCGCTGTTTCTCGCCTCCGCTCAGGTCGCCCGGCCTGCGCTCGGCAAGCCGGGTGAGGCCAAAGCGATCGAGCAGCCCCGTGATCCGCCGCTCGCCCTCCTCTCCCCGGGCGCGGGTCCCGTCCCGGGCCTGCATGCCGAAGCGCACGTTCTGCGCGACGGTGAGGTGCGGAAACAGCGCAAAGTTCTGGAACACGTATCCGACGCGCCGCGCCTCCGGCGGCAGTGCCGTCACGTCGCGCCCGCCGATGCGCACGCGCCCGCGCTGCGGCCGGTGGAACCCGGCGATCGTCTCGAGGATCACGCTCTTGCCTGCGCCGTTCGGACCCACCAGCACCAGGATCTCGCCCGGTGCGAGCGCAAGCGAGATGTCGCGCAGCGCGAAGGCGCCCAGCGCGAGCGAAAGATCCTCCAAGGCAAGCGCCGGTGCGCTCACCGCCCGAACCCGCGGTGACCGCTGCGGCCATAGGCGAACTGTCGCAGCACGATGAACAGAACCAGCACGATCGCCAGGAACAGCACCGCCGCCCCGGTCGAATCGTCGAGGCCGAAGCTCAGGAACAGCTCGTAGATCTTGATCGGCGCGGTCATCGGGTAGTACGCGAGCAGCGCGACGGTCGCGAACTCGCTGATCGCGCGGGCGAAGGTCAGCGTGACGCCGGCCATCACGCCGCGCCAGGCCAGCGGCAATGCGATGCGCGTGAAAACGCGCCAGGGACCGGCACCCAGCGTGCGCGCCACCTTCTCGAGATGGGGATCAATCGCTTCCTCGAAGCCGATGCGGGCGGCATTGACCGCGTAGGGCAGGCTCACGAACAGCATGCCGACGACGATGCCTGCGAACGTTCCCCAGAAGCGCAGCCCGAACCAGGCCGCGGCCGGCTCCCCCAGCACGCCTTCCCGACCGAACGCGAGCAGCAGCGCGATCCCGGCGACCGTGTGCGGCACGGTCAGCGGCAGGTCGACGATCGCCTCGACGACGCCTTTCCCCGGAAACGCGCTGCGCGCGAGCACGTAGGCGAGCGGCACGCCGAACGCCGCCGCGAGCAGGGCCGCGACCAGCGCAGCGGCGAGGCTCAGCGCGATCGCTGCACGCACGTCGGGCATCGCCGCCGCGCGCAGGAGCCCGGGAAGCCCGGGGGCGGCGACCAGCGAGACGAGCGGCACCACGATGAATGCCAACACGACGCTGCCGAGCAGCCAGAATGCAAGGAACAGCAGCGGGCGCGGCACCACGACTCCGAAGACTTCAGCCGGCCTGCGAATGCCGCCGCATCACTGGTCCTTCCAGGGCTGTGTCAGCATCAGGAGCTGTGACGGCATCCTGTCGCCGTGCACCACGTAGGCGGGTGCCAGGGTCTTGAAACCGTTGCCCGCCGAGATCTTCCGGCCTTCGGGTCCGAGGATGAATTTCACGAACTCGATCGCGGCGTCCCGGTGCGGCGCGTTCAGCGGAATCGTCAGCGCATAGACGATGGGCTTGGCCGACAGGGCGCCGTTCTTCGTGTGCACGACGGATTTCGCGTAGTCGGCCGAGTACTTCGGGTCGCTCAGGTCGATGGCCGCAGGCAGCTTCAGGTACTGGAAGTGGTGCTGCAGCGCATCGGAGCGGTAGATCGCGAGGTAGTCGATCTGGCCCGTTTGCAGGGCCGAGATCAGGTCGGTCTCGGTGTCGCGGATGTTCGCCTCGGGCGCGTTCTTGAGGATCGCATCGGCGAGGCCTGGCTGGTGGTAATGCGTCGCCGCGAGGTTCAGCATCTGCAGCGTCTGATAGCCCGATGGATCGGTGTCGGGATTGGAACGGCCGATCGCGACACCCGGACGCGCCAGGACGTCGTACCAGTTGTCCGCCGTGATCTCCCCTGCGAACTTGCTCTTCGGCGTGTAGATGAACGTGATCGCGTTGCCAACGAATCCCGCGTACCAGTCGGCCCAGGCCTGCGACCCGTTGCCGCCGAACATGTACTTCGGGATCACCGTGTAGTCGGCCACCGCGACGATGTCGGCCTGCTGCTTCAGGACCGTCACCTGCTTGACCATCTTGACGCTGCCGCCGAACTGCGACTGGATCACGATGTCCGGATGCGACTTCTCGAACTCGCGCGCCATCTCGGTGAACGGCCTGGCGAGCGTGCCCGCCGCGTAGATCGTGACCTTGACCGGATCTTGCGTGGCCGCACTCGCCGGTCCCGCGCCGACCGCGGCGATCGCCGCCATCGCCACCGTCGCAACCGTGACCAATCCGATTGTCCGCACTTGCAGCTTCATACCTGTCCTCCTCGATGAAAAACGACGGGCCGCTCAGGCCCGGATGAGATCGGGCCGGGCGGCCGCGACGATCCTTCCGCAATCGCGCAAGTCGTATCCTGCGTAGCGCGCTGCCTCGCGCCGCAACGTCCGGCTGTGAAGGACGCCCATCAGGCGCCTGCAGGCCGCCGATTCGAAGACCTCGCGCGGCAGCGCGATGTCGTAGCGCTCCTGCGCCAGCGGGACGAAATCGAGTTCCCACGTCGCCGCAACCGCGCGCAGTCCGGGCCCGATGTCGGCGAACCCGAGGACGATCGCCTGGGCCACGGCATCGTGCGTCGCGACCGGGCGATCCCAGCCCTGAATCGACGACGGGTCGATTGCCGCCGCATGCAGCGCGTGGGTCAGCAGTACCCGGGTGCCGGCCTCCCGCTGCCGGTTGACGAAGCGCAGGTCCCCGCGCACCAGATCACCCACCGCTTTCACGCCTTTCGGATTCCCGGGCGCGACGATCAGGCCGTTCTCCCGCCAGGCGAGATTCACCAGCACCCAGTCGCTCTCCGGCAGCAGGTGCCGCAGGAACGGCGCGTTGTACTCGTTGGCCTCGGCATCGAACAGGTGCAGCGAGGCTGCGTCGGCTTCATGGCGCTGCAATGCCCACAGGCCGCCGTAGCTGCCCACGAACTGCGCGTCGAAACCGGCCTCGCGCGCGAGCCAGCCCAGAAGCGGGTCGTCGCTGCCGGCGATGCGCAGGGGGCGCGGGCCCGTGGCAGCGCGCATCGCAGGCGCGGTACGTGTCCCGCGCGCCTCTCGTGCCATCCCGTCGGCGCGGCCCTGGGTCCGCGGCCGTGCCGATTGCGACACGCTCGCCGACCCCGCGAGGCCCAGGGTCGCCGCGGCGGCTTCGCAGCGTCGCCTCACGGCGTCGCTCGCGAGGATCCGGCCGCGCTCCCCGGAATCGATCGCGTCGCGCCAGGCGCGTTGCGCCTCCTCCAACCGCGAGCCGAAGCGCCTTCGATTCGTCGCGACGACGTCCGCCAGCCCGCCGCCGCGCTGCGCGGCGAGCGTCAGCTTGACCATCAGCTCGTCGTCGTGCTCGGCCGGGTCGGCAAGCCACGCGGCGACCGCGGCACGGCCGCTGGGCGTAAGGCGGTAGACGGTGCGGGCCGGACCCTGCGCGCTCTTCTCGCGACCCGCCGCGGCGATCAGGCCGTCGCGCAGCGCGCGGTGCAGGACGCGGTAGAGCTGGCCGAAATCGATGCACCAGAAGGGCTGCAGCTCGCGCTCGGCCCTGCTGCGGAGCTCGTAGCCGTGGGCCTGCCCGCGGGCGAGCAGTGCGAGGATCGGATGAACGGGTTCCATCGTGTGCCGCCTATATGCAATGCATATACTAGCATCCCGTTTCGGGATCCCGGCCGAAAAGCGAGGAGGCAAACGATGAGCGACGACAAGGCGTTTCCCATTGACGGCGGCTGCACGTGCGGGGCCATCCGCTACCGGATGACTACGCCGCCGCTGTTCGTCCATTGCTGCCACTGCCGGTGGTGCCAGCGGGAAACCGGGGCCTCGTTCGCGCTCAACGCGCTGATCGAGGCTGATCGCGTGGTCCTGCGCAAAGGCGAGCCCGAGGTCGTCGACACGCCGTCGAACAGCGGCAAGGGCCAGAAGATCTCGCGCTGCCCGCGATGCCGCGTCGCCGTGTGGAGCAACTACGCCGGAGCGGGTGACGCGGTGCGTTTCGTGCGCGTCGGAACGCTCGACGATCCCGACCGCCTGCCTCCTGACATCCACATCTTCACGTCGTCGAAGCAGCCCTGGGTGGTGCTTCCACCGGATGCACGCGCAGTCGCCGAGTTCTATGACATCGAACGCGAGTGGCCGGCGGAGCGCCTCGAGCGCCGGCGCGCGCTGCGCGCCGGGCACCCGCGCTAGCGTGCGCGAGGGAGCTGCGAACTAGCGCAGGTAGGCGGCGAGCGGCGAGCCGACGGGCCGCCTGACCAGCGCGCCCTCGGTGACGCGGGCCTGCGCGGGATACTGTGGCTCGATCCAGCGGATTTCGCCTGCAACCAGCGCGGCAATCGGGATGCCGTCGCGATAGAGCACCCGGTTGCCCGCCAGCGCGGGAATCCTGTCACCCGGAACCGCGATGCCGACGAGGTTCAGCGGGTCAGCGCCGCTCAGGCACACCAGCGTCCCCGCAGGGGGCGCACGGCGGGTCTCGCGCAGCGTCACGACCGCTTCGGGGAGCGCGAACTGCTCGCCGCTCATGCCGGCGACGAAGCGTCCACCGCGCAATTCGCCCTGCGCTTCGAGCCTGCGCAGGACCCGCAGCAGCTCGCGCCACGGCGGGAGCCAGGCGGGCTCGCGTTCCAGCAATCGCCAGGCGACGACGCCATAGCGGCGCAGCAGCGCCCGCGCGACCTGCTCGACGGCGTCCCCATCGTGCGGCGACGGGCCAAGCTGTCGCTTCGGGTCGCCCGACCGCGGCGCGGCGCCATCGGCACCCCCGTCGGTCATCGCCGGCCCCGGCCTCCGGGTCAGCGACCAGCGCCCGGCATCCTCGATGCCGAACAGTGCGCCGCGCCGGTGGCGCCTGCCGCCGCCGAGCGGCTTGCGCCGGTCGGAGGGCGTCAGCAGCGCCCGCAGGCCCGCGAAGCTGTCGGAGGTGACGGCGCCCCGCGCGACCAGTTCACCGAGCGCGTCCTCGACCTGCGTGCGCAGCAGCCGCGTGCCGTCGACGATCTCGTCGTAGAACGATGCGCCGTGCACTCGCAGATGGTCGGCGACGGCCCGTGCGCGCGAACTCATGACCCCGCCGTCCGAAGGTGTGGGCGCGACGCGCGTCCACAGCGACGCGACGCGGCGCGGGAGCAGCGTCACCGGCGTCGTGCGGATCGGGCCCGAGGTGCCGGGCTGGGTCCCCGACGGCCCCGCGGCGAGCCTCGCCCACACCACGCGCCCCGACAGGCAGAGATCGTCGAGCCAGGTGAAGTCGTAGCCTTCCAGGCGCGCGGGCAGGACCTCGGCTTCCCACGCTCCCGCCGGCGCCTCGAAGCCCTGCAACTGGGAGATCACGGCGTCGAGCGCATCCGGCCCCTGCCGCCCCTCGCCGGGATTGACGTGCTGCCAGCGGAACAGGAAACGCATCAGGTCCTGCCCCGATACCGGCTCGATTTCCTGGCGCAGCCGCTTGATCGTGTAGCGGTGGATGCGCGCGAGCAGTGCGCGGTCGCAGGCTTCGTTCGCCGGGGCGCCCGGCGTGTAGGCGCCTCGCATCGCCACGCCTTCCGCGACCAGCGCCGCCAGCGCCCCCTCCACCTCGGTGTCGGTGATCGCCATCGACCGTGCGATCGCCGTCGTCGTCACCGGTCCCAGTGCCTCGAGTCGGCTGCGGACGATCTCGCGGATCGCGTCCTCGCGCGACCAGTCGCGGCGCGCGAATTCCCCGGGGGCTTCGATCGAAGGCGAGCGCGGCGCGCCGGGATGGACGGCGTCGAATTGCGGCAGCCGCTCGGCAGCGATCCACATTCCATGCGTCGCCGGCAGCGCACCCGTCGCTGCCTGCTTCGCCGCCCGCGCGAGCGGAAGCACGCGTGCCGCGCGGCGCGCCTGCGCCAGCGCCTCGAGCAACGCCGACCAGCCCGGGCCGCGGGCGGCCTCGTCGTCGCCGACGAATCCCAGGCCGAGCAGCGCGTCGTGCATTTCGTCGGCATTGACGGCCTCGGGCCACGCCTCGCCGCGAACGCGTTCGATCGCCGCGATGTCGAGGCTGCCGAACGTCGTCGCGGCATCGTCGTCCAGCCAGCGGCGGCCAAGCACCGCCTGCGTGCGTCGCTCCTCGAGCGGGGCATCGTCCAGGAACGCGTAGGGCCGCGCGCTGAGGATTTCCATCGCGAGCGGCGACGGGGCGGCGAGATCGCGTGCGACCACCGAAATCGCACCGGTCTCGATGCCACGCAGCACGCGCTCCAGGCCGTCGATGTCCATCGCCTCGTGCAGGCAGTCGCCGATCGTCTGGCGCACCAGCGGATGGTCGGGGATCTCGCGCTCGCCGACGATGTTCTCCGCACAGGCGATCTGGTCGGGAAACACCGCAGCGATCAGGTCCTCGGCGCGCATCCGCTGCAGCGGCGCCGCCACCTTGCGCCCACCCCGGAAGCGCGGCAGCGCGAGCGAGATGCCGGCGACCCAGCGCCAGCGCGCCGCGAACATCGGCGCCGCCAGCATCGCCTGGACGAGGATCCCGCGCACCGTATTCGAGTGCAGGTAACGCGCGACGTCGGCCAGCGGGAAGCTGTGGCTGGTCGACAGCGAAATCACGATCGCGTCCTCGGTGGCCGCGGCCTGCAGCTCGAAGTTGAACTTGACGCAGAAACGCTTGCGCAGCGCGAGCCCCCAGGCGCGGTTGATTCGGCTGCCGAAAGGCGCGTGGACGACGAGCTGCATGCCGCCCGATTCGTCGAAGAAGCGTTCGAGCACGATCGTGTCCTGCGTCGGGAGCGTGCCGAGCGCCGCCTTCGCCGACGCGAGGTAGTCGACGAGCTGATGCGCGGCCGACGGCAGGACTCCGATGCCGCCAAGGCGCGCGACCTCCCGCGCCCGACCCTCCGACGTCTCGCAGCGCGCCGCGATCTCTGCGCGCAGCCTCGACACGGCGGCCGACAACTCGTCGCTGCGCCCCGGCGCCTCGCCCAGCCAGAACGGAATCCCGGGCGCCTGGCCCTGCGCGTCCTCGACCCGCAGTTTGCCCATCTCGATGCGGCGGATCCGATACGAGGTGTTACCCAGCTGGAACACGTCGCCGGCGAGGCTTTCGACGGCGAAATCCTCGTTGACCGTCCCCACCTTGTACCCCGACGGCTCGAGCACCACGTCGTAGTCGGCGGTGTCGGGAATCGCACCGCCCGAGGTCAAGGCGGTGAGCCTCGCGCCGCGGCGTCCGCGAAGGACGCCGTGTACGGCATCGCGGTGGATGTACGCGCCGCGATGGCCGTTGCGCGTCGTGAAGCCCTCCGCAAGCATCCGCAGGACTTCGAGGTATTCGTCGCGTGTCAGGGTCGCGTAGGGCGACGCGCAGGCGAGGCAGGCAAGGAGTTCGTCCTCGCGCCATTCGCGCGCGGCGACTTCGGCGACGATCTGCTGCGCAAGCACATCGAGCGGCTTGCGCGGCATCGCGATGCGATCGAGCTCGCCGTGCCGCACGGCGTCGAGCAGCGCCGCACATTCGGCGAGCTCGTCGCGCGAGGTCGGGAAGATCCTCGCCTTCGGAACGCCCCCGACGGTGTGGCTCGCGCGTCCCGCGCGCTGCAGGAAAGTCGAGATCGACCGCGGAGAGGCGATCTGGCAGACGAGCTCGACGTCGCCGATGTCGATGCCGAGCTCGAGCGAGGCGGTGGCGACCAGCACCTTCAGTTCGCCGTTCTTGAGACGCTGCTCGGCCGCGAGCCGGATCTCGCGTGCCATGCTGCCGTGATGGGCCATGACCTGGTCGCGGCCGAGGATCTCCGACAGGTGGCGCGACACGCGCTCGGCGAGGCGGCGGGTGTTGACGAAGACGAGTGTGGTCCGGTGCGCGCCTGCGAGATCGGCGAGGCGGGCGTACACCTGTTCCCAGACCTCGTTGGACATCACCGCCTCGAGCGGCGCCGGCGGCACCTCGATTGCGAGATCGCGCTCGCGCACGTGGCCGAGGTCGACGATCTCGCAGGATGCGCGGTCGAATCGCGCGCCGACCAGGAAGCGGGCGACGTCCTCGATCGGCTTCTGCGTCGCCGACAGGCCGATGCGCTGGAGCGACCTGCCCGCGAGCGCCTCGAGACGCTCGAGCGACAGCGCGAGGTGGCTGCCGCGCTTGCTCGCCGCGATCGCGTGGATCTCGTCGACGATCACCGTGTGCGTCGTCGCCAGCATCCTGCGCCCCGATTCCGAGCCGAGCAGCACGTAGAGCGACTCGGGGGTCGTCACCACGACGTGCGGGGGCCGCCTGCGCATGCCTTCGCGCTCGCGCTGCGGCGTGTCACCGGTGCGCACCAGCGTGCGGATGTCGACGTCCGCCTCTCCGCGCCGGGCGAGCTCGTCGCGAATGCCGGAGAGCGGCAGCGCCAGATTGCGGTGGACGTCGTTGGAGAGTGCTTTCAGCGGCGAGACGTAGACGACGCGGGTCTCGTCGGGCAGGCCGGCCTCGTGGCCCTCCTTCAGCAGGGCATCGATCGCCGCGAGGAACGCGGCGAGCGTCTTGCCCGACCCGGTGGGCGCCGCGATCAGCACGTGGCGCCCCGACTGGATCAGCGGCCAGGCGCGCGCCTGCGCCGGGGTCGCAGCAGGGAACCGATGGGCAAACCAGCCCAAGACGGCGGGATGGAACGAAGCGCTGGACGGCAACGGAGAACCGAGCGGGAGGATCAGGCCCTCAACATGGGGGCTGCAAGGCGGCGCTTCCAGGTCATTCGATCCGGAATCCGACCTTGAGGGTCACCTGGAAATGGACGATCCTGCCGTCGACGACGTGGCCGCGCGACTCGATCACCTGGTACCAGTCGATGTGCTTGATTGTAGCCGACGCCTTGGCGATCGCATTGCGGATCGCGTCGTCGCTGCTGCTGGGCGACGAGCCGACGAGTTCGACCAGCTTGTAGGTGTGCGCGGTCATCCGTGTCTCCTGAGGCCCGGATCGTCGCAGCGCGTCGCCGGCGTCGTGAGCGCCGGCGCGGTCAGTCACGCATCGTCTCGCGCTGCTCGAGATCGACGCGCAGTTCGTAGAGATCCTCGTCGAGCGCGTCGCGAACCGACACCATGCCCAGCGGCCGGTCGAACTCGACGACCGGCAGGTGTCGGAACTTGCCTTCGTACATGAGGCGCAGCGCGTTGCCGAACGGCTCGTCGGGATGGACGGTCTGCGGCTGGGCCGTCATGACGTCCGCGACCCGGGTGATCGCCGGATTGCGCCCTTCGGCGAGCAGCCGGAACAGCGCGTCGCGCTCGGTGAAGATGCCGATCAGGCGCGTGCCGTCGACGACCAGCAACGCACCGACGTTGTGCCGCTTCATCAGGCGCGCCGCATCGACGACGGTCGTCGCCTTCGACGCCGTGACCGGCGTCTGTCCCGCAACTATCGAGCGCAGCGATCGTATCGGCATGCCTTCTCCTTCCCGCCGACGGGCACCGGCTCAAGCATACCCGCGTCTGGCAACGGTGCAAGAGGCAGGACCGCGACGGATTGGCTCCAACATCCGCGCGAGATCAGGGCAGGGTCAGCGCAGCGCATTGGAGTCGATCCGGTCCCAGGCGAGCGTCAGCGTATTGACGTCACGGCGGCTCCCGTCGGCGGCGAGCTGGGCCGCGGGAACGACGATCCTGAATCCGCCGCCGGCAGCGCGCTCGACGTCGAGGACGAACTGCAGCTTCAGCGCGGCAAGGCGGATGCAGGGCGCGTCGGCGCTCGATCGAACGAAGCCGTCGATGGCCGCGTTCACGGTCTTGGCGAGCGCACTGCCTGCCGCAGGAGCATCGTCGATGTCGTGAACCGGCGCATCGCCGGCGACTTCGAGCTTGATCGTGATGTCCTGCGAGGACCGACGCGCCGCCGATCCCGACAGCGTCGGCGTCACCGAGCCGCCCGCAAGCGGCAGCGCCACCAGGCGGATCTCCCCGTCGACGCTCGCTTCCGCGATCCGCCGCATTTCGAGCGTGACCGTGGCGTTGCGCAGGTCGACCTCGCGCGTCGCGCTGCTGCCGCAGGCCGTCCCGCCACCTTTCACGCGCCAGTGGACTCCGCGCAGCTCCGCCTTGAGCTCGTCGAAGAATTCGCCGACCGGCTTGCCGGTCACCTCGACGCCGGGTTCCAGGGTTGCGCAGCCCGCGCAAAGCGCCGCGGCGCCCAGCCATGCATGGGATCTCATCGCCCCCTCCCCTTGCGGCGGATCGCTTCGGCGCGCAGGCGCAGCTCCGCGACCAGCTCGCGCATGCGCCGATCGGCGATCGGCTCGGCGAGCGTCAGTGTCCGGCACTGCAGGCCATCGTCGACCATGATCGTGTAGGCGCGGGCGTCGGGCATCGGCGCCGCTGCAGCCGGCTCGGCAACGCCGAAGAAATCCGCCTTGTTCACGAGGTCACGGAGCTGCGCCGCGTCGCGATCCGGCAGTGCGGCGCAGTCGATGCGGACCGGTTTCGCGAGCCCGGGGAACGCGGCGATGCCGCCGTCGATACGGAAATCGATGTGCATCGTCGTCCTGTCACACGCACCCTGTCACCCGCGTCCACCCGCATTGCCGACGTCGATCCCGACCTCTTTCCACGCGGCGGCGACCGCCTGCCGCTCGTGGGGTCCGAACAGCTGGGCGGCGTTCTGCACCGTCAGGACGGCGAACTGCCGGAACGTCGACGTCTGCCTGACCCGCCGATCGCGCAGCGTCTCGTACCAGATGCGTCCGGCCTTCTCCCAGGCATGTCCGCCAAGCGCCATTGCGGAGAGGTAGAAAGCATGGTTCGGGATTCCGGAGTTCGTGTGCACGCCCCCGTTGTCCATCGTCGTGTGCACGTAGCCGGACATCGTCGCCGGCTGGCTGTCGCGGCCGAGCACCGGGTCGTCGAATGCGGTTCCCGGTGCCTTCATCGAGCGCAGGGCAACGCCGTTCACCCTGGGCGTGAACAGGCCGGCCCCGATCAGCCAATCGGCTTGCGCGACGGTCTGCCCGAGCGCGTACTGCTTGACCAGCGAGCCGAAGACATCCGAGATAGACTCGTTCAGCGCGCCCGCCTGCCCGAGATAGACGAGGTTCGCCTCGTCGCCGGTCACGCCGTGCGTCAACTCGTGGCCGATGACGTCGAGGGAAATGGTGAAGCGGTTGAACAGCTCGCCGTCACCGTCGCCGAAGACCATCTGCCGGCCGTTCCAGAAAGCGTTGTCGTAGTTGCGGCCGTAATGGACGGTCGCATCGAGGTGCATGCCGGCGTCGTCGACCGAATCGCGGTCGTAGACCGTCGCGAAGAAGTCGAACGTCGCGCCGAGGCCGTCGTAGGCCTCGTTGACCTCGACGTCCTTGCCGGCGCGCGCGCCTTCGCTGCGCACGACCCGGCCGGGCAGCGTCTCGCGATGCCCCGCGTCGTAGATCGTGCGCTGCTTCGCGAACCCGGCCATCGCAAGCGGCGTCCGGTGCGGACCGCGTTCGAGCAACTGGAGAGTCGCGCGCGACAGGCGCAGCGTCTGGTCCGTGGCGAGCGTCGCGAGTGCAGCTTCGCGCTGCGACGGCGTCCCGCGCGACGCGATGCGCCGAAGGAGTTCCGGCGGCAGGATCGCGCACGAACATCGAAAACGGCATCGCTGGACTGCCATGCCCCCGCCCTGATCGTGGCCCTGATCGTGGCACCGTCAGCGCCTCCCCCTGCGCCTGCAATGCGCCTCGACGGTCGCCTGAGGTTCCCCTGATGGTCCCTCTTGCCGCCCTTGTACCACGAGCGCCGGGCGGTGTGTACATCCCGGGGGCGTCTCGGAAACGCCGCCGTCGACCGCGCCTTCCGTGCTCAGCGGCGGTAGGGCCGGGACCCGCTGCGCCAGTACCGCAGGAGCAGATAACCGCCGATCAGACCGCCAAGATGCGCGAAGTGCGCGACGCCCTCCTGCGTCCCGGTCACACCGAGGAACAACTCGATCGCGGCGTAGGCGACGACGAAGGTCCGCGCCGACATCGGGATCGGTGGGATCAGCAGCACCACGCGGTTGTTGGGGAAGAACTTCGCGTAGGCCAGCAGCAAGCCGAACACCCCGCCCGACGCGCCGATCGTCGGGTAGATGCCCCCGGTCACCATCGCGAACGCGAGCTGGGTGAATGCCGCGGACAGCACGGAGACGAAGTAGTAGATCAGGTAGCGGCGCGTGCCGAACACCTGCTCGACCGGACTGCCGAACATGTACAGCGCCCACATGTTCAACCCGATGTGCAGGATGCTGCCGTGCAGGAACGCGTAGGTGACGAGCTGCCACGGATAGAATCCGACACCGGCCATTGCCTGCGAGGCGCCGAGCGGCCACAGTGCAAAGGGCACGATCAGGCCCGGGATAATCGTCTGCAGCAGGAAGATCGCAACGTTGGCGACGATCAACGCGGTGGTGACTGGGGGCATGGAGGTGATCGCCGAGGATGGAAGTGTGGGAGCGAAGGATCGGGAATGACGGCGTCCGGACGCTGGGTTCGCGCAACGCGGCAGACGCGCAGCATACCCAAAGCGCCGGCCGGGACGCCGCGCGGAGTAACCGAGGGACCGAGGGAACCGCGAATTGGATCCCGTGGACGCCGCCGCGTTCCCTGCCCGTCGCGTCGCGGCGTGGCTGCGGTCGCCTGCATTAGAATCCGTCAGGCGGCCCGAGTGGATGTCGGGCGACGCGCCCTGGCGACCGGGATCCCGGTCGCCAGCCCCGCAACCTACCGCTCCGCAGTCGTCCCTCATGCAATCTCCGGCGCAGCCCCCAAGCACGGCCCCGCGGATCGTCCGCCACTCGGTCGTCGCGATCGAGAATTTCCTGCCTGACGCGATCGGCGCCGCCCTCCTCGAGGGCGTGCTGGCCAGGGAAGGACAGTTCCATTCCTCGGGTACCCACGATGCGCGCAGCGACTACCGGCATTCACTGGTGCTGAACCCGCCGCCGGAACTCGTCAAGCCGGTCGTCGACCGGGTACGCGCCGTCATGCCGCAGGTCCTGCCGGCGCTCAAGATCGCGCCGATCGAAGTCGGCGTCGTCGAGGCACAGGTGACGGCGAGCGTCGATGGCAGTTTCTTCGGCGTCCACACCGACGCCGATTACGACAGGGTGCCGAAACGCTACCTGACGTATGTCTACTATTTCAACCGGATGCCCAGGGGATTCGAAGGCGGCGAGCTGCGGGTCTACGACGACGTGCTGCGCAACGGCAAGCTCGCCCGCGCCGAGACCTACCGGGCGATCGAGCCACGCCACAACCGGGTCGTCTTCTTCTGGGCGCGGACGATGCACGAGGTGATGCCCGTGCGCATGCCGTCGGGGGCGTTCGCCGATGCGCGATTCACCGTGAACGGGTGGATCAACTCGGCCTGACGCTGCGCCGCGCCTTGCGCAGCTAACGGCTGACGGCGACCTGGGTCGGGTTCCGCGGCAGCGCGAGCACCCGGGAGTCGCCGCTGCGCGATGCGGCCGCCGCCGCATCGGCGCCGTCCATGACCGATGCCGATGCCCGCGCCGGAGCCGATCCCGGATGCAGGCTCACGATCCCCGCGAGCGCGAGCGCGGCGACGACTGCGAGCGCGGTCGAGCGCGAGCCGCGCCTTGTGCGCCACAAGTTGAACGATATCGAGGCGTCGGCCTGCGAGATGTCGGCCGACGGCATTGATTGCGGCGCAGCGTCAACTCCGGCGCCGGCTTGCGCGTCCGGATCGCCAGCGGCGTCGGCGACCGCCTGCGCGGCCTCGATTTCCCACTCGCAATCGGGACAAAGCTTGCGCGGGCCATAGATTATCTGGCTGCACATCCGGCACTTCGTCACTGATGCCTCCCTCACCTGCAGTTCGGGGCTTCGCGCACCGGGCGGACGCGTCCGGGACGCTCGAACCGCCCGGCGCAAGGCCCGGGAATCATTCCGAAGCAATTCGCGGACCCGGCAGCGGTCGGCCCCAAACAAATAGCCTTTCTCTATCATGTTTATTAGTTATTTAAGCTTGAGTTATGTCGATCGGACCCCGATCATTGCGACATCGGAGCAATTCGCTTCCCTTCAATCAGGAGCCTCGACCATGACCCGGCAACCCTTCCAGGACCGCACCGGCCAACGTGTGCCCGATGTCTCGTTGCGCGTCCGCCGCAACGGCGAATGGGCGAGCGTCACCACCGACGAGATCTTCGCCGGCCGGAATGTCGTCGTGTTCTCGCTGCCCGGCGCCTTCACGCCGACGTGCTCGTCGACCCACCTTCCCCGCTTCAACGAGCTCGCGCCGGTGTTCAAAGCCCACGGCATCGACGCCATCGTCTGCGTGTCGGTCAACGACCCGTTCGTCATGGAAGCATGGGCGAAGGACCAGGAAGCCGACAATGTCATGCTGCTGCCCGACGGCAATGGCGAGTTCACCCGCAGGATGGGCATGCTCGTCGACAAGAGCGACGTCAATTTCGGCCCGCGCTCGTGGCGCTATTCGATGCTGGTTCGCGACGGGAAGATCGAGAAGATGTTCATCGAGCCGCAGGAACCGGGCGATCCCTTCAAGGTCTCCGACGCCGACACGATGCTCGATTACGTCAGTCCCAACGCGAGCCGGCCCGACCGCGTCGCGATCCTGACGCGCGACGGCTGCGGATTCTGCGCAAGGGCGAAGCAGCAGCTTGCCGATGCCGGGTTCGATTTCGTCGAGATCCCTCTGCCGCACACGATCCGCAGTCGCGCGATCGGCGCGATCGCCGGCGCGACGACGGTTCCCCAGGTGTTCGTCAACGGACGCCTGATCGGGGGTTCGGCCGAGCTCGAGGCGTGGCTGCGGAAAGCCGCGTAAGCTCGGGCCGGATCCGGCCAACGCGAGGTTTCGGAACATGCAAACGACAAGCACCGACGTCGCCATCATCGGAGCGGGAACTGCGGGCCTCGCGGCGTACCGCTCCGCGAAGGCGGCAGGTCGCAGTGTCCTGCTGATCGAGGGGGGCATCCACGGAACAACCTGCGCACGCGTCGGCTGCATGCCGAGCAAGCTCCTGATCGCGCCGGCCGAGGCTGCGCACGCGGTCGAGCGCTTCGATGCGTTCGGGCTGCGACTCGAAGGCCGCGTTGCGATCGACGGCCGCGCGGTGATGGCGCGGGTGCGGCACGAGCGCGATCGCTTTGTCGGGTTCGTGACCCAGGGCGTCGACGCGATCCCGGCATCCGACAAGCTCGCCGACTACGCACGCTTCATCGCCGACACGCGGCTCGAGGTCGGGGGTTCGACGATCGTCGATGCGCGCGCGGTGGTCATCGCGACGGGATCGTCCCCGTCCTATCCGGCGGCGTGGAAGGCCCTCGGCGACCGCCTGGTCGTCAATGACGACGTGTTCGAGTGGACCGACCTGCCCGAAAGCGTCGCGGTCTTCGGCCCCGGTGTCATCGGCCTCGAGCTCGGGCAGGCGCTCCATCGGCTGGGCGTGCGCGTCAAGATCTTCGGCCGTGGCGGCGGCGTCGGGCCGCTGTCCGATCCCGTGCTGCTCTCCGAAGCGCGGCGCGCATTCGGCGCCGAGCTGTACCTCGACACCGACGCGCACGCCGAGGTCTCGCGCGAAGGTTCGCGGGTCGTCGTGCGCTATCGCGACCTCGCCGGCGACATGCGCGTCGAGAACTTCGACTACCTGCTCGCCGCGACCGGCCGGAGTCCGAACGTGGCGCGTCTGAACCTGGAGGCGACGTCGCTCGCCTGCAACGCCCGCGGGGTGCCGTACTTCGACCGCGAGACGCTGCAATGCGGATCGGCGCCTGTCTTCATCGCGGGCGATGTCAACAACGACGTCCCGCTGCTGCACGAAGCCGCCGACGAAGGCCGCATCGCCGGCGAGAACGCGGCACGCTATCCCGAGGTCCGCGCGGGCCTGCGCCGCGCACCGCTGGGCATCGTGTTCACCGACCCGCAGATCGCCGTCGTCGGCGGCGGGCACGCCGCGATACGCGACATCCCCCACGTCACCGGCGTCGTGTCCTTCGAAGACCAGGGCAGGTCACGGGTGATGCTGAAGAACCGGGGAAGGCTGCACGTCTACGCCGACGCCGGGAGCGGCGCGCTGCTCGGCGCTGAACTGATCGGACCCGACGCCGAGCACCTTGCGCACCTGCTCGCGTGGGCGAAGCAGCTCGATCTGACGATCGCCGACATGCTGAAGCTGCCTTTCTACCACCCGGTCGTCGAGGAAGGCCTGCGCACCGCCTTGCGCGACGCGTACGGGAAGCTTGACTTGTCAAAAAGCGAGCGCCGCGCAGCCTGAGCCCGGCCGCAACCCTCACCCCAACCCTCTCCCGCAAGCGGGAGAGGGAGCAAAGCGGGAGCGAGGCGGGTGAAGGGCGAGGCTGCACTTTACAGATCCCGGTGGCGACCGCGACAATACGGCCCCGCCTTACGTGGAATCCTGACGATGAACCTCATCTCCCGCTCGGCTCAGGCGTTCGTCCGCGGCACCGCGGTCGCCGTTGCCGCACTGTGCATGCTGCCCGCCGCCCACGCGGCCGGCAGCGGCCCCTACCCGAACCACCCGATCCGCATCATCGTCCCGTTCTCGCCCGGCGGCGCGGTCGACGGACCGACGCGGCTGATCGCCAAGGAACTCGCCAAGCGCCTCGGCCAGGGTGTCGTCGTCGAGAACAAGCCGGGTGCGGGCGCCACGATCGGCGCGGACATCGTCGCCAAGGCACCGCCGGACGGCTACACGCTGCTGCTCGCGTCGCAGACCAACGCAATCAGCGCGACACTGTATTCGAAGCTGCCGTACGACGCCGTCAAGGATTTCGAGCCGATCTCGCTGATCGCGCGCGAGCCCGGCGTCGTCGTCGTCAATCCCAAGGTTCCCGCCAAGACGCTGCCCGAGTTCATCGCCTGGGTGAAATCGCGTCCCGGCAAGGTCGATTTCGCGTCGTCGGGCAACGGCAGCGGACAGCACCTGTTCGCCGCGCTGCTCGCGTCGAAGACCGGCATGAAGATGAACCACGTCCCCTACCGCGGCAGCGCCCAGGGCACCACCGACCTGCTCGCGGGCCGCGTGCAGATGTCGATCCCCGGGATCGCCGGCATGATGGGGCACATCCGCGATGGCAAGCTGCGCGCGCTCGCGGTGACCGGCGCCCACCGCTCGCCGCTGCTCCCCGACATACCGACGGTCGAGGAGTCCGGGGTGCCGGATTACCAGGCCTATGTCTGGATGGGACTGTTCGCGCCGAAGGGGACGCCGCAGCCGATCATCGACCTGCTGCACAAGGAACTCGTCGCGTCGCTCGCAAGTGACGAGGTCAAGCACTACTTCGCGAGCGTCGGGACCGAGATCGTGGGCTCCACGCCCGCCGAATTCGGAGCGTATTTCGTGGCGCAGAAGGAACTGTGGGCCAAGGTGATCCACGAGACCGGCGCGAGGATCGACTGAGGACTGCACAACGATGAATTCAGTGGCAAGCGCGTCGGTGGCCGACGCACCCGTCCAGGGCGTCGAGCACTGGACGACCAAGGGCGACGTCCGCCTGTTCCTGTGGGAGAAGTTCGTGGGCTCGCCCGAGGGCAAGCCGGTGGTGCTGTTCGTGCATGGCTCGTCGATGGCATCGCAGCCGACCTTCGACCTGCACGTTCCCGGCCGGCCCGATTCATCGGTGATGGACTGGTTCGCGCGCCGCGGCTTCGCCTGCTGGTGCGTGGACATGGAAGGCTACGGGCGTTCCGACAAGTCGCGCGACATCTTCTGCGACATTTCCAACGGCGCCGACGACCTCGCCGCCGCGACCGACTACATGCGCAAGGCGCGCGGCATCGAAAGCGTCATGGCCTACGGCATCTCGTCGGGCGCGCTGCGCGCAGCACTGTTCGCGCAGCGGCACCCCGACCGCGTGTCGCGGCTGGCGCTCGACGCGTTCGTCTGGACCGGCGAAGGCGCACCCACGCTCCTGCAGCGACGCAAGAAGCTCCCCGAGTTCATGGCGAAGAAACGGCGGCCGATCGATCGCGCTTTCGTCTACTCGATCTTCGAGCGCGACCACCCGGAATGCGCGGAGCGGAGTGTCGTCGACGCGTTTGCCGATGCGATCCTTGCGCTCGACGACTCGATGCCCAACGGCACCTACATCGACATGTGCTCGAAGCTTCCCGTCGTCGATCCGGCGCAGATCACGATGCCCACGGTCGTCCTGCGCGGGCAGTACGACGGCATCGCAGCGTTCGACGACCTGATCGAGTTCTTCAAGCGGCTGCCCAATCCCGACAAGCAGTTCTCGGTGATGGCCGGCATCTCGCACGCGAGCTTCCAGCAGAAGAACTACCTGATGGTCTATCACATCCTGCACGCCTGGTTCACGCAGCCGACGCCGGTCTACGTCGGTCACTGACCGCTGGCGGACTCCACGACGCCGGCGGCGACCAGTTCGTCGATCCCGGCGTCGTCGTAGCCGTATTCGCGCAGCAACTCGCGCGTGTGCTCGCCGAGCAGCGGCGCCGGGCGCCGGATCTGCGTGGGCGTGGCGGAGAAGTGGATGGGGCAGCCCAGGGATTTCGTCGGGCCGGCCTGCGGGTGGTCGGTCTCGACGATCATCCCGCGCGCCTGCATCTGCGGATGCCCGACCGCCTCGCCGATCGTGTGCACGGGCCCCACCGGAACGCCGGCGGCGTCGAACGCGGCGACCCACTCGGCCCGCGTGCGCGTCGCAAGGACTTCGTTCATCGCGGCGACCAAGGCGCTCCGGTTGGCGATCCGCGCCGAATTGGTCGCATAGCGCGGATCGTCGCGCCACTCCGGGTGTCCGAGCACTTCGGCGATCCGCTCCCAGTTCGGCTGGTTGGCGCCGCCGATGTTGATCCAGCCGTCGGAGGCGGCGAAGGCCTGGTACGGCGCAGTCAGCAGATGCGCGGAGCCGGTCGGCCCCGGCGATTTCCCGGTCGCGAAAAAGATCGCCGCCTGCCAGTACGTCTGCTGCAGGGCGGCTTCGGCGAGCGAGGTGTCGACGACCTGCCCTTTCCCGGTCTTCAGCTTGTGCACGTAGGCGGCGACGATGCCGAGCGCCGCGAGGATGCCCGCATTGATGTCGGCGACCGAGCCGCCGGCCTTGACCGGGGGACCCCCCGGCTCGCCGGTGATCGACATCAGTCCGGCGTAGCCCTGCGCGATCAGGTCGAAACCGCCCTTGTCGGCGTCGGGGCCACTGCGTCCATAGCCCGAGATCGCGCAGTAGATGAGCCCGGAATTCACCGCGGCGAGCGTATCGTAGCCGAGGCCCAGCTTCTCGAGCGTGCCGCGGCGGAAATTCTCGGTCAGCACGTCGGCGTCGCGCACCATCCGGAGCAGCACGTCGCGGCCAGCCGGATGCTTGAGGTTGAGCGCGATGCCTCGCTTGTTCCGGTTCAGCACCAGGAAAGGCGCCGACACGCCGTTCACCCGCGGCTCCCGATAGCCGCGCGAATCGTCGCCGCCGGGGAGCTTCTCGACCTTGATCACGTCCGCCCCCATGTCGGCGAGCAGCATCCCGCAGGTCGGTCCCGCCATGATCTGCGCGAGTTCGAGCACGCGCATGCCGGACAGCGGGCCGGGATGGGGATGGGCCTCGCGCATCGAATCGGGCGACGCCGGCGCGGCGGCGGTGCGGCCATCGGCAGCCATCAGCGCCCCGTGAACCCGGGCTTCGTCTTGGCGAGAAACGCCGCGTAGCCGATCCGGAAGTCCTCGGTGTCGAAGCAGTCGAAGCACTCGTCCGCCTCGGCGGCGGTGATCGGCAGGGGATCGGCAAGGCGGCGCGCGAACTTCTTGTGCCAGCGCGCGACCCGCGGAGCCCCCTCGGCGATCCGCGCCGCCGTGGCCGCGGCCTCGACTGCGACCTGGTCGTCGGGCACCACGCGCGACACCAGGCCTTTGCGCAATGCCTCCGCGGCATCGAAGATCCGCCCTTCGAGCAGGATCTCGAGCGCGACGTCGGGGCCGACGAGGCGCACCAGCGGCGCCATCTCGGCGTAGGCCATGACCAGGCCCAGGTTCTTGATCGGCGCGCCGAAGCGGCTGCCCTCCCCGCAGATGCGCAGGTCGCACAGCGCGGCGATCTCGAGACCTCCGCCGACGCAGATGCCGTGGATCTGCGCAACCAGGGGAACCGGGACAGTCGGCGAGCGCACGGGCGGTCGCATGCATGTCGGCGCCATAGGCGCGCGCCTGCTCCTTGTTCGACCGCTCGTGTGCGAATTCGCCGATGTCGTTGCCCGGCGAGAACGCGCGCTCGCCGGCGCCGCGCAGCACGATGCACCGCAGTTGCGCATCTGCCGACAGCGCCTCGATGACCGCGCCCAGCCGGCGCCACATGTCACGGGTCAGCGCGTTGAGCTTCGCGGGACGGTTGAGCGTGACCGTCGCAACGTCGGTCGCGCGCGTGA
Organism: uncultured Pseudomonadota bacterium; assembly: GCA_963816415.1. Classification (GTDB taxonomy): domain Bacteria; phylum Pseudomonadota; class Gammaproteobacteria; order Burkholderiales; family Casimicrobiaceae; genus VBCG01. The sequence continues at coordinate 104,683 of CAWFKR010000001.1, forward strand.
CGAGGATCGTATCGGACGCGGCCGTCGCGCTCATCGATAGAACAGGTCGACCAGACCCATGCCGGTGATCGGCACGTAGGTGACGAGCAGCAGCACGGCGACGAGCACGCCGATGAACCAGATGTTGATCCGCGTCACTTCCCAGACCGACGCCCGCGCGATCGAGCTCGCGACCATCAGGACGCTCGCCACCGGCGGCGTCTGCTGCCCGATGCCGAGGTTGACCGTGACGATCAGTCCGAAGTGCACTGGGTCGATGCCGACCGCCTGCACCAGCGGCATCACCACCGGCACGACCAGGATGATCGCGGCCGCCGAATGCAGGAACATGCCGAGCAGCAGGAACAGCACGTTGAGCATCGCCAGCACCAGCCACTTGTTGTGGGTCATGCTCGCCACGGCCTGCGCGAGGTGCTGCGGCGCCTGCACCTCGGTCAGGTAGGTGCCGAGCAGCGCGCTGGTCGCGACCAGCAGCATGACCACCGCAGTCTGCACCCCGCCTTCGAGCACGGCGCGCCTCAATTCCTTCAGGTTGAGCTCGCGGTAGATGACCAGACCGACGAACAGCGACGCGACGACGGCCAGCGCGGCACCCTCGGTCGCCGTGACCACGCCGCCGAAGATGCCGCCCAGGATGATGATCGGCAGCAGGAACGCCCACAGCGCTTCGCGCGCCGTCTTGCGCACGCGCGCCCACGAGAATGCCTCCTCGCGCGGCAGGTTGTAGCGGCGCGCCATCCAGTACGCCATGCCCATCAGCCCCGCGCCGCCGATGATCCCGGGCACGATGCCGGCGACGAACAGCTGCACCACCGACGTTCCCGCAATCACCGCGTACAGGATCATCGGGATCGACGGGGGAATGATGACGGCGAGCGTCGCCGCCGACGACATCACGGCCGCCGCGAGCGGCGCGGGATAGCCCTTGGACTTCATCCCGGGAATCAGGATCGAGCCCAGCGCAGCGACGTCGGCGACCGCCGAGCCCGAGATCTCGGCGAAGAACAGCGATGCCCCGATCGACACCTGCGCGAGCCCGCCGCGGACCCAGCCGAACACCGACGAGGCGAAGGCGATCAGGCGCCGCGAGATGCCCGACGCGTTCATGATCGCGCCGGCCAGGATGAACAGCGGGATCGCCAGCAGCGGGAAACTGGTCGCGCCGCCATAGGTGACGAGCGCGAGGTTGGGCAGGATCGCAAGGCCGTGCGTGGCGACCATCGCAATGACGGCGATGATCCCCAGCGACACCGCGATCGGCACGTTGATGACGACGAGCGCCAATACCGCGACGAATACCACAAGCATCGAGATCATGACCGCGCGGGCGCCTTGTTCACTGGAGGGCTTCGGACACCGCGGGCACCTCGGCCGCAGCGGGCTCGCTGCGCCCGAGGAGATCGATCAGATGCAGGCCTTCGGCGATGACGATGAGCACCGACGAGATCGGGATCACCGACTGGACGAAGCTCATCGGAACCTGCGGCAGGCTCGTCAGCGAGTCGGTGGCGAGCACGGGCATGATCCACGCGCCCACCGAGCCCAGCAGCACGAAGAAGGCGATGACCAGCAGTTGGACGAGGATGCCGATCGCGCGCCGCCAGCGCCAGGGGAGCGCATCGACGAGCTCGGGACAGCCGATGTGCGCGCGTTTCAGTGACGCCAGCGCGGCGCCGTAGAACGTGAGCCAGGCGAGCATCACCGACGCAACCTCGTCGTACCAGTCGAGCGAGTGCCCGGCGAACCGGAAGATCACGCCAGCAGTGACCTCCACCGCCAGCGCGATCACCAGCGCGGACACGACCCACTCGAGGATGCGCGCGTAGCCGCGCCGGAACCCGTCCGGCACGCTGGCGGTCATCGCGCGCCCGGCGGCACCGCCGCCGGCGTCGGCGGTGCCGTGAAAGGGGGCGCCGTCATTGACGCAGCGCGTTGGCGCGATCGATCAGCGCCTTGGCACCGGGCACGTCCTTCTCGAATTCCTCGTAGATCGGCTTGCTGGCGGCGACGAACGCGTCCTTGTCGACGTCGTTGACCTGCATCCCGGCCGCCTTCAGCTTGCCCAGCAGGTCGGTTTCGTCCTGCTCTGCGGTCTGGTAGACGTAGGCCTGCGTCTCCTTCGCCGTGTCCTCGAGGATCTTGCGCACGTCGGGCGGCAGCGTCTTCCAGTGCTCGAGGCCGACGGTCACGTAGGCCGGCGTGTAGACGTGGGAGGACAGCGACAGGTATTTCTGCACTTCCTGCAGCTTGGCCGAATAGATCTGCGTGAACGGATTCTCCTCGCCGTCCATCACCCCTGTCTGCAGCGCGGTGAAGAGCTCGGAGAACTTCATCGGGCTGGGATTCGCGCCGTAGGCCTCGAACATCTTGACCCGCCACTTGCCCTGGGGCACGCGGAGCTTGATGCCTTTCAGGTCGGCGGGCACCCGGATCGGACGCTTGTTGTTGGTGATCTGGCGGAAACCGTTCTCCCAGACGGCCAGCACCTTGAGCCCCTTCTTCTCGATCGCGGGCTCCATCGACGGCCAGAAGATCTCCTTCTCGATCCGGTGCATGTGGGTCCGGTCCTTGACGATGTAGGGCATCTCGAAGAAGCCGAGCAGGTCGACCTCCGAGCTCATGACTGTCGAAGGCAGCGCCATGTCGAGGGTGCCGAGCTTGAGCTTCTGGAGCATCTGCTTGTCGCCGCCGAGCTGGCTCGAGCCGTAGACGACGACCTTGGCCTTGCCCTTGAGCGCGGCGTTGGCGCGCCTCGCGAACTCCTCGGCGCTCTTGTCGAACAGCGAGCCGGGATGGCCGACGTGGCCAAACTTGATTTCGAGCTGCGCGTAGGCAGGGACCGCAGCCGTGCCGAGACACAATGCCGCGATGAACGGCAGGATGGCGCGAACGCGCGCCAGACGGGCGATCGAGTGTTCCATCGAGATTCCTCCTGGGGTGTGCATGCACTCGCGCCTTGGGGCGCCCGCGTCAACGGCTGCGGGGCGAAGCGGCGTCTTGTGCGGGCATACTACACAACGTGCCCAAGCATCCACAAGCCTCGTGCGCAATCCCGCGCGCGAAACCCGCCGCGAGCGCGGCAGGCACGCACCCTATAATGCTCCCTGCCGCAGATCCGTCGCAGCGCTCCCGCAGGCGATCCGCAAGGAAATCCCGAGGATGACATCCCATCGCGCGCAGCCGCTGGTGTTCCATCGGCAAGGCGCGGACGACACACTCGCGCAGCGATTGCGCGCGGCCGTGCGCGGCGCCGTCCTCGTCGACGCCGCATCGCGGATGCGCTACGCGACCGACGCGTCGATCTACCAGGTCGAGCCCCTGGGCGTGCTGGTACCCACCTCGGACGACGATGTGCGCGCGGCGTTCGACGTGTGCCGTGAACTCCGCGTGCCGGTGCTCGCGCGCGGGGCCGGCAGCTCGCAGTGCGGGCAGACCGTCGGTGCAGCGCTGGTCATCGACCACAGCAAGCACCTGGACCGGATCGTCGACTTCGATCCGGAGCGCCGGACCGTCACCGTCGAGCCTGGCATCGTGCTGGACGCCCTCAATGCCTGGCTGCGCCCGCATGGCCTGTGGTTCCCGGTCGACGTCAGCACGTCGGCGCAATGCACGCTGGGCGGCATGGCCGGCAACAACTCCTGCGGCTCGCGCTCGCTCGCCTACGGCAACATGGTGCACAACGTCGTCGCGATCGACGCGAGGCTCGCCGACGGCGCCGAGGCGCGCTTCGCGGCGGAATCGCGGATGCACGATGCCGCGCCCCGGGTGCGCGAGCTCGCTGCCGGCCTGCACGCCATCGGCGCGCGCGAGCGCGACGAGATCGCGCGGGTCGTGCCGAGGGTGCTGCGCAGGGTCGGCGGTTACAACGCCGACGTCTTCAATCCGCAGAGCGTTCGACCCTACACCGACGATGCCAGCGTCAATTTCGCCCACCTGCTGGTCGGCAGCGAAGGCACGCTCGCGTGGACCCGCTCGCTGACGCTGGCCCTCGCCTCCCTTCCCCGGCACCGGTCGCTCGGCGTCGTCAATTTCGATTCGCTGCACCAGGCGATGGAGTCGACCCGCCACCTCGTGGGCCTGGGGCCGTCGGCGGTCGAGCTCGTCGATCGCACGATGATCGATCTCGCGCTCGCCAATCCCGCGTTCGGGTCGGTGATCGGGCGCGCACTGATCGGCGAGCCCGCGGCGATCCTGCTGGTCGAGTTCATCGGCGACGATGCCGCGGGCCCCGCGCGGAAGCTTTCCGACCTCGAGGCGCTGATGGGCGACCTGGGCCTGCCGGGCCGGGTGGTCGCGATGACCGACGCCAGCGCGCAAAAGGCCCTGTGGGAGGTGCGCAAGGCCGGCCTCAACATCATGATGAGCATGCGCGGCGACGGCAAGCCGGTCTCGTTCATCGAGGACTGCGCGGTGCCGCTCGAGCATCTCGCCTCCTACGTCGACCGGCTGACGGCGATCTTCGAGCGTCATGGGACCCGGGGCACCTGGTATGCGCACGCCTCGGTGGGAACGCTGCACGTCCGGCCGATCCTGGACATGCGGCGCGACGGCGCGGCCAAGATGCGGGCGATCGCCGAGGAGGCCGCGGCGATGGTCCGCGAATACAAGGGCGCGTTCTCGGGCGAGCACGGCGACGGCCTGGTGCGCAGCGAATGGGTCGCCTGGCAGTACGGGCCGCGCCTGACGCGCGCGTTCGAAGAGATCAAGGACCTGTTCGATCCCGCGGGCATGATGAATCCCGGCAAGATCGTCCGCCCGACGCGGATGGACGATGCGAGCCTGTTCCGGTTTCCGCCCGGCTACCGGACGCTTCCGCTGGCGACCGCGCTCGACTGGTCGGCGTGGAACGTCCAGAACGACCCGGCGACCGCGACGCTGACGGCACCGGGCACCGGCGGCGATCCGGCGCAGGGTTTCGCCAAGGCCGTCGAGATGTGCAACAACAACGGCCACTGCCGCAAGTTCGACGCCGGGACGATGTGCCCGAGCTATCGCGCGACCCGCGACGAGATCCACCTGACGCGCGGGCGCGCGAACACGCTGCGCGCAGCCCTCGCCGGTCGCTTCGGCGACGACCTCGCCTCGCCCGAGGTCCGCGAAGCCCTCGAGCTCTGCGTGGGGTGCAAGGGATGCCGCCGCGAGTGCCCGACCGGTGTCGACATGGCGAAGATGAAGGTCGAGTTCCTGCACCACTGGCAACGGCGGCACGGCCTGCCGCTGCGCGACCGCCTGATCGCCGCCCTTCCGCGCTGGGCTCCTTGGGCATCGCGCGCACCGGCGCTGTTCAACCTGCGCGATCGGGTGCCTGGACTGGCCGGTCTGACCGAGCGCCTGACGGGGATTTCGCGCCACCGAACGCTGCCCCGCTGGCGACGCGACACGTTCCTGCGGAATTGGCGCACGGACGCGCAGCGCGAGACGTCACCGGAGGTCGTGCTGTTCGTCGACACGTTCACCGACCGCTTCGAACCCGGGAACGCGCGGGCCGCGGTTGCCGTCCTTCGCGCCGCCGGCTACCGCGTCGGGATCGCGACGCCGGCGCCCGGCGACGCCGAACCCTCGCGGCCGCTCTGCTGCGGACGGACCTGGCTCGCACATGGCCTCGTCGACCAGGCGAAGCGCGAAGCCAGGCGCGTCGTCGACGCGCTGGCGCCGCAGGTGCTGCGCGGTGCCACGGTGGTCGGGCTCGAGCCGTCCTGCCTGCTGTCGCTGCGCGACGAGTTCCTGGTCATGGGACTGCCGGACGTGGCAAAGAGGATCGGCGCGCAGGCGATGCTGATCGAGGAATTCCTGGTGAGCGAGCACGGCGCCGGCCGCCTGGCGCTGCCGCTGGGGCCGCTGCCGCAGAAGCGCGCGCTGGTCCATGCACATTGCCACCAGAAGGCTTTCGACGCCGCTTCGGCGACCCACGCAATGCTGCGGCTCATTCCCGGTCTCGTCGTCGAACCGATCGAATCGAGCTGCTGCGGCATGGCCGGCGCATTCGGTTACGGCAGCGCGCATTACGACGTGTCGATGCGCATGGCCGAGGCGTCGCTGCTGCCGGCCGTGCGCGCCGCCACCCCCGACACGCTGGTCGTGGCCAGCGGCACCAGCTGCCGCCACCAGATCGCCGACGGGACGCGCGCGACCGGACGCGTCGACGCCCAGCACCCGATATGCGTCATCGAACGCGCGTTGGTGCGCGACCCGGGGCCCCGGCGGGCAGACCCGGGGACAGTCGCCGCCCCGCGCGCCGCGAATTCCGACGCATGAGCAGGCCATGACCGATCCGACAGACGATCCGACCGGGAATCTCGGCTCGATCGCGGCGGGAACGCTCGCGGATTACGAGACGCGGGCGCGGGCGTTCTGGGACGGCACGCGCGACCACGACGTGCGCCAGAACATCGACGCACTGCTCGGGGCCATCGAAGGCACACCGCCGTTCACGATCCTGGACTTCGGCTGCGGACCGGGACGCGACCTCTGCGCACTTCGCGAACGTGGTCACGTCCCGATCGGGCTCGACGGAACCGCAACGTTCGTCGCGATGGCGCGCGAATACAGCGCCTGCGAGGTCTGGCAGCAGGATTTCCTGTCGCTGGATCTGCCGGCGGCCCGCTTCGACGGCATCTTCGCCAACGCATCGCTGCAGCACGTGCCGACCGCCGCGCTGCCCCGCGTCCTGCGCGAGCTGCGCGCGGCGCTACGGCCCCGCGGCGTGCTTTTCGCGTCGATCCCGCGTGGCAGCGACGAGGAAGGCTGGAGCCGCGGACGCTACAGCGTCTTTCACGCCCCGGCAACGTGGATCCGCCACCTCGAATCGGCGGGCCTGACACTGGTCGATCACTATTACCGCCCGGCGGGATTGCCGCGCGAAGCGCAGCCCTGGCTTGCCACCGTGGCGCGCAAGGCAGCCTGAAGTACGGCAGCCCGCCGGGCGCCGGGCGGGCGCTTCAGAGTCCGGGCTCGGCGGGGGGCGTGGCCGCGGCGTCGGCGGACTCGGCCCCTTCGGCGGGCGGCGCTGCAGCCCGATCGAGTTTGCGTTGTTTCTTCTCTTCCTTCTTGCGCTTCTTTTCCAACTCTTTCTGGCGCTTCTGAAACTCGAAATTGGGCTTGGCCAAGTGGGCGTCCTCTCTGTTGCCGCATCCGAAGGTAAGCGGCGAATGGATGTGGTTAGCCTTTTACCCCAAAATGGCGATTGGCACCATCGGCAGGGCGCGCCATCGGCGGGTCCGGGCCCCATAACCACCATCCGGGAAAGAACATGCGCGCCATCATCAGACGATTCGGGCCCCTCCTTGCTTCGCTGCTGTTCCTGACGTCCGCCGCCGTCGCGCAGGCCCAGACCCTGCGCATCGGGCTGGCCGAGGACCCCGACGTCCTCGATCCGACCCTGGCGCGGACCTTCGTCGGTCGCATCGTGTTCTCGGCGATGTGCGACAAGCTGTTCGACATCGACGACAAGCTCAACATCATCCCGCAGCTCGCCACCGGCTACCAGTGGTCGGCCGACGGCAAGGCACTGACGATCAAGCTGCGCAGCGGCGTCAAGTTCCAGGACGGCGAGACGATGGACGCGGCCGCCGTCAAGTACAGCATCGAGCGCCACAAGACGATGCCTGGCTCCAACCGTCGCGGCGAGCTCGCACCGGTTACGAGCGTCGACGTCATCGATCCATCGACGGTGCGCCTCAATCTCTCCGCACCGTTCGCGCCGCTGCTCGCCCAGCTCGCCGACCGCGCGGGCATGATCGTGGCCCCCAAGGTCGCCCAGGCCGAAGGCGACAAGTTCGGCAGCAAGCCGGTCTGCGCCGGCCCGTACAAGTTCGTCGAGCGCGTGGCCCAGGACCGCATCGTCCTCGAACGCTTCCCCGATTACTGGAACAAGTCGGCGATCCACTTCGACAAAATCGTCTACCTGCCGATCCCCGACTCGACGGTCCGGCTCGCCAACCTGCGCTCGGGACAGCTCGATTTCATCGAGCGCGTCGCGGCTTCCGACCTGCCCCAGATCAAGGGCGACTCGCACCTGCAGGTCTCCAAGATCACCGAGATCGGCTACCAGGGCATCACGATCAACGTCGGCAAGAGCGACCTCGCGCAGAAGAACCCGCTGGGCCGCGACCCGCGCGTTCGCGAGGCCTTCGAGCTCTCGCTCGATCGCAACGGCATCGTGCAGGTCGCGATGGACGGCGAGGCCGATCCGGGCAACCAGTGGGTCGCCCCGAACAACCCGTTCTACGCGAAGAACGTTCCGATTCCCGCGCGCAACATCGCCCGCGCCAAGGAACTGCTGAAGGAAGCCGGCGTCACGAATCCGAGCTTCACGCTGATGACGCCGACCACGGCCGACGCGCAGCGCGTCGCCCAGGTCGTGCAGGCGATGGCCAAGGAGGCGGGATTCGACGTCAAGATCCAGTCGACCGAATTCGCGACCTCGCTCGACCTCGCCGACAAGGGACAGTTCGACGCCTACGTGCTCGCATGGAGCGGCCGCGCCGATCCCGACGGCAACATCTACAGCTTCGACGCGTGCAAGCAGCCGCTCAACTACGCCGGATACTGCAAGCCCGAAGTCGACGAGCTCCTGAAGCGCTCGCGCACGACGGGGGACCTCGCCGAGCGCAAGAAGATCTTCGATGAGATCGCGGCGATCGTGCTGAAGGACCGGCCGATCATCTACCTGTACCACCGGCACTGGCTCTGGGCCTACACCAACAAGCTGACGGGATTCCATCCGAACCCCGACGGGCTGGTACGCGTGCAGGACCTGCGCTTCCGCTGAGGCTTCCGGGGATTTTCCACCGGCATGGCGGCGGCGCGCGGGCGACGCGCGCCGCCGCCATGCCGCCATCTGATTCCCGATGCTGACGTTCCTGGTCCGCCGCATCGCGACGATCTTCCCGACACTGGTCTTCGTGTCGATGCTGATCTTCGGCCTGCAGCAGCTGCTGCCCGGCGACCCGGCGATGATCCTCGCGGGCGAAGAGCGTGATCCGTCGGTCATCGCGCACCTGCGCGAGACGCTGCACCTCGACAAGCCGCTGCCGGTCCGCTACCTGTACTGGGTGCGCGGGGTGCTTCACGGAGACCTCGGGGAATCGATGCGCACCCAGCAGCCGGTGCTGCAGCTGATCCTCGAGAAGCTCCCGGTCACCGTCGAACTCGGTGGCTTCGCCATCGTGATCGCGCTCGCGATCGGCATACCCGCCGGCGTCGTATCGGCCGTCAAGCGCGGCACCGCCTGGGATTACGGCGCGAACATCGTCGCGCTGTGGGGCCTTTCGACACCCAACTTCTGGCTGGGCATCATGCTGATCCTGCTGTTCTCGGTGACGCTGGGCTGGCTGCCCGCGTCGGGCTACGTGAGCCCGTTCGAGGACTGGCGCGAGAACGTCGCCTCGATGATCATGCCGGCGTTCGTGCTGGGCAATGCGATCGCCGCCGTGCTGATGCGCCACACGCGCAGCGCGATGCTTCAGGTGCTCTCCTCCGATTACGTCCGCACCGCGCGGGCCAAGGGTGTTCCCGAGCGCACCGTCGTCCTCAAGCACGCACTGCGCAACGGACTGATCCCGATCATCACGCTCGGCGCCCTCGAGCTCGGCACGCTGCTCTCGGGGGCGGTGCTGACCGAGCAGGTCTTCACGATCCCCGGCTTCGGCAAGCTGATCGTCGACGCGGTCTTCAACCGCGATTACGCGGTCGTCCAGGGCGTCGTGATGTTCACGGCCACCGCGTACATCGTGCTGAATCTCGTCGCCGACATCGCCTACGCCGTCGTCAATCCGCGGATCCGATACCAATGAACGCGCCCGTCGCGGATGCCCTGGGCACCGAGTCGATCGACCTGCCCGGGAACGTCGTGACCGCGGCACGCCCGCATCCGCTGCGCCGCCTGCTGCGCAGGCCGTCGGCGGCGATCGCGCTGGCCGTCATCGTCGCGTTCATCGGCATCGCGATCTTCGCACCCTGGATTGCACCGTACGATCCGATCGCGACCGATTTCGCTGCCGTGCGCAAGGCGCCCTCCGCCGCGCACTGGCTCGGGACCGACGAGATCGGCCGCGACGTGCTGTCGCGGGTCATTTTCGGCTCACGGGCATCGCTGCTCGCGGGTGTGGTCTCGGTGCTGATCTCGCTCGCGATCGGCGTGCCGACCGGCCTCGTCGCGGGTTACGCGGGCGGGATCACCGACATGCTGATCTCGCGGATGACCGATGCGCTGCTCGCGTGCCCGTTCCTGATCCTCGCGATCGCCCTTGCCGCATTTCTCGGTCCCAGCCTCGAGAATGCGATGATCGCGATCGGCATCTCCGCCACGCCCGCGTTCATCCGCCTCGCCCGGGGAACGACGCTCGCCGTCAAGGCCGAGGAATACATCCTCGCCGCGCGCGCGATCGGCAATCCGCCCTGGCGGGTCGCGCTGCGCCACGTCCTCCCCAACATCGTGCCGCCGCTGCTCGTCCAGGCCACCCTCGCGATCGCCGCAGCCGTCATCGCCGAAGCGAGCCTGTCCTTCCTCGGGCTCGGCCAGCAGCCCCCCGAGCCGAGCTGGGGCAGCATGCTCAACACCGCGAAGAACTACATCGACAACGCGCCGTGGATGGCGCTGTGGCCCGGCCTGTCGATCTTCCTGCTGGTGCTGTCGTTCAATCTCGTTGGCGACGGATTGCGCGACGCCCTCGATCCGCGTCACGCCTGAGCCCCGACTCCGGGGCCCCGGAATGCCGGATCCGTGTCATTCCGGACAAAGCCGGGCGGGCGAAGCATGCCTGTCGTCGGGATCCGGTTGCGGGGTCGATGACATCGGCATACGATGGACCGTTGCGCCAGTCCGGACTGGCGTGATCGAAGGAGATTCGACATGCCTCACTTTCATGCATGGCGCTGGCTCGCTTCCGCGAGCCTGCTGCTGGCAGCCGCGCCCGCTTCGGCCCTCAACTGCTACACGGTCGTCGACCGCGCAGACCACGTCGTCTACCAGAACCTGCAATCGCCGGTCGATTTGAGCGACAAGGGCGCCGCAGCCCGCCAGGCGATGCGTGCCCGTGGCGACCAGCTGATCGCGATGGACACCCAGGACTGCCCGTCCATCGATACCAGGCACCTGGCGAACGGCGACAAGCCGGCAACCGTCGATGAGATCGTCGCGGGAATGCGGCCTGCGCTGGTATTCGGCGGCAGCGGGAGCCCCGCGGCGAGCCCGAGCAGCGGGGAAATCCGTCTGCCCTCGGTCGGCGTTCCGCGGGATACGGACGGACCCGTCTCGACATCCGGCCTGCCCTCCGGAGTGTCCCTGCGCTGACGCAGGCCGCCGCCGTGAAGCCGGCTGGCCGTGTTCTACCGATTGTCGGCGACCGCGCCTGAAGGGCATTGGGGCACACGTCCCCAGTACCCGTCGCAATACCTGAAGCGCGCACGCTGCCCGCAGACCACGCGTTCGATGAAGTTGCCTCCGCAGTTTGCCAGCGCCAAGTTCAGCGCCTGCCAGCGGTCTCCCGGCGACGAACTCGTCGCCACCGCCTGGAGCGGCGCGGGTGGGCTCGCCGCGCCGCGATCGGCCGTCGCGGCGTGGTCGGTGTCGCTGACGGCGGTGTCGCTGGCAGCCGGGGTGGTCCGGCGCACCGTTGCCGGCTCGCGACGCGCGGCGAGCCTGCGCACCCCGGCGTCATGGTGCGCAGTGACCGATTTGTCCTCCATTGACGGCATCGTGGGCTCGGTGGACGCGGCGGCAGCCGCCGCATCGGCTGGCTGAACCTCTTCGGACGGATTGGGTGCGGCAACGGGCGGCGGCTCAGAACTCGCGACCGCCGGCACTGCGGCGGAGGTCGCCGACAGCCGCGGCTGGATGCTGTTCCCCAGCCATGCATAGGCCAGCGCCGCGCAGGCCACCGAGGCGCCCATGATCACCGCAGGCCAGCGGCGCAGCTTGGGCACCGCCGCATCGGACCCGGCGAGCGAATCGGCAGCGGCCGGTTGCGCCTGGACGTCCCCGGCAACGGTCGCGTCGTCGGCGGCCGCAGTGGTGCCCTCGGCTCCGTGACGCGCCCGATTGAGCGCCGCCCGGCAAGGCCCGCACAGCCTTGCGCCGGGCAGCGTCGCGTTCCTGCAGATCCTGCACTTCATCGCTGCGCCCGCCGTTCGCGTGTCCACACGTCATGACGTTGTCATTGCCATTCTAGCAATCGGCGCGCCCGGACGCGATTGACCGCGCCCCCGTCCGTCGGACCGCCCCCCAGCGTTGCGCGCAGCACACGCGGCTCAGGGGCGTTCGTTGTCCTTCTTGTCCTTGTTGTCCTTCTTGTCCTCGCCCTTGGGCTTTTCCTCGGCCTTGGGCTTTGCGCGCGCGGGTTCCGGCCGCGGCGGGACATTGCGCGCCGCCGGGACGTTGCCCTGCGCCGGCACCGCAGCCGGGCGCTCGGCGGGTGGCGGCTGAACCTTCGCCTGGGGTACTGGCTCCCGGCGCGCCTGCGGCACCGCAGCCGGGCGTTCGGCGGGCGGCGGCTGAACCTTCGCCTGGGGTACCGGCTCCCGGCGCGTCTGCGGTACCGGAACCGGGCGTTCGGCGGGCGGCGGCTGAACTTTCGCCTGGGGTACCGGCTCCCGGCGCGCCTGCGGCACCGCAACCGGGCGTTCGGCGGGTGGCGGCTGAACCTTCGCCTGGGGCAGCGGCTCCTGGCGAGTCGGCGGCTCGCGGGCGGGCACGGGTGTCGGTTCGGGGGCTTTGCGGACTTGGGGGGCCGGCCCGCGCTCCTTCGCGCCGCTTGGCTGGGGCGCAGCCCGCTGTGGCGCGATGCTTGGCTCCGGCGTCACCCGCTGCGGGGTGGCAGGCGTCTGCGGCCCAGCCCGCTGCGGGGTCGAGCGCGTCTCGGGGACTGGCGCCGCCTGCGGAGCCGTGCGCTGCTGCGGGGTGCCCTCCCCTTGCGGGGCCACGCGTTGCTGCGGAGTGCCCTGTCCTTGCGGGGCCATGCGCTGCTGCGGCGTCACCGGCTGCCCTTGGGCAGCCGGCGCGCCTGCCCGACGCGCGGGAGGCGACGCCGTCGGCGCGGGCTTCGCGTTCTGTCCGACGATCCTGACCGCGGGAGCGGTCACCGGCGCCTCGGCGCGCAAGGTCCTGACCTCCGCACGGTTGATCGGCTGCCCCGGGTTCCTCTCGAGCGCGGGCAACTGGCGAGCGATCGGCACAGGCGGCGGCGGGGGCGCCACGCGCGCAACGACGGCGCGCTGCTCGACGGCCGCCGGCGGCTTGGCCCGGGCAAGTGGCGCGGCCCCGGCAAACGCGGCCCTCGCCGGCGCGATTCGCGCGGCAGGCTGGACCTGCGCGCTGGCAAGTGCGGCAGGCGCCAGCGGAAGCGCCACGCGATGCACCTGCTCGGAGCTCGCGAAAGCCGCGGTCGGCACCGCAGTCACCGCATTGCGCACGCGCATGTTGGCATAGTTCACCTGCGTCACGTTCGTGTTGTTATAGACGTTCGTGATCGTCGTCGTGTTGACGATCGTGTTGCTGACGTTGACTCGCTCGAAATAGCCGCGGCTCACGTGGTAAGGCGGGCGATAGACCTCACGCGGTCCGAGCGGGAACCATCCGATCGCCGGTCCCGCGGAGAGTGAGATGCTGAACCCGGAACCGCCGACGAACGCGACCAGCGCCGGCGCGTAATACGGCCGGACGTGGGCCGGACCGGGCACCCACCCCCAGCCGCGATCGGCGTGCACCCAGCGACCGTAATGGAATGGCGCGAACCCCCACGGTGCGTCGTCGATCCAGGTCCATCCCCAGGGATCGATCCACGCCCAATGGCCGTAGCGGTACGGCGCCCAATCGACGGCGAGTCCACGCGGGAACCACACGTTGCCGTAACTTGGGACATCGCTCCACCCGCCGTAACTGTCGAGATCCGCATAACCGACGACCTCCGGCGAGACGTAGCGGGCGGAGATCGCATTGACGTAACGGCGTTCGCGTTCCGCGACCCAGCGATCGAACGGGTCGTACGGCGGTGCTGCGAGGAACTCGTTGTCCGAAAGGTCGGTCCCGAAGAAACGGTAGGCCTGTCCACCCGTCACGACGTACGACGTCTCGTCGCCGAACACGGTGCCCATGCCGCTGCGCACGATGACGGTGGTCGAGCCGCCGTCGGGATCGACCTCGATGCGGTAGCTGCCGGGACGCGTCAGCGAGAATGCGACATTCGGCGTATCGATCTCGACGATGGTGCCCGCGCCCATGCGACGCAGCCCGAAGTCGAGCGTCCCCTGCTGCAGTTGCAGCTGGGTCGTGCGATCGTCGAGGTTCGACACCGTCACGCTGGTCCGCGGGCCGAGGAACCACGACCCGTTGTCCATCGACACTTCCACGCGCCCGTCCTCGTCCGCCCACAAACGGTCGCCGCTGACGATCGGCCGATTGAGCGGCGCGAGCACCCATTGCTCGTCCCCGGCAGGCGAGTAACTGACGGCGCCGCTGAAATCAGCGAGCCGACCGACGCGCAATGGCGGGTCGACGTACTCGGAGGGAGGCGGCACCTGGGCGAATGCGCCAAAGCACGCGGCCGACGCCACGGCCATCAGCAACCGGCGCATCCAGGCAGTCATGTTCGTTCGGTTCATCGTTGCCGTCCTCGTCGAATCAAATGTTGCAAGCTGTTGCAAAGGCCGTCTGCGCTTCGCGGGCGGATGCCGCGCAGCGCGCGACCGACATCCTGACGCCACCTGTAGATTGGGGCGCTGCGCGCAGATTCACGCGGCATGGCGGAACCGTGGCAGCAGCGAGCCCGTGCCCCGCGCCTGCACTGGCACCAACGTCTGTCGCCGCTCCGAGGATGACACGATGCGCGGCGGACGGCCCGGGTGTCGGGCTGCGGCAACAGATCGCTTCGTGCGGAAATGTGCCGCCGATGTCAAATCGGACCACACCCGCAGATGTCCATTTCCGTTCCCGTTCCTGCTCCCGCTCCCGCCGCCGCCGCGATGCCTGCGCAGTTTGCACTTCCGATGCGGGCACCGCTTCCAATGAGCGACAATTGAAAGTTATGCGGCTACCTGTCCTCCGCGCCATCCTGCCGGCATTCGTGCTTGCACTGGCCCTTTTTGTCGCACCCGCCTGCGCCTCTGCCTTCGCCTTCAACGACGTGGCGCAGCGCGCCGCTCACCTTGCAGCGGCGTCCTACAGGAAGCCCGCGGCGACGCTGCCGAAGGCGTTGCAGGCGCTGACCTACGACCAGTACCGCGACATCCGCTTCAAGCCCCAACGCGCATTGTGGCGCGCGGCGAAGCTTCCCTTCGAACTGATGTTCTTCCACGAGGGTCTCTACTACAACGAGGCCGTGCGCATCCACGAGATCGATCCCCAGGGCGTGCGCGAGATCCGCTTCGATCCGTCGATGTTCGATTATGGCGCAAACCACATCGACCCGAAGGCACTGCGCGGCCTCGGCTTCGCCGGTTTCCGCGTCCATTACGCGATCAACTCGCCCAAGTACAGGGACGAGGTGATGGTGTTTCTCGGCGCCAGCTATTTCCGCGCGCTGGGCAAGGACCAGCGCTACGGGATATCGGCGAGAGGGCTCGCGATCGACACCGGCCTGATGTCGGGCGAGGAATTTCCCCGTTTCACCGAGTTCTGGATCGAGCGGCCGGAGCCGACCGCACGCGAACTGGTCATCTATGCGCTGCTCGATTCCCAGCGCGCCACCGGCGCATACCGCTTCGTGCTGAAGCCCGGTGTCGACACCGTCGTGGACGTCAAGTCCCGGATCTTCCTGCGCGAGAACGTCGCCAGGCTGGGCATCGCACCGCTGACCAGCATGTATTACTTCGGCGAGAACAGCAGGAACACCATCGACGACTACCGCCCGGAGGTTCACGACTCCGACGGCCTGTCGATCCAGGCCGGGACCGGCGAATGGATCTGGAGGCCGTTGGTGAATCCCAGGCGCCTGCTCGTGACCTCGTTCGCGGTGACGAATCCGCTCGGGTTCGGGTTGCAGCAGCGCGACCGCAGCTTCGCGAGCTACGAGGACCTCGAGGCCCGCTACGACCTTCGGCCTTCGGTGTGGATCGAGCCCAGGGGTCGCTGGGGCGCCGGTCACATCGAGCTCGTGCAGATTCCGACGCCCGACGAAACCAACGACAACATCGTCGCATTCTTCACGCCCGACAGCCCGCTCCCGCCGGGCAGGCCCCTCGACGTCGAGTACCGGATGCTCTGGCAGAAGAACAACGAAACCCGCCCGCCTCTGGCCTGGGTCGTGCAGACGCGACGCGGCCACGGTTACCTGCGCAACCCCGATGACAGCATTGCGCTGATGGTCGACTTCGAGGGCCCCGCGCTGCGCAAGCTCCCGGCCGATGCGCCGGTGAAGGCGGACGTCACGGCGGATTCGAATGTCCAGGTCGTCGAGGCCAATGCGTTCCACAACGACGTGACCGGTGGCTGGCGCCTCGCGTTGCGCGTCAAGCGCCTGGACGACAAGAAGCCCGGCGAATTGCGTGCCTTCCTGCGCGACGGCAACAAGACACTTTCCGAAACGTGGAGCTACATCCTTCCGGGCCACTGAGCGCGGGAGCGCGCGTCGCCGACGCGCTGCAGCGCTATCTCGCGCGGCTGCCGCTGCGCCGTGACCGGCGCGCGGTCATCGAGGCACACGCGCTCGCCGGAGCCGACACGGTCGAGGAGGCGCTGGCCGACGTCCATGGGCAACTCGGCGGGCCCGCCGCCGCGACGGACCATCCGGCTCACGCGACCATCGGCGCGCGCATCCGGCTGGCGCATGGCGATCCGCAGACCCCCGCCGGGCCCGTGCTGACGCACGACGTCCAGGGTCGCGAGCGACTCGACACGACCCCGCCACTCGCGCGAAGCTCGATGGCGCCGCGCGCATGGCCCGCACACGCATCGCGTCGCGCGCTGCCCAAGGATGCGTGTCCGCCCGAAGCCACCCCGCAGGCCGGGGCCGCCGCGCGCTGGCGCGGGCGCGCGGCGCGGCGGCGCCTTCTGCTGCTCGTGCTGATCATCGGCCAGACGATCCTCGCAACCGATTACATGACACGGGTGCTGCCCTACCACGGGCGTCAGCCGCTCGAGATCGCGGTGCTGGTGCTGTTCGCGATCCTGTTCGGCTGGATCTCGGCCGGATTCTGGACCGCGATCGCGGGATTCGCCCTGCTCGCGTCGGGTCGCGACCGCTTCGCGATATCGAAACGGACCTGTTGCGAAAGCGCGGCGGCGATCCCGGAGGATGCGCGCACCGCGATCGTCATGCCGATCTGCAACGAAGACGTCGTCCGCGTCTTCGCCGGGCTGCGCGCGACCTACGAATCGCTGCGGGCGACCGGCGCGCTCGACCGCTTCGATTTCTTCGTGCTCTCCGACAGCGGCAATCCCGACATCCGGGTCGCGGAAATCGACGCCTGGGCGGCGCTCAATCGCGCCGTCGGCGGTTTCGGGCGCATCTTCTATCGCTGGCGCCAGCACAGGATCAAGCGCAAGAGCGGCAACATCGCCGACTTCTGCCGGCGCTGGGGCCGCAAGTACCGTTACCTGGTCGTGCTCGATGCCGACAGCGTGATGAGCGGCGGATGCCTGACCTCGCTGGTTCGGATCGCGGAGGCCAACCCCGACGCCGGCATCATCCAGACCGCGCCGCGCGCGGCCGGCCGCGACACGTTCTATGCGCGCGCCCAACAGTTCGCCACCGGCGTCTACGGGCCGCTGTTCACCGCGGGCCTGCATTTCTGGCAGTTCGGGGAGTCGCACTATTGGGGACACAACGCGATCATCCGCGTCGCGCCTTTCATTCGGCACTGCGCGCTCGGACGCCTTCCGGGCCGGGGCGCGCTGTCCGGCGAGATCCTGTCGCACGACTTCGTCGAAGCGGCGCTGATGCGCCGCGCCGGCTGGGGCGTCTGGATCGCCTACGACCTCCCGGGAAGCTACGAGGAGATGCCGCCCAACCTGATCGACGAGCTGTCGCGCGACCGTCGGTGGTGCCAGGGAAACCTGATGAACTTCCGCCTGTTCTGGATGAAAGGCCTTCATCCGGCGCACCGCGCTGTGTTCATGACCGGCGTGCTTGCCTACCTGTCGGCGCCGCTGTGGTTCGCATTCCTGATACTCTCGACGGTGCTCCTTGCCGTGCACACGCTGCTCGAGCCCCGGTATTTCGTGCAGCCCTACCAGCTCTTTCCGGTGTGGCCCGAATGGCGCCCCGAATGGGCGGTGACGCTGTTCTCGGCGACGGCGGTGCTGCTGTTCCTTCCCAAGATACTGGCCGCGTTGCGCATCGCGGTGCGCGACGCGCCCGCGCACGGCGGGCGAGCGCATCTCGCCGCCAGCCTGCTCGGGGAGATGGCGATCTCGGCGCTGCTCGCGCCGATCCGCATGCTGTTCCACACCCAGTTCGTCGTCACCGCGCTCGCCGGACGATCGGTGCGCTGGAAATCGCCGCCGCGCGAAGACGCCGAGACCGGATGGATGGAAGCGCTGCGGCGCCACGGGCTGCACACGCTGCTCGGCGTGACGTGGGCCGCGTTCGTCTGGTGGCTGAATCCCGCGTTCCTGTGGTGGCTGCTGCCGGTCGTCGGCGCGCTGATCCTCTCGATCCCGATCTCGGTGATCACGAGCCGTGCGAATCTCGGCCGCAAGCTTCGCCGCCGCCGGTATTTCCTGATTCCCGAGGAATCGCATCCGCCGCGGGAGATCAAGGCGACGCGCCGCTACTGGCATCGCGCGGCACCGCCGGCCGACTTCACTGCGGCCGTCGTCGATCCGATCGTCAATGCGCTGGTCTGTGCCCAGGCGGTGATGCGCTCCGCCGTCGCGCCCGATGCACGCGAAGCGACGGCGGCGCGCGTCGAGCACGCATTGCGGGTCGGTCCCGACGCGCTGTCGGCCGCGGACAAGACGGCGCTGATCGCCGATCCCGTCGCCCTGTCGTCGCTGCACTGGGCCGTCTGGACCGCCCCGGCGCGCCACGACAGCTGGCGAAAGGCATGCGAGAATCTCCCCACGCGCAAGCCGCCTGTCGCCCCTGATGACGCCCCGCCGATCGTCGATGCCGCGCAGCGCGATGCCGCGATCGCCGCGTCGCACCTTGCCGGCAGCTGACCGCGCAGGCCCTTCGATGCGCGCGACCCACCCGCGCGATCCATGGCCGGGCTCGCACGCAGGCTGAGCATGCAGGACATCCCACCCCCTACCCCGTCGTCCGCAGCGGACCGCAGGCTCGTCGCCGTCGCCTGGCCGCTGCTCGCAACGATCGTGCTGCTGGCCGCGCTGGTCTGTGCAGCGCTGAGGGTCATCGCGCTGTGGTCGCGCGATGGGACGGGACCGGAGCCGTACGCCCTGCCGCTGCTCGCAACGGGCCTGGTCGCAACCCTCGCGCTCGCCGTCGCCGCGATCGTCCGCACCCGCAGCGCGATCCACCACTTCGCCCGGGAGATCGAGCGCGACCCCGCCGAGTTGCGGCTGTTCGAGGAAAAGGAGCGCGCGCAGGTCACGCTCGCCTCGATCGCGGACGCGGTCATCACCGTCGACACCGGCGGACGGATCGAGTATCTGAATCCCGTGGCAGAGCGCCTGACCGGTTGGCGCCACGCCGAAGCCCGCGGGCGACCGGTCGCCGAGGTGTTCGCGATCGTCGATGAAGCCACCGGCGCCCCGATGCCCGATCCGGTCGCGCGCGCGCTCGCCGAAGGGGCGACGGTCGAGGCCGAGGGCAACGTGGTGCTGCTGTGCCGTGGCGCCGAGTCGATCGCCATCGATCACAGCGTCGCGCCGATCCGCGATCGAAGCGCGAAGATCGTCGGCGCCGTGCTCGTGATCCAGGACATGAGCCGCGAACGCCAGTACGCGGCCCAGCTCTCCAGCCTCGCGAGCCACGACCCGCTGACGGGGCTTCTCAACCGGCGCGAGTTCGAGCAGCGGGTACGCGCGCTCGTCGACCGCCCGGCCGACGATGGCACGCAGCACTCGGTGCTGTACCTCGACCTCGACCAGTTCAAGATCGTCAACGACACGGGCGGGCACGCGGCAGGCGACGAACTGCTGCGTCAGATCGGAGCGCTGCTGCGGCCGAAACTGCGCGAAGGGGACGTGCTCGCCCGGCTCGGCGGCGACGAGTTCGGGGTCCTGCTGCCGCACTGCCCGCCGGGCCCGGCGTTGCGCATCGCCGAGGCACTTCGCAAGTCGATCATCGATTTCCGTTTCGCGTGGCGCAACCGGTCGTTCACGATCGGCGTCAGCATCGGCCTCGTCAACCTCGCCGACGCTCCACACACGCTCGCGAGCGTGCTGTCGGCGGCGGACGCCGCGTGCTACCTCGCCAAGGACAAGGGCCGCAACCGCGTCCAGGTCTATCTGCCGGAGGACAGCGAGGTCGCGCTGCGCCGAGGGGAGATGGAATGGGTGAACCGGATACATCGCGCGCTGGCCGAGGACCGGCTCTGTCTCTATGCCCAGCCGATGCTCGCGCTGCACGCGACGGCCGGCGAGGCGACGCACCACGAACTGCTCGTGCGACTGATGGACGAGCGCGGCGACCTGATTCCCGCGATCGAATTCATACCCGCGGCCGAGCGCTATCACCTGATGCCCACGATCGACCGCTGGGTGATGCGCACCGCGTTCCGCGTCCTCGCGGAGCGCCTCGCCGCGGGAGATGCCCACAGTTCCGGAACCTACGCGATCAACGTCTCGGGCGCTTCGATCGGCGACGACCAGTTCCTCGATTACGTGCGCGAGAACTTCGCGCGCTTCGGCATCCCGCATTCCATGATCTGCTTCGAGATCACCGAGACGACTGCGGTGACCAGCCTGTCGCGGGCGGCACAGTTCATCGGTGCGTTGCGCGAGCCCGGATGCCGTTTCGCACTCGACGACTTCGGCGTCGGCGTGTCGTCGTTCACCTACCTGAAGCGGCTGCCGGTCGATTACCTCAAGATCGACGGGAGCTTCGTGCGCAACATGCTCCAGGATCCCGTCGATTCGGCGATGGTCGAGGCGATCCATCGCATCGGCCAGGTCATGGGCAAGCAGACGATCGCCGAATCGGTCGAGACCGCGGCGACCCTCGATGCGGTGCGCCGCGCGGGCATCGACTTCGCGCAGGGCTATGCAATCGCGGCGCCGACGCTGTTCGCGCCGCCGGGAACGCGCAAGCTGCGCCTCGCCTCACGCGGGCACCCCACGGCGGCGACGGCACGATCGTAGTTCTCGCGCGCGCAGCCTTGGGTCTGCGGCACGTGCTACTGTCGCCGCTCGCATCCAGGGAAGGACGATGATGGAAGGACCACCTCGTGTCGCGCTGGTCACCGGCGCGGGAAGCGGGATCGGCAAGGCAGCCGCGCTCGCGTTGCTCGACGACGGCTGGCACGTCGTCCTGGCGGGACGTCGCCAGTCAGCCCTCGACGGGGCCGTCCGCGATGCCGGCGAGAACGGATCCCGCAGCCTCGCGATCGCGACCGATCTCACCGATCCGGATTCGGTGCGCGCGCTGTTCGACGCGATCGCTGCGCGCTTCGGGCGGCTCGACCTGCTGTTCAACAACGCCGGGACCGGCGCCCCTGCCGTGCCGCTGGAAGACCTGACGGTCGAGCAGATCCGCGCCGTCATCGACACCAATCTGCTCGGCGCCTTCCTCTGCACGCAGGGCGCGATCAGGCTGATGAAATCGCAGTCACCCCGCGGTGGCCGGATCATCAACAACGGCTCGATCTCCGCGCACGCGCCGAGACCCAATTCGGCGCCCTACACGGCGACCAAGCACGCGATGACCGGGCTCACCCGATCGACGTCCCTCGACGGCCGCAGGTACGACATCGCCTGCGGGCAGATCGACATCGGCAATGCGGCAACCGACATGACGACGCGGATGGCGGCGGGGGTTCCCCAGGCGAACGGCGAGATTGCAGCCGAACCGCGGATGGACGTCGCGCACGTCGCCCGTGCTGTCGTCTACATGGCGAGCCTGCCGCTCGACGCGAACGTGCAGTTCATGACGGTGATGGCCACCAAGATGCCCTACGTCGGTCGCGGCTGATCGCCCGCAACCGGCGCGGCGGACGGCGGGCCGCCAAGGGCGTTGCCGACGCGTGCCCGCTATTCGTGTTCGCTGGCCGGACTGCCGGGGCATTGCGGGACCTTGCCCCAGTAGCCGGGGCAATAGCGGTACTTGACCCGCTGGGCGCAGATGACGCGGTTGATGAAATCCTCGCGCGTGCACTTCCCCATGTCTTCTTCCATCCGGGCCCAGTGATCGTTCGCCGCTGCTGGCGCGGGGGTCGGCGCCTGGGCGGCGTTGGCGGTCGGGGATGGGAAGGTCCCCGGCGCAACCGCGGTGGTCGCGGCCGTCGCGGGGCGCGCCGGCTTGACCGGCTTGGCCGCCTTCGTTGCAGTCGCGCCGCGCGCGCGCGGGGCCGCGCCCTTGTCCGCTCCAGCCGGTCGCTCGCCGGTTGCCGGCGGCGCAGGGGCGCTCGCCGGCGCGGACTCCTCCATCGTCGAGGTGTCCGATGCAGCGGCGGCGCTCGTGCCACCGCCCTCCTCCGCCGGATTTCCCGTATCCACCGGCGGTAACGGCTCCGCGGGCGGCAGCGGAGCTGCGCTCTGATCGGCGGGAGGCGGCACCGCGCCGGAAGGCACGCTCGCCGGCGCCTCTCCCGTTGCCCGTGTTTCGAGGGGCGCGGACCCGTGGTCCAGGACCCGCCATGCCGCGACCGCGACCAGCGCGACGGCGAGCACGGTCCCGATGACGAATGCGATCGACCCGCCCCGCCTCGGGGACGATGTCGAAACGGACGTTGCGGCTGCGGCATCGACGGCTTCGCCGCCCATCTGCGCCATCCGTCCGCCCGAGGCGGGCTGCCGCGCGCCGCAGTGATCGCAATAATGCGCAGTCTGCGCGACTTCCTTGCCGCAACCGGCGCATTTCATTCGAACGATCTCCAATGCAAACTGCCGTCCGGCGCCCGGATGCTGCGCCGACGCGAAGGATGATCGCACATCCGGGCCGGCCCGGCCTGCCGCGGCGACATCGACTCCCGCCCGCTCGAGCGGAAGCGCACGCATGGCGACATCATCGCCTCGCGATTACCCCCGATCGCATCGCGGTTGGCACGCAGCCGGTCGATCTTCCATACTGTGCACCGCGCGCGGCCGACCTGCGCCTCATCGTTGCCTCCACCGTGACCCTCACGCCATGCCCATCGACATCCACCGGATCGAGCGCCTGACCCGCGAATTGCTGGAAGCCCTGGGCGAGGATCCCGAGCGCGAAGGACTCGTCAAGACCCCGAGCCGGGTCGCGAAAGCGCTCGCCTTCCTGACCTCCGGCAATCGCACCGACATCGCGACGGTGATCAACGACGCGATCTTCACGCAGACGACCAACAGCATGGTCATCGTGAAGAACATCGAGGTCTACAGCCTGTGCGAGCACCACATGCTGCCGTTCTTCGGACGATGCCACATCGGCTACATCCCGACCGGTCGCGTGTTCGGCGTCTCCAAGCTCGCGCGGCTCGTCGACATGTATGCGCGCAGGCTGCAACTCCAGGAGCGTCTGACCGAGCAGATCTCGCATGCCGTGCAGGAGTCGATCGATGCGCGCGGCGTCGGCGTGATGATCGAGGCGCAGCACCTCTGCATGATGATGCGCGGCGTCGAGAAGCAGAACTCGGAGATGATCACCTCCTCAGTGCTCGGCACCTTCCGCGAGTCGCAGGCGACCCGCGACGAGTTCCTGGCCCTGATCGGCCCGCGCGGCTGACGGCCTCCGCCACACCCGCCGGATCACCCGCCCGTCACCATCGCGCATCCGCCCCCCTCCTCCCCGCTCGCCCCGCACGCCGCCGCGCCCATGCTGCTGCATCTCGTCGCGCTGACGGCGCCGCTGTTCCTGCTCGTGCTCGTGGGGTACGCGCTGTCGCGCTTCGGCTGGCCGCGCAGCGCCTCGGATGCGCTGACCCGCTTCGTGTTCACCGTCGCCGTGCCGACCCTGCTGTTCAGGCTGATGAGCGACTTTTCACACCTGCCGCGCGTGGACCTGCGCCTGCTGATCGCCTTCTTCGGCGGTTGCCTCGTCGTCTATGCGATCGGCCGGGTGCTCGGTGCGTGGGTGTTCGCAATGGACGGCGCGACGCAGTCGGTGTTCGCGATCGGCGGGATCTTCTCGAACAACGTGCTTCTCGGCATTCCGCTCGCCAAGGTGACGCTGGGGGACGCCTCGCTGCCCGCGGTGTCTCTGGTGCTGGTGTTCAATTCGCTGACGCTGTGGACGCTGGTGAGCGTCTCGGTCGAATGGGCGAAACATCGCGACCTGTCGCTCCCCGGCATCGCGAAGACCGGCCGCGGCGTTCTGCGCAACCCGGTCGTCGCGAGCATCCTCGGCGGCACCGCATTCGGCTTCCTGAACTGGCCGCTGCCGGGCGTCATCGACCAGACGCTGCAGATGGTGAGCCAGGCCGCGGTGCCGCTTTCACTGATCGCGCTGGGGATGGGGCTGGCCGAATTCGGGGTGCGCGCTGGATGGCGCGAAAGCACCGCGATCGCGATGCTGAAGCTCGTCGCGCAGCCGCTGGTCGTCTACGCGCTGGCCCGGATGCTCGGCCTGCCTCCGCTCGAGACCTCGGCCGTCGTCATGCTTGCCGCGCTGCCCGTGGGTGCGAACGTCTACCTGATGGCCCGCCAGTTCGACGTGCTGGGCAGCGCAGTGGCCTCGGCGATCGTGCTCACGACCGCGCTGGCCGCCCTGACCACGCCGATCGCGCTGACGCTGATCGGCGCGGTCCGGCAGTGATGCGCCAAAGCCGGGCGACGATCGCCGCCGGGGCGTCCCTATTCCGCCGCGACGACCTCCGGCGCAGCGCGTCCGCGGCCGGGCTTCAGCAGCATCACCAGCGGAATCATCGCGAGGAAGCTCACGACGATCACCCAGAACGCCTGCAGCAGGCCCAGCATCTGCGCCTGCTGCGCCGCCTGCTGCGCGAGCAGCGCGAGGCCGGTGCCCCGGGCCTTCAGGCGCAGCGGGTCGAGGTACTGCTGCACCTCGAACCGGAATGGATCGATGTAGCCGCGAAGCTCACCCCAGCTCGCCTGGGCGCCGCGGGTCATCGCGACGCTGACGATCGAGATGCCGATCGACGAGCCGATCGACCGTATCAGGCTGTAGACCCCGGCCGCCTCGGTCGCCAGCGCCTTCGGCAGCGTCGCGAACGCGATTGCCGACAGCGGGACGAAGACGAAGCCAACGCCGATGCCCTGCAGGACCAGCGGCAGGGTCATCATCGCCGCGCTCGAGTCGAGATTGACCCGGGTCATCATCCATGCGCCGGTGACGCCCGACGCGAGTCCGAACCAGATCAGCGGCTTGGCGCCGACCTTCCCGACCAGGCGGCCGACGATCAGCATGCTGATCAGGCTGCCGATGCCCCGCGGCATCATCGCGAGCCCGGTGTCGAGCGTCGGGTACTGGAGCAGGCTCTCGAACAGCACCGGCTGCAGCAGCATGCCGCCATAGAGCGACAGCCCCATCGCGCCCCCGACGAAGGAGGCGGCGGCGAAATTGCGGTCGGCGAACATCCGCAGGTTGAACAGCGTCATCCGGCGCGACGTCAGCGAATGCGCGACGAACAGCGCCAGCCCGACGGCGAGCGCCAGCAGCGACATCCGGATCGACGTCGACGAC
The DNA here is from genome assembly GCA_963816415.1 of uncultured Pseudomonadota bacterium. Lineage (GTDB taxonomy): Bacteria > Pseudomonadota > Gammaproteobacteria > Burkholderiales > Casimicrobiaceae > VBCG01. The sequence continues at coordinate 130,353 of CAWFKR010000001.1, forward strand.
AGCCAGTCCTCCTGCTGCCCGCGATCGAGCAGGTACTGCAGGCCGCCGATGAACGTCGCGAGGAACACGAGGCCCCACCAGTCCATCTCGCGCGTCTTGACCGGCGTGTCGGGGACGTGGCGGGCGGCGAGCGCCAGCGACAGCGCCCCGACCGGAATGTTGATGTAGAACGTCCAGCGCCAGCTGACCGTCTCGGTGAGCCAGCCCCCGAGCGTCGGACCGAGGATCGGCGCCACCATCACCCCCATGCCCCAGATCGCCAGCGCCTTGCCGCGCTCGTGCAGCGGATAGCTGTCGACCATGATCGCCTGCGACAGCGGCACCAGCGACGCGCCGAACAGCCCCTGCAGCAGACGGAACAACACGATCTCGGTCAGCGAGGTGGCGATGCCGCACAGCGCGGAGGCAACGACGAAGCCCGCGATCGAGATGAGCAGGTACCGCCGTCGACCGAGGCGATCGGCGAGGTATCCCGTCATCGGCATGACGACCGAAGACGCGACGATGTAGCTCGTCAGCACCCAGCTGATCTGGTCGGTCGACGCCGACAGCTCACCCGCCATGTGCGGCAGCGCGACGTTGACGATCGTCGTGTCGAGCACCTGGATCACGGTGGCGGCCATCACCGCCAACGTCAGGAAGAAGCGCGATCCGCCGTCCTGTTGCATCGCTGCTTCAGCCCCTGACGACGCCATGGCCGCGGCTGCACACGACCCCCGCCTCGCGGCTCAATGCTCGAGCCTGACGGACACGGTGGCCGTTGCGCCCACGCGCAATGGATACGCCGGATCGGCATCGGCGATGCTCACTCGCACCGGAATGCGCTGCGCGATCTTGACCCAGTTGCCGTTCGCGTTCTGCGCCGGCAGCAGGGAGAACGCCGCGCCCGTCCCGCCGGCGAGGCTTTCGACCTTGCCATGAAACGCGTGCCCGGGGTACATGTCGACGACGATCGTCGCCGGCCGGCCCGGGCTCACGCCCGCGAGCTCGGTCTCCTTGAAGTTCGCGTCGACCCAGAAGCTGCGATCCTCGACCAGCGCGAACAGCGGTGTCCCGGGGGTGACGACGGTGCCGCGCGTCAGGTCGAAGCGCGTCACCCACCCATCCGCCGGTGCCCGCATGACCGCGTGCTCGAGGTCGATTTGCGCCTTGTCGACCTCGGCCCGAGCCACCCGGACCGCCGGAGTCTCGCCGCCTTTCTGCGCCAGCGCGGCACGGGCCTTGTCGGCACGCGCCTTCGCGGCGTCGAGCGCGGAGCGGGCCGCAGCGACGCGCGCCTGCGCGTCGTCGGCAGCCTGCTTCGACATGAAGTTCTGGCGCACCAGCTCGCTCGTGCGGCGCAGATTGGCGTCGGCGTTCACGAGATCCGACGACGCCCTCGCGGCGTCGGCCTCGGTCGCGAGCAACTCCGAGCTGTCCTGTCGCGTCCCCTGCTCGGCCTGATGGAGCTTGCCCAGCGCCTCGTCGAGCGCAGCCTGGAACGGCCGCGCATCGAGTTCGAACAGCACGTCGCCCGCGTGCACGTACTGGTTCTCGTGCACGGGGACCTCGACCACCTGGCCCATCACCAGCGACGACACCTGGACGATCCTCGCGTTGACGTAGGCGTTCTCGGTGCTGCGGTACTGGCTGTCCCGGTACCAGTACCAGCCGCCACCGGCGAGCGCCGCGACGACGACCAGGGCGCCGAGCGCGAGCCCCGACGTACGCTTCAGCGAGAACGAACGCTTCCTGGCTGTCATCGCTTCAATCCGTCGATGCGATGCTTCGCCTTGGAGAGCAGCGCGCACAGCGTCTTCAGCTCCTCCCCGGTGAGCCCCGCCTTCACCTCGTGACGCAGCTCACTGGCGACGCCCTGGATCGCCCTGAGGAGACGACCCGCCTGCGGGGTCAGCATCACGGCATTTCGACGACGGTCGCCGGGCACCGCATGGCGGGCGACCAGGCCGTCGCGTTCCATCCGGTCGACCAGCGCAACCGTCGCGGGTGCGCCGATCTCGAGCAGGTCGCCGAGCTCGCCCTGCACCAGCTCGCCGCCTGCGCGCGACAGCCACAGCAGCGCCTGCCACTGGACGCGCGTCAGCCCCAGCGGACGCAGGCGCCGGTCCATCGCCTCGCGCCACCCCTTGGCGAGGCCGTGCAACAGCAGCCCGAGGGACTCGACCGGATCGGAAGGCATGCGCGGCGGCATGCGCGGCGCGCGGACATCCAGGCGCGCGGCATCGGCCGGGCGTTGCGCGTGTTTCGTCGCGGGTTTCATGTGCATATGAGTCGTTCGTATGCGAACTATTATCAGGGAAAACACCTCGACGCGCAAGCCGGACCCGCGGTGCAGGCGCGGCCCGCGTGCGACAATCGCGTGTCCAGACAACCTCCTCCTGCCCAGTCCGATGCCCGCCCGCAGCCGCCCTGCCACTTCCGATCGCGCCAAACCCGCCTACGCCGTGCGCACCTCGCCGATCCACGGCCGTGGCGTCTTCGCAACCCGCACGATCCGCAAGGGCGAAGACATCATCGAATACCGTGGCCGGCGCATATCGATGGAGGAAGCCGACGAGCTGCCGGACAGCGACCCGGACAACCCGTACCACACCTTCCTGTTCGAGCTGAACGACGGCAGGGTGATCGACGCCGCCGTACGCGGCAACGCGGCACGCTGGATCAACCACAGCTGCCAGCCCAACTGCGAGCCCTACGAGGACGAGGATGGGCATGTGATCATCGCCGCGAAGCGGACGATCCACGCCGGCGACGAGCTCGCCTACGACTACAAGCTGAACGTCCCCGGCCGGCGCAGCGCGCGACTGCTCGCGGCCTACGGCTGCCGCTGCGGCTCGCCGCGCTGCCGCGGGACGATGCTCGATCCGGAAAAGGACAAGGCGGCGAAGTCCAGGGCCGCGAAGAAGAAGGCGACGCGAGCGAAGTAGGAGCGCGGTAGGTACGCTCAGGCGATGCCGGCGATTCCCGCCAGCGCCGCGACGCCCAGCAGCCACACCGGGTTGATCCGCGTGAACGCCAGGGCCGCCGCAGCGGCAAGCGTCAGTGCAAGCGCTCCCGGCGACCGATCGGCGCCCTGCGCCAGCGTGTAGCCGCTCGCCATGATCAGGCCGATGGCAATCGGCGCCAGCGCCCGCTGCACGATCGCGCGCCATCTCGATTCCGCAAGCCGGTCCGCCCACCGCCACGCGTAATAGCAGGCGAGCGACGACGGTCCGCAGGTCGCGACCGTCGCGACCAGCGCGCCCATGACGCCGGCGACCTTCCAGCCGACCAGCGCGACGACCATTGCATTGGGACCGGGCGCGATCTGGGCAAGCGCGAACAGGCGCGCGAATTCGGCGCTGGTCATCCAGCCCTGCACGTCGACGACGACCCGGTGGATTTCGGGCACGATCGCGTTGATCCCGCCGATCGCCACCAGCGACAGCGCCGAGAACCGGATCGCGAGTTCGGTCAGGACGTGCAGGTTCGCGCTCATGCCGCCCCCACGCTTGCGGCAGTCGCCGCTGCGCTGCCCACGGAGGGGGCGCAATTCGCGCCTTGGGTCGGCCCGGCGGCGCTCATCGCGACGCCCGCCATTCCGCGGTGATGCCGACGGCGATCAGCACCACGATCACCCAGAACAGCGGCCAGTGCAGGAGACCCACGGCGACGAATGCCACACCGCCGGTCAGCACGCCGCGCAGCGGCGGCCGGGCCTGCAGCAGGAGCCGCGTCGCCGTGCCGAGAATCAATCCCGCCGCAGCCGCGGAAGCCGCTGCGATGCCGTCGCGGACGTAGGGAACGTTCGCGACCTGGTCGTAGGACATCGCGATCAGCAGCATGACGCCGACTGGCACGAACAGGAGCGCCCCGACGGCGAGCAGCGCGCCGACCGGGCCGCGGCTGCGCGTGCCGACGATGACTGCCAGATTCACGACGTTGGGACCGGGCAGCACCTGGCAGAGCCCGATCAGCTCGGCGAATTCGCGATCGGAGAGCCAGCGCCGCTCGTCGACGATGACGCGGCGCGCCCACGGCAGGACGCCGCCGAAACCCAGAAGCCCCATCTTGAGGAAACTGGCGAACAGCTGGCTGCGGCTTATCGCCTGGAGCCGCGCCTGGGCGGCGCCGGAATCGGTCGAAGTCATCGGGGCGCGGGCAAAATCCGTGATTCTAGCCTTTTGGCCACGCACATTGCCGCGCGATCCGGCACCCGGCACAATCGCGGCGCCCCCACCACGACGAAGCGCCACCATGACACGCAAGACGACGACGCACGCTTCCGGCACCACGATGATCCTCGAGTTCGACTCGCGGGTGCTCGCCGACAATCCTCTGGGCGATCCGCACCTGCGCAAGCTCGCCGTCTGGCTGCCGCCGGGCTATGACGACGGCACTCGCCGGGGACGGACGTCCGGACGCGGTCGCCGCTACCCGGTGCTGTTCGACCTCGTCGGGTTCACCGGATCGGGGCTCGCCCACCTGAACTGGAGGCCTTTCGACGAGAACCTCCCGGAACGCGCAGCGCGGCTGATCGCCGAGCGCAGGATGGGTCCCGCGATCCTCGTCTTTCCGGACTGCTTCACGTCGATGGGCGGAAACCAGTACGTCAATTCCAGCGCGATCGGTCGCTATGCCGACTACCTCACGCGTGAACTGATCCCCTTCGTCGACCGCGAGTTCCGCACCCTCGCCTCGCGCGACCACCGCGGCTGCTTCGGCAAGTCGTCGGGCGGCTACGGTGCGATCGTCCACGGCATGCGTTACGCAAGCCACTGGGGGGCGATCGCCGACCATTCGGGCGACGCGCTGTTCGACTTCTGCTACTACACCGACTGGCCGCGCACCTTGAACGAGCTCGACCGCTTTCGCAGGCGAGCGCGCCGGCCCGGGCGCATCGACGTCCTGCACGACGAGCATGGCGCGGGGGACGGCCGCGACGATGGTCGCGTCCGTCGCTTCCTCGAGCACGTCTGGTCGCGCGACAAGCTGTCGGACGCGGAAGCGCACGCGCTGATGAACCTCGCGATGGCCGCGAGCTACGACCCCGACCCCAAGGCGCCGCTCGGCTTCCGCCTGCCTTTCAACCTCGAGACCGGGGAACTCATCCCTGCGCGCTGGAAGCGTTGGCTGCGCCACGACCCGGTGAACATGGTCGCCGCGCACCGGGACAATCTCCGGTCGCTGCGCGGCATCTACATCGACTGCGGATGGCGCGACCAGTACCACCTGCACTACGGCGCACGCGTGCTGTCCAAGCGCCTGTCGCAGCACGCCATCCCCCACGTCTACGAAGAATTCGACGACACGCATTCGTCGATCGACTACCGGATGGACGTCAGCCTGCCGTTCCTCTATCGTTCGCTGAAGCCCTGACCTCTGGCGGCCGGTCCGCCGCGCTGCGTCGGGCCGGGGGAGATTGCGATGCGATGGGGTGATTTCAGGCGCAGCGACAACGTCGAGGATCGTACCGGCGGCGCGCCCGAGGGTTCCGGGACGGGTGGAGGCGGCGGCCTTCCGTTCGGCGGCATGCGCCTCGGCGGCGGCGCGCTGATCGTCGTCGTCATCATCGGCTGGCTGCTCGGCATCAATCCGCTCGAAATGCTCGGCCTGCTGAGCGGCGGAGGCGGCGAGCCGCCCGCCTCGCAATCGGCGCCGGCGCCCGGCTACGGACCGCAGTACGGCGCCGGAACCGACGGGGCGCCGCCGGCGGCGCCGTCGCAGAGCGAGAAGAACAAGGACTTTTCCGCGCGCGTGCTGGGCGATACCGAGGACGTGTGGGCTGCGGTCTTCAAGGCAATGGGCTCGCGCTACGAGCCGCCGAAGCTCGTGCTGTTCCGCGGGTCGACCCAGTCGGCCTGTGGGCGCGCGCAAGCCGCCGTCGGCCCGTTCTACTGTCCGGCGGATCGCGAGGTCTATCTGGACACGACGTTCTTCAGCGAGCTGCACACGCGCTTCGGCGCTCCGGGCGACTTCGCCCAGGCCTACGTGATCGCGCACGAGGTCGGGCACCACGTCCAGAACCTCCTCGGCACGATGCGCCAGTTCGACGCGCAGGTGCAGCGCAGCGACCAGCGCAGCGGCCAACGCCCTGTCGGTGCGCCTCGAGTTGCAGGCGGATTGCTATGCGGGGGTGTGGGCGTTCTTCGCGGAGAAGCGCGGGCTGATCGACACCGGCGACGTCAACGGCGGGCTGCAGGCGGCTGCCGCGGTTGGCGACGATCGCATCCAGAAGATGACGCAGGGTTACGTCGCCCCCGATTCGTTCACCCACGGCTCGGCAGCGCAGCGGGTGCGGTGGTTCAGGACCGGGCTGCAGTCCGGCGATCTGCGCGACTGCAACACCTTCGCCGCGCGTTCGCCCTAGCGCGCCGGGCCCGGCGCGACGCTCGCTTGCCTCCCTTGCGATCCGCGCCCCGGCTGCCTATGATGGTCCCGCAAGGAGGGCATGCCATGAAGACGCTGCTGCTGCTTTCCACCCTGGCTGCGGGAATGCTCGGATCCGGATGTGCGCCGGTCGCGCTGACCAGGAGCGACACCGGCGACGGCTACGTCTGCGACACCGAACACATGGCGCAGGTCGAGCGCGCCGCCGAGCGCAGCTACACCGAGATCCACTGGTTGCGCTGTCCGCTGGTGAAACGACCGGTCGGCTGATCGCGGTCGTCGGCACGACGGACCCCGGTCACGCAGGACCGGGACGTGCCTTTGTGCCGCCGCGCGATGCCGCGCGACCGGGGCCGCTGCGCGCCGGCGGCAGGCCGATCGCAGGGCAGGTAGAATGCGGCCCATCGCAACGAGGAGCCCATCCATGACCGCCCGCACCGCCCGTGTCTGCCTAGCCGTTGCCGTCAGCCTCGGCGTTTCGTGCTCGGCGCTGGCGCAGCAATCCGCCGCGTCTGCCGCCCCTGCTACTGCGCCGATACCCAAGCCCTCCTGTGTCCATCCGGATGAATTTCCGGGCAAGCTCGCAAGCGAAATGCGCCTGAAAAGCTGGCAGAAGGATTTCGTCGCCTACATCGATTGCCTCAAGAAGTTCTACGACGAGCAGCAGGCGCTGGCAAAGCCGCACGTCGATGCCGCCAATGCCGCGGTGGTCGAATACAACAACGGCGTCAAGGAATACAACGAAACCATGCAGAAGGCGAAGGAGGACTGACGCCCTTCCCTGCACCGGGACCCCGCGCGACATCGGCGATGCAACGTCCAGCGGGTATCTCGCCCCGCACGGTGCGGCCCCGATGAGCGACGCGCCCGATCGAAGCGTCGCCGAGGGCCACGCCGCGGCCGTCGCCGATGCGTCGCCGGGGCCGATCGCCGAGGTCATCCTCGAAGGCTTCAACCGCCACTACGCGCTGTTTCGCGAGTGCGCGCGCGCGGCCAAGCGTCATTTCGAGTCCGCGAACTGGCTGGCGATCGGACACGTCGGACGTGACCGCATCGACTTCTACGATCGGCGCGTCGCCGAGACCGTCGATCGCATCGAGCGCGATTTCCGCTTCAGGCGGCCCGACAGCGGCGCCGACGACGATTTCTGGGCGCGGGTGAAGCGCCAGTTCATCGGGTTGCTCGTCGACCACCGGCAACCCGAATGCGCCGAGACATTCTTCAACACCGTCTCGTCGAAGCTGCTGCACCGGATGTATTTCCACAATCGCTGCATGTTCGTGCGCCCGGCGGCGTCGACCGAGTACCTCGACGCCGACGCGCCGTCGTACCGCAGCTATTACCCGCGGCAGCAGGGACTGCGCAATGCGCTGATCGACCTGGTGCTCGACCTGGGGCTGTCGACCCCTTTCGCCGATTTCCGCCTCGACCTGATCCACGCGCTTTCCGCGATGCGCCGCCGGCTGCCGCGACCGTTCGTCGTCGACGCCAATTTCCAGGTCCAGGTCCTGTCGAACCTGTTCTTCCGGAACCAGACGGCCTACGCGGTGGGACGCGTGGTCAACGGGGTGCACACGTGGCCGTTCGTCGTCGCGATCAAGCACGGTCCCGATGCGCAGCTCTACGTCGATGCGGTGCTCACCGATCCGGCCGAGCTGGCACTGCTCTTCTCGGCCAACCGCGCGTATTTCCTGGTCGACATGGAGGTGCCGTCGGCCTACGTCGCGTTCCTGCGCTCGATGCTGCCGGACAAGACGGCCGCCGAGCTCTACACGATGATCGGGCTGCAGAAGCACGGCAAGACGCTGTTCTACCGGGACTTCCTGCACCACTTGAAGCACTCCACCGACAAGCTGGTCGTGGCACCGGGAATCCGGGGCCTGGTGATGGCGGTGTTCACGCTGCCCTCGTACCCTTACGTGTTCAAGGTGATCCGCGACCACATTGCCGCCTCCAAGGACACCGACCGGGCGCGGGTCAAGCAGAAATACGCGCTGGTCAAGCACCACGACCGCGCCGGGCGCATGACCGACATCCTCGAGTATTCGGATGTCGCTTTTCCGCTCGACCGCTTTACGCCGGAACTTATCGCCGAGCTCGAGGAGGCCGCGCCGTCGCAGATCGAACGGGACGGCGACTACGTCGTGATCCGGCACGTCTACATCGAGCGCCGACTGGCGCCGCTCAACCTGTTCCTCGCCAACGCCGACGACGGCGAGCGGGTGCGGGCGATCCGCGACTACGGCAATGCGATCAAGGAGCTCGCGGCGGTCAACATCTTCGCGGGCGACCTGCTGTTCAAGAACTTCGGCCTCACGCGCTATGGCCGCATCGTGTTCTACGATTACGACGAGATCGAGTACCTGACCGACTGCAGGTTCCGCAGCATCCCGCCTCCTCCGCCCGGCTTCGACGAGATGTCCGGCGATGTCTGGTACCCGGTGGGACCGCACGACATCTTTCCCGAGGAATTCGCGACGTTCCTGCTGACCGATCCCCGCGTGCGCGAAGCCTTCATGGCGTTCCACGCCGACCTGCTCGCGCCCGGATGGTGGCAGCGGACCCAGCAGGCGATACGCGAGGGTCGGCAGACCGAGGTGCTGTCCTACCCGGAGAGCATCCGCTTCCGGCCGCTGGTCGCAAGATTGCGCGTCGGCGTGTGATCGCGGTCGGCTTCGTTATCCGAAACTGCGTGCTTTTCGCGTCCGACCGTGCCTGAGCGCAGGCGCTCCCGGGCCTGCCAGGCGCAGTGTTATCCTCGATCCACCGTCGTTCCTCCCTGGAGTCCGCGCATGTCCCTGCGACCCTATCGCGTCTGCTGCGCCCTCGCCGCGCTCGCGCTTTGTGCCTGCCAGACCGGTCCCACGGCGAGGGAGATCGAAGAGGCGAAGCAGACGATCGACTGCCAGCACGGGAGCGAGCGCTACGTGATCCGCTTCGCCGAAGGGGAAGCGAGGATCCTCATGCCCGATGAGTCGCGCGTCATCCTCTACCAGGTGCCTGCGGGCTCCGGATTCCGCTACATGAACGGCTCGATGGAGCTGCGCGGCAAGGGGCTCGATGCCGAGCTCCTGCGCAACCAGTCGGCGATGCGGCTCTCCTGCAAGCCTTACGAGATTCCGAAAGCCAAGTGACGACGACGCGAGAATGCCAACCCGGCAAGACCGACGCCGACAAGGGCGAGTGATGCGGGCTCAGGAACGCCGCTGGTGGACGGAGCTTGCTCCCCATAAACCTTGATTTCGGTGATGGAAAACCAGTTGTCGAGAGTTCCCTGAAATCCCGAAAGGCCAAGCGCAGGCCACGCTCGGGCATCAGTTCCAATCCCGATCCGGTTAGATTCACTCGGTCATTCACGTCGCCGCCAGCCTCATTTTGTACGCTGCCGGCAAACGACGTAGTGGTGAACGGAGTGTCCGGAGCACCGCCGGTGGGTCCGATAATACCTACGTCAAGCCCGGTGATCGCCCCGGGAATGTAATTGTTGGAGATGTCTCCTCCGTAAATTTCGATGCTGCTCACCAGCCAAGGGCCGCCGGTCGTGAAATCCAAGGTAAGAAATATTACGGGATCGATCGCCGTTCCATCGCTGGCGCTCGGCGTTACGAACAACTGGGTATCGCTGGTCGAGGTGCCGATCACACCATCATTGAGAGTTCCACTCCCGCCGAAATAGGTAGCAGTGGTACCAGGATTGCTAAAATTGTCGAAGCCGACTCCGGCAGTAATTGTGCCATTGTAGGTATGGGACCAGTTCCCGTGTCCCGATTCGACGGCATCGTTGATGTCGTAATGATCAATGGAAATGAGTGCGGCACTGGCGGTCCCCGCCCAGAGTCCGACCCCGAGAGCAGACACAAGCACAGCGGCGGCCAGCAAATGCGAAGTGGCAGGAGAACGTTTCATCGGTTTACCTCATAGGGGCGGGCAGTTCGCAGGGGTCTGGCGTTCGCGTTCAACGTGGGTGCATGCACGCCTCGTGCCATGAAATGATGGCCAGCAAAGGCAATGCATGCGCCATCCCGCGAGTTCATAGCCGCGACGCCCTACGCGGGCCGAGGTGACGACTAGGTGAAGAGACCCCGGAACGGGGTCGTCGTGGATTCGACTGTCAAATGTCCCGACACGATCGACGTCTGACAACGCCCCCGGAATCGGCGAGAATCCGGCTAACGCATATTCGAGCCAGCACTGCGTGTCGCCAAGTACCCCAAAACGCACCGGCACGCCGGTGCCCTGGTTGGCGCTGTCGCGCGCGCTCGTCGATGAGGAGATCGAGCGCCTCGCGGCAAGTCGCGAATTTCGCCGCAGTCCGCGGCACGTGCGCCTGCTGCGCCACTTGATCCGGCACACGATCGACGGCGACCAGGCGCGGTTGCGGGAGATGGTGCTTGGCGTCGAGGTGTTCCATCGCAACCCCGCCCGCTTCGATCCCCGGACCGACACCATCGTCCGCGTCGAGGTTCGGCGGCTGCGCAAGAAGCTCGCCCGCTACTACGCCGACGAAGGCATCACCGCGCGGCTTCAGTTCGAGCTGCCGGTGCGAAGCTATGCCGTGGAGGCCCGCTGGCGGCTCGGATCTGCGGAGTCTGCCACCAAGCGAGCCTCGGTCGCGGTGCTGCCCCTCGCCGGCGCTGCCGACGACGACCGTGCGTTCGTCGACGGTTGCGCAAGCGCAATCGCCGATGCGCTCGCGCGCCTCAACGGATTGCGCGTCGTGGCCGGCAAGGGCCTGGGCGGTGCCTCGGGTCGCGATCCGATCGAGCTGGGGCACGCCTTGGACGTCGCCAGCGTCCTGCGCGGATCGATGCACACCACGCTCGATGATTTCAGCGTCGGCCTGGAGCTCATCCGCACCGTCGACGGCGCCCCGATGTGGTCGCGAAGCACGACGGCGGCTCGAGTGGACGCCCCGGCAGTGCTCGAATCCCTCGCCCGCGCCATCATCGCCGTGCTGCATCGCGATGCCGAGGAGCAGCGGCTGCAGAGGATGTCGCTGGCCGGACAGCGCCCGTACGTCCGGATCGAAGGCAATGCCGAAGCGCGCGACCTGATCTACCGGGCTCAGTGGTGCCTGCGCGATCAGACCATCGACAGCCTTCACAAGGCCGTCGAGCTATTCGAGGCGGCGATTGCGCTGACCGACGCCCCCAACGCGCATGCCGGGCTCGCGCTGGCACTCGTCCATCTGGTCGGCCTGACCGCGCTGCCATCGAAACTCGCCATGGAATCCGCCCGGCGCTCGGCGCTGCGCGCGGTCGAGATCAACCCCGAACATGGCGGAGCGTGGGGAACGCTCGGAACCATTCATCACAGCTTCGACCGCGACTGGCCCGCTGCCGAGGCCGCACTGCTCAAGGCGGTTCGCTTCGCGCCCGGGGATGCTGGCGCGCATTCGCGCTACGGCTGGTCGCTGATGTTCAACCGCCGCTTCGCGGAGGCGCGCGCGGAACTTGCGGAAGCGCGCGCGCTAGCGCCGCTCGATCTCACGCTGCGTACTCACGAGGCGCTGGTCAGCCTCTACGAGCGCGATTACGCGCGGGCGGACGCCGCGCTGGCGGATGTGCTGCACCTTGCGCCGAATCACCTGATTGCAGCGAACCTGCGTGCGGCCCTGCATCTCTACGCTGGACGCCCGGAGGCCGCGCGCGCCGCTTACGCTGCACTGCTCGACGCGCATCCGCGACTCACGATCGGCCGCTGCGGTCTGGCCCAGGCCCTGGCGCTGCTGGGCGACCTGCAATCCGCGCAGGCGGGTCTCGCGTGGCTGCAGGTGACTTTCGAGGATGGGTTCGCGTCCCCCTACCAGCTCGCGATGGTGTGCGCCCGCATGGATCGGCCCGACGAGGCCCTGCAATGGCTGGCGCGAGCGGCCGAGCTTCGCGATTTCAACTTCGTCTGCGTGCCGGTCGACCCCGCATTCGACCGACTGCGCGGCGATCCGCGCTGGTCGACGTTGCTCGCACGCAATGGCTTCGGCCACCTGCTGCCCTCGCAACCCTCGGCGGTGGGTGCCTGAGCGGTCGGCGGGCACCGGGCCGCCACGTCCCCGTCGGCAGCCGCCTCAGCGACGCTTCGCGCGCATCGCGGGATCGACGTCGAGGTATTCCCAGGATTCGTCGCGGATCGGGTGCGGCACGAAATTGCCGATCCACGGCTGGCGCAGGCTGTCGGCGACCAGGTGGTAGGTCAGCCGCCACGGCGCGTACGCGATCGCGATCCTGGTCATCCGGTCGAACAGCTGCGTGCGCTGCGGCGAATCGGGCAGGCTGCGCGCCTGTTCGAACAGGCGGTTGAACTCGGGCAGATCGAACTGCGCGTTGTTCTCCTGCGCCGCATTGGGCCCGTAGAGCAGCTGCATGAAATTCTCGGCGTCGGGATAGTCGGCGTTCCAGCCGTCGCCCCGCGTCTGGATCTTGCCCGACCGCGCCATCTTGCGCAGCTCGGCCAGGCGATCCTGCCGGAACACCATCCGGATGCCGATCGCGTCCATGTTCCGCTTCCACAGCTCGTCGCCCTGGCGCGCCGCCGAGCCCGGCGTCGACCAACGGACGATCGTCAACGGCTTGCCGTCGGGCATCTCACGGTAACCGTCGCCGTCGACGTCCTTGTAGCCGAAGCGGTCGAGCAGCGCCCTTGCAGCGGCGGGGTCATAGATCTGCGCCTGCGTCCTGAGATTCGGGTCGTAGCCCGCGATGTCGGGGGGGATCGGCCCGTTCGCCGGGATCGCGCGTCCTTTCAGCAATACGCGGATCAGCGAGCCGACGTCGTAACCCATCGCGATCGCGCGACGCAGCGCGATCCGTTCGGGCGTGTAGCCGCCGACCACGGGATCCTTCATGTTGAAATAGGTCCAGTAGGTGTTCGGCCGGATCAGGACATTGTGGACGATGCCGCGCGCGGCAAGCGCGGGCTTCAACTTGCCGTCGTCGAGCGCCTGGTCGATGAAATCGACGGGAATGTTGTCGAGGATGTCGACCTCGCCCTTGAGAAAGGCGAGCCAGCGCCCCTGTCCCTCCTCGATGATGCTGATCTCGATGCGGCCGGCCAGCGGAAGGCGCTTGCCCTTCAGCGCCGCGGCGACCGGCTGCGATGCCTGGGGGATCGGGCCGGCCGGCGTGTAGTAGGTCTCGCGAAAGCCGGGATTCGCGACCAGCTCGATCTTCGTGCTGCGCTGGTAGGCCCCGAGGATGTACGGCCCCGTACCCACCGGGTGCGCACCGATGTCGTTGCCGTAGGCTTCGACCACCTCGCGCGCCTGCGCGGCGACGTTGGGCACGGCCAGCGCGTAAGCGAAGCGCAGGTCGGGGCTGGTGAGGCGGATGCGCAGCGTGTAGCGGTCGACGACCTCCAGGCCCGCGATCGGCGCGTCGTAATCGAAATGCCCGGTCTTCAGCGCGCGGGCGCGGGCCTCGTCGCCGCCGACGATCTTGCCTTCGAACAGCCACAACCACGGCGACTTGACCGCGGGATCGAGGATCCGCTCGATCCCGTAGGCGAAATCCGCGGCGGTCAGCTCGCGGCGCCTGCCCTTGAACGCCGGATCGGGCGTGAAATAGATGCCTTTGCGCACCCTGCAGACGTAGGTCCTGCCGCCGTCCTCGACCGTGGGCATCGCCTCGAGTGCGCGAGGGACCAGCATGACCGGACGGGCGAGGTAATCGTAGTCCAGCATCGTGTCGAAGACGTTCTCGATGATGCTGTCGGAGGCCGCGTCCGAAGCGAAGGCGGGGTCGAAGCTCGTCTCCGCGCCCGGGAATGCGATGTGCAGCGTCTTGGCCGGGTCGGCTGCCGACGCGGAGCGGGCGGCAATCGCGGCGAGCAGGACGGCGAGGAGCGCGGCGAGCAGGACAGGAAGCGCCAGGACGCGCGAGAATCCGGATGGCATCGATTGCGGCGAGGTCGGCAACGAAGCCGCGCATCGTAGCATTCGACGCGCAACCGCACCGGAACCCCGGCGGAGGAGTCTCGATGGAGATGAAACGGATGAGCGGTGGCAGCCTGCGCGCTGCCGGTTACGACGAGCGCAATCGCAGGCTGGTCGTGGAACTGACGTCGGGGACGCTCGAATTCAGCGGCGTCCCCGGCGAGGTCTGGCGGAGGTTCGCCGGCGCGTCGTCGCCGTGGAGCTACTTCCGCGACAACATCGAGGAGGAATACACGGCGCACCGCGTCCGCTGACCGTGCGGGTCGCGCGCCTGCCGGGCCGCGCACCCCGTTCGATGCAGACGCTCGACGAAATGCATCCCCGCCGCGGCGTGTTTCCGCCGGCGGGGATGCGATGCAACGACGTCGGCGCGGCGCCTTACTGGATTGTCAGCTTGCGGGCCGTCGTGGCGGGCTTCTTGACCAGCGTCAGCTCGAGCACACCCTTGTCGAACTTCGCCGAGCTCGTCGCCTCGTCGAGCTCCAGCGGCAGCGCGAAGCTCCGGTAGAAGCGACCGAAATGGCGTTCGGCGCGCAGCATCCGCGAACCTTCGGCGGGCTCGCTCGCCCGCTTCACCTCGGCCGTGATCGTGACCTGGTTGCCTTCGATCGCGACCTGGATGTCCTCCTTGGTGACGCCGGGCATGTCGGCGTGGACGACGTAGGCGGTGTCGTTCTCGAGGGCGTCGATGCGGATGCCGCGGGGCGCGTCGCGTTCGGTCGAGACCGGACGGAAGAAGCTGCGGAGCAGGCTGTCGACAGCGGCATCGGCGAACGGATCGTAGATCTGAAGTCGGGTCATGGCGGATTCCTTTGCGTTGTTGGTGGGCCATCTCCGCAGAGGCGCGGACTGCGCACGCTGCCGGCGCAGGGGCTGTACTCGCAATCTCGGGTCCGCCTGGGCGGATTCAAGCCCCCCACGTGACACGGGCGGGACCCGGCGGGGCCCTGAGCCCTCCCGCCCCCGATGCGCACAGGGAGGAACTGGCCGATAATGGCCGGCCATGAATCGACCCGACCCGGCAACACCCCTCACCCCGGCGCAGCGCGGCGAACTGGGCGCGAGGCTGCGCGAGCGGCAGCGCGAGCTGCGCGCCGACGTCGCCGCCAAACTCAGGACCCAGGACGACCCGCGTCTGGTCGGCCTGCGCAACCGGATGGAGGACACCGACGACTGGGCCGCTGCCGACGCCATGGCCGCCCATGACATCGCGCTGGTGTCGCACGACCTGGCCGAGTTGACCGAGGTCGAGCAGGCGCTCGCGCGCCTCGCCGACGGCAGTTACGGCGAGTGCGTCGGCTGCGGCAATCCAATCCCCCGCGCCCGGCTCAACGCCTATCCGACCGCGACACGCTGCATCGCCTGCCAGGAGCAGCGCGAGGCGGCGGCGCGGCGCAGCGGCGCGCCGCCGGGCTGAGCGTCAGCCCGGCTGACGCCGAGTCGGCCTGCCGCTACCGTCGTGGCGCCCGACGCGAGGCGCCGCCATGCGCGGCGAGCCACGCGAAGAACTCGCGGTACCACAGCCGCGAGTTCTGCGGCTTCAGGATCCAGTGGTTCTCGTCGGGGAAATAGACCAGGCGTGCGGCAACGCCCTTGGCCTTCAGCGAGTTGTAGTACTGCAGCCCCTGCGTCGCGGGCACGCGGTAATCGAGCTCGCCATGGATGACCAGCGTCGGCGTCTTCGCGTTCTTCACATAGTGGTGCGGTGACTGGCGCATCACCCGCGGCTCGTCATCCCAGTGGAACGCGCCGAGTTCCTTGGCGAAGAAGCGGTAGCCGTCGGTGGCCATCATGCTGACCCAGTCGTAGCAGCCGGCGTGGCAGACGTAGGCCCGATAACGGTCCGTGTGCCCGTTCATGTACGCGACCATGAACCCGCCATAACTGCCGCCGGTCGCCACCAGTCGATCGCGGTCGATGTAGCCCTCGCGCAGCAGGAAATCGGTGCCTGCCTCGGTGTCGGCAAGTTCCTTCTCGCCATAGCGCCCGGTGATCGTCTCGAGGAATTTCTGTCCGAATCCTGACGAGCCGTGGTAATTGACGGCGGCCACGACATACCCCTGTCCGGCAAACACCTGCCCGTTCCAGCGGAAGTGCCATCCATCGTGGTGCGACGCGTGCGGACCGCCATGGATCGAGTGCATCAGCGGCCACTTCTTCCGGGCGTCGAAATCCGGCGGATAGGTGACGAACATCTGCACCGGCTCGCCGTTCCACCCCTTGACGGTGAATTCGCGCACCTCGCCGAACGCGTGGCGCGCGAGCAGCGCCCGGTTGATCGACTCGATCTGCCGCTCGCCGCCGCCGTCGCCCTGCGCCGCGAACAGCGCGGGCGGGTACATCGCGCCGTCGCGCGTGTACACGAGCACGCCACCGTCGGCCGAGCGCGCGAACCCCGAGATCGCGCCGCCGGCGACCAGCTGCGTCGGAAGCTCGTTCGACAGCGGATGGCGCCACAATCCGACGCGGCCACGCTCCTCGACCAGCGACAGAAGTGCTCTCGAATCCGGGGTCCACTGGAGGTGCTGCGTCGCCCGGTCGAACGCCGGCGCGATCACCGCCACCTTGCCCGACTTGCGCTCGATGACGCGCAGATGCCCCTGGTCGTTGTACGAGCGCTCGGTGTCGTAGGCGTGCCAGGCGATGTAGCGGCCATCCGGCGAGTAGCAGGGATGCTCGTCGGACATGCCGCTGCCGGCGGTGAGGTTCCGCCAGCGCCCGCTCTTCAGATCGACGACGGCGACATCGGCGCGATTCATCATCGCCGGTTCGGGATTGGGATCGATGGTCAGCGCCAGCTCGCGGCCGTCGGGGGAGATGTCGTAATGGTCGGGCGTCGGCTCCCAGGGCTGCAGCGCGAGTCCGGTCCCCACGAGCAGGTCGCGGCAGCGTCCGGTCGCGACGTCGCAGACGAAGACGTGCGGCTCGCGGCCGTCGGTCAGCCAATGGTCCCAGTAGCGGTATTCGCCACGTTCGCTGATGTGCGCCTTGACCTTGTCGTCCTTGCGCGACTTCAGGCGCTTCGCCTGCGCGGCGTCGCCGTCGAGATCGGGCCACACCCACGACACGAACGCGATGCGCTTGCCGTCGGGAAACCACTTTATCGCCGTCGCACCGGTCGCGAGATTGGTGAGCCGGGTCGCTTCGCCGCCGTCCGGGGCGATCAGGTACACCTGGGCTTCGGCATCGTCCTTGCGCTTGGCGGTGAACGCGATGTGCCTGCCATCCGGCGACCAGCGCGGATCGCTGTCCTTGTCCCCTGCCGTCAGCCTGCGCGCCTTCGCCGCCGGGCGGGCCGGCGGGACCGGGTGCCCCGTCGGAAACAGCCAAAGTTCGGTCGACCCGACGTTCCTGTCCATGTCATGGGACGTCACCGGGGCGCAGGCGATGCGCCCGTCGGGCGACAGCGTCGGCGCACCGATTCGCTTGATCGCCCACAGCGCTTCGACGTCGAGCGGAGGCTTGCTGCGGGATGGGCGAACACGGTGCGGCGTCGGCATTGGCAGTTCCTGTCGGAGTAGAATGAAAGGCGCGATTCTAGCTTGGGACACTTGGCGTGGGCGCGCATGGCCGGACGCCATGCGGCCCGGACTTCGCAGCGATCCCTGGACACTCACGATCGACCGACGGCCTCGATCATTCACCTGCCCGCCTGGACTTTCATCGAATAATGACTGCAATGAACTACCGCCGGCTCGGACGATCCGGCCTCAAGGTAAGCGAGCTCTCGTTCGGATCATGGGTCACCTACGGCAACCAGCTCGACGAGAGCATCGCGCGCGAATGCATGGCCGCGGCGCACGACGCAGGGGTCAACTTCTTCGACAACGCCGAGGTCTATGCCAAGGGCCGCTCCGAGACGATCATGGGCGATGCCCTGAAGAAGCTCGGATGGCGCCGCGAGTCCTACATCGTGTCGACCAAGTTCTACTGGGGTCTCTACGACGGGCCGAACCAGAAGAACACGCTGAACCGGAAATATCTGATGCAGGCGATCGACGGCTCGCTGTCGCGCCTCGGCCTCGACTGCGTCGATCTGGTGTTCTGCCACCGCGCCGACCCCGAGACTCCGATCGAGGAAACGGTGCGTGCGATGCACGACATGATCGCCACGGGCAAGGCCCTGTACTGGGGCACCTCGGAGTGGAGCGCCGCCGAGATCGCCGCCGCCTGGGAAATCGCCGAGCGGCACCACCTGCACAAGCCGGTGATGGAGCAGCCGCAATACAACCTGTTCCACCGCGACCGCGTCGAGAAGGAATACGCGCGGCTCTATGGCGACTACGGCATCGGCACGACGACCTGGAGCCCGCTGGCCTCCGGCCTGCTGACCGGCAAATACGCCGAAGGCGTCCCGGCGGATTCGCGCGCCGCGCTGAAAGGTTTCGAGTGGCTCGCCGAGCGCATTCTCGAACCCGGCCGCCTCCAGCAGGTCAAATTGCTCGCACCGATTGCGCAGGAACTCGGATGCACGCTCGCGCAGATGTCGCTCGCGTGGTGCCTGAAGAACGCCAATGTCTCGTCGGTGATCACCGGCGCGAGCCGTCCGTCGCAGGTGGCCGAGAACATGAAAGCGCTTGAAGTCGTCCCGAAGCTCACCCCCGACGTGATGGCCCGCATCGAGGCGGTCGTCACCGCGGCCTGACACCGACCTACGCTCGCGGAGCGACCCCGATCGTCTTCGCCCGACGCCGACGGTACCCCGCATGAACCCGCTCGAATCCTGGACTGAAGAGCAGCGCTCGGCCTTCCTGTATCGCGCATGCGCCGATGCGGAATCGGGAACCGTTCGCGCCGAGCTGTTCCGCCGGCTGGCGGGCGAGGCCGAAGCCCAGGCGGCGATCTGGCGAGCGCAGCTGACGGCACGCGGCCATCCGGCGCCGGGGCCGTTCGTGCCCGACGCCCGCACCCGGCTGGTGGCGAGGCTTGTCCAATGGGTGGGGCCGCGTCGCCTTCGCAGCGTGCTGGCCGCAATGAAGGTCCGCGGCATGACGATCTACGGCAGCGCACCGCCTTCCGAACCCGGTCACACGGCGCCGACCGCGGGCTCCCAATTCGAGCGGCGGCACCGCGGCCTGGGCAGCGGCGGCAATCTCCGGGCCGCGGTGTTCGGCATCAACGACGGCCTCGTGTCCAATGCGAGCCTGATCCTCGGCGTGGCTGGCGCGAGCACCGACGTGAAGGTCGTCGTGCTGACCGGCGTCGCGGGCATGGCGGCCGGGGCCTTCGCGATGGCCGCCGGCGAATACGTGTCGGTGCAGTCGCAGCGCGAGCTCTACGAATACCAGATCGGGCTGGAGCGCGACGAACTGAAGGAATACCCGGAAGCCGAAGCCCAGGAGCTGGCCCTGATCTATGCGGCCAAGGGTCTGCCTCCCAAACAGGCCGATCGCCTCGCCAAGCGCCTGGTCGCGGATCCCGAGCACGCGCTCGACACGCTGGCCCGCGAGGAGCTGGGCCTCAATCCCGGCGAGCTCGGATCGCCGCTGGGCGCGGCTTCGAGTTCGCTGGTCTCGTTCGCGATCGGAGCGTTCGCGCCGCTCGCCCCCTACCTGTTCGGCGGCGGCAGCCATGCGCTGCCGTGGATGATCGGCGTCACTGCCACCGGGCTGTTCGGCGTCGGCGCGGCGCTGTCGCTGTTCACCGGGCGCAACGCGCTGTATTCCGGCGGGCGCATGCTGCTGCTGGGCGCGATCGCGGGAGGCGTCACCTTCGCGATCGGCCGCGTGCTGGGCGTCGTTGCCGGGTGATCGCCGGCATCGATCGACCTCCGGCCAAACGCGTCGTCCCGACCGCGGCGTGATCGTGTCGAAGGGGGTCGTCAGGCTCAAGCCGGGGCGCGAGCGATCGCTTGCGCTGCGGCATCCGTGGATATTTTCCGGCGCCATCGCCTCGGTCGAAGGCAACCCCGGGCTGGGTGCGACCGTCGACGTCGTCGACTCCGAGGGCGCATTTGCCGCGCGCGCAGCGTGGTCGGCCGCATCGCAGATCCGCGCCCGCGTCTGGAGCTTCGACCCCGACACGTCGATCGACGACACGTTCTTCGCGCATGCGATTGCGCATGCGGCGAGCACGCGCACGACGATGCGCGATGACCGGAACACTGCGTGCCGCATCCTCCACGGGGAGTCGGACGGGCTCCCCGGGGTCGTCGCCGACCGCTACGGCGACACCGTCGTCGTGCAGCTTCTCTCGGCCGGCGCCGATGCCTGGCGCGCCGCGATCGCGACGGCCCTGCAGCTGGTGACCTCGGCCCGATGCGTGTACGAGCGCTCGGATGCCGACGTGCGCAGCCTCGAGGGACTCGCCGCGCGCACCGGCCCGCTCCTCGGCGCGCTGCCGGAAACCGTCGAGATCGTCGAAGGCGGGCTGCGCTATCGCGTCGACGTCGAGCGTGGGCAGAAGACCGGCTTCTACCTCGACCAGCGCGACAATCGCGCGATCGTGCGTCGACACGCCGCCGGCAGGCGCGTGCTTAACGCATTCTGCTATTCCGGCGGCTTCACGCTGGCCGCGCTGGCGGGCGGCGCGAGCTCGGTACTTTCGATCGACAGCTCGGCGGAAGCGCTGGCGATGGCGCGCGGCAACCTCGCCCTCAATCCCGGGCTCGATGGCGGACGCGCGCAGTGGCGCGAAGCCGATGTCTTCGGCGAGTTGCGCAACCTGCGCAATCGCGGGGAGCAGTACGACCTGATCGTGCTCGACCCGCCGAAATTCGCCCCGACGGCCGCGCATGCGCAGCGTGCGGCGCGCGCCTACAAGGACATCAACCTGCTCGCGCTCAAGCTCCTCGCCCCCGGCGGGGTGCTCGCGACGTACTCATGCTCGGGCGGGATCGACGCCGCCCTATTCCAGAAGATCGTGGCCGGCGCTGCCCTCGACGCAAAAGCGGACGCAGCGATCGTCGCCCGCATGGGCGCGTCGGCCGATCATCCGGTGGCACTGAATTTTCCCGAAGGCGAATACCTGAAAGGCCTGCTGATCCTGAAGCGTTGAGGAAACGGCCAAAAAAGGGAACGGCCAAAAAACAAGGCCGCAACGGGTTGCCCCATGCGGCCTTGTCATCTCGATCGGACGGACAGGAGATCGCCCGATCGTGTTCGGCAATTCGCCTTGCTAGTTCTGGAACCCCGTGATCATTTCGCCTTCATGCATTCGGCGCGGACCTTGTCCGCCTCTTCCTTCTTCATGCCCTTGGTCTTGGCGTTGCATTCCGCCATCTTGCTCTTGGGCTTTGCCGCGGCCGGCGCCGGCTTGGCCTTCAGGCACTCGTTCACGAATGCCTGGCGTTCCTTGCCTTCGAGCTTCTTCTCGCCCGCCTGAGCCTGGCACTGCGTCATCTTGTTCTGCTGGGTATTGGCCTTCTGGGTCTCGGCGGCCAGCGCCGGGGCGGCGACGGCGCCAAACGCGACGATCATCGCGAGCACAAGCAATTTCTTCATCGAATGGTTATTCCCGGGTCGATTGCGCATGAGGTTGGATTGCAGGTACCGGATCCCGACGCCGAATTGGCACGCCGGTGCAAACAATGAGGCCAGTCTACGGCAAGCCAAACGCGCGCAGCAACCAATTCGCTGACACGAACAGGCAGGCTGTTGCGCGGGCACCATCTTGCGGCGCAACATGACAGGCCGCCCAAGGAGCCCGCCCGCCCTCCGCGGTGGGGTTAGAATTAGCAACCCATTGAAACTTCTCGGGAAAGCCACAAGCCATGATCCTCGTCCTCGAACCGAACACCCACCCCGAGAGCCCCGACTACCGAATGCTGATGGCGCAACTCGAGCGCCTGCCAAGCGTCGATTTTCGCGTCCACCGCGAAGTCGGCAGCGAGGTGACCCTCACCGAGATCTACCTGATCGGCAACACCGGCACCCTGACCGTCGAGCAGATGCAGGTGCTGCCCTGCGTCGAGAAGGTCGTGCGGGTGTCCGAGGCGTATCGCGTGCTCGGTCGCCACAAGCAGGGCGACGACCGACCCTCGTCATTCGAGTACAACGGCGTTCATTTCGGACAGGACAGCCTCAACGTCTTCGCCGGGCTCTGCGCCGTCGATTCCCCCGAATCGGTTGAAGGGATGATGAAAGCGCTGCGCGACAAGGGCCAGGTCTGCACGCGGATGGGCGCCTACAAGCCCCGCACCTCGCCCTACGCGTTCCAGGGCTTCGGCGCCAAATGCCTGCCCTATGCGTTCGAGCTCGCCGGCAAGTACGGCATTCGCGTCATCGCGATGGAAATCACCCACGAGTCGCACGTCGACGAGATCCGCGCGGCGCTGGCCCAGACCGGCAATCCGACCGGGGTTATGCTGCAGATCGGAACCCGCAACACCCAGAATTTCGAGCTCCTCAAGCAGGTCGGCAAGCAGCAGGAATTCCCGGTGCTGATCAAGCGCGGTTTCGGGATCACGCTCGACGAATCGCTCAATGCCGCCGAGTATCTCGCCACCGAGGGCAATCGCAAGATCGTGTTCTGCCTTCGCGGGATGAAGACGAACATGGGCGATCCGCACCGCAACTTCGTCGACTTCGCGCACGTTCCGGTGGTCAAGCGCCTGACGCGCATGCCGGTGGGCATCGACCCGTCGCATTCGGTCGGCACGCGCGCACGCGCACCCGACGGGCTGCTCGACATCTTCCACGTCGTTGCGCAGGGGGTGATCGCGGGCGCGAACATGATCCTGGTCGACTTTCATCCCGATCCGGCGCGCGCGCTGGTGGACGGGCCTCAGGCACTGCTGCTGTCCGAGCTTTCGCATTTCCTCGACGACGTCGCCCTCGCCCGCGAAGCCTACGAGAAACGCGCCGCCCTCGCGCGCAGCGCCGGGAGCCGATGACGCCCCGTCCCGGACCCCGGCCCTATCGCGCCCCGCGCTGGCTGGTCGGCGGCCACGCGCAGACGGTCTGGCCCTATGGGCTGCGGCGCGCCCGCGTCGAGTTGCGGCGCGAACGCGTCGAGACGCCGGACGGGGATTTCTGGGATTTCGACTGGCTCGATGCGGGCGAACGCCTGGATGCTCCGATCGTCGTGCTGTTCCATGGGCTCGAGGGCGGCTCGGGGTCGCACTATGCGCGGGCGCTGTTCACCGCGCTGCAGCACATCGGCTGGCGCGGGGTCATCCCCCATTTCCGCGGCTGTGGCGGCGAGCCGAATCGCCTGCCGCGGGCTTACCACTCGGGCGATCACGCCGAGGTCGGGGCGATGCTTGCCGCCGTGCGCGCCCGCATCGACCCGGCCACGCGTGCCTACGCCGTTGGCGTGTCGCTGGGCGGCAGCGCATTGCTGAACTGGCTGGGTCGTGCCGGCCGCGACGCGAGCAGGTTCCTCACCGCGGCCGCGGCGGTGTCGACGCCGCTCGACCTGATGGCGGCGGGCATCGCGATCGGCAAGGGCTTCAATCGCGTCTATACCAAGCATTTCCTGATGACGCTGAAGCCCAAATCGCTCACGATCGCCGCGCGGTTTCCAGGATTGCTCGACCCGGCGCGGCTCAGGCGCGTGCGCACGATGTGGGAGTTCGACGACGCGGTCACCGCGCCGCTGCACGGATTCGCCGGAACCCGCGACTACTGGACGCGCGCGTCGTCCAAACCCTGGCTGAAGCACATCGCGCTGCCGACGCTGGTCATCAATGCGCGCAACGATCCGTTCATCCCGGCGCGATCGCTGCCCGGACCCGCCGACGTGAGCGAAGCGGTCGTGCTCGAGCAGCCTCCGCATGGCGGCCACGTCGGTTTCGCCCGCGGCCCATTTCCGGGCACGGTCGATTGGCTTCCTGAACGGTTGCTACACTTCTTCATCCAAGGCGTCTGAACCCGTCCCGATGAATCCCGAAATCTTCAAGGCCTACGACATCCGCGGCGTGGTCGGCCGCACCCTGACGCCCGACGTCGTGCGACGGATCGGCCAGGCGCTGGGCAGCCTCGCCCGCGAGCACCAGCGCCAAGCCATCGCCGTCGGCCGCGACGGGCGGCTGTCGGGGCCCGAACTCGCCGGCGCGCTCGCCGACGGCATACGCGCGGCCGGCGTGGACGTCATCGACCTCGGCATGGTCGCGACGCCGATGACCTATTTCGCCGCGCAACACCTCGACACCGGGTGCGGCGTCATGGTCACCGGCAGCCACAACCCGCCCGACTACAACGGACTCAAGATGGTGATCGACGGGACGACGCTGTCGGGCGCCGCGATCCAGGAGCTTCGCCAGCGCATCGAGCGCGGCGACCTGGCGTCGGGCGCCGGCGCAATCCGCAGCGTCGACATCGCCCCGGCCTATCTCGAACGCGTCACCTCGGGCATCCGCCTGGCGCGCCCGATCCGCGTCGCGATCGACTGCGGCAACGGCGTGGCCGGCGCCTACGCCCCCGAGCTCTACCGCCGCCTTGGCTGCGACGTCGTCGAGCTGTTCTGCGACGTCGACGGGACGTTTCCCAACCACCATCCCGATCCGTCGCAGCCCAAGAATCTCGAGGACCTCAAGCGCAGGCTGGCGCAGGGCGACTGCGAGCTCGGGCTCGCGTTCGACGGCGACGGCGACCGTCTCGGTGTCGTGACACCCGCGGGCAACGTCATCTACCCCGACCGCCAGCTGATGCTGTTCGCGGCCGACGTCCTGTCGCGCGTGCCCGGTGCCACGATCATCTACGACGTCAAGTCCACCCGCAACCTCAAGCCGTGGATCGAGCGCCACGGTGGCGTTCCCCTGCTGTGGAAGACCGGCCATTCGCTGATCAAGGCGAAGATGAAGGAAGTCGGCGCCGCACTGGCCGGGGAGATGAGCGGCCACACTTTCTTCGGCGAGCGCTGGTACGGCTTCGACGACGGGATCTACGCAGGTGCACGGTTGCTCGAGATCGTCACCCGCGCGGCGAATCCGGCGGAAGTGCTCGATGCGCTCCCCGACGCGGTGTCCACACCCGAGCTCAACCTCCCCTGTGCCGAAGGCGAGCAGCACTCGCTGATCGCCAAGCTGCAGGCCGAAGCGCGGTTTCCCGGAGCCTCCGACGTGATCCGCATCGACGGTCTGCGCGTCGAGTATGCGGACGGCTTCGGGCTTGCCCGCGCGTCGAACACGACGCCGATGATCGTGTTGCGCTTCGAGGCCGACGATCGCGCGGCGCTGGAGCGGATCCAGCGCGAATTCCACCGCGTGCTGACTGCCGCGAAGCCCGGGCTCGAGCTCCCTTTCTGACGCGATGCCGACGCTCGCCGACATCGAGGCCGCACGCGAACGCATCCGCGGCGGAATCTACGAATCGCCCTGCGTCGAGTCGATCCCGCTGTCGAAGCTCACCGGCGCCCACATTTACTGCAAGCTCGATTACCTGCAGCGCACCGGTAGCTTCAAGGAACGTGGCGCACGCAACGCCCTGCTCCAGCTGACCCCCGAACAGCGCAAGCGCGGGGTCATCGCCGCCTCGGCCGGCAATCATGCGCAGGGGGTCGCCTACCACGGCTCGCTGCTGGGGATTCCGGTCACCGTCGTGATGCCGAAGTTCGCTGCGCTGGTGAAAGTGACCAACTGCCGCCAGTTCGGTGCGACCGTGGTCCTGCACGGCGCCGACCTGACCGAGGCGCGCGCCGAGGCCGAGGCGATCGCCTCGCGCGAAGGGCTGACCTTCCTGCATCCGTTCGACAACGATCACGTGATCGCCGGCCAGGGGACGATCGCGCTGGAGATCCTCGAGCAGGCCCCCGACGTCCAGGCGATCGTCGCTCCGGTCGGCGGCGGCGGCCTGATCGCCGGCATCGGCACCGTCGTCGCCGCTCGGCGCCCCGACGTGCGCGTCATCGGTGTCGAGCCCGTCCGCGCGGCCTGCCTCACGGCGGCGCTCGGTGCGGGCCACCCGGTCCCGGTGCGACTGTCGCCGACGCTCGCCGACGGCCTCGCCGTGGCACAGATCGGGACACGACCCTATGAAATACTGAAACGCGTCGTCGACGAGGTGGTGACCGTCGACGAGGCGGCGATCGCGCTGGCGGTGCTGCGGCTGATCGAACTCGAGAAGAGCGTCGTCGAGGGTGCGGGCGCGGCCCCGCTCGCCGCCTTCCTCGCGGGCAAGCTCGCTGGCCTCGCGGGGCAGAAGGTGGTGCTGGTACTGTGCGGGGGCAACATCGACCTGACCATGCTCGATCGGGTGATCGAGGTCGGGCTGGTCGCCGACGGCCGGCTGTCGCGGTTCACCGTGTCGATCAGCGACCGCCCGGGCGGCCTCGCGCGGCTGGCCGAGGTCATCGCCTCGACGGGCGCGTCGATCAAGGAGATCGTTCACGACCGCGCGTTCTCGGGGCCCGATCTGTCGGAAGTGCGCATCGTCTGCATCGTCGAGACGACCGGGCACGACCACGTCGCTGCGCTGCACCGCGCGCTCGATGCGGCGGGGGTTCCGGTCGTCGGGTGACGCCGGAGCGGCACGCCGATCGGGGTTTACGGCGCGCGCAGCATCTCTGCACTATAATCCCGGCGCAGCACGGGCCAGGCGCCGACCGCGCCCGCCGTCAACCGTCGTTGTCCGTCGCGCGAACGCGAACTCCAATCGCGAAGCGCACTTCGAGGAGAATGCATGAATACGTTTCGCAAGGCCCTGGGCCTTCTGCTGGCTGGCGCGATGACTCTCGGCGCCCCTGCCGCGTTCGCCGCGGAAACCTATGTCAATGTGCTGACCGGCGGGACCAGCGGCGTCTACTATCCGCTCGGCGTCGCGCTGGCCAATGCAATCGGCAAGCAGCTGCCTTCGGTCAAGACTTCGGTGCAGGCGACCAAGGCATCGGTCGAGAACCTGAACCTGCTCGAGGCCGGACGCGGAGAGCTTGCCTTCACCCTCGGCGACTCGCTGTCGGATGCCTGGAACGGCAACAAGGACGCAGGCTTCAAGGCGCCGCTGAAGAAGCTCCGTGGCGTCGCGGCGATCTACCCGAACTACATCCAGATTGTCGCGCTGGCCGATTCAGGCATCAAGACGCTGGCCGACCTCAAGGGCAAGCGCGTTTCCGTCGGCGCTGCGGCGTCCGGCACCGAACTCAACGCGCGGGCGATCTTCAAGGCCGCCGGCCTCAAGTACGAGGATTTCAGCAAGACCGAATACCTGCCTTTCGGCGAGTCGGTCGAGCTGATGAAGAACCGCCAACTCGACGCGACGCTGCAGTCGGCGGGGCTGGGCGTCTCGTCGCTGCGTGACCTCGCGGCGTCGGTGGCTATCGTCGTCGTGCCGATCCCGGCCGACATCATCAAGGCAACCAACGATCCCGCCTACATCCCGGCGGTGATCCCGGCCGACACCTACAAGGGCCAGACCACCGACGTCCCGACCGCGGCCGTGCCGAACTTCCTGGTCACGCGCGAAGGCGTCAGCGACGACATCGTCTACGGCATGACCAAGGCGCTGTGGACGAGCCTTCCCGATCTCGTCGCCGCCCACTCGGCGGCCAAGGCGATCAACCTCCAGCACGCGCTGACCGGCATGCCGGTCCCGCTGCATCCGGGTGCGGCGAAGTACTACAAGGAAATCGGGATCCTGAAGTAATGTCCGACGACGCCGCATTTGACGAAACCGGCGTCAAGCGCGAACTCACCGGCTACGCAGCGAAGCTCGTAGCCGGGGTCGCACTCGCCTTCTCGACCTACCAGCTGATCATCGCGGCGTTCGCGCCGCTGTCCAGCCTGCCGACGCGGTCGATCCACGTCGGCTTCCTGCTGGCCCTCGCCTTCCTGATTCACCCGATCTCGGCCAAGGCGAACCGCCGGCGCATCGCCGTCCACGACGGGTTGATCGCGCTCCTCTGCTTCACGATCAGCCTCTATCACCTGGTGTTCGAGCAGCAGCTGATCCAGCGTGCCGGCGACCCCAGCATGACCGACCTCGTCGTCGGCGCGATATTCATCGTCCTGCTGTTCGAGGGTGCGCGGCGCGTGCTGGGCAA
Source organism: uncultured Pseudomonadota bacterium (assembly GCA_963816415.1). Lineage (GTDB taxonomy): Bacteria > Pseudomonadota > Gammaproteobacteria > Burkholderiales > Casimicrobiaceae > VBCG01. The sequence continues at coordinate 158,566 of CAWFKR010000001.1, forward strand.
CGCGCTGCCGACGATCTGCGCGATCTTCCTCCTCTACGGTATCTTCGGGCAGTACCTGCCCGACGCGATCGCACATCGTCCGTTCGGCCTCGACCAGTTCATCTCGCAGCTCTACCTCGGCACCGAGGGCATCTTCGGCATCCCGACGCTGGTGTCGGCGACCTACATCTTCCTGTTCATCCTGTTCGGGACCTTCCTCGAGCACGCCGGGATGATCAACCTGTTCAACAGCATCGCGCTGGGATTCGTCGGCCAGTCGCGCGGCGGCCCGGCCAAGGTCGCGGTGATCTCGTCGGGGATGATGGGTACGATCTCGGGATCCGGGATCGCGAACGTGCTGACCGTCGGCCAGTTCACGATCCCGCTGATGAAGCGCTTCGGCTACTCGTCGATCTTCGCCGGCGCGGTCGAGGCCACGTCGAGCATGGGCGGGCAGATCATGCCGCCGGTGATGGGCGCGGTGGCGTTCATCATGGCCGAGACGCTCAACGTGCCCTACGTCACGATCGTCAAGGCCGCCATCGTTCCGGCGGTCCTCTATTACGCCACGGCGTTCTGGATGGTGCACCTCGAAGCCGGACGCGCCGGGCTGATGGGGCTGCCGAAGGAGGAATGCCCGAATCCCTGGCACGCGATCGCCCGGCGCTGGTACCTGCTGCTGCCGCTCGCGGTGCTGGTGTTCATGCTGTTCGACGGCTTCACGCCGATGTTCGCGGGCATCATCGGGCTGGCGCTGACGTCGATGCTGATCCTCGGCGTAGGCATCGCCTCGGGATTCGGGTCGATGGCATTCCGCGTCGCGTTCTGGGTCGCGCTCGGGCTGGTCACTGCTTCGTTCTTCAAGTACGGGATCTGGCCGATCCTCATCGCCATCGCGCTGCTCGTCGCCATCAATTTCAGGATCAAGGGTGGTCACGCGACGCTGCACGTCATGCGCAATAGCCTGGTCGACGGCGCCCGCCAGGCCATTCCCGTCGGCATCGCCTGCGCGATCGTCGGTGTCATCATCGGCGTGCTGACGCTGACCGGCACGGCGTCGAACTTCGCCGAGTTCGTGCTTCACGTGGGATCGCAGAGCCTGTTCCTGTCGCTGCTGCTGACGATGATCGTCTGCCTGATCCTGGGCATGGGCATCCCGACGATTCCGAACTACATCATCACCAGCGCGATCGCGGCACCGGCGCTGCTGAAGCTCGGCGTGCCGCTGATCGTGTCGCACATGTTCGTGTTCTACTTCGGGATCATGGCCGACCTGACACCGCCGGTCGCATTGGCGGCCTTCGCCGCGGCCTCGATCGCCAAGGCGTCGCCGATGAAGATCGGCTGGAAAGCGACTCACATCGCCATCGCGGGATTCGTCATTCCGTACATGGCCGTCTACGACCCTGCGCTGATGCTGCAGACGGCCAAGTCGGGGGCCAGCCTGTCGGTCGTCGCCGTGGTCTACGTCGTTTTCAAGACGATCGTCGCGATCGGACTGTGGGGTGGTGCGGCGGTCGGCTACCTGCGCGCGCCGCTGAACTGGCCCGAGCGCGTCATCGCGTTCGCGGCCGCTGCACTGCTGGTGGCGGCGGTACCCTGGACCGACCAGGCCGGATTCGTCGCGAGTGCCGCATTCATCGCCTGGCACGTCTGGCGGTCGCGCGGCGCGCAGGCACCGGGCAAGGCCATCGCGTGATCGTGGGTCACGGTCTGCGCGAGACCCCGGACCGACCCCGGCATTGAATGCCGCGTGTCTGTTCGTTGCCGGAGTGCTGCGCGCCAGCATTCCCGCGAACGAGTTCACCGTCGCCTGGACCCATTCGGTGGAAAAGACGCGCTGGGAAGAGCACTACCGGATCGACGGCACCCGCTTGGTCCTCGCGCAGGCGCGCGTGCAGGGTTCGGGCGCCGGCATGGAACCGGGTCCGGGGGCACGGCTTCAGGATGGCTGGTGGATCTGGGATCCGAAGCGTCCGCAGCTCGCCCAGCTGCGGCTGACCCTGTCCCCCTACACGCACGACTACGACATCTGCTGGGCGGGTCATTGCACGCCGCTGCACACGTTGGTCGGGATCCGGGACGCCGTCGATGTCGTCGACATCCGGCCCTGCCGTCGTTGAATCAGCCGGCGGCGAGCAGATCCGGCGGCAGTGGCGGTCGCCGCTCCAGCGCGCTCAGGTGCAGTCCGAATGCACCCGAGCGCCGATCGAGGAAGTAGGTTCGCAGCGTTCGCGCAATGGTGCGGAACGCAAGCTCTTCCCAGGGAATTCCGCTCTCCTCGAACAGCGCGACCTCGAGGCTTTCGGGACCCGGCGCGAAGTCCAGGTCACGCAGGCGCGCGCGGAACATCATGTAGACCTGATTGATCTGCGGCAGGCTGATCACCGTGTACAGCGGGCCGAGCTCGACGCGCGCGCCTGCCTCCTCAAGCGTCTCCCGCATGCCTCCCGCCGCCAGCGTCTCGCCGTTCTCGAGAAAGCCGGCCGGCAGGGTCCAGAGCCCGAAGCGGGGCTGGATCGCTCGCCGGCACAGCAGCACCTTGTCTTTCCACTCGGGCAGGCAGCCCACGACGACCTTGGGGTTCTGGTAGTGGATCGTTCCACAGGCACCGCAGACGAAACGCGGCAACGAGTCGCCGTCGGGGACCCGCAGTTCGATGCGGTCCGAGCCGCACTGGCTGCAGAATTTCATCGTTGCACGATCCTCGGCTGTGTGCGAGCAGCGGCATGGCGATCACGTCGCGGGCCCGGATTGCGGATTGTAAATCGTCCTTTGCCCCCCGAAACGCCACGGTATCAACGCCGCGAGGCGCGCGGTGGCGGGGTCTCGCTTCGGGCCACGGCGCGCGGTGACGGGGTCTCGCCCAAGGCTTCGGCGTCGCAGCCCGCGTCGTCGAGCGGGTCCCGGTGCGGCGGCGCTCGAGGACATCCGGAACCCGCCGGGGTGGCCGGGCTCGCTTGCCGCACCACCCGCTTCACGACGACTGCGCCGCAGGTGGCGCGAGCGGCCGACGAGGGGCCCCGCGGCGCGGGGATCGTAGGCCCTTACGAGTCGCCACTGCGAGGCCGACTCGCGGTCGGGTGACATGCTGGGTTGGTGCAAGGAGGCCGAGGCGCCTTGGGCGAGACCCTGTCACCTCGCGCCTGGCGATGCGGCAGAGGAAAATCCGGGACGCGAAAACCCGGGCCGGCACAGATCGAGTCGGCACAGACCGCTCCGAGGGCGGCGGGCCAGGGCGGGCGAGGCGCCCGTGGGAGCGCCGGCTGTCGCCGGTGGTGCGGCGAGCGAGCCCGATCGCAACATATCGTGCAGGATGTCCTCGAGCGACGCTGCACCGGGACCCGCAGGCCGGCGCTTACGGACTCCGGGCGCGGCGCCCCGGCCTGTCCTGCTGCCCACTGCACAGACACGGGGTGCGATCCACGACACGGACACAGAACGAGAAAACGGAGAAAACGTGGTCCGTCCCGGATTTGCGCCGGATTTGCGGACCGGCGCGCTTGCGCGTCAGAGCCTCAGCAGGTTGTCGCGGTAGTAGCGCAACTCCATGATCGACTCGTAAACGTCGGCGAGTGCCTCGTGCTTGCCTTCCTTCGGCACGCCTTTCATCAGGTCAGGCTTCCACCGCCGCGCAAGCTCCTTCAACGTCGACACGTCGAGGTTGCGGTAATGGAACCAGTCTTCCAGCGTCGGCATGTAGCGCGCGAGGAATCGGCGGTCCTGACAGATGGAATTGCCGCACATCGGGGACGCCTTGGCCGGAACATGCTCCGCCAGGAATGCCAGCGCCGCCGCCTCGACTTCCGCCTCGGTGGCCGTCGCAGCCTTCACCCGATCGATGAGGCCGGACCGGCCGTGCGTCGCCTGGTTCCAGGAGTCCATCGCGTCGAGCACCGCGTCGGCCTGGTGCACGACGTACACCGGGGACTGCGCCACGGTCTCGAGCTGATGGTCGGTCACGACCAACGCCATCTCGATGATGCGGTCGCTGTCGGGCTTCAATCCCGTCATTTCGAGGTCGATCCAGATCAGGCGATTGGGGTCTTGCGGCATATGGTGTCGGGGTAGAATGAATCGGTCAATTTAGCATACGACCCTGCGCCACCCGTCGCAGGGACCGGAGCCGGAGTCCGTGACCGCACCGCTGTTCACCGTCGCTTTCATCGTGGCGCTCGCCGCCTCGGTCGTGCTTCGGCTGTGGCTTGCCCACCGCCAGGTTGCGCATGTCCTCGCGCATCGCGAAGCGACCCCTGCGGCCTTCGCGGATCGGATCGACGTCGCCTCGCATCGCAGGGCCGCAGACTACACGGTCGCGAGGCAGCACTTCGGCATCGCCGAGACGGCCGCCGACGTCGCGGTCCTGCTCGCACTGACCCTGGGCGGAGGGCTTGGCTGGCTGATCCGCGCCACCGAGGCGCTGGCGCTTTCCCCGCTGCTGCGCGACGTGCTGCTGCTCGGCGCCGTCGCCGCGATCGGAGGCATCGCCGGGCTGCCCTTCTCCTGGTGGCGCACGTTCCGCATCGAGGAGCGCTTCGGCTTCAACCACACGACACCGCGGGTCTGGATTGCGGACATCGCCAAGGGCGTAGCGGTCGGCGTGGTGCTCGGACTGCCGCTGGCCCTGCTCGTCCTGTGGATGATGCGAGCTGCGGGCGCGCTGTGGTGGCTCGACGTCTGGATCGCGTGGATGGCGTTCCAGCTGCTCCTGCTGGTGCTCTATCCGACGGTCATCGCCCCGCTGTTCAACCGGTTCTCGCCGCTGCCGCCCGGCGACGCCCGCGAGCGCATCGAACGCCTGCTCGCGCGCTGCGATTTCCACGCAACGGGGCTGTTCGTCATCGACGGGTCGAAGCGCTCGGGGCACGGCAATGCGTATTTCGCGGGCTTCGGACCGGCCAAGCGCGTGGTGTTCTTCGACACGCTGCTCGCGCGACTCGCCCCCGAGGAGGTCGAGGCCGTGCTCGCCCACGAGCTCGGGCATTTCCGGCTGCGGCACATCGTCAAGCGCATCGCATGGTCGGCGGCGCTGTCGCTCGTTCTGCTCGCCCTGCTGGCGTGGTTGATCGGCGCCGGCTGGTTCTATGCGGGCCTCGGCATCCCGCCTTCCGAGGTCGCGACCGCCATGTCGCGGCCGGGCGCCGCGCTGGCGCTCTTCATGCTCGCGCTGCCGGTGTTCACGTTCATCCTCGCGCCGGTCGCCACGTCGTACTCGCGGCGCCACGAGTTCGAGGCCGACGCCTTCGCGGCGCGCAACGCGTCGGCGACCGCGCTGGTCGCCGCGCTGATCAAGCTCTACGAAGACAATGCTTCGACGCTGACGCCCGACCCGATCTACTCCGCCTTCTACGATTCGCATCCGCCGGCGAGCCAGCGCGTCGCGCGGCTCCTGTCGCTGGCACCCAACCCCGCCACAGCCTGAGGACCCATGAAGACCATCCGCACCTGTTTTGCAGCGCTCCTCGCCGCCACCGCAGTCACCGCCCTGGCGCAGCAACCCGCGCCTTTCGCCAAGGCCGACCCGCACAAGGGCGAGCAGCTGGTCACCAAGGATTGCGAGTCCTGCCATGCGAAGAAGTTCGGCGGGGACCCCAATGCGATCTACCTGCGCAAGGACCGCCGGGTCACGAGCGCGTCGCAACTCCTGTCGCAGGTCACCATGTGCAACACCCAGCTCAACTCGGGTTTCTTCCCCGACGAGGAGAAGGACGTGGCGGCCTACCTGAACGAGCACTACTACCACTTCAAGAAATGACGCCGGTGCCCAGGCTCGACGAGCTCGCCGCGCGGCATTGCGAGCCGGCCGCCGCGCGACTGACGCCGGAGGAACTCGCGAGCGGACTCGCGGCCCTGCCCGGATGGTCGCGGCGGGGCGATGCCATCGCGAAGGAGCTGGCCTTCGCCGACTACCACCAGACGATCGGCTTCGTGAACGCGCTCGCCTTCATCGCCAATCGCGAGGACCATCATCCGGACCTGCAGGTCTCGTACAACCGCTGTGTCGTCCTCTGGTCGACCCACTCGGCCGGCGGCGTCACCCGCAACGACCTGATCTGCGCAGCCAAGGTCGAACGCCTGCTCGCCGGGTGAGAGCCCACCGCGACAGGCCGGCCCACGAGCACCTGCACGCGGTGGCGGATCGCGTGTCCGGGCTCGTCGTCGCCGCGCATCGCCGGCACTATCTCGTCGACATCGACGCAGAGGGCCCCGTCGGGTGCGTTCTCAAGGGGCGCAAGATGACCCTGGCCTGCGGCGACCGCGTCGACGTCGAGCGCGCGGCGGCGAGCTGCGCCATCGTCGATGTCCTGCCCCGCGCCAACCTCTTCTACCGGTCCGATGCGTTCAGGGAGAAATTGATCGCCGCCAACGTGACGCAGGTGCTGGGCGTCGTGGCGCCGGACGTCCCGGTCGACGAGCACCTGCTCAATCGCTGGATCATCGCCGCCGAAACCGCGCAATGCCGCTTCGTGCTCGTCGTCAACAAGGCCGACCTTGCGGGATCGGAGGCTTTCGCCGCGCGCTTTGCACCCTATGCGAAGCTCGGCTATCCGGTGATCCGGGCCTCGGCCACGCACGACGTGTCGGCGCTGCAGCCGTGGATTGCAGCGCAGCACAGTGTCGTCATCGGACAGTCGGGCATGGGCAAGTCGACGCTGATCAATGCCCTGGTGCCGGAAACGCGGGCACGCGTGGGGGAAATCTCGCAGGCATTGCGCAGCGGCCGCCACACGACGTCGTCGACGGCGCTCTACCGCCTCGCCGGCGGCGAGGGCTGGATCGTGGACTCCCCGGGCATGACGATATTCGGCCTCGCCCACTGCTCGCCGTCACAGATCGAACACGCATTCGTGGAACTGCGCGAACTAGCCGGCGCGTGCCGCTTTCGCGACTGCCGGCACGACACCGAGCCCGGTTGCGCAGTGCAGGCGGCGGTCCGTGCCGGACACGTCGCAGGCCAGCGCGTCGAGTTACTCCGGACCCTGCTGCGCGAAGCGCGGGCGGCACGCGACCCCGCCCGCTGAGGAACCGCCGCGTTGTCGCGCCGGCCGCCGGACGCGGCGCCCGGTCTGCCGGGGCCACTGCGCTGCCCGATTTGCCCGGGCCACTACGGAGCCCAGTTGGCGAGCGACAGCAGGAAGACGAGCAGGAGCCACAGCACCAGCGCGCGCCACACGAGGCCGACCGCGGACGGCAGCACCTCGACCTCGACCGGTTCCCCGGTGCCGATTTCCGGACGCAGCTCTGGCTCGCCGCCGATGCCCGGCAGCGCCCCCCCCAGTTGCACGCCAAGAGCTCCGCCGCCCGTGGCGAGCACGATGCCCATCGTCTCGCCGCCCAGCGCGGCAGGCCAGTGACGCGCCTGCGTGCGCCAGCAGTCGACGGCGTCCTCGAAATCGCCCACCGCTGCGAACGACAGCGCAGTGAGGCGCGCGGGCAACCAGTCCAGCAGCCACAGCAGCCGTCGCGCCGGCTGGCCGAAGACCTCAAGCGAGCGCGTGATCACGCTGGCGTCCTCCCCCGGGACCGTGCCTTTCCAGTGCGCTGCGAGCAGCGCCGCCGTCCGGTAGACCACCGCGCCTGCAGGCCCCGGGAGCACGACAAACCAGAACAGCACGGCGAACACCTGCCGATACGCATCGGCGAAACCGCGCTCGATCGCAAGCCTCGCGACGTCCTGGCTCGATAGCTCGGAGGACGATACGCCGCGCCAGGCGGACAGGGCTCGGCGCGCGGCCGCGAGGTCTCCGCCTTTCAGCGCGACGATGATCAGGGAAATGGCGTGGCTGAAGTGCCGGAAACCCATCAGCAGGTAGAGGACCACCACGTCAAGCAGGAGACCCAGCACCGGGTGCAGGCGCTCGATCAGCGCCCACACCAGCGCGACGACGACCACTGGCGGCGCCATCGCGATGACGGTGGCGACCATGCCCTGCCCGCGCGTTCCGCCATTGAACCGCTGCTCGATGGCGCGTGCGTACTCCCGGAATCCGCGCTCGATCGCGGCGCGCCATTCGAAGGCCCGCCACTGCTCGATTCCCAGCGCGACGAGGATCGCGAGCAGCTTCATCGCCGCAGGATGCTCCGCCGAAGGGGTATCACGACGCCTGTCCCTGCACCAGCGCCCGCACGGACTCGGGCAGTGGCACCGGGCGCCCGCTCGCGCGATCGACCCACACGATCCGCGCCGCGCCATCGGCACAGCGGCGCCCATCCACCCGCAGGTCGTAGTAGCTGCCGATGCTCGTCCGCCCCGGATCTCCGATGTACATGCGAACCTCGATGTCTGCCGGATAGACGACGGGCGAGCCGAAACTGCAGCTCGCGTTGGCGATCACCGGCCCCTGACCGTCGTCGTAGCCCCGTCCCTGGGCCAGTGCATAGACCCATTCGATGCGTGCCTGCTCCATGTAGCGGAAATAGACGGTGTTGTTGACGTGGCCGAGCATGTCCATGTCGCCCCAGCGAACCGGCTGCAGCGACGTATGGACGAGTACGCGTTGATCCGGCAAACCTGCGGGCTTTCCTGGGGGGTCCTCATTATAATTGACACCCTAGCCCGACTGTTGCGCCCTGGCGCCCGAGGTCCGCGATGACGCGCGAAGCGATGGAGTACGACGTGGTGATCGTCGGCGGCGGGCCGGCAGGCCTCGCCTCGGCGATCCGCCTCAAGCAGCTCGCCGCGCAGGCCTCGCACGATGTGTCGGTGTGCATCCTGGAGAAAGGCTCGGAGATCGGGGCCCACATCCTGTCGGGCGCAGTCATCGACCCGCGCGCCCTCGACGAGCTTCTTCCCGACTGGAGAACCCGTGGCGCGCCGCTCGACACCGCGGTCACCGAGGATCGCTTCCTCGTTCTGACCGAGCGCAAGGCCCTGCGCATTCCCAACTGGACCCTGCCGCCGCTGATGAGCAATCACGGCAACTACATCGTGAGCCTCGGCAACGTCTGTCGCTGGCTCGCCACCGAAGCCGAGCAGCTCGGTGTGGAGATCTACCCCGGATTTCCCGCGGCCGAGGTGCTCTACGACGAGCGCGGGGCCGTCGCGGGGGTGGCGACCGGCGACATGGGGATCGCGAGAGACGGAACGCACAGGGCCGACTACCAGCCGGGGATGGAACTGCGCGCGCGCTACACGCTGTTCGCCGAAGGCTGCAGGGGATCGCTGTCGCAGGAGCTGATGCGGCGCTTCAACCTGCGCGATGGCGTCGACCCGCAGAAGTACGGCATCGGCATCAAGGAACTGTGGCAGGTCGCGCCGGAGCAACATCGACGCGGGCTCGTGGTGCACAGCCAGGGTTGGCCGCTCGACAACGCGACCGGCGGCGGTTCGTTCGTCTACCATTTCGACGACAATCTCGTCGCGGTCGGCTTCGTCGTCCACCTGAACTACGCGAACCCGCATCTGTCGCCCTACGACGAATTCCAGCGCTTCAAGCTGCACCCCGAGATCCGGCCGCTGCTCGACGGCGGCAAGCGCATCGGCTACGGCGCGCGCGCAATCAACGAAGGCGGGCTGCAGTCGGTGCCGAGGCTCAGCTTCCCGGGCGGGGCCCTCGTCGGATGCGCCGCCGGTTTCGTCAACCTGCCGCGCATCAAGGGCTCGCACAACGCGATGAAGACCGGCATGCTCGCTGCCGAGTCGGCGTTCGCGGCACTGGGCGCCGGGCGCTCGCATGACGAGCTCGCCGACTACGCGTCGTCGTGGCGCTCGTCGTGGGTCTACGACGACCTCTACAAGGTGCGCAACGTCAAGCCCGGCCTGCGCTACGGGCTGTGGGCCGGCACCCTCCACGGCGGCGTCCACATGTGGCTGAACGACCTCGGCCTCGGAAAGCTCGTGCCGTGGACCCTGCGCCACGACAAGCCCGACAACGAGGCGCTGCGCCCGGCAGCGGAGATGCCGCCGATCGCCTACCCGAAGTACGACGGCGTCGTCACCTTCGACCGGCTGTCGTCGGTCTACCTGTCGAACACCAACCACGCGGAAGACCAGCCGGTGCACCTGCAGTTGCGGGATCCGGCGATCCCCGTCGACGTCAACTTGCGGATCTATGACGGTCCGGAGGCACGCTACTGCCCGGCCGGTGTCTACGAGTTCGTCGACGTCGCGGGCAGCGGGCAGGCCGCGGCGCAAGGCGTCCAGCCGGCGCCCGCGCGCCGCCTGCAGATCAATGCGCAGAACTGCGTCCACTGCAAGACCTGCGACATCAAGGACCCGCGGCAGAACATCCACTGGGTGACGCCGGAGGGCGGCGGCGGCCCGAACTATGGGGGGATGTGACCGGCGGTCGACCACACCCCCATCGACCGTTCACGCAACGCCCGCCACGTCCCCGCACCCTGGCGACTGCTAGGCAGCGATCCACGCCGCGCCGCGCACGCCGCTGGAATCGCCGTGGACGTTGCGCAGCAGCCGCGTGTCCACGCGATCGGAGAACACCCAGCGTCCCCAGAGCCTGGGCACCGTCTCGTACCAGCGATCGACGTTCGACAGGCCGCCACCCAGCACGATGACGCCGGGATCGAGAATGTTGATCAGGTGCGCGAGCGACCGGGCGAGCCGCTCTTCATAGCGCGCGAGGGTCGCTTCGCTGCTTTCATCACCCCCACTGGCGCGCGCGACGATGTCCCGCGCGGTCAGGCGCTCGCCCCGCGCCCGACCGTGATGATCGCGGACCAGCCCGGGACCCGACAGCCAGGTCTCGATGCAGCCGCGCCGCCCACAAAAGCACTCGGGGCCCGGTCGCTCCGCATCCTCGGGCCAGGGCAGCGGATTGTGGCCCCACTCGCCCGCGATGCCGTTGGGCCCGTCGACCAGTTCGCCGCGGACCACCAGCCCGCCCCCGACACCGGTGCCCAGGATCACGCCAAACACGACGTCGGCATCGCAACCCGCGCCGTCGGTCGCTTCTGAAAGCGCAAAGCAGTTCGCGTCGTTCGCCATCGCGATCGGGCGCGCAAGCCGCGCCTCGAGGTCGCGCTTGACCGCCATGCCGTTCAGCCATACCGAGTTGGAGCCGCGCAGCATCCCCGTCGCACGCGAGATCGAACCGGGCGTACCGACGCCCACGCGCGCACTTCCCACCGCGACACCGCAGGCCTGCTCGGCCTCGGCGACCAGCGCTGCGACCAGGTCCAGCGTGCCGGGGTAATCGCCCAGCGGTGTCGCCTCGCGGCGGCGCAGGCGTTCGCCGCCATCGGCATCGAGCGCAATGACTTCGGTCTTGGTACCACCGAGATCCACGCCGATCCGCAGTGTCCCGGCGCCTGCGCGCCGCTCTCCGGTGGCCAGATCGAACACCTCGGCACCACGCAGCGAACGCGAATGGAAACGCGATTGGACGACCATGATCCGGGAATTGGCCGCGCCCGCCTCAGGTTGACGTTGCTGCAAGCATGCTGAATATTACCGCGGGGTGCATCCGCGGTAGAGTTGCGGGTTTTTGCCGGAGGTTTCCGATGACCACGATGACCTGCGCCGACATCCTTGCCGGCCGCGCGCCCGCCGGGACCACGGTCACGCTCAAGGGTTGGGTACGAACGCGGCGTGACTCCAAGGCGGGCATTTCGTTCGTCCACGTCTCCGACGGATCGGGTTTCCATCCGGTGCAGGTCGTCGCGCCCAGCACGCTGCCGAATTACGCGAACGAACTGCTCCACCTCACCGCGGGCTGCGCGGTCGAGGCGACCGGCAGCATCGTGCCCTCGCCCGCCAAGGGTCAGCCTTTCGAGATGCAGGCTGCGGAAGTCCGGGTCGTCGGCTGGGTCGAGGACCCCGATTCCTATCCGATCCAGCCCAAGCCGCACACCCTCGAGTTCCTGCGCGAGGTCGCGCATCTGCGCCCGCGGACCAACGTCATCGGCGCGGTGACGCGCGTGCGGCACACGGTCGCGCAGGCCATCCATCGCTTCTTCAGCGACAACGGTTTCTTCTGGGTCAACACCCCGATCATCACCGCCTCCGACGCCGAAGGCGCGGGCGAGCTGTTCCGGGTGTCGACGCTCGACCTCGCGAACCTTCCGCGCCGGCCCGACGGCGGCATCGACTTCGGGGCCGATTTCTTCGGGCGTGAGGCCTTCCTGACGGTGTCGGGCCAGCTGAACGTCGAAACCTATTGCATGGCGATGTCGAAGGTCTACACGTTCGGACCGACGTTTCGCGCCGAGAACTCGAACACCAGCCGGCACCTCGCCGAGTTCTGGATGATCGAGCCCGAGATCGCCTTTGCCGACCTCGCCGACGATGCGACGCTCGCCGAGGCACTGCTGAAGCACACGTTCCGTGCCGTCCTGAGCGAGCGCGCCGACGACATGGCGTTCTTCGACGAGCGCATCGAGAAAGGGCTGATCGCCAAGCTCCAGGGGATCGTCGATTCCGAGTTCGTGCGCATGGACTATACCGAGGCCGTCGGCATCCTCGAGCGCGCGCAGCGGAAGTTCGAGTTTCCGGTCAAATGGGGCATCGACCTGCAATCGGAACACGAGCGCTACCTTTCCGAAGCGCACGTCGGCAAGCCGGTGATCGTGATGAACTACCCGAAGGAGATCAAGGCGTTCTACATGCGCGTCAACGACGATGGCAGGACGGTCGCGGCGATGGACGTGCTGGCGCCGGGCATCGGCGAGATCATCGGCGGCAGCCAGCGCGAGGAACGGCTCGACGTCTTCGACGCGCGCATGGCCGAAGCCGGACTCGACCCCGCGCATTACGGCTGGTACCGGGACCTGCGCCGCTACGGCAGCGTTCCGCACGCAGGCTTCGGCCTCGGCTTCGAGCGCACGATCGCCTACGTGACGGGGCTCGCCAACGTGCGCGACGTCATTCCGTTTCCGAGGACACCGGGCAACGCGCGGTACTGAGCGCGGACATCCAGCGGCCGACTCGCGGCGCGCCGCCATTTCCGCCGCCTGATTCGCGCAACGCCGCTTCGCGGCCGGCCCCGCGCTCAGCGCAGCCCGTGGCCGTTGTACCAGTACTCCTGCAGGGCCACGATGTCGCGGTACGCGCCGGGGGGAAATCCGGCGCGCCCTCCGCGGCGATCGCCGAGGAGTTCCTGGAACAGTTCCGGGCACCCGCCACGGTCGTTCCACTGCGCAGCGATCATGTTCGCGATCCGCGGATAGCGCTTGGCCAGAACCTTCGGATACACGTCGGCGGGAAGGCTCTCGACCCATTTGCGGGTCGACGGCAACAGATAGCCTGCAGGCACGGCCTTGCGAAGCGACTGCCACCGCTGAAATCCGACATCGACAGCAGGTGGCAGGTCGTCGGACTCCTCCGCAATCGGCGTCTCCTGAAAGACGTCGCCGAAATTCCTCCAACGCTTGCGTGCGCCATAGATCGACATGGCCATCTCCCCGATGCCGCACCGTGACCAGGTCCCCTGAAGCGACCCGGGAACGCCGGCGCGACGGACCGAGGATACCCCGGGCCGGATGCCCCCGGCAACGCAACGAGTCGGCGCGACGGCGCGGCAGGCTCCGGGCCTACCCGCCGCGTGAAACCGCCTCCCACATGTGGGAGACCAGGTGATCGAAATCGAATTCGGGCTTCCAGCCCCAGTCATCGCGTGCCTGCCCATCGTCGATCGTACGCGGCCAGGAATCGGCGATGGCCTGCCGGAAATCCGGTTCGTAGACGACATCGAAGCCCGGCGCGTGCCGCCTGATCGCCGCGTGCAGTTCGGCTGGCGTGAAGCTGCACCCCGCGACGTTGTACGATGAGCGCACGTGCAGGCGTGCCGCATCGGCCTCCATCAGTTCCAGCACCGCGCGCAGGGCATCCGCCATGTAGATCATCGGCAGGCGGGTCTCGGGGCCGAGGAAGCAACGGTACGACTCGCCGCGCCTGGCCGCCTGGAACATCTCGATTGCGTAGTCGGTCGTGCCGCCTCCCGGAGGTGCTGCGCCGCCGATCACGCCCGGATAGCGGATGCTCCTGACGTCCACGCCGAACTTGGAGAAGTAGTAGTCGCAGAGTCGCTCACCCGCGACCTTGGTGATGCCGTACATCGTCCCCGGATCCATGACCGTCGACTGCGGCGTGCCGTCGCGCGGACTGTGCGGCCCGAAAGCCGCGATCGACGACGGCCAGAACACCCGCGACACTCGCCCTTCCCGCGCCAGCTCGAGGACGTTCAACAGCCCGTTGACGTTGAGCGTCCAGGTCGCGAGCGGCATCGCCTCGCCCCGCGCCGACAGCAGTGCCGCCAGCTGATAGACCTGCTCGATGCGATGGCGCGCAACCACATCGCGCAGCATCGCGCCGTCGAGGGTGTCCAGCGACACGAACCCGACCCGCCACGGCTTCGCCGCGGCGTGCAGATCAGCCGCGATGACGTTCGATTCGCCGTGGATCGCTGCGAGTGCCTCGACCAGCTCGGTTCCGATCTGGCCGCTGGCGCCGATCACCAGGATGCGGCTCATCCGGATCCGCCGGGTCGCAGGATGCCGAGCTCGCGGCCGGCCGCGGCGAACGCCTCCATCGCCCGGTCGAGCTGGGCGGCGGTGTGCGCGGCCGAGACCTGGACGCGCACGCGCGCCTGGCCCAGCGGAACGACCGGATGGAAGAAACCGGTGACGAGCACGCCGACTCGATAGAGGTTCTCCGCGAGCTGCTGGGCGAGCGGCGCATCGAACACCATCACCGGAATGATCGGATGCGTGCCGGGCTTGAGCGCGTACCCCATGCCCGCGAGGGCCCCGCGCACACGGGCCGCATTGTCGAACAGACGGTCGCGCAGCGCGGTCGACGCCGTCAGCCGGTCGAGCACGTGCAGCGACGTTCCGACGATGACGGGCGCCAGGCTGTTGGAGAACAGGTAGGGCCGCGATCGCTGCCGCAGCACGTCGATCAGCGCCTTGCGACCCGCCGTGAAGCCGCCCATCGCCCCGCCGAGCGCCTTGCCCAGCGTGCCGGTGACGATGTCGACGCGCTCGATCACGCCGTGATGCTCGTGCGTGCCGCGTCCGGTCCTGCCCATGAATCCGGTCGCGTGGCTGTCGTCGACCATCACCAATGCGCCGTGGCGGTCGGCGAGATCGCAGATCGCGTCGAGCCGCGCGATCGTGCCATCCATCGAGAACACGCCATCGGTCGCGATGATCCGGTACCGGCAGGACGCGGCCGCCGCGAGCTTCGTCTCGAGATCGGCCATGTCGTCGTGCGCGTAGCGGAACCGCTGGGCGCGACATAGCCGGATGCCGTCGATGATCGACGCGTGGTTCAGTTCGTCGGAGATCACGGCGTCGCTGTCGTCGAGCAGGCACTCAAACAGGCCGCCGTTCGCATCGAAGGCCGCCGCATAGAGGATCGCATCCTCGGTCCCGACGAACCCGGCGAGGCGTGCCTCGAGTGCCTTGTGGATGCTCTGCGTCCCGCAGATGAAGCGCACCGACGACAGGCCGTAGCCGAAGGCCTTCAGCGTCTCGATGCCGGCCTCGACCAGTTCGTCGTCACCCGACAGCCCGAGGTAGTTGTTCGAACAGAGGTTGACCCTGACGACGCCGTCGTCGCCCATCACCTCCGGACCCTGCCGCGACACGAGTACGCGTTCGGTCTTGTACAGGCCGCTTGCCCGCATCTGGTCGAGCCGTCGCCCGAGGTCGGCGTAGAACTCAGTACGGTCGCTTGCCGGCATGGCGGGATCCCCTTCAATTTGCGGGCACCGCGAGGCCCGCCGCAAGCGACGCTAGAACTGCTCGTTCGCCAGCGCCAGCGCGCTGGCACTTCCGTCGGCCATCGCACGCGCGCAGGCGTCGGCCTGCGGCAGCAGCGCCTCCGCGTAGTAGCGCGCGGTCGCGATCTTGGCACTCCAGAAGCCGGCGTCGCCAATTCCTTCGCGCAACCGCTCGACGGCGATCAGCGCAGCCCGTGCCATCTGCCAGCCTCCCGTGGCAAGCCCCCACAGCTTGAGATAGGACACCGAGCCGGCGTGGGCCGCACGCACGTCGGCGGCATAGGTCGCCACGATCCAGTCGATGGCGCCCTCGAGCGATCGGGCGACGGCTCCCAGACGCGAGCCGATCGCCTTCAGCGCCGGATCCGCGTCCGAGGCGCAATCGGCCGCGACCTGCGCGATCTGCTGCGCCACCGCGCGGGCCACCGCACCTGCGTCGCGGGCGGTCTTGCGCCCGATCAGGTCGTTGGCCTGGATGCCCGTGGTGCCTTCGTAGATCGTGATGATCCGGGCATCGCGGTAATGCTGCGCAGCGCCCGTCTCCTCGATGAACCCCATGCCGCCGTGGACCTGGACGCCCAGCGACGTGACTTCCTGCGCGGTCTCCGTGCACCACCCCTTCACGATCGGGATCATGAAGTCCGCGAACGCCTGCTGCTGCTTGCGCTGGTCCGTGTTCGGCGCCTGCCGCGCATTGTCCATCGCTGCCGCCGTGACGTAGCCGATCGCGCGCATGGCTTCGGTGTACGCGCGCATCGTCATCAGCATGCGGCGGATGTCCGGATGCTCGATGATCGGGATCCCCGTGGCGGCGCGGTCGGCGCCCACCGGCCTCCCCTGCACCCGGTCGCGTGCATACGCGACGGCGCGCTGGTACGCGCGCTCGGACAGTCCCACGCCCTCCATGCCGACCGAGAACCGCGCGAGGTTCATCATGACGAACATGTATTCGAGGCCCCGGTTCTCCTCGCCGACCAGGTAGCCGACCGCGCCGCCCTGATCGCCGTAGGCGAGGACCGCGGTCGGGCTCGCGTGGATGCCCAGCTTGTGCTCGAGCGAGACGCAACGCACGTCATTGCGTGCACCCAGCGAGCCATCGGCGTTGACGAGGATCTTCGGGACGATGAACAGGGATATGCCTTTCACCCCCTCCGGCGCGTCCGGCGTCCGTGCGAGCACGAGGTGGATGATGTTCTCGGTGTAGTCGTGCTCGCCGAACGTGATGAATATCTTCTGGCCGTGGAGCCTGTAGCTGCCATCGGCCTGCGAAACTGCGCGAGTGCGGACCGCGGCGAGATCGGAGCCCGCCTGCGGCTCGGTCAGGTTCATCGTTCCCGTCCACTTGCCGGCGACCATCGACGGCAGGTACAGGGCTTTCTGCTCGGGGGTGCCGCAAAGTTCGATCGCCTCGATCGCACCCTGCGTCAGCAGCGGGCACAGGTCGAAAGCCATGTTCGACGAATGCCACATCTCCTCGACCGCCGTCGCCACCAGCTGCGGCAGGCCCTGCCCGCCGAATTCGACGGGCTTCGAAAGACCGTTCCAGCCGTACTCGGCGTACTGCGCGTACGCGTCCTTGAATCCGGCTGGCGTCTTCACGGTGCCGTCCGGAAGCAGCTTCGCGCCTTCGCGGTCGCCGCTCGCGTTGAGCGGATCAAGGACCTCCGTCGCGAACTTGCTCGCTTCCTCGAGGATCGCGGCCACGGTGTCGGGCGTCGCGTCCGCGAAACCCGGAAGTGTCGCGACCTGCGCCAGGCCCGCGAGTTCGTTCATCACGAACTGCATGTCGGCAAGTGGGGCGTGGTAGGTGCTCATGGCGATCGACGAACGGTGATGAACGAGTTTGCGGCGCGCGGCGGCTTCACGCCGACAGTTCGCGCGTCAGCGCGGGAACGATCTCGAACAGGTCGCCCACCAGACCGTAATCTGCGATCTGGAAGATCGGCGCCTCGGCGTCCTTGTTGATCGCGACGATCACCTTGCTGTCCTTCATTCCCGCGAGGTGCTGGATTGCGCCCGAAATTCCCACGGCGACGTACAGGTCGGGCGCGACGATCTTGCCGGTCTGACCCACCTGATAGTCGTTGGGAACGTAACCGGCATCGACCGCCGCACGCGATGCACCAATGGCGGCGTTCAACTTGTCGGCCAATGCCTCGAGCAGGCGGAAGTTCTCGCCGCTGCCCATGCCGCGGCCGCCCGACACCACGATACGCGCGCTGGTGAGCTCGGGTCGCTCCGACTTGGTGAGTTCCTGGCCCACGACCTTCGACGTCGCCACTTCCGGTGCGGCGGGAATCTCCTCGATTGCCGCGCTGCCGCCCGACGCGGGTGCGGCATCGAATGCCGTCGCGCGCACGGTGACCACCTTGACCGGATCGGTCGAGCGCACCGTTGCGAACGCATTGCCCGCATAGATCGGTCGCACGAAGGTGTCCGGCGCCTCGATGCCGGTGATGTCCGAGATCTGCGCGACGTCGAGCTTCGCAGCCACCCTCGGCGCCATGTTCTTGCCGAAGCTCGTCGCCGGTGCCAGAACGTGCGAGTAGCCGCCCCGCGCCACCACTGCCAGCGCCGCCGCTGCGGCGTTCTCCGCAGTCGGCTGCCGCAGGTAGGCTGCGCTGATGGACAGCACCTTCGCCACACCCGGGACGGCGGCAGCTGCCGCGACCGCAGCCTTGGCGTCCTCGCCGGCAACCATGACGTGGATGTCGTCACCCAAGGCGCGGGCGGCGGTGATCGTGTGCAGGGTGGCGGACTTGAGCGAGCCGTTGTCGTGTTCGGCGACGACGAGAATGGACATCGGGGACCTCTTGGCAGCGGCCGGTCGCCTGCGCTACGGCAGGACCTTGGCCTCGTTGCGCAGCTTGGCAACCAGCTCCTTCACGTCGGCGACCCGTCCGCCGCCCTTGCGCTTCGCCGGTTCGGCGACCTTGACGGTGACGAGCCTTGGCGCAATGTCGACGCCCAGCGCCTCGGGCGTCAGCGTGTCGAGTGGCTTCTTCTTCGCCTTCATGATGTTCGGTAGCGTCGCGTAGCGCGGCTCGTTCAGGCGCAGGTCGGTCGTGACGACGGCCGGCAGCGTGACCTCGACGGTTTCCAGGCCCCCATCGACTTCGCGCTTCACCGCTGCGGTCGTTCCGCCGACGTCGACCTTCGAGGCGAAGGTCGCCTGTGGCCAGTCGAGCAGCGCGGCGAGCATTTGCCCGGTCTGGTTCGCGTCGTCGTCGATCGCCTGCTTGCCGAGGATGACGAGCTGCGGAGATTCCTTCTGCACGACCGCGCGCAGCAGCTTGGCCACGGCCAGCGGCTCCAGCTCGGCGTCGGTCTGCACGAGGATCGCTCGGTCGGCGCCGAGGGCAAGCGCCGTGCGCAGCGTTTCCTGGCAGGTCGCGGCACCGCAGGACACTGCGACGACCTCGGTGGCGGCGCCCTTCTCCTTCAGCCGGACCGCCTCTTCCACAGCGATCTCGTCGAAGGGGTTCATCGACATCTTGACGTTCGCGGTCTCGACGCCGGTCCCGTCGGGCTTGACGCGGACCTTCACGTTGTAGTCGATGACGCGCTTGATGGGGACGAGAATTTTCATGGTCGAGACTCAGATACGATCGCGAGAATCTTCAATTTCGGCCGATCAATTCGTCGATGTGATATTGGACTTCAGTCGCCATTGCACGCAAATGCCGCAAATGCTCGCCGCCAATTTCGAGGGAAAGCCCGCACTCGCATACGATACCCCCCTTGCTCCACGCGGAGGAAAGCTCCTCGGTAGTGATCGCGCCACATGATGGACACTCCGCCATCAGTTCAGCCGAACCCCGATTTGCATCGAGCAGTAGGTGAATATGCACATCGCCCATTCTGGCATGTTGGGGCCTGGCGCGCGAACGACGTACCGCGAAATCTGGCAGTGGCGTTTCACCATTCGAGCATACATGATGCCCAGGTAAAGCCTCCGCCAACGCTGAGCAGGAGAACCTTGTCGCCGCGCTCGATTCTGTTGTCACGAACCGCTTCGTCAAGCGCGAGAGGGATCGATGCTGCCGACGTGTTCGCATGTCGATCCACGGTCACCACCACTCGCGCCGCATCAATCTGAAGCTTCTTGGCGGACGCTTCGATGATCCTGAGATTGGCCTGATGAGGGATCAGCCAGTCGACGTCACTTGGACCCAAATCGTTGGCGCGCAACGCTTCCAGCCCGCCCTCGGCGAGCGAACGAACTGCAAACTTGAAGACGGCCCCGCCATCCATGTGAAGGTAGGGACTGCTCTTCGAGGGGGCGCGGAGGACATCGGGCGTCGCTCCATCCGCATGGAGGCTCGTCGTCCGGAGCCCTGGAGAGTCGCTCGATACCAACACCGCCGCGCCCGCACCGTCGCCGAACAGGACGCAGGTACTACGCTCACTCCAGTCGAGAAGCTTCGACATCCGCTCCGCGCCAACGACCAGTGCCGACCGGCACTTACCCGATGCAATCATGCCGTCCGCCATCGCGAGTCCGAACACGAATCCGGAACACGCCGCGGACAGATCGAAGCAGCCGACCGTGCGTGCACCGATCCGGGCCTGAACCATCGCGGCGGTGGTGGGAAACACGAGATCGGGAGTTATCGTCGCAACGATGATCAGATCGATGGCGTCAGCGCGCATGCCCGCCGCTGCCAAGGCTTCCCTTGCCGCCCACGCAGCCATGTCGGTGGTCGATTCATGCTCGCCCGCGATATACCGCTGGGTGATCCCGGTCATGGACCGAATCCATTCGTCGCTCGTGTCGACCGTTCGAGCGAGTTCACGATTCGTCAGGATTCGGCTCGGCAGGTAGCTGCCGGTGCCGACGATTCGACTATGCATCAGTAGCTTGCCCGGTGGGAAAATGTGTCAGGCAGGGCGTTTCCGCCCTCCTCGGACGAGGTGAGAAAATGTCACTCCTGGTCGCTTTTTGAGGGCCGAGGCCGCGGTCGGCGGAAGACCCAAGAGTTTGGCGTCCTACGAAGCAGGACGCGTTCAGCCTCCGCCGCGGTGCAACAATGCTCTCCGATGCAGGAATGGCCGAGGGGTACAATTAATAACTATCTGTTTATAAAACGACTATTCTGCCAGCTCTTTGATAAAACGGTGGCGTCAGAACGGTCGTGGCATGCAGTGGGTATTCTATTCCAAGCTCCGCCCAGAATGTCGTAAATTGACGAAGATTTGGTACGAACCTTGCTGGGAAGTTCCACAAAAGGCGACGCTCCATGTTCCTCATTTCCCTACTGCGCCGGCTGAAAGCGCGGCTTCATGCCCGCCCTGACAGCGAGCACGAGCAGGCCGGCCTGCGGATCGGCTTGGTTGGAGCCATTCTGGCGTACATGGCGCTTTCACATGGCGAACCAAGCCAGTGGTCGTCGACCAATCTGACGATCGTCCTGACTCTCGCCGGATTCTTTGCCGTCGCGGTTGGCATTTTCGTCGCAATCTGCATGTGGCCGGCAGCCAATGTCCCGCGCCGCCTGCTCGGAATGCTCGCCGACAACGCTGGCGCCACCTGGTTCATGGTAATGGCGGGCGAGTATGGCTATTCGATGGTGGGCGTCTTCCTCTTCGTGACGTTTGGAAACGGTTTCCGCTACGGTCGCCGTTATCTGTTCGCAAGTCAGGCACTTTGCTTGGTCGGGTACGTCGGCGTCATAGCCTTCGTCCCGTTCTGGGAGGCGCACCGCAGTGCCGGCATCGGGCTTCTCCTCGCACTTGTCCTACTTCCCATCTATGTCGCCACTCTGCTCGAACGCATCCAGGATGCGCTGACGAGAGCCGAGGAAGCGAGCCTCGCGAAGACGTCCTTTCTGGCGAACATGAGCCATGAAATGCGTACACCTCTGAACGGGGTCGTTGGAATCGTTGATCTGCTGAAACTGACGAACCTTTCGTCGCAGCAGGAAGAAATGGTTTCGCTGTTGCGGCACTCGATATCCGTTCTCAGATCGCTCGTCGACGACGTCCTTGACATCAGCAAGATCGAAGCAGGCGGCCTGACCCTCGAGGTAGCCCCGTTTGACCTTCACGCGTCGATCAACGGACTTATGCACTTGCTCGGCCCACACGCGCGCTCGAAGGGGCTCACCCTCCATGCGGTAGTCGATCCCACGCTTGAGTACAGGCTGCAGGGGGACTCGCATCACCTCCGCCAGATCCTGCTGAATCTGCTAGGTAATGCCATCAAGTTCACCGAGCGTGGCGAGGTCGCTTTGACGGTAACCCAGATCCGGGAGACTGCAGAAGGGATCACGGCTCGGTTCGAAGTCAAGGACAGTGGGATCGGCATAGCTCCGGAAGCCCTTCCGAAGATCTTCGAGCGCTTCGTACAGGCAGATCAGTCCACGACGCGCAAGTACGGGGGCACCGGGCTCGGCACGACCATCGCGAAGCAGCTTGCCGAGCTCATGGGGGGCACAATCGGCGTGGAAAGCGTGCTCGGCCAAGGGAGCACCTTCTGGCTTGAGATCCCGTTCCTCAAAGACACCGCGGCCGACGAAGCCACGGCCCTGCCGTCGCCGGCTCCCGAAGGGGGTCACAGACCAGGGCTCGTCGACCGAGGCGTCACTCTGGTGCTCGCCAGCGCAGCGCTTGCCCAGGTGACCTCTGCATTGCGCGAGATTGGCGAACCCTACGAAATCGTTACGCCCATGACCCCGCTCGGCGCTCGCGTGGACGCATTGATTCGCGCCAACGTCGAAATACGTGCAGTCGTTGCCGCGTGCGACATCGATCAGGCGTGCTCGGCATTTGCTGCGACGGCCCAAAGGGTCCCCCAGGAGAACGTGGCGTACATCTATATCGCGAACGGGGATCTGCCCATCGTCGACAAGGCGAGAGTGAACAGCATCAGGGGTGCCTTCGCATTGCAGGAGGCGTCACCGAAGCTGATTGCAAACGCAATTCATGCGGCCACTGCGGGGAACGATCAGAGAAATGTCGGCGCCGGCGATCTCTCGGTAGAGCTCCAGCGAGAGCGTGCATCCCTCAAAGTCCTTGTCGCCGAAGACAACCCGACCAACCAGAAGATCATCTGTCAGTTGCTGCAGAACGCGGGGCACGAGGTCGTCTTGGCGACCGATGGCGAGGAAGCGCTTGATCTCTACGAACTCGAGCAGCCAGACCTCGCGATCCTCGATTTCAACATGCCGCAGCGCTCGGGAGTGGAGGTAGTCCAGGCGATCCGGACGATGGAGCCCCCCGGCACCCGAATGCCCGTGATGATCTTGTCGGCGTCGGTGACGACTGAAGCGCGAGACCGCGCGAAGTCGGCTGGCGCCGACCAGTTCGTCGGCAAACCCTTCGATGCGACGACGCTGCTCGTTGAGATCGATCGCCTCGGCAAGCGTGCTGGACGCGCAACGCGGGGCGTTGCTGCGAAATCAAGTCCACAGGGTTCCGACACGACGCCGATACGCCAACCGAACGCAGCCGGAGCCCCTGCTTGCGCTGCGCCGCGCAGCAAGTCGTCACCCCGATCGAAGCCCGAAACTACGGACCGCGCCTTTGAACTGCTCGACCCCGCTCGCCTCGCCCAACTCGAGGACATCGCACGCGACCCATCGTTCCTGTCGGAACTTGTCCATGGATTCATTGGGGATGTCGACACGATACTTGCTGGAACCCGCCGGTCCATTTCGACCGCCACGATCGGCGCGATTCCCGATCTGATGCATTCTCTCAAGGGCGCCGCCGTTGGCGTCGGCGCTACGAACCTTGCTGCGCTGGCCGTCGACCTCGAGTCCGCAGCCGAATCCCTGCCACTCTTGGAACTCGAAATCAAGCTCGAAGCGATCCTCACCTGCTTTGATGCAACCTCGGCATCGCTGAAGGACTACCTCCAGTCGAACCACCACGTATCGACATAGCCAGCGAGCGCTGCGGTCTTACCCGTTGATTACCTGACGCGACGACGGATACAGTTCTTCAACGTACTCCTCGTCGGCAGTGGTCGTCAGCAGCTTCTCCTGAGCTCGCACGAGGCGCGCCATCATCCGAAGGTCGCGATTCTCCAATCGCATAGCGGCGTCGACCCAGACGCCGACAATCGCGCGCATCTCGGCATGCGTAACCGGCTGGAATTCCCGCTTGGCAAGCGCCATTGCGCGATACGTGTTGCGCTTGCGTTGGCGCGATCTGATCAGCGCGCGCACTGCCTCGAGTCCTGCCCCGTCTTCGGCGAGATGATCGACGACGCCCATGTCGTACATCTCTTTGGCGGTGAACACCTGACCACTCATGATGATGTTTTCAGCCTTGCGCAGGCCGATCTTTCGTCCGAGCAACGAAAGTGCGCCCATGCCAGGAAACATGTTGAACAGGACCTCGGGGAACGACATCGTGGCCGATCGTTCTGCGACGAAGACTTCGCTCGCGAGCGCGCACTCGAACCCGCCGCCGAATGCCTTTCCCTGGACAAGCGAAATGGTGGCGATATCGGATGAAAATCCGCTCATGCGCCTGTGCATGTTATCGACGCAAAGATTGCCGTAGTAGGTCAGCGATTGGTGATCCTTGCGCAGAATTGCCTGAATGAACATCGACAAATCGCCGCCCAGATTGAAGACGCCTGCAACGCGACTGCCGAAAACTGCAGTGTCGACCTTGCACTGGCGTCCGTGATGGACCATCCAGCCTTGGTGCTGCTCGAGCTTGTTCTCAAACTCCGCAACCTCCTCGAGAAACGCAGCGTTGAAACACGGGCGCGGTGCCGGTTTCATCCACCAATACATGGTCAGCGTCTCCTGGTCGTACTCGACCTCGATCTGACGAAGATTGTTGGTATTGGCGAGAGCAGGAAGCTCGGTCACTGCGTTCATGAAAACCCCCAGAAAGGACGGCCGAATCTCGATCAGACGATCTTGGTCAGAAAATGCCGCGTGACGGCACCTGTGTAATCTACATCAGATTGGGGGTACCAGTGCAAGTGCTGCCGTCAAACGGCACGCGAATCCTTGGGGGCGTTGCGAAAAAGGAAAGCACGCAACCGGTTGGAAGGGAAACTGCGACAGGTTTCGACGAACGCAAATCGGCCGCCGAATGACCGCCTCGGCCGTCTTGTCGTGCACAATTTGTATTGTGCCCGCGTCGCGGCAATTTACATGGCGCGCCAGCGCCCGCCGACAAATCCCTCGATCGGCCTGAAACTCGCCTTGTACGCCATCTTGCGGCTCTGCTCGATCCAATACCCAAGATATAGGTAAGGCAGGCCCAGGGCGCGGCAGTGCTCGATCTGCCAGAGAATGCTCAGCGTGCCCAGGCTGGCGGTCGCGGATTCGGGGTCGAAGAACGTGTAGACCGACGACAATCCGTCTTCGAGCCGGTCCACCAGGCTGACGATCTGCAGGCCGTCAGCGTCGCGGAATTCGTAGAGGTCGGTCGCGACGTTGCTGTGCAGCAGGAAATGCTGGTATTGCTCCCGGCTGTCCTGGTCCATCCCCCCACCGGGATGGCGAACCCGCTGGTACTTCAGGTACAGCTCGTAATGGGCGGCATCGTAGGCTAACTCGCGGCTAACTACCGTCATCCTGACGTTATCTTTCCAAGCGCGTCGCTGGCTACGACTCGCCCGGAATTCCGCGACCGGAACGCGCACCGGGACGCAGGCGCGGCAGTGGTCGCAATATGGACGGTAGGTGAACGCCCCGCTGCGACGGAAGCCGAAGCGCACCAACTCGCTGTAGACGCGCGCGTCGATCAGGTGGCTCGGCGTGGCGACCTGCGAGCGCGCAGCGCGATCAGGCAGGTAGCTGCAGGGATACGGCGCCGTGGCATAGAACTGCAGCGTCGCCAGAGGGAGGTCGTTGAGCTTGCTCACCCGATGTCCGAAATGGGTCCCGGTCGCCAGCCTTCCGGAGCCGCGTTGGAGTGTATCAACTCGCGCAGGTGCTGCGCAAAGCGCGCCCGGGGAATTGGCCGGGCGCCGAGCGACGCCAGGTGCCGCGTCTCCTGCTGGCAGTCGATCAACGGGATGTCGCGTTGCCGCAACCATCCGACGAGGCCCGCGAGGGCGACCTTGGAAGCGTCGGTCTGGCGCGCGAACATCGATTCGCCGAAGAACATCCTTCCAAGCGCAAGACCATAGAGACCCCCCGCGAGTTCATCGCCACGCCACGCCTCGACCGAGTGGGCGTATCCCCGTCGATGCATCCGCCGGTACGCGTCGATCATCGCTGCGGTGATCCACGTCCCGCCGCCCTGTCCCCGCGGAACGCTCGCGCAGGCATCGACGACAGCATCGAAGGCGGTATCGACGCGCACGTCGAACTCGCGCCGGCGCAGCCGCTTCTCCAGCGAACGCGATACGCGGAATTCCGACAGGTGGAGAACCATGCGGGGATCGGGACTCCACCAGAGGATGGGCTGCCCTTCGCCGTACCACGGGAAGATGCCGTGCCGATAGGCGTCGACCAGGCGCGACGGAGACAGGTCCGCCCCCGCAGCGAGGAGGCCATTAGGTTCGGTGAGCGCGGTCTCGATCGGGGGAAACGGCGCCGAAGGGTCGAGCCAGGGAATCACTCCGGCGCTCCGACGCACACGCCGCGTGCCGTTGCCTGCGCGGTCCCGGGCGCGACTCGCCGTCTCGGTGGCGCACCTGTACGCCTGCCGCAGTTTGCGATGGCAATCCGTTTCATCCGGGCGCCGATGCTACCCGCCGCTGTAGCGGACGTCGACCGGCGCGTCGGCGGGGAGGATAGAATCGCGTTGCACCGCCCCCGTAGCTCAGTGGATAGAGCACATTCCTCCTAAGAATGGGGTCGCACGTTCGATTCGTGCCGGGGGCGCCACCCTGCCGCTGCCGCCGATGATCCCCACGCATTACCAGATCCGTCCGCTGGACCCGAACGCGCACCTCTTCGAAGTACGCTGCACCGTCGATGCACCCGACCCCGCAGGCCAGCGCTTCAGACTCCCGGCCTGGATTCCGGGCAGTTACCTGATCCGCGAGTTCTCGCGCCAGTTCGTCGAGGTCCGCGCCGAAGCCGCGCGTCGGCCGATCGCGATCACCAAGGAAGCGAAAGACCTCTGGCGCGCCGCTGCCGTCGACGCCCCGGTGACGGTCATCGCAAGGGTCTACGCATTCGACGTGTCGGTGCGAACCGCCTACCTCGACGCGACGCGCGGCTACTTCAACGGCGCCTGCGTGTTCCTGTGTCCCGAAGGCCGCGAAGCCTCCCCCTCCACCGTCGAAATCCTGCCCCCGCAAGGCCCCGGATTCGCGCACTGGCGGGTCGCGACGACGCTGGCCCCGGACGGCGCGCCGCCGCTGGGTTTCGGGCGATATCGCGCCGCCGACTACGACGAACTGATCGACCACCCGGTCGAACTCGGCGATTTCGCGCTCGCCACGTTCGCGGCCGGCGAGGTTCCGCACCAGATTGCGCTCACCGGTCGCCACGACGCCGATCTCGACCGGATGACGCGCGACCTCCATCGGATCTGCCAGTGGCAGAACGAACTCTTCGACGGCGGGGCCGGCGACGACCAGGGCCGGGCGCCTTTCGATCGCTACCTGTTCCTGGTCACGGCGCTGGGCAGCGGCTATGGCGGCCTCGAGCACCGATCCAGCACCAGCCTGCTGTGTTCGCGCAAGGAATTGCCGCAACGCGGACGCAGCGAGGTCAGCGACGACTACCTGACCTTCCTCGGCCTCGCGAGTCACGAGTACTTCCACGCCTGGAACGTCAAGCGGATCAAGCCTGCCGCATTCACGCCGTACGATCTCGCACGCGAGAACTACACCCGGCAGCTGTGGGCTTTCGAAGGCATCACGTCCTACTACGACGACCTCGCGCTGCTGAAGAGCGGCGTCATCGATGCGCCGCGCTATCTCGAGCTCGTCGCGCGCACGATCACCAACGTGCTGCGCACCCCGGGCCGCCATGTGCAGAGCGTCGGCGACTCGAGTTTCGACGCGTGGATCAAGTTCTACCGGCAGGACGAGAACTCGCCGAACGCCGTCGTCAGCTACTACGCCAAGGGTTCGCTGATCGCGCTGGCCCTCGACCTGACCCTGCGCGACGGCGGCCGCACGTCGCTCGACGCCGTGATGCGTGCGCTGTGGGAGCGCCACGGCCGCACCGGCGTCGGCGTTCCCGAGAATGGCATCGAGGCGGTCGCCGAAGAGCTGTCGGGTGCGAGCCTGCGCGAATTCTTCGCACGCTACGTCGACGGCACCGAGGATCCGCCGCTCGCCGCGCTGCTCGACGCCTTCGGCATCGACCTGCACCTGCGGCCGGGGGCGGGCGCGAAGGACCGGGGCGGCAAGCCGGCCCCGGGACCGCTCCCGGCGTGCTGGCTGGGCGCGAAAGTCGATTCCGACATGAAGCTGCGCCACGTCTTCAGCGGCGGGGCCGCCGAGCGCGCCGGTCTCGCGCCGCAGGACACGCTGGTGGCACTCGACGGCCTGAAAGCGTCGGACGAATCGCTGGACGCGCTGTTCGCATCCCGCGTCCCCGGCGAGCGGGTCAGGGTCCACGCATTTCGCCGCGACGAGCTGATCGACGTCGAGGTCGAGCTCGATGCCGCGCCGGCCGACACCTGCCACCTGACGCTGCGTGCCGAAGCGTCGGCGGAAACGGCCGCGCTGCGCCGCGCCTGGCTCGGTTCGTCCTGAGCGGTCCCGGCGTCGCCGGAAGGCGCGCGTCGACTCCTGGGGCAACACCCCGCGAAGCGCCCTCAGGTCTTGTGCGACCTCGATTCGCCCTTGCGCTTCGGGTGCTCAGGCGCGTGCGTCGCCTGCAGCGCTTCGAGGGACGCCCGCTGCAGCTCCAGTGTCTTGATGCTCATCTGCATCAGGTTGAGGGTCATCGCGAGCCAGCCCTCGATGACCCTGAGCTCGCCGATCTTCCGGTCGACTTCGGCAGGATCGAGCGCGGCGAACATCGCCGCGGGATTGGGAAAGGGCATCATCCCCGGCATGAATCCGGGCATCATGCCCGGCTGCCCGGGCGGCGACGCGCCGCTGCCGCCGGAACCCTCCCCCGACGCGCCATGCGCCCCTGCGGGCGTTGCGCCCGCCGCCTGCATCGGCGCCGCGAACGGATTCCACATCCGCTGCATGAACGCCATCGCGTCCTCCGCCGAGAAAGGCATCGAGGCACCCGCGTCCTTCGTGGATTCGTCGCTCATCGCTCCTCCGCAACACGCCCGAAAGCGCGTCGACGGCATGCGCTTTGCAGTGCGCTAATATCGTGCGCCATGACGAACGCCTCCGCAACCCTCCTTGCCCGCCTCGCCGAGGCAGTGGGAGACGCGCAGGTGCTGACGGCGGTGGCGGACATCGAGCCCTACCTCGTCGATCAGCGCGGCCGCTACCGCGGCGCCGCGCGCGCGGTGGTGCGCCCGGCCAATACCTCGGAAGTCGCGACCGTGGTGCGGGCCTGTGCCGACGCGGACGTCGCGCTGGTCCCGCAGGGTGGCAACACGGGAATGTGCGGCGCAGCGACGCCGGATGGCTCGGGCACCGCGGTCGTCGTATCGCTCGTCCGCATGCGCAAGGTGCGCGCGCTCGATCGCGACAACGCGACCATCACCGTGGAGGCCGGTGCGACCCTTGCCGACGTGCAACAGGCTGCGGCGGATGCCGGCCTGATGTTTCCGCTGTCGCTGGCTTCGGAAGGAAGTTGCACGATCGGCGGCAACATCGCCACCAACGCCGGCGGCACCGCGGTCCTGCGCTACGGCAACATGCGCGAACTGGTGCTCGGCATCGAGGCAGTCCTCGCGGACGGGCGGGTTTGGAACGGCCTGCGCGGCCTGCGCAAGGACAACACCGGCTATGACCTCAAGCAGCTGTTCGTCGGCAGCGAGGGCACGCTCGGAATCGTCACGGCCGCCGTGCTGAAGCTGTTTCCGTCGCCGAGGACCCGGGTGACCGCCCTCGCCGCGACGCACGGGGTCGAGCAGGCGGTCGACCTGCTGCGCCGGATGAAGCAGGCACTGGGCGATCGCCTCGTCGGTTTCGAGTTGATGAGCGGCGCCGCCCTCGGACTGTCGCGGGCGCACCATCCCGAGCTTCCCGACCCGCTTCCGGGACATCCGTGGTACGTGCTGCTGCAGGCCGACGACAGCGCCGCGTCCGCGCCACTGGGTGCGGAGGTCGAAGCGGCGCTGGCGCAGGCCATCGCGGATGGCGTCGTCGCCGACGCCACCGTCGCGCAGTCCGCGGAGCAGGCCTCGCGGCTGTGGGCGCTGCGCGAGTACATCAGCGAATCGCAGCGGCGGGAGGGTCCGAACGTCAAGCACGACATATCGCTGCCGGTATCGGCGATTCCGGCGTTCATCGAGGGAACGGGCCCGGCGCTGACCGGCGCCTTCGCGGATGCACGGCTGGTCGTGTTCGGCCACCTGGGGGACGGCAATCTGCACTACAACGTCGCCGCTCCCAGAGGTGCGTCCGCGCAGGCATTCATGGACAATACGGCGCAGGTGAATCGCATCGTCCACGACCGTGTCGTTGCCGCCGGCGGCAGCATCAGCGCCGAGCACGGCATCGGTCAGTTGAAGCGCGAGGAACTCGCGCATTACAAGCCTGCGCTGGACATCGAACTGATGCGCAGGGTCAAGGAGGCGCTCGATCCTCGCGGCCTGCTCAATCCGGGAAAGGTTTTGCCATGAACGCAACGCCCCACGCAGTGCGTGGCCGATGGTGCCCTGCGGCGCGCCGCGCGTTCCGGATGCCGCGCGACCCTCGTCGCCGGATCCCGGCGCGGGTCGAGCGCTGATCCATGGGCAAGCTCATCTTCTGGCTGGTCGTCGTGTTCGGCGGATTGCTCGTGCTCCGTCTGATCAGCGTCGCCAAGCACGGCTCGGGTCGCAGCAGCGGTTCGCCGCGGGCCGGTGAACGCAACGGCGGAAAGCCGGCAGCGATGATCCGCTGCGTCGACTGCGGCGTGTTCCTGCCCAGCACCGCCGCGGTCAGGAGCCCCCGCGGCCCCGTCTGCGGCGACCCACAATGCGCGCGCAGGCGCCGCAGCACCGCGTCCTGAACCCCGCCGTGGCCCGCACATCGACCCTGCCCGCCTTCGCTCCTCCGCCGCTGCCTCCTTCAATCACCGGGTCGTCGCGGCGCATCCTGTGGATCATCGGCCTGTTCCGCGCCGTCTGCGGCGCATTGCTGCTCGGGCTCGCGCTGCTGCTCGACCTGCGCGTGCTCAACGTCACGACGCCCAACTCGTTCGTCATCGCCGCGTCGCTGTATTTCGTGTTCGGCCTGGCGGCGTTCGGCTGGATCCAGCAGGAGCGACTGCCGCTGCCGCTGCCCCAGACGCTGCTGACCCTGCTGGCGGGCGACATCTTCTTCCTGGGGCTGGCGATGGTCGCGGGCGGAAGTTCCGGCGCGCCGCTGCCGATCCTGCTGTTTCCGCAGCTTGCCGCGAGCGGCTGGCTGCTGCGGACCAAGACGGCGTTCTTCCACGCGGCGCTTGCCGCGATCGTGCTGCTCGGCCTCGAAGCCTGGCGTGCGCTCAACGGCCTCATCGGCGGCCCGCAGCTCTTCCAGACCGCACTGATCTCGATCGGCTATTTCGCGATGGTCGGCATCGCCGTCGTCATCGGCAGGTACACCAAGGCGTCGGAGGAGCTGGCGG
Organism: uncultured Pseudomonadota bacterium; assembly: GCA_963816415.1. Classification (GTDB taxonomy): domain Bacteria; phylum Pseudomonadota; class Gammaproteobacteria; order Burkholderiales; family Casimicrobiaceae; genus VBCG01. The sequence continues at coordinate 189,833 of CAWFKR010000001.1, forward strand.
CGCAGCGCGGGATCGACGTCGCCAACCTCGAGCAGGTCAACCGCCTGATCATCCAGGACATGCAGGATGGCGTGCTCGTCGTCGATCTCAATGGCGTCGTCCGCGGCCACAACGCACAGGTCACGCGGCTGCTGGGCGGATTCGGACGGATGCGCGGCGGCATGCGCCTGGCCGAATTCTCGACGACCCTGCACGACTACTGGCGCCGATGGAACGAGGATGCGTCCGAGACCCTGCCCCCGTTCAGGGTCGAGGCGACGCAGCGCCTGCTGCGCGTGCGCCTGGTGCGCATCGGTTCGGGACTGAATGGCGGCACGCTGATCTACCTCGAAGACCTCGGGCGCGCCCAGAACGAGGCCCAGCAGATGAAGCTCGCCGCCATGGGACGGTTGACCGCGTCGATCGCCCACGAGGTCCGCAATCCGCTGTCGGCAATCAACCAGGCGGCGCAGTTGCTCGAGGAGGACGGCGCGGTGGCACCGGAAGGCGCGCGGCTGCTGTCGATGATCCGCAACAACGCCAAACGCATCGACCGCATCGTCGGCGAGGTCCTGCAGCTGAACCGCCGCGACCGCCAGCAGCCCGAAGCCATCGACCTGGGTGACTTCATCCGTTCCATCGCCGAAGAGATCATCCAGGCCGAGGGCATTCCCGCGCGCGGAATCGCCATCGACATCCCCGGCGAGCTGCAGGTGGTGTTCGACCGTGGGCACCTCTCGCAGATCGCCTGGAACCTGGTGCGAAATGCCTGGCAACACTGCCGCAAGCACGAGGGGAGCATCACGGTCACGGCCCGTCCCGGCTACATGGGCGACGCCGTCATCTGCGAGCTCTGCGACGACGGTCCCGGCGTCCCGGCCGAGTACCGCGCGCACATTTTCGAGCCGTTCTTCACGACGCGCCCGGGCGGAACCGGCCTCGGGCTCTACATCGCGCGTGAACTCGCCGACGCCAACGGCGCGGCGCTCGAATTGCTGCCCAAGGCGCCCGGCGCGAGTTTCCGGATGACTTTCAAGCGTGCCACGATGTCTCCATCGCCCACATCGCACTAGAATGGCGGCGGCAACCGAACCATAACCACTCGAAGATTCCTCCACCATGTCTCGCAGAACCCGCGGTCAACCCAGAGTGCTGGTCGTCGACGACGAGCCGGATCTCCTCGAACTGCTCGAGCTGACGCTGTCCCGCATGGGTCTCGACACGATCCGGGCGGAATCGGTCGGCGAGGCCCAGCGCCTGCTCGACAGCGGACCGTTCGACCTCTGCCTGACCGACTGGAACCTTCCGGACGGCGAAGGCCTGCGTGTGGTCGAGCACATCACGCAGAAGGCACTCGACGTCCCGGTGGCGGTGATCACCGCCTTCGGCAGTGCCGAGAACGCGGTGGCGGCGCTGAAGGCCGGCGCTTTCGACTACCTGGCCAAGCCCGTCGCCCTCGAGCAGTTGCGCGCGCTGGTCAAGCAGGCGCTCAAGGTCCCCGAGAAACCGCAGCCCGCCAACAGCTATCAGCTGCTGGGCGAATCGCCCGCGATGCAGCAGGTGCGCGGCATGATCGATCGCCTCGCGCGCAGCCAGGCACCCGTCTTCATCAATGGCGAGTCGGGAAGCGGCAAGGAGCTCGCTGCCAGGATGATCCACCTGAAAGGCCCGCGCGCCGAGCAGCCGTTCATCGCGGTGAACTGCGGTGCGATTCCCGAAAACCTGATGGAAAGCGAGTTCTTCGGCTACAAGAAAGGCGCATTCACCGGCGCCGAGGCCGATCGCGACGGGTTCTTCCAGGCCGCCAACGGCGGCACGCTGTTCCTCGACGAGGTGGCCGACCTGCCACTCGCGATGCAGGTCAAGCTGCTGCGCGCCATCCAGGAGAAGAAGGTCCGCAAGGTCGGATCGACCAACGAGGAGCCCGTCGATACGCGGATCATCAGCGCGACCCACAAGAACCTGTCGGCGCTGGTCGACGGCGGCGAGTTCCGGCAGGACCTCTACTACCGCCTGCACGTGATCGAGCTGTCGATGCCGAGCCTGCGCGAGATGCGCGAGGACATTCCGCTGATCGCCAATGCGATCCTGACGCGCCTCTCGCGCGGAAGCTCCGCGGCGCTCGAGCCCGAAGCGGTCGCCGCGCTCGAGCGGTATCCGTTTCCCGGCAACGTGCGCGAACTCGAGAACATCCTGGAACGCGGCCTGTCGCTCGCCGCCGAGCCGCAGCGGATCACGGCCGACGACCTGCACCTGACGCCGGTGGCCGAGGAGTCGGACACGCCGATACCCGCCGGCGAGAAATGGCCACTGCAGGATTACCTCGATCGGGTCGAGCGCGCAGCGATCAACGAAGCGCTGGAAAAGACGCGCTACAACCGCACCGCGGCGGCGAAACTGCTCGGCATCACGTTCCGGGCGATGCGCTACCGGATGGAGCGGCTGGGGATCAAGTAGCCGCGCCTCCCGCGGCTCTGATTCAACTCGCCCCGCCCCCGCGGCGCCCCGGGTGCACGAATCGATTCGTGCCGCGAACCGGATCCGGTTCGCGCCGGGCACGGCGTTTGCAGTGGCCCCTCCTGAGAAGGGACGATCCGCGACCGGAGGCGCCTGCACATGCCTGCCTTGGAACGGATTGTTCACGACAATTTGAACCATGCCGGCGCAGCGGACGGAAGGCGTCGCGAGGCAGATGCCCGGCGGCGAAGATTCAGTCGCCTCCAGATACAATCGGTCACAAAGATATTCGGCAAGTCGTTGATCTGGCTTTGTTTAGCCCTGAAGGGGAAACGCGAGTGATGACCTCCGAGGCAGCGACGGGGACGGTACGGGTCCATGGGCCGCGCATTCCGGCGCCATCCGGGAGCGCCTCGACAGCCCCGTGCGCCGCGTGGCGCTGTCGAGGCTTTACTGCGATCGAAATGATGATCGTCGTCGCGATCGTCGGCATCCTGGCCATGATCGCGCTGCCCAGCTACCTCGCCTACATCGAGCGCGGCAAGGTCTCCGAGGTGACCAGCGTCCTGGGCGGCGGACGGGTGCTGGCCGAGCAGTACTACAACGACAACCTGACGTACGTCGGCAGTCCCTGCCCCGCGTCGACCAAGTATTTCACGATCGCCTGCGCGACGACCGCCACGACCTACACGTTCACCGCGACTGGAACCGGTGACATGAGCTCGTTCGTGTACACGATCAACGAGTCGAACCTGCGCACGACGGCCGGGCCCTGGGGCTCCGGCAACTGCTGGATCTTCCGCCAGGGGGACTCGTGCTGATTCCGGGGCGTCGCGGCTGCTGCCGCGGCTTCACCCTCATCGAGATGATGGTGGTCCTGGCCATCGGCGCCCTGCTGCTGACCCTGGTCGTGCCGCTGATGGCGGGTTTCGTCGCGAGCTCGAAGATAAGGACGGCCGCGGAAACCTGGGCAACCGGCCTCCAGCAGGCCCGTGCCGAGTCGATCAAGCAGAACACCAACGTCGAGTTCGAGATCGGCACCGGGGTGTGGCAGGTGGTGCGCCTCGCCGACGGCGCGGTCCTGCACCAGGCCGCAGGCAAGGAGGGATCGTCCGAAGTCGTCGTCACGGCGACGCCGGCGGGGGCCACGCGCGTCGCCTTCGACTCCTTCGGCCGCGTGATCGCGGTGAGTCCCGTCGACGGCAGCAGCGCGATCACCCAGCTCGATTTCGACGTACCGAACGGCGCGTCGATGGGCAGCAATCGGCGGCCGCTGCGCTTGCTCCTGGAAACGGGCGGCGCCGTCAAGGTCTGCGACCCGGCGCTTGCGTCCACCGACCCGCGGGCCTGCGTATGAGACGATCCCGTTCCCCGAAGATCCGGTCCGACGGCGGATACGTGCTGCTCGAGGTCCTGATCTCGATCCTGCTCTTCTCGCTGGGCGTCCTCGGCCTGATCACGATCCAGGCGAACGCGGTCCAGGCCGCGGGCGAGGCGAACATGCGCGCCGAGGCGGTGTTCGCGGCGAACGAGATCACCGGTCGGATGTGGGTCGACCGCTCGAACCTCGCGTCCTACGCGGGCACGACGTCGGTTGCGGCGCTGCCCAACGGCCAGGCTGCAGTCACCGTCAACGGGGCCGCGGTGTCGGTCACCGTCACCTGGCGCCCCCCGGGCGCGACCGCCAACCGGCAGTACACGACCGTCGATACCCTGATGGGCAACTGACCATGCGACGCGCGCGCGGCTTCTCGATGATCGAGCTGATGGTGGGCATCGTGCTCACGCTGCTCGTCGTGACCATCGTCATGCAGGCGCTCGCGCTCTACGAGAACCAGAAGCGCGTGACCAGCGGCAGCAGCGATTCCGCGACCAACGGCATGATCGCGCTGTTCCAGATCAAGCGCGAGGCGCGGATGGCGGGATTCGGGTTGACCTCGCCCGCCTCTCTGCTTTGCCCGCAAGGCGTCAACATCTACTACAACGGCACGACGGTTTTCAACAGCGGCACGCTGATGCCGGTGCTGATCACCAATGGCGGATCGGGCCTGCCGGACCAGGTCCGCTTTGCCCGCAGCCAGTCGGTCTACGGCATCGCGCCGGCGACCATCGTCAAGCCGATGCCTTCGCCGTCGTCGATCATCACCGCCGACAGCTCAACCCAGCTCAAGACCAGCGACCTCTTCATGGTCGTGCCCGGGCCCAACCACTCGCCGCCCAGCGATCCCTGCACGCTGATGCAGCTGAGCCAGGACCCGCAGCCCACCGGCAATGGCTGGAACTACCAGCACAATCCGTCGTACCTGTACAACCCGCCGAATCCGGGCAACGTGTTCACGACGGCGCCGAACTACGTCGTCGGCGACACCGTGGTGGCGATGGGGCCGTTCGCCCTGACCAACTTCCAGATCCTCTGCAGCGACAACGCCGCGCCGTCCGACCAGAACAGCTGCGACCTCGTTTCCTACGACACGCTGACGGCGGGCACCCCGATCAACTGGGCGAATGCGAATGTCGGCCACATCGCGTCGCAGGTCGTCGACCTGCAGGCGCAGTACGGCGTCGCGCCCGCGGGCAGCGACACGGTGAACCAGTGGGTGGATGCCACTGGGAGCTGGGCAGCGCCCAGCGCCACCGACCTGCGTCGGATCAAGGCGATACGGGTCGCGGTCGTCGCGCGTTCGTCGAAATACGAGAAAACCGCCGTCAGCCCGGCGAGCCTGGTGCTGTGGGACAGCGGCCAGTCGACTCAGAAATCGCTGACGCTCACCGCGGCGGAGCAGCATTACCGGTATCGCATCTACTACCAGGTGATGCCGATGATCAACATGATCTGGGCGAACTCGTGATGGCGCCCATCGTCACCCGCCGGATCGGACGACTGCAGCGCGGCATGTCGCTGATCGTCACGCTGATCGCGCTGATACTGCTGTCCTATGCCGGGCTTGCACTGCTGCGATCGGTGGACAGCGCCACGCTGATCAGCGGCAACCTGAGCTTCCAGGAAGCCGCGATCGCCTCCGGCGGCGCGGGCACCGAAGCGGCGATCGCGTGGCTCACGTCCAACTACGGAGGAACGACGCTGTTCTCCGACGTGAGCGCCGCCGGCTATTACGCGACGTCGTCCGACAACTGCGACCTGACCGGCTCCCTGCTGGCCGGGGCGACCAACGACGTCGCCTGGACCGGCGGACCCGCAAGCGCCAACTGCGGGATGGTCGCCGTGACGCTGCCCACCCCGACGACAGGGGTCGCGACCGGCTACACGGTGGCCTACGTGATCAATCGCATCTGCAATGCGCCGGGCGACCCGAACTCGACCGTCGCGGCCGACGGGTCGACAGCGATGATCTGCGCCCAGTATCCGAATCCGCTGACGAGCAACGCCAGCACCCGCATCGGGGCGTCCTACGGGTCGGCGCCGCTGATGCAGCTGCCGCAGCACTATTACCGGATCACGACCCGGATCACCGGACCGCGCAACACCGTGCGCTTCGTCCAGGCCTTCGTCGTTCTCTGATGGAAGGGTTACCCATGCGTACCCATTTCCGATCGCCGATCTTCGCCGCTCTGGCACTGACGCTGGCCCTGGGTACCGCGCCAGCGGCCATCGCTGTCACGGTCGACCTGTCGCACACGCCGCTGGTCATCGGGACGACCATGGCAATCCCGCCCAACATCTTCTTCATCCTCGACGACTCGTCGAGCATGTATTTCGAGTACGTGCCGGATTCGGTGAGCAACGACGCGGCAAGCAATTGCTTCAAGAATGCCGGCTACAACAGGATGTACTACGACCCGACGGTCACGTACACGCCGCCGCTGATGGTGAATGCGGACGGCACGACGTCGAGCTATCCCGATTCGTCGTTCACGAGCGCACGGGACGACGGGTTCTGCGCATCCACGGGCGCCTCCTGCACGACGACCGATCTCAGCAAGAACTTCCAGGCGTACCACACGACTCCCTATGGGGCCCCGTTCATCCATACGTCGAGCGATGATCCGAAGCAAGAGGCGTACTACTACAACTACCAGTCGGGCACTGCGCCGTCGACCTGCGCGGCGAACAACAAGTACACGAAGGTGACGGTCTCGCCGTCGTCCACCGAAGCGACGAACTTCGCGAACTGGTACAGCTACTATCGCAAGCGGATCCTGATGGTCAAGTCGGCGACCGGCGCGGCGTTCGCGCCGCTGGGCACCAGCTACCGCGTCGGGTTCACCGTGCTGAGCGAGCCGGGGGTGCCGACGGGCAGCAAGAAGTTCCTCCCCATCGCCAAGTTCGATCCCACGCAGAAGCAGTCCTTGTACAGCGATCTCTATGCTGCCGGCTGCCCGTCGGGCTGCTCGACGCCGACCCGCGGGGCGCTGACGAAAGCAGGACGCTATTTCGCGGGGCAGTTCGTCAGCACCTCGGTCCCGGATCCGGTCCAGTACTCCTGCCAGCAGAACTTCACCGTGGTCGTCACCGATGGCTACTGGAATACCGGCGGCGAGGAGACGTCGTGCTCGAGTTCCAGCAAGTACGGTCCATGCAAGCTGAATGGCACCAACGTCGGCGACCAGGACGGCGTCTCCGGCATCGCGCGGCCCTATTACGACGGCGTGCACGCCTCGAACTCGCTGTCCGACATCGCCTACTACTACTGGGCCACCGATCTGCGCCCCACCAGCATGTTGGGCGGGCTGACCGACCAGGGCACAAACCTCGACGTGTCGCCGAACAACGTGCCGCCTGCAGGCACCGACACAGCGACGTGGCAGCACATGAACACCTACAGCGTGGCCCTGGGGGTTCCGGGCGTCTACGACGCAACGAATTACCTGCAGGGCGGCTCGGCCGACTACAACGCAATCCTGCAGGGAACGAAAAACTGGCCCGATCCCCAGACGACGAGCAGCGCGCAGAGCGTCCCTGCCCGGATCGACGACCTGTGGCACGCCGCCGTCAATGGTCGCGGCCAGTACCTGAACGTCAAGACCCCGGGCGCGCTGACCGACGCGCTCGCCAAGGCGCTGTCGTCGATCGCGGTGCGCAACGGCGCGGGTGCGGCCGCGGCGACCAGCAACCTCGAACCCGTCGCCGGCGACAATTTCGCCTACGTCCCGCAGTACACGACTTCGCAGTGGACCGGCGACCTGCAGGCGCGCACGATCGACCTCACCACCGGCGCGGTGTCCGCTTCCAACCTGTGGTCGGCCCAGGGCCTGCTGCAGGGCCTGGTCTCGGACTCGACCGATTCGCGGACGATCTACACGTTCAGCTCGTCGGCCAGCAACAAGCTGAAGACCTTCGTCTCGGCCAACCTGACGACGGAGAAGACCGCCGGGTATTTCCAGTCGTCGTCTGCCAACCCGGGCGGCGCGCTGACGCAATACGGCGGCTTGCCGACCGCCCAGCAGACCGCCGCCACCCAGGACGCGATGATCGCCTACCTGCGCGGGCAGTCCGGCAACGAGATGATCTCGACCAACACCAACCAGCTCTTCCGCCAGCGCGTGGCGGTACTCGGCGACATCGTCGGGTCCAAGCCGGTGTACGTGAAGAAGCCGCAGTTCAAGTACAACGACGTCGGATACGCCGCCTTCATTGGCAGCCAGTCCTCGCGCGCGGGCCGCGTCTACGTCGGCGCGAACGACGGCATGCTGCACGCGTTCGACGCGACCAGCGGCCTCGAGCAGTGGGCCTACATCCCCAGCACGGTGATTCCGAATCTCTACAAGCTCGCGGATGCCGCGTACCCGAACAACCACCAGTACTACGTCGACGGGCCGATCGTCGTCGGCGACGCCTACAACGGCAGCGCGTGGAGAACCATCCTCGTCGGCGGGCTCGCCGAGGGTGGACGCGGCTATTACGCGCTCGACGTGACCGATCCGGCCAATCCTGTCGCGCTTTGGGAATACGGCACCGCGCAGGACGCCAACATCGGCTACAGCTACGGCAACCCGGTGATCACCAAGCGGGCCTCCGACGGCAAGTGGGTCGTGCTGGTCACGTCGGGGTACAACAACGTCTCGCCCGGCGACGGGATGCCGCGGCTCTACGTCCTCGATGCATTCACCGGCGCGAAGCTTTCCGAGATCGACATCACCTCGGCGTCGACCGATCCCAACGTCAACGGCATCGCCAAGATGGCCAACTGGGTCGACAACACGCTGATCGACAATACGACGCAATACGTCTACGCCGGTGATCTCGGGGGCGACCTGTGGCGCTTCGACCTGACGGCAGGCTCGGTCCAGCGCCTGGGCTACACGTCGGCGACCCCCGGCAACCAGCCGATCACCATGCGGCCGGAGCTCGCCAAGGTGAGGGATGCTACCGGGACCGCGTACACGGCGGTGTTCTTCGGAACCGGGCGCTACCTGGGCTTGACCGACCTGGATCCCTCGTCGCCGTCGCAGTCGGTCGTCCAGACCGTCTATGCGGTGAAAGACACCGGGACCGACCTCGGCGTCCTATCGACGCCCGGCGCCAACCTCGTCGCGCAGACGCTCAACAGCGCCTCGACCCCCAGGACGATTGCATCGCCGGCTACGGTCAACTGGGCGACCCAGAACGGCTGGTACATGAACCTGCCGGTGGGCGAGCGGATGAACGTCGATCCGGCGCTCCAGCTCGGCACATTCGTGATCGCCTCGAACGTGCCTGACACCAACTATTGCACGGTCGGCGGAACGAGCTGGCTCTACGCGCTCAACTACCTAACGGGCGGCCCGGTGTCGACCGCGCAGAGCGCCGGAAACGGCGAGCAGATCGTCGGCACCTTCACCGGTTCGGCACTGACCGTCGGCCTCAGCCTGCTGCAGCTTCCCGGCGGCAAGGTCGTCGCGCTGGTGTCGACGTCGGACACCAAGGTCAACGCGGCATCGATCCCGATCGCGCCCCCAGTCGCGGCCTCCCCGCGACGCCTGGGGTGGCGCGAGCTGAACTGACAGCGCGGCAACCACCGTTCGGGCGGTCCCTGGAAAGCGGCTAGAATCGCAGCCGCTCAAATGCCCGGGATCGCCATGAACCACCACGACGGCAGGGTTGCCTTCGTCACTGGAGTCGGGCTGCCGTTCGACGGTGGCCGCATGGCCCTTTGATCGTGAACGGCCGTCCTCCGGCGCGCGCCTCCCGTGCCCCCGGAACGCGCCCGCGGTCGGCGCGTCCCCGCCTCGCGATCGACGCGGGCGGCTACGCCAACCTCGCAACCCAGGTTCCGTCGCCCAATTGCGACGATCGCCCCGACGGCTGCGCCGTCGCACTGATCGTCGTGCACGGCATATCGCTGCCACCGGGCGAGTTCGGTGGCGATGCGATCACGCGGCTGTTCACCAACCGGCTGGACGCTTCGGACCATCCCGCCTTCGCGACGGTCGCGGACCTGCGCGTGTCGGCGCACTTCCTGATCCGCCGGGACGGTGCGTTGCTGCAGTTCGTCGCCTGCGGAAAGCGCGCGTGGCACGCCGGCAAGTCGTCCTGGCAGGGCCGCGACCGCTGCAACGACTATTCGGTCGGAATCGAGCTCGAAGGCACCGATACCCTGCCCTATTCGCGGGCGCAGTACGCGACACTCGCCCGGCTCGTTCGGGCGCTGCGCCGGCGCTACCCGGTCGGGGATGTCGTCGGACACAGCGACGTGGCCCCGGGACGCAAGACCGACCCCGGCCCGGCATTCGATTGGGAACGCCTCGCCCGCCTCCTCGCCCCCAAACGGCGGGCGGCCCGATTGAAGGTATAATCGACTGTTTATGCGCTTCCTTGCGGACTACTTTCCGCTGCTCCTCTTCTTCCTTGCCTTCAAGTGGCAGGGAATCTGGGTCGCCACCGCGGTGGCGATCGTCGCATCGGTGCTGCAGATCGCCTGGCTGTACCGGCGCGGCGTGGTCGCCCCGGTGCACTGGCTGTCGCTGGCGATCATCGTCGTCTTCGGCGGTGCGACGCTGCTGCTGCACGACGAAACCTTCATCAAGTGGAAGCCGACCGTGCTGTATCTCGCATTCGCCGGCGTGCTCGCCGCCGGCAAGCTGGTGTGGCGCCGCGACCTCCTTGCATCGGTGATGAAGGAACTGCGGCTGCCGCCGGCAATCTGGACCCGGCTGACCTGGGCCTGGATCCTGTTCTTCGGCGCAATGGCGTTCGCCAACTGGTACATCGCATTCCACTTTCCGACGGCCACCTGGGTGAATTTCAAGGTCTGGGGCGGCATCGGCCTGTTCGTGGCGTTCGCGATCGCGCAGGGGCTGTTCCTCGCGCGCCACGTCATCGAGCCCTCGCAGTGAACCTGGCAGCCACGATCAAGGCGCGGCTCGCGCCGCTCGACCCGACCGAACTCGACCTCCGCGACGACAGCGCGCAGCACGTCGGGCACGCCGGCGCGGCGTCGGGCGCGGGACACTTTTCGGTCACGATCGTGTCGAAGCGCTTCCATGGACTTTCCCGCATCGCCCGCCATCGCGCCGTTCTCGACTGCGTTGGCGACCTGATTCCTCACCCGGTGCATGCGCTGGCGATTCGCGCCTACGCTCCGGGCGAGACCCATTCCTGACGAAAGGACGACCACGATGAAACGAATGACGATTGCCATTGCGGCCACGGCTGCGCTCTTTTCTGCCGGCGCGTTCGCGCAGGCTGCCGCACCGGCGAAGCCCGCCGCGGCCGCCAAGCCTGCGGGCACCGGGAAGACCCTCTACACGCAGGGACAGTTCGACCTGATTCTCAAGCAGCAGATCGCCAAGGGCGCCCAGGACACGCCTGAACTGCGCAATGCGGTCAGGGACAACCTGAACACGCTGACGATGCTTGCCGGCGAGGCGAAGAAGCAGGGTCTCGACAAGAATCCGGAGGTCAAGACGCAGCTGGACCTGACCACGGAAAACCTGCTGGCCAACGCCTACATCGGCGACTGGCTGAAGAAGAACCCGGTGCCGGAAGCCGAGCTCAGGAAGGAATACGAGTCCGCCAAGGCGCAGATGGGCGACAAGGAGTACAAGGTCCGCCACATCCTCGTCGACAAGGAAGACGAAGCGAAGGAGATCATCTCCGAGCTGCAGAAGGGCGCCAAGTTCGAGGATCTCGCGAAGGCACGGTCCAAGGACCCCGGCTCGAAGGACAAGGGCGGCGAGCTCGGCTGGAGCCTGCCCACCAACTTCGTGAAGCCGTTCGCCGACGCGATCAAGTCCACGCCCAAGGGCAAGTTCAGCGCCGAACCGGTGCACACCCAGTTCGGCTGGCACGTGCTCGAAGTCGAGGACGTCCGCGCGGCCAAGGTGCCGACGTTCGAGGAAGCGAAGCCGCAGCTGGAGCAGCGCGCACAGGGACAATGGATCGAAGAGCATGTGAAGGCCCTGCGCGCCAAGAACGGTCTTTGATTTCCTGACGCACGGCCGATAACGAGGGCAGACCGCACGCGGTCTGCCCCATTTTTCCGAGGGAGCGCCGCATGGTCAGGATTCGGAATCCGAAGGATTTCTGGTCCGGCGCGATGTTCGTCGCAGTTGGGGTCGCGGCCCTGGTCCTGGGGTCGAAGTACACGCTGGGCTCGGCCGCGCGCATGGGCCCCGGCTATTTCCCGCGCCTGCTCGGGATCCTGCTCGTCGTGCTCGGCGCAATCCTCGCGCTGCGCGCGCTCGCCACCGACGGGGAGCGGGTACCGCGCTTTCGTTGGTGGCCCACCGTATTGGTGTTGGGCAGCGTCGTCGTGTTCGGGCAGATCGTGCAGACGGTCGGACTCGCGCTGTCGACGGTCATGCTGATCCTCGTCGCGAGCGCGGCGAGCCGCGAGTTCTTATGGAAGGAAGCCTTCGTCGCAGGTGTTGCGCTGGCAGCGCTGTCCGTCGGAGTCTTCATCGTGGGCCTCAAGCTGGCCCTGCCGATCTGGCCGAGCTTCGCCTGAGCGCCCGGACATGGACGTCATTTCGCACCTCGCCCTCGGCTTCGGCGTCGCGCTGACGCCGATCAATCTGCTCTACGCGCTGGTCGGTGCCCTGCTCGGAACCCTGATCGGCGTGCTGCCGGGAATCGGACCGGTGGCGACGATCGCCATGCTGCTCCCGACGACGTATGCACTCGAGCCCGTTTCGGCGCTGATCATGCTGGCCGGCATCTATTACGGCGCGCAATACGGCGGCTCGACGACGTCGATCCTGATCAACATGCCGGGCGAAGTCGCGTCGGCGGTCACCTGCCTCGACGGCTACCAGATGGCGCGCAGGGGCGAGGCCGGCGCCGCGCTCACCGTCGCCGCGGTCGGATCGTTCATCGCCGGCTGCGTTTCCACGGTGCTGGTCGCGGCGTTCTCGCCGCCGCTGTCGACCCTCGCGCTGAAGTTCGGCCCCGCCAAGTATTTTTCGCTGATGGTGCTGGGCCTGATCGGATCGGTGGTGCTCGCGCAGGGTTCGCTGATCAAGGCGATCGCGATGGTGGTCCTGGGCCTGCTGCTCGGGATGGTGGGCACCGACGTCAATTCAGGCGTGTCACGCTTCGACTTCGGCGTCAGCGAACTCACCGACGGACTCGGCCTGGTCAGCATCGCGATGGGCCTGTTCGGCTTCGCGGAGATCATCGGCAACCTCGAGCTCGGCGAAAAGCGCGAGGTGCTTTCGCGCAAGATCAAGGGTTTCGGTCTGTCGCGCAGGCAGATCCGCGACGCCGCGCCCGCCGTCGCCCGCGGCACGGCGGTCGGCTCGGTGCTCGGCATCCTGCCCGGCGGCGGAGCGATGCTCGCCGCGTTCGCGTCGTATTCGCTGGAGAAGAAGCTCGCCCGCGATCCGTCGCAGTTCGGCAAAGGCGCGATCCAGGGTGTGGCCGCGCCCGAGGCGGCGAACAATGCCGGCGCCCAGGTCGGCTTCATACCGTTGCTGACGCTGGGCATCCCCGAGAACGCCGTGATGGCGATGATGGTCGGCGCCATGACGATTCACAACATCCAGCCGGGTCCGCAGGTGATGACGTCGAATCCAGACCTCTTCTGGGGCCTGATCGCATCGATGTGGGTCGGCAACCTGATGCTGATCGTGCTGAACCTTCCGCTGATCGGCATCTGGATCCGGCTGCTGACGGTTCCCTACCGGATGCTCTACCCCACGATCCTGCTGTTCTGCGGCATCGGCGTCTACTCGATCAGCAATACGAGCTTCGACGTTTCGCAGACGGCTTTCTTCGGCCTGATCGGCATCGTCTTCGTCAAGCTCGCCTGCGAGCCCGCGCCGCTGCTGCTTGGATTCGTGCTCGGCCCGATGATGGAAGAGAACCTGCGCCGGACGCTGCTGCTCTCGCGCGGCGACGCCACGGTGTTCCTGACGCGCCCGCTGTCGGCGTTCCTGCTCGCCGCCGCCGTTCTGCTGGTCGTGTTCATCGCGCTGCCGAACGTCCGCAGGCGGATGGGATCCGAGCCGGGCTGACGGGCCCACGCCACGTACCGCCCGCCTCCAACCGCCTGCTTCCGAATCTCCACCTTCAACTTCAAGCACCTTCGCATTCCGACATGAACTGGTCACTCCCCTATCCTTCGCAGCGCCAGCCGATCTTCGCCCCCAACGCCGTCGCCACGTCGCAGCCGCTCGCGACCCAGGCGGGCATCGCCATGCTGGCGCGAGGCGGCAATGCCGTCGACGCGGCGCTGGCAACCGCGATCGCGCTGACGGTCGTCGAGCCCTGCAGCAACGGCCTCGGTTCGGACCTGTTCGCGATCCTGTGGGACGGCGAACGCCTGGTGGGCATCAATGCGTCGGGCCGCGCACCCGCGGCGTGGTCGCCAGCGCGTTTCTCGGGCCAGACGGCGATGCCTCAGCGCGGCTGGGAAACCGTCACCATTCCCGGCGCGGTCTCCGGATGGGTCGCGCTGTCGAAGCGATTCGGCAAGCTGCCTTTCGGCGACCTGTTCGAACCTGCGATCCGTTACGCGCGCGATGGCTATGCAGTGTCCCCGGTGGTGGCCGACAAGTGGCGACTCGCGGCGCCGCTGATGCCGCAAGGCCTCGGCTGGCAGGAGCATTTCCTGATCGGCGGGCGGGCGCCGCAACCGGGCGAGCGCTGGGGCTCCCCCGCGATGGCGCGAACGCTCGCGTCGCTCGCCGAAACCGCCGGCGAAGCGTTCTACCGCGGTGCACTCGCCGACGCGATGGCGGCGCACTCGCGGGCCCACGGCGGTGCCCACACCCGCGCCGACTTCGAAGGGCACGCGGCCGACTGGGTGACGCCGGTCTCGGTCGACTACCGCGGCACGACGATCCACGAGATTCCGCCCAACGGCCAGGGCATCTCGGCGCTGATGGCGCTGGGCATGCTCGAATCCTTCGACCTCGCCTCGATGCCCGCCGACTCGATCGCGAGCCAGCACCTGCAGATCGAGGCGATGAAGCTCGCGTTCGCAGACGCCTACCGCTACGTGGCCGATCCGTCGTCGATGACGGTCACGCCCGCGGCGATGCTCGATCGCGGCTACCTCGAGGAGCGTGCGCGCCTGATCGATCCGAAGCGCGCGCAGACCTTCGGGGCGGGCGAGCCTCCGAAGGGCGGCACCGTGTACCTCTGCGCAGCCGACGCGGGCGGCATGATGGTGTCGCTGATCCAGTCGAACTACATGGGCTTCGGCTCGGGAGTCGTGGTGCCCGGCACCGGCATCAGCCTGCAGAACCGCGGCGCGGGCTTTTCGCTGCAACCCGGTCATCCGAACCTGGTCGCCGGCGGCAAGCGTCCGTACCATACGATCATTCCCGGATTCGCGACGCGCGATGGCAAGCCGCTGATGGCGTTCGGCGTCATGGGGGGGCCGATCCAGCCGCCCGGGCACGTGCAGACGCTGGTGCGGATGATCGATTACCGGATGAACCCGCAGGCGGCCCTCGATGCACCGCGTTGGAAGGTCAATGCCGGGCGGTCGATCGACCTCGAGGCGGCGGCGTCAGCCGAACTGCGCCAGGGATTGATCGCGCTCGGCCACCAGATGGAATCCATACCCGATTCCTACATGGACTTCGGCGCGGGCCAGGTGATCATGAAATCGGACGTCGGCTATGTCGCGGCGTCCGACCCGCGGCGCGACGGGCAGGCAGCGGGGTTCTGAACGCGCGGCGCGACGGGCGCAGGCCGCCGAATTCCGAACCGGCCCGGCGGTGCGGCACGAGAGATGCAGGCTCCTCGGCCCGCAGGCAGTTTCAGCCCGGGCGCCGCTTCAGCGTCGACAGCGGCAGCAGTTCGGGAAGGTCGAGGCGCTTGCGGTCGGCCTCGACGGCGGCGAGCGGGCGCGTCCTTCGCATCGTATCGCGGCTGCGCTGCGCGAGTTGCTGGTAGCCGCGCGTGCCGTCGACCTTCCACGCCATCTCCTGGTCGGTCAGCTCGCGCACGACGCGCGCGGGAATTCCGGCGGCGAGCATCCGCGGCGGCACCACCATCCTGGCCTTGACGAAGGCCATCGCCGCGACGATGGCCGACTCGCCGATCTCGGCGTTGTCGTTGACCACCGCATTCATCCCGACCAGCGCGTTGCGCCGGACCGTGCATCCGTGCAGGATCGCGCCGTGGCCGATGTGGCCATCCTCCTCGACGAGCGTGTCGGTGCCTGGAAAGCCGTGCATGACGCAGACGTCCTGCAGGTTCGCACCCGCACGCAACTCGATCCTGCCGAAATCTCCACGCAGCGACGCGCAGGGACCGACGTAGCAGTTCGCCCCGACGATCACGTCGCCGATCAGCACCGCGCTCGGGTGGACGAACGCCGTCGGATCGACGACCGGCGTCACGCCGTTGATCGAGTACACGTTGAGTTCCATCAGCCGATCCACCGTCTCGCGTTGGCGAACATCCGGTACCACGGCGACAGCTCGCCCCAGCCGCGTGGGTGCCACGACATCTGCGCGCTGCGGAAGACGCGCTCGGGATGCGGCATCAGGATCGTGAAGCGACCGTCCGCCGTCGTGAGCCCGGTGATGCCCTCCGGCGACCCGTTGGGATTGTACGGATACGTCTCGGTGGACCGGCCCCGATGGTCGACGAAGCGCAGCGCGACCTGCGGCCGCGCCGCGGCGAGCTGGTCCGCGTCGCGGAATTCCGCAAGGCCTTCGCCGTGGGCGAGCGCCACCGGGAGCAGGCTGCCTTCCATTCCGCGGAAGAACAGCGATGGGGTGGGCAGCACCTCGAGCAGGACGAGCCTCGCCTCGAACTGCTCGGAAGCGTTGCGCACGAAGTGCGGCCAGTGCGCGCTGCCCGGAATGATCTCGTGCAGGTTGCTCATCATCTGGCAGCCGTTGCACACCCCAAGGGCGAACGTGTCGCCGCGCGCGAAGAACCCCGAGAACGCGTCGCGCAGCCGCGGGTTGAACAGGATCGACTTCGCCCAGCCTTCGCCCGCGCCCAGCACGTCCCCGTAGGAGAAGCCGCCGCCGGCGACGACGCCGCAGAACTCCGCCAGCGTCCTGCGGCCCTCCGCGAGATCGCTCATGTGGACGTCGAACGCATCGAACCCCGCGCGGGTGAAGGCCGCCGCCATCTCGACCTGCCCGTTGACGCCCTGCTCGCGCAGGATCGCAACGCGCGGGCGGGCACCGCGTCCGATGAAGGGCGCGGCCGGATCCTCGGCCATGTCGAAGTTCACGCGCGGCGCCAGCCCCGGATCGTCGCGTTCCGAAATCCGCGCGAATTCCTGATCGGCAGCCGCCGGGTTGTCGCGCAGGCGTTGCATCGCGTGCGTCGTCGCCGACCATGCGCGGTGCAGGTCCGACCGGGCCTCGTCGAGGACGCGGGAAGTGCCGTGCCGGATCGCGATCCGATCGCCTGCCACCGGCCTGCCCGCGATGCGGGCCGCGACCCCCGCACTGCCGGCGCGCGCGAGCACGGCCGAAGCGTCGGCGGCCGCGACCTGGACGACGGCGCCTGCCTCCTCGGCGAACAGCGATGCCAGCACATCCGCGCCGTCGCCCGCGAATTCGATGTCGAGGCCACAGCGCGATGCGAAAGCCATCTCCACCAGCGTGACGAATATGCCGCCGTCGCTGATGTCGTGATACGCGAGCAGTAGGCCGTCACCGTGCAGCGCCTGCACCAGCGCGAAGAAGGCCGCCAGGCGCGTCGGGTCGTCGAGGTCCGGGCACGCGTCGCCCAGCTGCCCGTACACCTGCGCCAGCGCCGAGGCGCCCAGACGGCGCCTGCCCGCGGCGATGTCGAGATGCACGAGGACGGTGTCGCCGCCATCGAGATCGAGCAGCGGCGTCAGGCAGGCGCGTGCGTCGGCGACCGGCGCGAACGCCGAGACGATCAGCGACACCGGCGCCGTCACCGCCCTGTCGCTTCCGCCCTCGCGCCAGGTCGTGCGCATCGACAGCGAATCCTTGCCGACCGGGATCGATAGACCCAGCGGAACGCAGAGCTCGAGGGCCACCGCACGCACGGTGTCGTGGAGAGCGGCGTCCTCGCCGGGCTGTCCCGCAGCCGCCATCCAGTTGGCGGAGAGCTTGACCTCGCCCAGGTCGCGTATGCGTGCAGCGGCGAGATTGGTGATCGCCTCGGTCACCGCCATCCGACCCGATGCGGGCGCATCGATCAGCGCCACCGGCGTGCGCTCGCCGATGGCCATCGCTTCGCCGGCATAGCCTGCAAAGTCGGCAAGGGTCACGGCGACGTCGGCCACCGGAACCTGCCAGGGACCGACCATCGGATCGCGCGCGCAGAGTCCGCCCACGGTCCGATCGCCGATCGTGACCAGGAACGTCTTGTCGGCGACTGCGGGGAGCTGCAGCACGCGGTAGGCCGCCTCGCGGACGTCGACGCCACAAAGATCCAGCGGCGGCAGCCGGCGCACGACGCGCACGACATCCCGCTGCATCTTCGGCGGCTTGCCGAGGATCACGTCGAGAGGAACGTCGACCGGGGCATTGCCGAAATGGGGATCGTCGACGACGAGGCGGCCCTCGCCGTTCGCGTAGCCGACGACGGCGTAGGGGCAGCGTTCGCGCCGGCAGATCGCATCGAATCGGGCGAGGTTCGTCGCGGCGATCGCGAGCACGTAACGCTCCTGCGCCTCGTTGCACCAGATTTCGCGCGGCGACATGCCCGATTCCTCGGACGGCACCGCGCGCAGGTCGCAGCTGCCGCCCACGCCACCGCCGTGCACGAGTTCTGGAAGCGCGTTCGACAATCCGCCCGCGCCCACGTCGTGGATCGACGCGATCGGATTGGCCTCGCCCAGCTGCCAGCAGGCGTCGATCACTTCCTGCGCACGGCGTTCCATTTCGGCGTTGCCGCGCTGCACCGAGTCGAAATCGAGGTCGGCGATGTTGGCGCCGGTCGCCATCGACGATGCGGCGCCTCCGCCCATGCCGATCAGCATGCCGGGCCCGCCAAGCTGGATCAGCAGCATCCCCTCGGCCAGTGCGTGCTTCCGCACGTGCGCATCGGCGATGTTTCCCACGCCGCCCGCGATCATGATCGGCTTGTGGTAGCCGCGCCACTGCCCGTCGACTTCGAGCTCGAAGGTCCGGAAGTAGCCGGCGAGATTCGGTCGCCCGAATTCGTTGTTGTAGGATGCCGCGCCGATCGGGCCCTCGGTCATGATGGCCAGCGCGGACGCGATGCGATCCGGCTTGCCGATCCACCACCCCGACGCACGAGCGCCGCACTCGGTTTCCCCGCTCCCGCTTGCGGGAGAGGGGAAAGGGGTGAGGGCCGCCGCGGTGGCGGGCGCAGGCGCCCGTTCCCACGGCTGCGGCAACTCGGGAATGCGCAGGTCGGACACCGTGTATCCGACAAGCCCCGCTTTCGGCTTCGCCCCCCTCCCCGTCGCCCCCTCGTCGCGAATCTCGCCCCCGGCGCCCGTCGCGGCACCGGGAAACGGCGCGATCGCCGTCGGATGATTGTGGGTCTCGACCTTCATCAGGATCTGCGCAGGCCCGCGATGCGCGGCGTAAAGCCCGTTCGCGCCGGGATGGAAACGCTCGACGATCGCGCCTTCGATGACCGACGCGTTGTCCTCGTACGCGACGATCGTGCCCTTGGGATGCGCGGCATGCGTCGCACGGATCATTCCGAACAGGCTCTGCGGCGCATCGACGCCGTCGATGCGCCAGGCGGCATTGAATATCTTGTGCCGGCAGTGCTCGGAGTTCGCCTGCGCGAACATCATCAGCTCGACGTCGGTCGGATCGCGGCCGAGGCGGCCGAACGCGTCGACCAGGTAGTCGATCTCGTCGGGCGTCAGCGCGAGCCCGAGATCGCGATTCGCCTCTTCGAGCGCGCCGCGGCCGCGCGCCTGCAGCGCGACCGTCGTCATCGGACGCGGCGCGACGTGGGCGAACAGGCTCCGGGCGCTCTCGAGATCGTCGAGGACCGCTTCGGTCATCCGGTCGTGCACCAGCGGCAGCAGCGCGGCGCGATCGGCAGCCGAAAGCAGCCCGCCGTCGACCGTGGCGACGTCGAACGCGATGCCGCGCTCGATGCGCGCGACCCCGTCGAGCCCGCAGTTCCTGGCGATGTCGGTGGCCTTGGACGACCACGGCGAGATCGTCCCCGGACGCGGGACGACGACGAGCGAGATCCCGTCCGCACCGCCGCCCTGGTCCGCCGGCCCGTAGGTCAGCAGGCGGTCGAGCGTCGTCCGCTCGTCGTCGCGCAGCGGCCGGCGGATTTCGGCGAAATGCCAGTAGCGGGCGGACAGCGCCGCGATCCGGTGACCCGGATGTCCTTCGTCGAGTACAGCCCGGAGCTTGGCGATGCGGAACGGGGACAGGGCTGCACGTCCGCGCAGCGCAAGGATTTCGGGCATGGGCGTTTCGCAGCGGGCGAAAGCGCAATTATAGCCGCCCGCCCCGCAACGCCCGCGCGCAGGACTCAGTGATGGAGGATCTTGGCGAGGAACTGCTGCGCGCGTTCCGAGCGCGGCTTCCCGAAGAAATCGGCCTTCGCGGCGTCCTCGACGATGCGTCCCGCATCCATGAAGATCACTCGGTTGGCGACCCGGTTGGCGAATCCCATCTCGTGGGTGACGACCATCATCGTCATCCCCTCCTTCGCGAGCTGCACCATGACGTCGAGCACCTCGTTGATCATCTCCGGGTCGAGCGCCGACGTCGGCTCGTCGAACAGCATGCAGATCGGGTCCATCGACAGCGCGCGGGCGATCGCGACGCGCTGCTGCTGGCCACCTGAGAGCTGGCCCGGAAACTTGTCCTTGTGCGCGGAAAGCCCGACGCGCTCCAGATACCGCAGCCCGCGCGCATCGGCCTCGTCCCTGGATCGTCCGAGCACCTTGACCTGGGCAAGCGACAGGTTCTGGCGGACGCTCAGGTGCGGAAACAGCTCGAAATGCTGGAACACCATGCCGACGCGTGCCCGCAGCTTCGGGAGGTTGGTCTTCGGATCGTTGACCTTGATGCCGTCGACCCAGATCTCGCCCTGCTGCACGGGCTCTAGGGCGTTCACGGCCTTGATCAGCGTCGATTTCCCCGAGCCCGACGGCCCGCAGACGACGATCACTTCTCCCTTGTCGACGCTGGTCGTGCAGTCGGTCAGCACCTGGAAGCTGCCGTACCACTTGGAAACGTTGCGGATATCGATCATCGGCATCGTGCGCGCGCCCCGGTCTGATCTGGTTGAGGGATGTCCGCCTGCGAAACCGTCGCCGCTCAGCGGACGATTGCGATCCTGCGCTGCAGGCGCTTGACGAGGTAGGAACCCGCGACGCAGATGACGAAGTAGACGAGCGCCGCGAACACGTACATCTCGACGAAGCGGCCGTCGCGCTCGGCGACCTTCGACGCCGCGCCGAGAAAATCGGTGATCGACAGCACGTAGACCAGCGACGTGTCCTGGAACATGATGATCGTCTGGGTGAGCAGGATCGGCAGCATGTTGCGGAAGGCCTGCGGCAGCACGATCCTGGCCATCGTCTGCCAGTAGTTGAGGCCCAGCGCATAGCCCGCCCAGACCTGGCCGCGTGCCACCGACTGGATGCCCGCACGCATGATCTCGGCGTAGTACGCCGCCTCGAACATCGAGAACGTGATCACCGAGGACAGGAAGGCGCCGACCTGGACCGGCTGGCTCGCACCGATGATCCACGCGCCGATGTAGGGCACCAGGAAATAGAACCAGAAGATGACCAGCACCAGGGGCACCGACCGCATCAGGTTGATGTAGCCGGTGGCGAAGAGCGACAGTGCCTTGAAGCTCGACAGCCGCATCATCGCGAGCAGCGTGCCGAAGAAGACGCCGAGGACGATCGCCAGCGCCGTCAGCGTCAGCGTGAACGTCATGCCCACCTTCATCAGGTAAGGCAGGTTGCGCAGGATGACGCCGAAATCGAAAGGTCCGAACATGGTTCCTCGGCTCCGCTGCGCCCGGTCCGGTCAGTGACCGCCGCCCTGCACCGCAGGACCGATGAATCCGGGAACCGCGACGCGCTGCTCGAGCCAGCGCATCGCGAACACGACACCGACGTTGACGACGATGTAGATGATCGTCGCCGCGGTGAACGCCTCGAAGACCTGGAAGCTGTATTCCTGCATCGCCCGCGCCGCCGCGGTCAGCTCGACGACGCCGATGGTGAGCGCGACCGACGAGTTCTTGATGATGTTGAGGAACTCGGAGGTCAGCGGCGGAAGGATGATGCGGAACGCCACCGGCAGCAGGACATAGCGATAGGTCTGCGGCAGCGTCAGGCCAAGCGCGGTGCCGGCCATCTGCTGGCCGCGCGGCAGTGCCTGGATCCCGGCGCGCACCTGCTCGGCGACGCGCGCCGCGGTGAAGGTGCCGAGGCAGAGCACGGCCGGCACGAACGACGCCCACGGCGGCGGCATCTGCTTGATCGCGTCGCCCATCGCGCGCGGTAGCAACTCGGGGACCACGAAGTACCACAGGAACATCTGGACCAGCAGCGGAATGTTGCGGAACAGTTCGACATACGCGTTGCCGAGCCTCACCGCCCACTTGCGCGGCGTCGTGCGGATCACGCCGAGGATCGATCCGATGACCAGCGCGAGAATCCACGCCGACAGCGCCGTCGCGAGCGTCCACACCAGCCCGACCAGCAGCGTATGCAGGTAGGTGCCGGTGCCCTCCGGGGTCAGCGCCCAGAAGATCTTCCAGTTCCAGTGGTAGCTCACTCGGACACCCTCGCCGCTGCAGGTTCCCGATCAGGAGACCGACGAACAACGGGGGGCGGCAAGCCCCCCGTCGGTCATCCGGCCGCGTCGATCCTCCAGCCTACTCGTATACCTTCGGATCCGGCGAATCGGTCGGGTTCGCGAACACCTTCTTCAGCGAATCGCTGATCGGGAAGTCGAGGTTGATGCCCTTGGGCGGGATCTTGCTCAGGAACCACTTGTCGTAGATCTTCTCGATCTCGCCGCTCTTGTAGAGCTTGACCATCGCGTCGTCGACGACTTTCTTGAACTCCGGGTCGTCCTTGCGCAGCATCAGGCTGTACGGCTCGAGGCCGAGGCTCGCCGACGAGATGTGGAACTCTGCCGGATTCTTCGAGTTCGCGACCAGGCCGTAGAGCAGGATGTCGTCCATCAGAAACGCCTTGGCGCGACCGGTCTCAACCATCAGGAACGCGGCCGCGTGGTCGTTGGCCGACAGGATGTTCATCCCCATCTTGTCCTTGGTGTTGAGCTCGTTCAGCGCCTTGAGGTCGGTGGTCCCGGCCGTCGATACGACCGTCTGCCCCTTCATGTCGGCGATCGTGTCCATGTTCGCGGACTTCTTCGCGACGTAGCGGTACTTGATCACGAAATAGGTCATGCCGAAATCGACCTGCTGCTTGCGCTCGGCGTTGTTGGTGGTCGAGCCGCATTCAAGGTCGATCGTCCCGTTGGCCATCAGCGGGATCCGCGTCGACGGCGTCACCGGATTGAGCGCGACCTTGAGGTTGGGCATGTTCAGCTTCGCCTTCACCGCGTCGACGACCTTGTAGCAGATGTCCATCGCGTACCCGATGGGCTTCTGGTTCTCGTCGAGGTACGAGAACGGGATCGACGCTTCGCGGTAGCCGATGGTGATCGTGCCCGTGTCCTTGATCTTCTTCAACGTGCCCGTGTCCTGCGCGAGGACGGGTGCCGCAACGAACGCCAGCGAGGCGAGCAGCAGCGGAAGCTTGAGCTTTCTCATTTGGTTGACTCCCGGAACGATGTGGATGGTTCGGCCCGCCCAGTCTCGGGCCGGCCTGTGACCGGGCGATTTTACGGGGGCCCGGCTGGAAAGTCCAAGCCGATCCCGGCGTACCATTGCGGCAAGGCCGCAGGGCGACATCCTCCCGGCCGCGATCCCCGACCCGATGCGCCTGTCACCCATCCTGACCATTCCCGCGCTGCGCACCATCGAAGGGCGTCACGCACACGAACCGTTGATGGAGCGCGCGGGCGCTGCCGCGGCCGATGTCGCGGCCGCGATGCTGGGATCCCCCCAAGGCAAGGTGGTCGTCCTCGCCGGTCCCGGCAACAACGGCGGCGACGCGTTCGTCGTCGCGCGCCGCCTGCGCGAGCGTCAGGTGGACGTCGACGTCGTCACCATCGCCGATCCCTCGCACCTTCCCCCGGATGCCGCGGCGGCGCACGCAGCGCTGCTCGCCAGCGGCGCGCGTTTCCTCGCCGCGCCGCCGACTTCGACGCCGGCCCTGATCGTCGACGGGCTCTTCGGCATCGGCCTCGCGCGGCCGCTGTCTGCACCCCACGCAGACTGGGTGGCGTGGGCCAACGCCAGCGGCGTTCCCATCCTCGCGCTCGACGTGCCCAGTGGCCTCGACGCCGCGACCGGCGCCGCGCACGGGCCAACGATCGTCGCGAGTGCCACCGCGACGTTCATCGCGCTGAAGCCTGGCCTCCTGACCGCCGATGGTCCCGACCACTGCGGCGAAATCTCGGTGCATGCGCTCGGCCTCGGCGCGGACATCGACACCTCGGCGGGGCTGCGCCTGGAATGGCCGGGGCTCGCGGTCGACCTGCCCGCCGTGCTCGCGCGCCGCAAGCGGGCCACGCACAAGGGCACGTTCGGCAGCGTGTGCGTGGTGGGCGGCGCCGACGGCATGGTCGGGGCGCCGCTGCTCGCCGGCCGCGCCGCGCTGCGGTCGGGCGCAGGCCGCGTCGTCGTCGGTTTCCTTTCCAGCGATCCGCCACGCGTCGACGTCGCGGCACCCGAACTGATGCTGCGCAGCGCGGATGCGCTCGAGCAGGTCGCGCAGGCCTGGGTCGTCGGCCCCGGACTCTCGCGCAGCGCGCGCGCGCGGGCCGCGACCGCCGAGGCGATCGCGCGCGAGCAGGCGCTGGTGCTCGACGCCGATGCGCTCAACATCGTCGCGACCGACGACGCGCTGCAGCGCGCGATCGCGGCGCGCCGGGCGCCGACCCTTCTGACGCCCCATCCGGCCGAAGCCGGGCGGCTGCTTGGAAGCGACGCTGCGTCGATCCAGGCCGATCGCGTCGGCGCGGCGGTCAGGCTCGCCACGACGCTGCGGGCCCACGTCGTGCTGAAGGGCAATGGCAGCATCGTCGCGCGCCCCGATGGCAGCTTCGACATCAATGCCAGCGGCAACCCCGCACTGGCCACCGCGGGCTCCGGGGACGTCCTCGCCGGCATCCTCGGCGCACTGCTCGCCCAGGGCCTCGACCCCGCGACCGCGATGCGCATCGGTGTCTGCGTGCACGGCGCCGCCGCCGACGCCCTGGTGGCACAGGGGGTCGGCCCGCTGGGCGTGTGCGCGTCCGAAGTGATCGACGCGGCACGCGCGCTGATCAACGACGCGACGCGCCCACCCGCCCGGCGCTGAACTCGCGCGCTGGCGCGCGGGCGCCGCGCAGTCGTACCTCCCCCGACGGGATCAGGGCAGCAGCAGCGTTGCCCCGGTCGTCTGGCGCCCCTGCAGCGCGCGATGCGCGTCGGCCGCATCCTTGAGTGCGAACGTCTGCCGGATGTCGGCGCGCAGCTTGCCCGCTTCGACCATCGCGAACATCTCGCCCGCCATCGCCGCGAGCGAGGCGCGATCCTTGGCATGGTGCGCGAGCGTCGGTCGCGTCGCGTACAGCGAGCCTTTCTGCGACAGCAGAAGAAGGTTGACCGGAGGGACCGCGCCCGACGCGTTGCCGAAGTTCACGTACATGCCGCGCTGCCACAGGCAGTCGAGCGAGGCAGGAAACACGTCCTTGCCGACCCCGTCGTAGACGACCGGCACCCCCTTGCCGCCGGTGATCTCCTTGACGCGGTCGACGAAGTTCTCGCGCGTGTAGATGATCGTGTGTGCGCAACCGTGATCCCGCGCGAGCGCCGCCTTCTCCTCTGACCCGACGGTGCCGATCATCGTCACCCCCAGCGCGCGCGCCCACTGGCAGGCGATCAATCCGACGCCGCCTGCGGCCGCATGGAACAGGATCGTCTCGCCGCCCTTCAACGGAAACGTCTGGCGGAACAGGTACTGTACGGTCAGCCCTTTCAGCATCAGTGCCGCCGCGCTGCGGTCGTCGACCCCCGCGGGCAGCTTGACGAGCTTGTCCGCGGGCATCACCCGCTCGGTGCTGTAGGCGCCGAGCGGCCCGGTGCAGTACGCGACGCGGTCACCGGGCGCAACCCAGTCGACGCCTGCGCCGACTGCCTCGACCACACCGGCCGCCTCGGTGCCGAGGCCGGAGGGGAGCGTCAGCGGGTACAGGCCACTGCGATGGTAGGTTTCGACGTAGTTGACGCCGATCGCGGTGTGGCGCACGCGCGCCTCCCCCGGACCGGGCGCGCCGACCGCGACCTCGTCATAGGACAGGACCTCGGGACCCCCGGTGGCGCTGAATCGAATTGCATGAGGCATGTGGTGCTCCGTTCGAATTTGAGTGAGACTGCCGGACGGGACGGGCGTGCAGCGCCGCCCGACATCATTGCGATCGCTGCGATCTCCGCAATCGCAGTGCCGGCGAACGCCGGGATCGCCGCGCTGTCCTCGGTCCGACCCGATAGTCTGCATTCGAACATGAGCGTCCGCAACCTCGAGAAACTGTTTCGCCCGCGTTCGGTCGCGCTGATCGGTGCCTCCGAGCGTCCCGGAAGCATCGGCGCCGTGGTGATGCGCAACCTTCTGGCGTCGGGCTTCGCCGGACCGATCTATCCGGTGAATCCGGCCCATGCGAGCGTCATGGGCAGGCGCGCTCATGCTTCCGTCGCCGACCTCGACGAGGCCCCCGATCTGGCGCTGATCGCGACGCCACCCGACACGGTTCCCGGGATCGTCTCCCAACTGGGCGAGCGGGGAACGAAAGCGGCGATCGTGCTCACCGCCGGGCTTTCCGCGCGTCGCGACGCGAATGGCAGGACCCTCGAGCAGGCGATGCTCGACGCCGCGCGTCCGCATGTTCTGCGCATCCTCGGCCCCAACTGCCTCGGCCTGCTCGTCCCGCCGATCGCGCTCAACGCGAGCTTCGCGCACGTCGACGCGCGCCCCGGCAGCCTGGCGTTCGTGTCGCAGTCGGGGGCGCTGACGACAGCGCTGCTCGACTGGGCGCAGTCGTCGGGCATCGGCTTCTCGCACTTCATCTCGCTGGGCGAGGCCGCCGACGTCGATTTCGGGGACATCCTCGATTACCTGTCGTCGGATCCGGCCACCTCGGCGATCCTGCTGTACATCGAATCGATCCGCGAGGCGCGAAAATTCATGAGCGCCGCGCGTGCCGCATCGCGCGGCATGCCAGTGATCGCGGTCAAGGCCGGACGCGTCGCCGAAGGGGCGAAAGCCGCGGCGTCGCACACCGGTGCGCTCGCCGGCGCCGACGACGTCTACGAGGCGGCACTCGCGCGCGCCGGCGTGCTGCGCGTCGACACCACACTCGATCTCTTCGATGCTGCCGAGACTCTGGCCCATGCCGAGCGCTACGCGGGCGAGCGCGTCGTCATCGTCACCAACGGCGGGGGCCCCGGGGTGATGGCCACTGACGCGCTGATCGCGGGAGGCGGCAGGCTCGCCTCGCTGTCGGCGGACACCCTCGCGCGCCTCGACGCACGGCTGCCGGCGACGTGGTCGCGCGGGAACCCGGTCGACATCATCGGCGATGCGCCGGTCGAGCGCTACGTCGCAGCGCTCGAGGTGCTGCTCGCCGACCCGTCGGCCGACGCCGTGCTGTTCATCCACGCGCCGACCGCGGTCGTTCCGGCCCGGTCGATCGCCCAGGCCTGCGCGCCGCTCGTCGCCGCGTCCAACAGGATGCTCCTCGCGTGCTGGCTGGGTGGCAGCGGGCTCGACGCGGCTCGCGCCGAATTCACCGCAGCCGGCATCCCCGATTACGTGACGCCGGAGGCCGCCGTGCGGGCGTTTCTCGAGCTCGCCAAGTTCTTCATGATCCAGCGCCTGTCGGCCGAGACCCCGCCGTCGATCCCCGAGCAGTTCGAGCCCGATGTCGCCGCCGTGCGCAACATCGTCGACGCCGCGCTGGCCCGGGGCACTGCGCTGCTCTCCGAACCCGAGGCCAAGCGGGTGCTCGCCGCCTATCGCATCCCCGTCGTCGAGACGCGGACCGTAGGATCGGTAGAACAGCTCCGCGCTGCCGCGACGTCGATAGGCCTTCCGGTGGCACTCAAGATCCTGTCCCCGGACATCAGCCACAAGTCGGATGTCGGCGGCGTCGCGCTCGATCTCGAAACGAGCGACGACGTCGAGACCGCGGGCCGCGCGATGCTTGCACGCGTGAGCAGGCTCCGGCCGGACGCAACGATTTCCGGCTTCACGCTGCAGCCGATGGTGCGCCGCGGCGGCGCCCACGAGCTGATCGTCGGCGCGACCACCGATCCGGCGTTCGGACCGGTGATCCTGTTCGGGCAAGGCGGGACCGCGGTCGAGGTGATCGGCGATCGCGCGGTCGCGCTGCCGCCGCTCAACATGAAGCTCGCGCGCGAGCTCGTCGGACGCACGCGGGTCTCGAAGCTGCTCGCCGGCTACCGCGACCGCCCCGCTGCCGACCGCGACGCCATCGACCTGACGCTGGTCAAGGTTGCGCAGCTCGTCGCCGACATCCCGGAGATCGTCGAGCTCGACATCAATCCGCTGCTCGCCGACGCTGCTGGTGTCGTCGCGCTCGATGCGCGCATTGGCATCGCCGCCAGCAGCACGAAGGGCGCCGCGCGCCTCGCGATCCTGCCCTACCCCAGCGACCTCGAGGAGCGCATCGAGATCGCGGGGCAGCCGGTGGTGCTGCGCCCGAGCCGGCCCGAGGACCAGACCGAGCACGTCGCGTTCCTCGCCCGCACCGATCCGCAGGCGATCCGCACCCGCTTCATCCACCCGGTGCGCGCCTTCGAGCATCCGAACCTGGCCAACCTCACGCAGATCGACTACAGCCGCCAGATGGCTTTCATCGCCACACCAACCCGCGCGAGACCGAGCGACTCGATGCTGGGGATCGTGCGCTCGGTCACCGATCCGGACAACGACAGCGCGGAGTTCGCGATCCTCGTGCGCTCCGACCTGAAAGGACAGGGTCTGGGCTATGCCTTGCTCGACAAGATGATCCGGTACTGCCGTGCCCGGGGCACGCGCGAGTTGTGGGGTGACGTGATCGCCGACAATGCGGCGATGCTCGAGCTTGCGACAGCACTGGGATTTCGCATCGGATCGCCGGACCACGGGCTGGTCCGGGTGACGCTCGCGCTCTGATTCCGACAAGGACGCAGGATCTGCAACCGGCCCCGTTTGCGCGTTGACTGATGGACTCGGACTCGGCGTCCGTCCTCGGCTGCGCCAATCGCGGTTCACCGTCTCAGTTCGGCCAGCTCCAGCCGGTCGCGGTCGCCGCCCAGATTTCTATGAAACGGACGTTCCGGATCGCGCAAATCCATCGCGCGGCCGTGGACTCCGCTCGCGCGTCAACTCACGTCGCGATTGAGGGTTCGCGGCCTCGCCGGGAGCCTTCGCGCCGCGTAGGCGGCCCTGTCGATTCAGGCGACGAACCGGCCTGCTAGAATTTCAGGATGGCAGCCGAAAGACCTGGTCGCGACACCGGGAAGGCACCACGCATGGCCGTGGCAGGCGGGACGCACAACGCCGTGCCTGCAGGGCCCACGCCCCATCAGAATCATCTGCTCGACGCCCTGCCGGCCAATGATTACGAGCGGGTCGCATCCCATCTGGAACTGATCCCGCTGAAGCTCGGTGACGTTCTGTATGAATCCGGGGACCGGTTGCGGTATGTCCATTTCCCCACCACGGCCATCATTTCGCTGCTGTATGTCATGGAGGATGGGGCGTCGGCCGAAATCGCTATCGTCGGTAACGAAGGCTTGCTCGGCATTTCGCTGTTCATGGGCGGCGACACCACGCCCAGCCGCGCCGTGGTGCAGAGTGCCGGGCACGGCTTCCGGCTCAAGGCGGATTTGCTCAAGGCGGAGTTCGCGCGATTCGGTCCGACCATGCACCTTCTGCTGCGCTACACCCAGGCGCTCATTACGCAGATGGCGCAGACTGCGGTCTGCAATCGACACCATTCTGTGGATCAGCAATTGTGCCGCTGGCTGTTACTGAGCCTGGATCGTTTGGGATCGAGCGAACTTTCCATGACGCAGGAATTGATCGCCAACATGCTCGGCGTGCGCCGCGAAGGTGTTACCGAGGCCGCCGGGAAGCTGCAGAAGGCCGGTTTGATTCGTTACGGGCGAGGCAGGATCACCGTGCTCAATCGCCCGGGACTGGAGGCGCGGTGCTGTGAGTGTTACCAGGTGGTCAAGACGGAATTTGACCGGCTCCTGCCCTATGTCGCCAAGTAGCCATCCCAAGGCTATCCCTATCGCGCCGTAACGCGCCACGCGCGGCGATAGTGAAAAAACTCGCTGCCGCCCGGCCGAATCGCCGGGGCGAGATCGCACTCGCATGGCTGGCTCCACGCCGATCTGCCGGCGACACGGATCCCTACAAAATCGCCAGTCAACGCTTTCCAAGCCGTTTCGCGTTCGCGGTGGCCTTGGCGTGGATGGGCTTCAGCCCGCGGTACGCGAGCTTGGTGGCGTTCTTCGAAACGTCCGCCATGCTGATCGCCGATTGTCCCAGCGCCCGCACGACTGCTGCTTGCCGCGCGATCAACTGGCTCGGCGTTCGGCTGCCGGCCAACGACATGAACGCCGCAGAGTTCTGCAGGAGATGGCGGAAAGCCAATGCGCCCCATGGCTGGCCCAGGGTCATCATGTGCGCAACCATCGCCTGAGCAGATTGGGCGCCCGCTTCGATCTTTTCCTGTCCCATCAATGCGAATTCGCGCCGGTCGCGCGCGTTGGGAACGGGGCCGGCCAGGGCCATGCGGCCAGTTCGGTGACCGATGACCTGCGCCGAGGCCAGCATCATCTCCAGAGTCTTGGTGGCGAGATCGCTCCAGAGCATGAACGGGGACACGTACGAGTAGCCGGCGTAATTGCGTTTCATTTGCATCCTTGATTGGGAGTCGTGGGAAGCCGCCAAGATTGCCGCAAAAGGACCACGAGGCTCTGTGCGATAAACCACCTGCCCGCTGATATGGCGCCGCCACGCTGCATGCGCCTGTCGGACTCCCTCTGTGGCAGTCGGAGCCCACATTCATCCACAAGCGTGCGGTGTGTACGTCACCGCACATACAGACGGAGCCCGGTCGCCGATACTTGACTTGCGGCGTTATCGGCGTGCGGGCCGTTTTCCGGCAGACATTATGAGGAGCAAGTCATGGGTCTCGGCACGATTCTGTTGATCGTTGTGGTCCTGGCACTCATCGGCGTCCTGCCCGTCTGGCCACACGCCAGCAGTTGGGGGTACGGACCCTCGGGCCTCGTCGGTGTCGTGCTGCTGATCCTGATCGTCCTGTTCGTGATGGGACGCCTGTAGTCCAGCCTCGTGACCGCAGAGTGTTTCATTCAAACGAAAAGGCGTGAACGACATCAGTCGCAAGTTGGCGACCCTCGATGAGGCGACGCTCAAGTCCGCCGAAATCAACGTCGGGACCTTCGAGGGCGCGGTTCAGCTCAGCGGTTTTGTGACCTCGCAGGCCGCGGAAAGCAAGGCGGTTGAGGTCGCGCGCACTGTCGACGGCGTCACGTCCGTCAAGAACGACATGCGCTTGAAGTAGGCAGGGACGCAAGTCGGCGATAGGGCTTGCGATAACGTACTTGATCATAAGGAAATGAAATGTCCAAGCTAATGATTGCATTGTTTGTCACCGCCGGGCTGGGTTTTGCCGGCGCCAGCGCGGCGCAGACGAACTCGCCGATGACCGCTCCGATCTCGAAGTCGAGCTACACCCAGGCGGTGAAGGACGCCGACGCGCGGTACAAGATCGACAAGGATGCGTGCTCGTCGCTCTCCGGGAATGCCAACGACATCTGCGTCGCGGAAGCGAAGGGCAAGGACAGCGTCGCCAAGGCTGACGCCGAAGCCGCCTACAGGCACACGCCGAAGGCGCGCGAGAACGCGCGCATTGCGCACGCACAGGCGAATTACAACGTCGCCATCGAGAAATGCGACGACCTGGCCGGCAACCGGAAGGATGTCTGCGTCAAGGAGGCCAAGTCCGAGTTGGTCAAGGGCAAGGCGAACGCCAAGGTCGACCGTGTCGCGGCCGATACGAACAAGGAGGCGGCGACGAAGCAGACCGAAGCCCGCAAGGACGCGAGCGCAGACAAGCGGGAGGCGGAATACAAGGTCGCAATCGAGAAGTGCGACGCGCTCGCAGGTCCCGCGAAGGATGCGTGCGTCAGCAACGCGAAGGCGCAGTTCGGCAAGAACTGAGAGCGTAGACCGTCTCCGTCGCCGTTCTCTGTTGCGGGCGGTATGGGGGGTTTGGCACTGCGGCCGAGGATAAGGCGTACGCGCACGGCGCCGTCCTTCGCGCTGGACGCCTGATTCACTTGGATGTCGTCGCTCGGATAGGGTTAGAAAGCGGATACAGCCGCGTCATTTGCGGCCAGTTCGCGGGCCGGGCCGAGATTTTGAAAACGCGTAGCGCAGGAACAGGTGGCGGCTGCCGCGCCGCGCATCGATCATGGTCGCCCACAGAGGATCGCCCGGCGCGAACACCTTGCCCATGACCAGGCTGAGCCGTCGGTCGCCCACGTCGCGGCCGGCGATCTGCGGCGCGAGCGTCAGGAACTGCTGGTCGACAAGTTGCTCCGCGTAGAAGTCGCCCAGCAATCGCGGCCCTCCCTCGACGAGGATTCGCTTGCAGGCGCGTACCCGGCAGACCTCGACGAGGATTGCGCTTGCCGGAATCTCGGTCGTGCTCCCACGTCCACGAATTATGCGGATCTCGACCGAAGCGGACCCGCTTTGCTCGCGTAACCGCTTTGCACCCGCGGTCGTCGTAATGATCAGGGCCGGCACCTCGCCGGAGGTGAACATCGGAAGCCGCAGGTCGACCCTGCCGCTGCCGCTCACGATGACGTTCAGCGGCGGCCCCCGTTGGCCAAGCGCTTCGCTCAGCTGTCGATATTCCTCTGCGAGCTCCGGAAAGATGGCTGCAGCTGTCCAGACGTGCTGACGGTCGGCGGAGAGGGTCCCAGTGCCGATGATCACCACATCGGCAATGGCGCGCATAAGCCCCATCACCATGCGATCCTGCGCGCTGAATCCGCTGATGTCGCCACCGCTGGCGTGTCCCTTCGTATTGAGCGAAACGACGCCGTCCAGCGTGGTCACGAAATTGCTGAATACATACGGACGCTTGCGCTGCAGCGGCATCCGGAGACATCCGTAGAGGCGCGCCAATTTTGAAGGGAGCGGCAGCGCACGGCCGCGCCTGGTCTCGAATAGCGTCTCGAGAGGCGCGAGCCCGCCAGAATCGGATGGGGCGCCGTGCCGTTTGTCGCGCATTTCAGCGCACTCGATTACTCTGCATCAGTCTCCACCCGATCGCAGCTGGCAGGTGCGTGGCCCTTGCGAACCTGAATCAGGGTTGCCTCCGCCCGCGCCGCTCACGCCTCCAACTTCGCGTCCATCGTGATCTGCGCTTTCAGCAGCTTCGACACCGGACACCCCGTCTTGGCCTTGTTCGCAATCTCCTGGAACTTCGCGTTGTCCGCTCCCGGGATTCTTGCGGACACGCTAAGGTGGCTCGCCGTGATCTCGTAGCCGGCGTCGAGCTTTTCCAGCGTTACAGCGACATGCGTTTCGATTTTCTCCGGCGTCAGCCCGGCCTCGCCGAGCATCAGGGAGAGCGCCATCGAGAAGCAGCCCGCATGCGCTGCGCCGATCAGCTCTTCCGGATTGGTGCCCTTGCCGTTCTCGAAGCGCGACTTGAACCCATAAGGCGCCTCCTTGAGTACGCCCGTCTCGGTGGAAATAGTGCCGCCACCGTCCTTGATGCCGCCCTTCCATACTGCCCAGGCTTTCTTGATCATGACCGCTCCGTAAGTTGTCGTGGCAAGCGGGGCTAGGCGAGATTCTCGGCGGCAAAGCCCCAATTGATCAGTCTGTCGAGCACGGCGTCGACGTAGTCCGCGCGGCGGTTCTGATAATCCAGGTAGTAGGCGTGTTCCCACACGTCGATAGTCAGCAACGGCTTCACGCTCTTGGTCAGCGGCGTCTCCGCGTTGCCAGTCTTCACCACCTTGAGCTTGTCGGCGTCCAGTACGAGCCACGCCCAGCCGCTGCCGAACTGGGTCGTCGCCGCTGTCGCCAACTCCTTCCTGCATGCATCCAGAGTGCCGAAGGAAGCCTCGATCCTGTGTTTCAACGCCACGGGGGGCACACCACCGCCCTTCGGCCGCAAGCTGCGCCAGTAGAAGGTGTGATTCCATGCTTGCGCCGCATTGTTGAAGATCGCGACCTTGTCGGCTTTGCCCGCGGTCTCGGCAATGAGCCTCTCCAACGAAAGGGTGGCAAGCGGCGTACCGGCGATCAACTTGTTCAGGTTGTCGACGTACCCCTTATGGTGCTTGCCATAGTGGTACCCAAGCGTATTGGCGGTGATGGTGGGAGCCAGCGCATCTTCAGCATACGGCCGGGGCGGCAGAAGGTGAAGCGTTGCACTTTCAATCGTAACAGTCGCAGTCATTTGATTTTCCTTTCCGATTCCAGAGGAGCGACCGGCGCTACCTGGGGACGCCGGTCGATGTTGCTGAACCACACCCGAGCTCAGGGTTTCCGTTGTCCACGTATCTCACAGCCCGGATTTGTCGCGGTGTGGACGTTGCCATACAGGTTTCCCGCTTGGAAGCTTGCAAACTGCGCGTCCGTAGCTTTGGACCGGCGGGGAACGCATAGGTGTCCCCGTTCTTCATGAGCGGAACGATCACAGGCCCGCTCTTGCCCGGCGCCGCTTCGTGGATGTGCGCCGCCGTCCCGGCAATCCCGTTGCTCGTCACGCTTCCGCTCACCGTTCTGTCGGCGCCGTTCGTCGATAGTCATTCCGGTGCCGGCCCCGATACTCTTGACCGGTGGCGCTTCCTGATCGCCGGCCAGCGTCACCCTAATATCGGCTGTCCCGAATCCTATTCCTTCGCTCGTCGCTTGCCCTCTTCTTCGGCGGCAAACATCGCTTGCCGTTCGGCCTCGGTAGTTGGTGCAGCTGCGCGCGCTGCTGCCGCAACCTTTCCCGATGCGACGAATTTGCGTTCAGCTGCGTTGAACTCGCGTGCAGCCTCGTAGTTACCCTCGCCTTGGACGCCGTCTTTGCTCGCCAAAGCGGGTTTCGAGTCGCTCTTGGGCCGATGCGTGGTATTCGCGCCGTTTGCCGAGGGAAGGTCTGATCAAGCCACTCAAAGGCCGATTTGTTCGTCGCTCGCCCGCTCACGCCGGCGTCGTCGGTGTTTGAAGCGCGGTTTTCGGGTCTCGCGACCCGGTTTCGCTTATGGATCTCGCCTTTTCGACTGCTGCGGACGCAACTATCCCGTCATCGCCAACAACCGCCGTCGTGCCATCCACAGATTCGACAGCGCGAACAGCGTGATCACATGCGCCGTGTTCTTGGCCAGCCCGCGGAATCGCACCTTGCTCAAACCGAACTGCCGCTTGATCACCCGGAACGGATGCTCGACCTTCGCACGCACGCTCGCCTTGGCCTTCTCGATCTTCTCGAGCGCGCGCTTCTCGCGCCCATCCGCCATCGCCTTGATCCGGCCGCGCTTGGCCGCGATCTGCCACGCCAGGTTCTTGCGCCTCACGCGCTTGTCCGCACCGGTGTAGCCCGAATCCGCATGCACAACTTCTTCCTTACCGTGCAGCAGTTCGTCGACCACCTCGACATCCGCCTCGTTGGCCGGCGTCGTCGTCACCGTATGCACCAGCCCCGAATCGGCATCCACCCCAATGTGCGCCTTCATCCCGAAGTGCCACTGGTTCCCCTTCTTCGTCTGGTGCATCTCCGGATCGCGCTCGCCCTCCGCGTTCTTCGTCGAACTCGGCGCCGCGATGATCGTCGCGTCCACGATGCTCCCGCGCTTGAGCATCAGTCCTTTGCGCGAAAGGTACGCGTTCACCCGCCGCAGAATCTCCGGCGCCAGCTCGTACTCCTCCAGCAGATGACGGAAATTGAGAATCGTCGTCTCGTCCGGGATAGGCTTGGACAGCGAAAGGCCGGCGAACCCTCGCATCGGCGTGATCTCGTAGAGCGCTTCCTCCATCGCCGGGTCGCTCAACCCGAACCAGTTCTGCATCAGGTGCACGCGCAGCATCGTCTCCAGCGGATACGGATGCCGGCCCCGACCCGCCTCCGGATACATCGGCTCGATGAGCGAGAGCAGCGACTTCCACGGCACAACCTGTTCCATCTCTTCCAGGAACACCTCCCGCCGCGTCTTCTTCCCCTTGCCGGCGTACTCTGCATCCCCGAAGCTCAGCTGGCTCATCGATTACCCCGTCTCGTTTCAGTCCGATGATGAGACCAAAATCACGACGACTTGTTCAGACTTTCCCGAGCGCGTATTGGCGGAATGCTTGTTGGGTGTGCGAATCATCGGTGTCTCCAGTGTCATCGAAGAGTTTGGGTCGGATGTCGAACGCCGTGTGCTTGCAGTTGCCGGGCGTGCATGAGCCTCCGGCAATAATCAGGGCTCGCAACTCGCGCAACTGCAATACATGACGACGAACCGCTGCAGGCTTACAGGCGTATGGCCGTTGTTCAACGCGCCCCCACAAGCGGGAGCGTGTAACTATGATGCGCGGTGATCGTTTGGCAATCTGTGCGTTGGCGCACATGGCGCAATACGCCATATCAGCGCATGGTCAAAGCGAGCCAGCTTGGCCAGGCGCGAACGATCGAGGGAGCTCGACCGGCCCTGTCCGCGAGAATGATGTCACCGATCTCTGCCGCACGATGACGCTTCGTCCGTACGGCGTCGCCCATTTAGCGCGGCCGTACTCTGCGCTCAGGCAGACTGGCAGGTGCTCGTATGTGCGGAATCGAACATACACTCGCCGCGAGTCCCAGTAGGCTTTAGGTCCTACGCTGCAGGCAGCTGTGGCGGTTGAGAAGGCCAGCAGAGTTTGGCTCAACCCACCCCGCATCGACCGTACGGCGTCTGCCCTTTCCGGTCGACTCGCTTTCGCGGAGTTGGTTTGCTCGCGTCATCGCTTCACTTGAGGAATACAGATGAAGATTTTGCTTGCTATGGTTGTTGGTACGGTGCCACTGTTGTCCGCCGGTGTTGCATTGGCGCAGAACGGAACCATGATGAATGGCGGCGGCTGGATGAGCGGATACGGCGGAATGGGTGGATACGGCGGGATACTGGTGCCGATCCTGCTGGTCGTTGTGGTTGCGGGCGTCGTGATGTGGTTCGTCAAGCAGAAGGGTAAGTGAACTGATAGTGTCAGCCATTGAAGCCGGCGGGCTGGGGAATTCGGCCGTGCAAACGCACCGTCGGGGTTTCTGTCAAAGGCTGCACTTTGGAGTGCTACTGCAATGGCCATCGAGGAACCTGCCCACACCGTGATCGAGCGCGAGGACCCATTCGAGGTCCGCGATTACCAGAGCTATGTGATTGCCGAAACCTTCGTCGATGGTTCGTTCAACGCCGTCGGCAACGAGGGCTTCCAGCGATTGTTCCGCTACATTTCTGGCGAAAACCGTGCCGCCGAGAAGATCACGATGACGGTGCCCGTCGAGCAGGAGGCAGCATCCGCGAAGATCGCAATGACGGCACCGGTGGAACAGCAGCGCGCCGGGGCACGATGGCGCATCGCGTTCGTGCTGCCCCCGTCGTACACACTGGCGAACGCGCCACGACCGACAGACGACCGTGTGGTGCTCGCCGAGGCTCCGCCTCGCCGGATGGCTGTCGTGCGCTACCGCGGAACGTGGAGCGAGGCGCGCTATGGCAAAGAACTCGCGGTGCTACGGAGGTTCATTGGCGAGCGCGGGCTGACGGCCCTCGGCGAGCCTGTCTTTGCGCGCTACGATCCGCCATTCATGCCGTGGTTTCTACGCCGTAATGAGATCCAGATCCCGGTGCAGGGCCCCGCTGCCCGCTGACGCCAACCCTCTGGAGCCAGCAGTCACCCGTAAGCCGGCTTCCGCCGCCCATGTCATACATGGGGGTGTCAACGAACTAGCTCCAATTATCCATCCACGTTCACCCCTACCCGGAATCGAACCACCGTGAGCGTTTCCACATCCGTCCGTATGTCTACCAATTCGTCGCTTTCCCGTCGCAAATCGGAAGGTCAGGAGCCCGGCGCGTTGCCGCGCACGTTGAAGGCGCGCAGCCGGCCCGGCGACACCACGCTGCAGCGGCACGCGTCCTTCTTCGATGACAACGGCGACCGCGCTGTCGACGTTGCGGAGTGCACGCGTGGGCTCAAGGCCCTTGGCCTCCCGTTCGGCGTGGCGGAGGTCGCCGCGCTCGCCATCGTTGCGCCCTTGAGCATCCAGACGCGAGGCTCGTTGCTGGCGCTGAGCATTGACATCGAGAACGTTCAGAAGGGCAAGCACGACAGCGACACCGGTGTCCTGGACAAACGAGGCCGGTTCAACGCGAAGCGCTTCGAGAAGGTGTTCGGCGCATGCTCCACGGTCGACGAGAATGGCGAAAAGGCGTTCACCGCGACCGAACTCACCAAAATGATCATCGCGAACCGCGAGACGTTCCTTGGTTCGTTGGTTTCGATGGTCGAGTGGCAGGTGTTGCTCGCACTGGCAGCGGACACGAAGGCCGTCGAGCGCGCCAAGGCGGTGCCCGCCTTGAGCGTTGCCAGAATCAAGTCGTTCTACGACGGTACGCTGTTCTACAAGCTCGCGATAGAGCACGCATAGGACTAGCGCGAGGAGAGCGAGGCTCCCGAAATGCGCATTCGAACGGGAGTCACGCGCCGAATGAACGAGAGGAGAGGCGTCATGAAGGGCTTTGTGCAAGACATCGAGAGTATCGCCATCAAGAATGCCGAGTTTCGCCAGGTTCTCTACACGGCCAAGAACTGCCAGCTTGTCGTCATGGCGTTGGAACCCAAGGGCGAGATCGGAACGGAAGTGCACAAGCTCGACCAGTTCTTTCGCGTGGAGGAGGGGACTGGCGAGGCGGTTCTCGATGGCGTTCGTACGGCGATCCGTGCGGGCTTCGCGGTGCTCGTCCCGGCAGGAACCAATCACAACATCGTCAACACCGGCAATGTCCCGTTGAAGCTCTACACGCTCTATGCGCCGCCGAATCATCGGGACGCCGTAGTCCACCATACCCGCGGCGAGGCGGAAGCGGACACCGAACACTTTGACGGCAAGACGACGGAATAGTGAATCGACGTGTTGTCGCGTGAATCGCAGTAGCGGTGCCATGATCGAGTTCGCTCGGTTGTGAAAGGCGCCGCAGTTGGTATTCGACTGAACCTGAGCGGAACGTGAGAAATCCAATGCCCTATCGCGAGGGACACCAAGCGGAGCGCACCGGCTGGACCAGTTGCGGTTTGGGGAGCCGGGATGGGTGCCTGAAGCGAGCCACCCGGCATGGCACCGCACAAGGTCCCGACCGGTGACGAAATGGTCGCGGCGACGGGAGACACAGATGCCACGACGACTGGTCATCATCGGCGGTGACGCCGCAGGGATGTCCGCGGCAGCGCAGGCGCGGCGGATGACATCCGCCGGCGAACTCGAGATCGTGGCCTTCGAGCGCGGGTCCCGCACCTCCTACGCGGCCTGCGGCCTGCCCTACTTGGTCGGGGGGCTCGTCGATGCACCGGAGCTTCTCATCGCCCGGACCCCCGAACAACACCGGGCCAACGGCATCGACGTTCGGATCCACCACGAGGTCATCGCAATCGACACCCTGGCGTTGACCGTGACGGTGCGCGACCTTGATTCGGGTAGCGACTCCGTTGAGCACTATGACGAACTCCTCATCGGCACCGGCGCATCGGGGATCGCACCCCCATGGCCGGGCATCCACGCGGAGGGAGTGCTGCAGCTCCGGACGCTCGCCGATGCGGCGGACGTGGAACGACGGCTCGACGCGGGGGCCCGCCGCGCCGTGGTCGTCGGCGCCGGCTACATCGGACTGGAGGTCGCGGAGGGGCTGCTCGGACGCGGGATCGAGGTCACGGTGGTCGAACGGCTCGACGCGCCCATGGGGGCCGCGCTGGACGCCGACATGGCCGCCCATGTCGCGGAAGCAATGCAGACCGCGGGGATCGACCTGCGGCTGGGCACCGCGGTCACCGGATTCGCCACCCTCGACGGACGCGTCACCGCCGTGGAGACTGCGGCGGGTCCCATCGCGGCCGACCTCGTGGTGATCGGGCTGGGGGTGCGCCCCAACGTAAACCTGGCCCGCGCCGCGGGCGTCGGCGTGGGCGACGCCGGCGGCATCATCGTCGACGACCACCTGCGCACCGGTACGCCGCACGTCTGGGCCGCCGGCGACTGCGTCGAGTCCTACCATCGCATCACCGGGCGGTCGGTCGTGGTCGCCCTCGGCACGCATGCCAACAAGCAGGGTCGCGCGGCCGGAACCAACATCGCCGGCGGTGACGCGGCCTTCGCCGGGGTGCTCGGCACGGCGATCACCAAATTTCGAACCCTGGAGATCGGCCGCACCGGGCTCACCGAAGCGGAGGCCGGGGCCGCGGGGTTCGATGCGGTCGGCGTGACCACCGAGGCATCGAGCCGGGCGCACTACTACCCGGGGGCGCAGCCGATGCGGATCAAGATCGTGGCCGAGCGACGGACGGGTCGGTTGCTCGGCGCGCAGATTCTTGGTGGGGAGGGCGCAGGCAAGCGCATCGACGTGCTGGCCACGGCGCTGTGGAACGACATGACCGTGGAGGCGGTGAGCGGCATGGACCTCTCCTATGCCCCACCGTTCTCGCCGGTCTGGGACCCGGTGCTGTTGGCAGCGGGCAAAGCCGCGTCAGAGGTCTCACCTCGATGAAGCTGCGGGTTGCCACTTGGGCTCGGCACGACCGGGGCAAGACGGCGGACGTGGCGTTCCGTGCCGATCGGTTGTCCAATCCCTCGCCATTTGACGCTCGTGCGGGATCAGCACCAGCTGGCTTCGTCGCTGCGACGCGTCTGAAGCGTCGACATAACGCCGGCTATGACGGCACTCGCAGGTGAGCCGAAGCCGTAATAGAGGTTTCACCTAGCCTAACGAGCGAAGCGAGACACGAGGACAGGAATATTGTGCTTTGCCGCGGACATCATTGTCACGCGGCGCGGTTGTCAACGACCGCAATCTCACCGTTGAACGGCGGCTTTAGGGAAGATCGAACTACCGCTGTGGGTCGGAGGACTGAACCGCTCGCGCGGAAGTTGTTGAGCTCCGGTCCGGGGGTGGTGGTGAAGGGAGCATCGGATCTGCTTATGTTGAGCCACGAGGCAACCCGCCTCGGATCTCAAAAGGAGCAGAGCCATGGATGCATCATCTCGGGTCTCGCCGTTGCGCCAGCGCATGATCGACGACATGCGGATGCGCAAGCTGTCGGAGAAGACGCAGAGCCACTACCTGCGCTGGGTGCAACGATTCGCCGCCTTCCTCGGGCGCTCGCCGGACAGCGCCACGGTCGAGAACCTGCGCCGCTACCAGTTGCACCTGGTGGATCAGGGCACCTCACCGGTGTCGCTCAATGCCGCCATCACCGGACTGAAGTTCTTCTTCGAAGTCACGCTCGACCAGGGCGAGCTGATGGCCAAGAT
Organism: uncultured Pseudomonadota bacterium; assembly: GCA_963816415.1. Taxonomy (GTDB): domain Bacteria; phylum Pseudomonadota; class Gammaproteobacteria; order Burkholderiales; family Casimicrobiaceae; genus VBCG01. The sequence continues at coordinate 231,287 of CAWFKR010000001.1, forward strand.
GGAACCGGTGCGCGTGCCCCGCACCCTACCGGTGGTCCTGAGTCGCGAGGAGGCGGCCCGCCTGCTCGCGGCGGCGCGCAACCTGAAGCACCAGACGGCGCTGTCGGTGGCCTACGGCGCCATCGCGACCACCTGCGCCCCATCAAGTCCACATAGCCGCTTAGCTTCCCCCAACGACAGCGGGGCAAGCCGCGGCTTCCTCCCTCGAGGCTTGTGTGACGCCTGCCCGCGTTGCAGCGTCACGCACTCGCACGCCGGCACGTCAGGGCAGGCGTCCCACAACCCTAAACAGATGCAGACGCTCAGAGGCACAGAATCAACGACCCGTCATGGTTCAGGCGGACCGCGTTGAGTCTGTGGTTGCGGAATCGTCATCCCGAAGGCGTCCTTCAGCGCGCATCGCGCAGCGTCTGCGACCCGCCGCGCCGGCGCGAATGCTTGCGCGGCGGCGCGGGGGCTGCGGCCCCCGCAGGCGTGCGATCGGCAGCGCTGAATTCGCGCACGACCTGGCGCAGCTTGCCGCTGCGCGCGTCCGGCATCGGCAGGCGCGCGTCGAGTTCGACGGCGATGTGGGAGAGCCCCTGGCTTGCGAGGTAGCGTTCGAGGCCCGACGCGGCTGCCTCGTATGCGCGTGCGCGGCTCTGCGGCTCGTCGATGTCGATCCGCAGCGCCAGCACCCTGGGCCCCGATTGCACGATCTGGAAGCGGTGGACGTCTGCCGCCTCCTCGACGACGGTGGTCAGCGCCAGGGGAATGAGGCGCACCCGCGTGCCGTCGCCCGCCTGGAACGACAGCACATCCTCGCGGCGTCCCTGGACACGGATCGCCGGCAGCGGATTCCCGCAGCGGCAGCGCTCAGGACTCATGACCACCGCGTCACCCAGGTCGTAGCGGATCACCGGCTGCACGCGGTTGGCGAGATTGGTGATCAGCACCGTGTGCGAAGTCTCGCCGGGCGATGTCGGCGAATGATCGGCTTCGACCGGCTCGACGATCACCCAGTCCGCATTGACGTGCAGCCATCCCGCGGGACAGCCGAACGCGATGCTCATGCATTCGGAAGCGCCGTACTCGTTGACGACCGGGCACCCGAAGGCACGCTCGAGATCCGCGTGCGCAGCCGGCGCCAGGTATTCGCCACCCGACCAGACGACGGAAGGATCGATGCGCAGGCGACCGGCGCGCCGCTCGTCCGCCAGCACCATCAGCATCGTCGGGTAGCTCGCGAGATAGGCGGGCGTGAAATCGTTCAGCCGATTGACCAGGTGGTCCAGCGGCTCCATGATCGAAAAGCCCCGCGCTGCCAGACCCGGCGACGCGCGGACGACGCGCTCCCACGACGCGATGCTCGCGAAGTGATCGCCGGTCGCGGCGATCAGCGCCGCGCGTCCGCCCTTGATCAGCCCGGCGACGCAATGCGACCCGACGCTCCCCGCGCTCATCTGCACGGCAATCAGCGCGTCGTAGACGTCGAGTGCATGGCTGTCCTGGACGTAGATGCCGGGCTCGCCAGTCGTGCCCGAACTCTTCCACACGACGTAGCGGCCCAGGAACCGCTCGCCGACGTGCGCGCGGTCCGACAGGAAGCGCTCGACGTCGTCCCGGTGGATCGCCGGGTCCGTGACCCAGTCGTCGAAGCGCGCCATCAGGTCGTGGCGGCTCATGACCGGCAACTGCGCCAGCCCGACGTCCTCGCGCAGTCCGGCGCAGGCATCGCGGTAGAGCGGTGAACGCGCACGGGCGTGACGGACGAGCTGGGCGAGACGGCCGCGCGCCGCCTCGCGGATCGCGTCGATTCCCGCCATGCGACTCCACCACAACTGCCAGAGCCCGGGCCACCACGTGGCGAGCCGCCTCGCCGTCTCGAACGTCGCGCCACCGCCCGGGTACCCGGGCGGCGGATCAGGTGGAACGGGGTCGGGGGCGCCCATCGGTCGGCGAGCCGCGAGACTTCACGCGACACGAAGCCGGTCGCGCCCAGTGAGACTTCCGGGCACGCGGCGGCGCGGCTAGTCCGCGGCCGGGTCGGTGACCGCGGCCAGCGCCGCCGTCGCCCGGTCGCGGGCAGCCACGGCAGTACGCGACCGCGATGCCGCGGCCTTGCTGCGCGTCGCCGCGGCGCGCTCGGGAGCGCGGACCAGCAGCACCGGAACGCGGGACTCGCGCAGCACGGCCTCGGCGTCGCTGCCCATCAGCACGCGGCGCAAGCCGCGCCGGCCATGGGTCCCCAGCACGACGACATCCGCGCGCGCCTTGCGCGCCTCGCGGACGATCACGTCCGATATCGCCTGCCCCTTGGATTCGACCAGCAGCGTCTTCGCGGTGACGCCATTGTCGCGCGCCAGGACCTCGGCCTTGGCCAGCAGCTTGCGCCCGCCGGCGCGCAGGTCCGCCAACATGGTGTCGACGTAGTCGGCGGGGATGTAGCCCATGTCGCCCACGTAGGCCACGCTGGCGACGTTGTCGATCACGTGCAGCACCGTCAGCGCGGCGCGCTGGTCGGACGCCAGCCCGATCGCGGCCTTCAGACCACGGGTCGATGTGGGGCTGCCGTCAATTGCCACGAGTACCTGCTTGAACATGAATTCCCTCCTGTTGAGCGCAAGACCGGCACGCGCACCGGCATGCATCCCGCGCCTTGCCATCCATCGGTCATTGGACGCCCATCGGCGAACGCCTGTGTTGATCCCGGTCAATCGCCGGCACCCGGCGTCTAGCTTGCCGCAGGCACGCGCGGCGATCAACCGCGGCGGTCAGGCCGTGCCGTCGATGACGCCGAATTCGACCGGGGTTCGCATGTAGACGATGCCGATGCCTTCTCCCCGGACCCGGTCGAGCAGCCGCTGCGCGTCCTCCTCGCTGACTGCGAAGTCGACCTGCACGGTCAGATCCCCTGCAAGCTCGAAGAAATGCTCTTCGCGCATTACGCCATGGCGCCCGAAACCCGCGATCGCACGAAACGCCGAACCGCCGTGGATGCCGAGGCTCTTGGCCTGCTGCAGCAGCCATTCGTACAGAAGGATATGGTGATGCTTGCGGCTCTCGTGGACGTAGAAACGAAGAAACGTGCCTGTCATGACGAAGCCCCCCAGGCGAACAGACCGCGCATCAGCACGATCCCGACGATGGTCATCAGCAGGGAGCCTGCGACGTGGGCGGCGATGCCCACCGTGGCCCACATCCACTCCCTGCGCAGCAGCAGCGTCGTCATCTCGGCAGAGAACGTCGAGAACGTCGTGAGCCCGCCGAGGAAGCCGGTGGTGACGAGCAGCCGCATCTCCGGCGTCATGATCGCATGACGGGTGATGAGCTCCATCGCCAGGCCCATCAGCAATCCTCCCACCAGATTGGCCGTCAGCGTCCCGAGCGGCAGTGTCGGAAACAGCGGGTTGAGCGCGATTCCCAGCCCCCAGCGGACCCAGGCGCCGATGGCTGCGCCGAAGCCGATGGCAACGAACGATCCCCACGCGAACATGCGCATTCTCCTGCCATGATCAGGGCACAAGCCAGGACGTCCGGGGTGGCAACGCAGTGGGTACGCCTACCCTCCACGGAAGACCGGGACAGCGGGTAGGCATCATCGGCCTTGCGGCGGTTCGGCGAAGCGCCACCGCAGGCTGCGGCGACGCGGGCACGGGAGGAATGCCATCTCCGTCGCGGGATTCTAGCGGCCCCCTGCGACGGAAACAAGGCTCAGGGTCGGCCGGCCTTGCGCACCACATCCGTCGCGATGCGACGAATCGGTGTGTCGGCCGCGGCAGGCAACCTCGGAGCTCAGTCCCGCAATGTGGCCACCAGCCGGCGCGGACGGGTCAACAGCTCCAGGGCATCGGCGATGGACCGGCAGACGATGCGGCTCGAAGCGATCGCTTCGACGGCGATGCCCTCGTCCCCAACCACCCCGATGCCCAGTGCCGCGACCTTGAGCATCCCCGCGTCGTTGCGCCCATTCCCCACCGCCGCGACGCGTCCTGCGCCCAGGCCTTCGACCAGCGAAGCCTTGGCCTTCGCCTGCGCGTCCGGACCGAGTACCGTCAATTCGCAGGGCAGTCCGTCGAGTTCCGCCTGCGCGGTTCCATGGGTGTCGGCGGTGACCACGTGGATCCGCAGCACGTCGGCGACACGCGGCAGGAGCTCCCGTGCCGGCGCAAGCAGGAGGCCGTCTCGTGCGAGAGTCCCGTTGTAGTCGCAGACCAGTTCGGTCAGGACGAGGCGGCCAAAACCGGGGATCTCGATGTCGATCACGCCAGTCCTGCGCAACCGCCGGTAACAAGTGGAATCGAGGCAGCCGCGGCACTCGCCGCGATGCGCGCGGTCAATGGAACTGTTGGCATCGCGCCCACGGGAGGGAGCCCGGGCGGGCACCCCGGGGCGATACGGTACCGTCCGGCCCGGGTGCCCGGGCGCCCGGCAATGACGGAGGCACGGCAATGCGACTGAGCAGGATCGGGTATTTCGCGGATTTCGTCGTCTATCCCGTGCTGCTGGCAGCGCTGTCGTGGGAGACGCTGCGCCACGCGCGCGTCGGGCAGCGCGAAGACTGGATGCTTGCGTTCGGCGCAGGGCTCTGCTTCTGGACGCTGCTCGAATACCTGCTGCACCGCTACGTCCTCCATCACGCGCCGCCGTTCCGCGGCATGCACGCCCTCCATCACGCGAGCCCCGCTGCGTTGATCGGCACGCCGAGCTGGCTCACTGTTTCGCTGATCGGCGGTCTCGTGTTCCTTCCGCTGCTGCACGAACTGCAGATGGAAGTCGCGAGCGGGGCCACCGCCGGCGTGATGCTGGGCTACCTGTGGTACGTGGGCGTCCATCATGCCTCCCATCACCGCCGCGCGCGCCCCGGCAGCTACCTCTACCGTGCGAAGCAGCGCCATGCAATGCACCATCACTCGGCACGCGGATGCAATTTCGGGGTGACGACAGCGTTGTGGGACATCGTCTTCGGGTCGGCGCGCTCGCCGGCCGCCTAGGGCGAAGGACGCTGCCCTGCTTCCGCGTCCAGCATCTTCGTGACGTCCGCGGCTTTCGGCAACGGCGCGACCGCGCCGTAGCCCAGTGTCGTCAGCGCCGCCGCGACGTTCGCGTAGCGTGCTGCGGCGAACGGCGAATCGCCCGTCACGACCCGCGTGAGGAACGCGCCGTCGAAACAGTCCCCGGCGCCGGTCGCGTCGACCGCATCGACGCGGGTGCCCGGAAGGTGCTCGCGGCGTCGACCGTCGGACACCAGGCAGCCGTCCCGCCCGAGCTTGACCACGACGACCGGCGATCCGAGTGCGTGGCAGGCATCGACGATCCGCGCGGGATCGTCGGTGTCGAACAGCATCCGTGCGTCGTCGAGGCTGGGCAGCGCCCAGTCGGCGACCCCCAGCGTCGCGAAGATGATGGCCCGCGCACGGGCGAGCGGCCACAGCTTGAGGCGCAGATTGGTGTCGTACGCGATGCGTACGCCGGCGTTGCGCGCGGCGTCGATCGCCGCGAAGCAGGCATCGCAGGCGGGGGCCGAGATCGCCTGGCTGATCGCCGACAGGTGCAGCACCCGCGCGGAGGTGATCACGGACAGGGGCAGCGAGGACGGGGCGAGCCGCGATGCGGCCGACCCGCTGCGCAGGTACGAGAACTCGTGTCCCTGCGGGCCGTGCGACACGAAGTAGATGCCGGTCGGCGCCCCTTCATCGACGGCCACGCCGGACGTGTCGACCCCCTCCTCGATCCACAGATCGAGCAGCCGCCGGCCGAAGGCGTCGCCACCGACGCGCGTGACATAGCCGCTGCGGGCGCCGAGCCTCGCGGCGGCGATCACCGTGTTGGAGGTATCGCCGCCGAAGCCCTGCAGCCAGGTGCGCGGATCGTCGCTGCGCGCCTGGTTGAACTCGATCATGGCCTCGCCGATGGCGACGATGTCGAGGCCATCCTTCATGCCGGGCCCCCTCGCCATCGTGCGGCGTGCATCACCGGGCAACCTGCGTGCTGCGCACGCCGGTATTCGCCCTCGGGGCGGCTCGTCGGTATCTCATGCGCCGCGCTTGGGCAACGCGCGGAACGCGGCCGCGTACGCGGCGGCCCCGGCTCGCACGCGCGCGGGATCGGCGCCGGGCTTGTAGAGGTTCGAACCGGTGCCGAATCCGGAGGCTCCCTCGGCCCACCAGGGCGCCATGTTGTCGGGCCGGATGCCGCCGACCGCGAACACCGGCGTCCCCGCCGGCAGCACCGCCCGCCAGGCGCGCAGCGCCGCCGGGACCATCGCTTCGGCCGGGAACATCTTGAGGCCGTCGGCGCCTGCCGCGAGCGACGCGAACGCCTCGGTGGGGGTCGCAACGCCCGGCAGGCAGATCATCCCGGCGCGCTTCGCCTCGCGAACGATCGCGGTGTCGGCGTGCGGCATCACGATCAGATGTCCGCCGGCGTCGCGCACCCGCGCGACGTCGGCGACGTCGAGCACGGTGCCCGCCCCGACGAGACAGCGATCGCCATGGCCCTGCGCGAGGCGCCTGATCGATTCGAAGGGCTGCGGAGAGTTGAGCGGAACTTCGAGGATCCGGAATCCCTCGGCATGCAACGCCGCGGCGACGGCCGGGATCTCGTCGGGAGTGATCCCGCGCAGTACCGCGACCAGCGGCAACGGCGACAGGTAATCGGCCAGTTTCATCGATGTGACTTTCAGGAAGGTTCGAGCGCGGCGGCGACCAGCCCCGCGTGCCGGGCGATGCGCCACAATCCGTAGGCTGCGGCATCCGGATCCGCGATCTCGGCGACGATGCCCGCGTCGGCCAGCGCGAGTTCGTAGCGCGCCGACAGGGCCCCGTCGCCGATGATGCGCACGGCGCCCGGATCGGCGCCGGCGTGCGTCGCCCACTCGCGCGCGGCGCGGATCTCGCGTCCGATCAGCAATCCGGAAAGCCAGTCGGCGACGTCGTCGGGCCCCAGCATTCCGGCCAGCGCCAGCGTGCGCGCGCCGAAAATGTCATGCGCAAGCTCTCCGGCAGCGAGCCCGCGCGCGACGCCGCGCGAGAACGCGTCCTGCGCGGGCGCATCGGGATCGCCTTCGGCGAGGCGGCCGAGCATGCTGTGCGCGAGCAGCACCGAGTACAGTTCGCCGGTCATGAACGTCGTGAAATCGACGACGCGGCCGTGGTCGACGCGCGCCCACTTGCTGTGAGTCCCCGGCAGCACCGCGAGCACCGCGTGCTCGCCCGGATCGACCGCCCCCAGCAGCTGCGTCTCTTCGCCGCGCATCACGTCGGGCACCCCCGCGGCATCGAAGGTCGCGATCCCCGGGACGATCGTCAGCCGCTCGACCCGGGTCTGCACGACCCGATCGGCGAGCGCGACGAGCGACGCCGGGCAATCGACATAGGGCGCCTCGAGCCAGCCCTGGCGGCTGCCGATCATGCCGCAGGCGATCATCGGCGCCGTGGCCGAGCGCCAGTCGCCCAGCAGCTGCTCGAGCGCGAGGTCGAAGCGGCCGTACTTGATCTGTCTGATGCCGAGCGGCGCCTTGCGTGAACCCACGAGCCGGCCCACGCCATCGAAGCGATATGCGCGCGCGCTGGAGGTTCCCCAGTCGATGGCGATCAGTGCGGTGTCGGACAAGGCGGTTCCCGGAACGCAGGCCTCGAGCGCGGACAGCCGTCTGGCGTTACCAGCGCTGCGCCGCGTCCGCGTCGCTCTCGCGCGCCTCGACCCAACGATCGCCCGAGGGCGTGCGTTCCTTCTTCCAGAATGGTGCCCGGGTCTTGAGCAGATCCATCACGTAGCGGCATGCGTCGAACGCCATCCCGCGATGGGCACTGGTGACGGCGACGAGCACGATCTGGTCGCCGGGCGCGAGCGGTCCGACACGATGGATGACCAGCGCATCGCGAATGTCGAAGCGCGCGCGGGCCTCGGCCACGATCTCGGCGAGCGCGGCCTCGGTCATGCCGGGATAGTGCTCGAGGGTCATTCCCTCGATGCGCGCGGAATCGTTCATGTCGCGCACCGTACCGATGAAGGTCGCGATCGCGCCGACGCCGGTATCGCCGCCGCGCAGCCTCGCGACCTCCTCGGCGACGTCGAAATCCGCCGTCTGCACGCGCACGTTCATCGCTTCGGGTCTTTCAGCCACCGGTGACGGGAGGGAACACCGCGAGTTCGTCGCCGTCGTGCACCGGCGTCTCGGGGTCGGCAACGCGATGGTTCACGGCAAAGCGCACCGCGCGCCCCGATGCAAGCTCCGCGGCCCAGGCGCCGCCGCGGGTGCGCAACGCGGCGATCACGCTGCCGACGGTCGGCCCTGTGTCCGGGGCAAGCGACAGCGTTTCGCCCGCCGACCCGAAGGCTTCGCGCAGCCGCGCGAGATACACGAGTCGCACGGTCGTCGCGACGACGGATGCGGGAACGTTCGTCATGGGAAGCGTATCAGGTGGAGCCAGCCGGCAGCGTCACCGCGCTGCGGCGCGAAAGCCCCGATTGTACAACCGCAGGAAGGCGCGCTGCGCAGCGCGCACCGCTCGAACCTAGAACTGGAACTGCACGCCGAATTGGACCTGATCGGAATCAGGCAGCGGCCCGGCGACGGTTTCGCCGGCGAAGCGCGGGAAGCGCGCGTACTCGAGCCGCAGGCCGAGGGCGCGGGTGACGTCGTAGCGCACCCCTACCCCATAATTGACGCCGTCGCGCGACGTCCGGGCATCGGCCGGAGCAAGCGTGGCCAGGGCGTAAGCGGGCAATCCCTGCGTCTGGGCGTAACCCAACCGACCGTACAGCGAGAAGCTCCTGAGGAACGACCACGACGTGTAGACATCGGCGTTCCACATGCGCTCGGGCGCGGTCGGCGCCAGTGACAGTCCGACGCCATGCGGTGCGCCGGCATCGATCTGCCACAGGTGATGGCTGTCCGCCGTCGAGAACGATCCTTCGAGGGCGACGTCATTGGCAAACCGGTATCCGCCGAAGATCAGCGACCGCCGGGTTGCCATGTCGTCGGTCATAGGCGCGGAAAAGCGCCCCCACGGCGACGCCAGGTGGCCGAAATTCACGCCGGCCGCGTCGACCCCGGCATCGCGCAGCGCCACGCCACCATAGAAGCCGCTGAGGCGCGCGGTATCGTTGCCCGCTTCCTGCGCGGCGGCCGGAAGCGCGGTCAGGGCTCCCGCCAGAACGGTAGCGGCAAGTATCTGATGTACCGGCATTATTGCCAAAACCTCTGCAAACGACGCCTCGGCCCGACAACCCTCCGAGTCCGGTCTTCGCCGCATTCGGCAGATCCCGCCCCCGGAAGTTCACGCTACTCCGGCACAGGGGCTTCGTCAATCGGTCGGAGGCCAGACGGTGGCTCGTTGCAGGACAAACAATGCGATGGGTTCGACGTCGCCCAGATCGAACACCGGGAGCTGGGCGAACTCCGGGAGTTCGGCCGCAGCTGCCGACCGGTCGTCGGTGGCGAGCGCGACGATATGGCGATCGTCCGGGTGGAGCATCGGCTTGCGGACCGACGGGCGCCAGACTTCGAGCTTGGGGATCGGCGTGGTCTTGTAGCCTTCAAGCAACACGATGTCGCAGGGCGAGAGCCGGGCGAGACCTTCGGCGAACATCGGCTCGGGCGCGCCGCGCAGCTCGCGCATCAGGGCCCAGCGCGCAGGCGAGCTGACGAGGACCTCGGTGCAGCCCGCCTGCCGGTGCCGCCACGAATCCTTGCCCGGCTGATCGACGTCGAAGCCATGATGGGCGTGCTTGATCAGCGACACGACGAGTCCCCGCCCGACGAGGACCGGTATCAGTGCCTCGATCAGCGTCGTCTTGCCGCTGCCCGACCAGCCCGCGAACCCGAACACGCGCATGGGTGCCGGATTCCGCTCTACCCGACCCGCGCGGGCTGGGCTCGGGCCGTGCGCCAAGGTGCGGCCGTCACCGGAAGGTTCGACTGCGCCGCGAGCCCGGCGTGAACGATCGTGCCGTCCCACACCATGACGCCTTCGGCCAGTCCGGGGTCTTCGTCGAGGGCCGCGGCGATTCCCCGTCCCGCCAGGGCGCGGACGTACCCCAGCGTGGCCGCGCAAAACGCCGTCGTCGCCGTCCGGGGTACCAGCGCCGGGAGATTGGGCACCGCGTAATGGACGACCCCCTCCTCGACGTACGTCGGGTCCGTCAGCGTCGTCATCCGCGAGGTCTCGGCGATGCCCCCCTGGTCGATGCCGACGTCCACGATCGCGGAGCCGCGCCGCATCGAACGAACCATCTCGCGCGAAATCAGCCTGGGCGACAGCTTGCCGGGCTCGAGCACGGCGCCGATCACGAGATCCGCCGCAGCGATCGCCGCCGCCAGGTCGGCGCCGGGTTCACCGATCCGCCGCGTGCCGACCGATCGGCCCTCCTGCGCCAGCGCTTCGGCGAGCTGCGCCAGCCGCTGCGCGCCGCGCGACCACACGTCGACACGGCATCCGAGACGCGCGGCGATCCGCGCCGCTTCCCTTCCTGCATTGCCGGCCCCAACGACGACGACGCGCGCTGCCGGAACGTCGTCGACGCCGGTGATCATGGTCCCGCCGCCGTCGCAGGCGACCTGCAGCGCCTGCGCACCGACCAAGGGTGCAAGGCGGCCCGCGATCCGCGACATCGGGGCCAGCAACGGCAGGGCACCCCCGGCATCGCGGACCGTTTCGCAGGCAATGACCCGCGCTCCCGATGCGAGGATCGCCGCGAGCAGCGCCGGGTCGCGATTGAGCTGCGCGAAGCCGAATATCGTCGTGTGCGGGCGCAGCTGCCCGTATTCCCCGCGCTGCAACTCCTTCACCTTGACGACGAGTCCGCAGTCCCAGACGCTGTCGGGACCGTCGACGACCGCCGCCCCGCAGGCGGCGTACGCCGCATCGGAAAATCCGCTCGCGGCGCCGGCGCCGCATTCGACGACGACGTCGTGGCCGTCGCGGACCAGCGCGCGCGCGCCGTCGGGTGTCATGCCGACCCGTCGTTCTCCGTCCTTGGTTTCGCGTGGAATGCCGATGCGCATCAGACGCGATTGTAGACGTTCGGGCGCAGCGTCGTTCGCGGCCGGTCCGTCCGTGCGCTCGCAGCTTCGCAGCGCCCTTGCCTCCCGCTCCGGCACGCTCTCCGGCGCGCCCCGATGTAGACTGCATCCATCCACGACAGGCGATCGGCCATGACGCATCCGTCCAATCCTGCAGGACGCAGTTCCGGATCGGCCCGGGACCGATCGGTCGTCGACCTGCTCGAACGCGTGATCGCCGACGTCCCCGCGCCCGCGACGGGGCCTGCCGCCCGCCCGGGCGACGACGCCGTCGCGATCGCACGCCGTGCGGCGCGGCGTGCGGCGGTGCTCTCGGGTTCCCTCGCGCTTCCGCCGGGCCCGCTCGCCTTCGCAACGCTGCTGCCCGACCTCTACCTGATCTGGCAGACCCAGCGCCAGATGGTGTCGGACATGTTCGGGGTCTACGGGCTCGGCGCCGAGCTGACGCGCACCCACATGGTCTACTGCCTGTTCCGGCACGCGGCGAGCCATGTCCTGCGCGACGTCGCGGTGCGCAGCGGCCAGCGACTCGTGGTCCGGCAGCTCTCGGGCAGCGTGCTGAAGGGCACCCTGGGCGAGCTCGGCGCGACCGTTTCGCAACGCCTCGTCGGCAACGCTGCGGGGCGCTGGATTCCGCTGGCAGGCGCCGCTGCCGTCGGCGCCTACGCGTACTGGGACACCATGCAGGTCGCGGGGACGGCAAGGCGCCTGCTCGTCACGCTGCCGCCGGCCGCAGCGCGCGACCCTGCGCCCACCTGAAGCGACCATGTGCGGGCGCTACGAGCTCTCGAGTCATCCGACCGCCGTCGCGCTCGCGTTCGGGCTCGCGCATCCGCCCGACCTGCGACCGCGCTACAACATCGCGCCGACGCAGCAGGTGCCGATCGTTCGCCTCGATTCGACGGGTCGCCGCGAGCTCGTGCAGGTACGCTGGGGGCTCGTTCCCCGATGGGCCAAGGACCCGTCGATCGGCCTGCGCATGTTCAACGCGCGCGCCGAGACCGTCGCCGACAAGCCGGCATTCCGCATCGCCTACGCGCGGCACCGTTGCCTGATTCCGGCGAGTGGGTTCTACGAATGGCAGGCGCTGCATGGCGGGAAGCAGCCGGTGCACATCGGCATGTCCGACGGACGGCCGTTCGGGATGGCGGGCTTGTTCGAACGCTGGCGATCGCCCGGCGACGAGGTCGTCGACAGCTGCACGATCATCACGACGCGCGCCAGCGACGCATTGCGTCCGATCCACGAGCGGATGCCGGTGATCATCGCCGACGCCGACCATGCGCGTTGGCTGGACGCCGCGAACGCCGAGGTCGCGGACCTGCTGGAACCGTGGTCCGGAGAACCTCTGCTCGTCTATCCGGTGTCGACGCGCGTCAACGCCGCGGCCAACGACGATCCCGGGCTGCGCGAACCGCTGCAGCCGTCGCTGCTGTAACGCCGCAACCTGTTGGGGCCAGCCCGGATGCCGCGCCCGGGCGGTCCGCGACCTAGCGCCCGAACAGCTTGTCGATGGCCTTGCCGAGATCGCCCGGCAATCCGACGCTGCCGCCCGGCGATCCGGAGGGACGAGCCTGGGGCGCCTGGCCAGCCGGCTCGCGTGCGGCCGATCCACCCGCCCCGCCCATCGCGATGGCACAGGGATCCCCACCACCTGCGGCCGGGCTGACCAGCGCCCGGCCGAGCGCCGCAAGCCCCCCACCCTTCCCCGCGAGCGCGCCGATGCGGGCGATCGTCTGCGCCGATTGGGCAGCGTCGACGCCGACGCCAGGATGTGCGAACGATCCTCGCACCCGCACGAGGCCCGCGATCTGCGACACGTCGATCGAGGCGCCGCGGCGCAGCCGGGGCTGCAGCGCAAGATCGATCGTCTCGTTCCTGAAGTCGATCGTGCCGCTCGCGAGGACGCCGATCTCGCCGGTCTCGACCGCGATCGAGCGGTCGACGCGGGCCACGCCGTCGGATATCGGCAGCCGGACGACGGCACAGCGCAGATCGGTCGCGTTGCGCGCGCCGTGCAGGGGGTCGAGCAGCGCCGAGATCCGCGACAGCGTCGATTCCGCGCCTCCCGCAGCGCCGGTCAGCGTGGCAGGTCCTGACACCGCGAGCATGCTGCCGCTCATGCTGCTCGCGAGGCGATGCGGCGTGACGCCATTCGCGGCGATGTCGACATTCGCGCGGACCTTGCCGCCGCGAATGTCCCGGGCATTGCCGGTGATCGCGGCGAGCGCCCCGAGGTCGATGTCCTGTGCGACAAGGCGCCAACGCAGCGACGGCGCGGCGGCCGCTTTGGCGTCGATCGCGACATCGCTCGTCAGCGTCCCGCCGAGTGCCGCGTCGGACGAGAGCTTCAGATCGAGCCTGCCTTTGCGCGCCGTGAAACGGACATCGACCTTGCCGATGCGCTGACCGCCGCGAAACCTCACTTCGCCGATCGCCAGCGTGCCGTCGGCATCGAGTGCCGCCACCGGTGCGAGCGGCAGCGGCGTGTCGGGAATGGTCCACTTCGCCGGTGCGCCGCTTTCCGCCGATGCCGGCGAGGGCGGGGGCTGGACCAGCGACGACGCACCGCCTGCCAGCGAAAGGGAGGGGATGTCGAGTGCAACGACGTAATGCGTGCGTCCCGCCGCCGTGACTGACCGCAGGCTTCCGCGCGCCGCGATTGCACCATAGGCCAGATCGAGATCCTCGAACGCGGTCGCGGTCTCCGATCTCGCGATCTTGGTCGACAGACGGACGCCGGTGCCGTCCACCTGCCCCTTGAGCGCCACCGGATAGGGCGTGCGCTGTGCGAGCAGCGATTGCGCCGGTCCGATCTCGCCCGAAAGCGCGACCGGCGTGCCGTCGACCTTGCCCCGGAAATCGATCGCCATCGGCGCGGTGAAATCGCGCGCGTGCAACGTCAGGCTGGCGATGCCGACTTCGGTGGTCCGGCCCGAAGCCCCGTCGCGCCAGCTGACCGTGCCATCATTGACGGCCAGGTTCGCAACACCGATCGCAGCCAGGGTGCTCGCGACGCCGGACGCGGCAGTGACCTCCTTCGCCGCAGTCGCGCCTGCCGCGGCGCCGAACTGCCAGTTGCCGCGCCCCTGCGCATCGGTCTCCAGTGCGATCACAGGATGGTCGAGTACCAGCTCGACGACTTCGAAGCGCCGGCGGATGAGCGGCAGCAACGCGACCCGGGCTTCGATCTTCCTGGCGCGCAGCATCTCGTTCGCCTTGCCCCAGGGCGCATTGCCGAAACGCACGTCGCCGACGACCAGCTTCGGCTCGAGTGAAAGCGAGAGCTCGATCGGACCGGCGATCTCGAGCTCGCGCCCGGTCGCAGCCTTGATGCGCGCCTGGACCGGCGCGACGAGCGTGCGCGGATCGACGGTCGCGACGGCGATCGCAACCGCCACCAGGATCAGCGCGGTGATCCCGGCGGCGACACCGAGGACGATCAGGGCGGTCCGACGCATCCGCCGATTCTATGCCAGCACGGACCCGCCCTCACCCGCATCGCTCCCGCTCGGCGCTCTCTCCCCCGCAGGGGAGAGGGGTGGGATGCGGATGCTGCTCCCTCCCGCAAGCGGGAGACGGGTGGGGTGCGGGTGCCGCTCCCTCCCCCCAAGCGGGAAAGGGGCGGGATGAGGGGATCGAACTAGCGCAACGAGGCGTTGACCGACGCCAGCGCCGCGTTGCCGGGGACCAGCTCCGCGTCCGCAAGGGTGTTGAGCGGCGCGTCGACAGTCTGCAGCCCGGCGTGCATGTCGTCGCTGTCGGGGTGGACGTACAGGAGTCCGGTGACGACTTCCCCTTTGGCCCGGTGCGCCTCGAGGAACGACATCGCCCGGACCTTGTCGGAGGGATCGTAGTCGGCGTCGAGCTTGCGCAGCCGCAGCAGGCCGCCGTCGTGCAGCACCACGTCGCTCGCGCCGCCTTCGGGATATTCGACGCCTATCGGCTCGCGCTCCGGCATGAAATCGAGCCGGTTGACCGCCTCGTTGTGCTCGCGCACGTAGTCGTAGCTCTTGGTCGATCCGGGATGGTTGTTGAACGCGACGCAGGGGCTGATGACGTCGATGAACGCCGCGCCGCGATGTGCGACCGCCGCCTTGATCAGCGGGACGAGCTGCGCCTTGTCGCCCGAGAATCCGCGCGCGACGAAGGTCGCCCCGAGTGCCAGCGCGAGCAGAACGAGGTCGATCGGCTCGTCGTTGTTCACCGCGCCGCGCTTGCTGCGGCTGCCCTTGTCCGCGGTCGCCGAGAACTGCCCCTTGGTGAGGCCGTACACGCCGTTGTTCTCGACGACGTACACCATGTTGACGCCGCGGCGCAGCACGTGGGCGAACTGCCCGAGCCCGATCGAGGCCGAATCGCCGTCGCCCGAAACGCCGAGGTAGATCAGGTCGCGGTTGGCCAGTGCTGCACCCGTCAGCACCGACGGCATGCGCCCGTGCACGCTGTTGAAGCCGTGCGAGCTGCCGAGGAAATACGTCGGCGTCTTCGACGAACAGCCGATGCCCGACAGCTTGGCCACCCGGTGCGGTGCGATGTCGAGCTCGAAGAACGCCTGGATGATCGCGGCCGAAATCGAGTCGTGGCCGCATCCCGCGCAAAGCGTCGAGATCGCGCCTTCGTAGTCCCGCCGCGTGTATCCCAGCGCGTTCCTGGGCAGTCCCGGGTGATGGAGCTTGGGCTTGGCGAGATAGGTCATGCTCAGGAAACCTTTCTTATCCCCGACCTCTGATATCCGATTCCCGGCAGGAACGCCCGCGCGCGTTCGGCGATTTCGCGCGTGATGAAACGCTCGGTAATGGGCGTCCCGTCGTAGTGCAGCACCGAGGTCAGCCGGGCGGGATCGATTCCGCATTCGTTGACGAGCAGCATCTTGAGCTGGGCATCGCGGTTCTGCTCGACGACGAAGACGTGTTCGTGGGCTGCGATGAACTCGGCGACCGCATCGTGGAACGGAAACGCGCGAATGCGCATCCGGTCGAGATGGATGCCCTGCCGCTCGAGCTCGGCGAACGACTCGGCCATTGCGGCCCCGGTCGAGCCGAACCAGATCACGCCCGCGGATGTGGGTTCGCCCGCGTCGGCGATCTCGGGCCTGGGCAACAGCGCGCGCGCAGTCTCGAACTTGCGCAGCAGCCGCTGCATGTTGTCGACGTACGCGGGCCCCTCCTCCGTGTAGCGCGCATAGCGATCCTTGGTCGTCCCGCGCGTGAAGAAGCTGCCTTTCGACGGATGCGTTCCCGGATAGGTGCGCCAGGGAATGCCGTCGCCGTCGACGTCGAGGTAGCGCCCGAAATCGCGCCCCGCATCGAGTTCCTGCGCGGTCATCACCTTCCCCCGGTCCATCCGGCGGTCGTCGTCCCAGGCCAGCGGCTCGCACAGCCAGTCCTGCATGCCGATGTCAAGGTCGAGCATGACGAACACCGGCGTCTGCAACCGGTCGGCGAGATCGAAAGCGAGCGCACCCAGCTCGAAGCACTCGCGCGGATCCTCGGGGAACAGGAGCACGTGGCGGGTGTCGCCATGCGAAGCGTAGGCGCAGGCGAGCAGATCCGCCTGCTGGGTGCGCGTGGGCATGCCGGTCGACGGACTGCCGCGCTGGACGTCGAACAGCACCGCCGGAATCTCGGCGAAATAGGCGAGCCCGAGGAATTCCTGCATCAGCGAGATGCCGGGACCGGAAGTCGCGGTGAACGCCCGCGCGCCGTTCCACGCCGCGCCGATCACCATGCCGATCGAGGAGAGCTCGTCCTCCGCCTGGACGATCGCATAGCGCCTGCGTCCGGTCGCAGGGTCCGTGCGGAACTTCCGGCACCAGCCCGCGAAGCTCTCGGCGAGCGACGACGAAGGCGTGATCGGATACCACGCCGCCACCGTCGCGCCACCATAGACCGCACCGAGCGCCGCCGCCGAGTTGCCGTCGATGAAGATCCGGTTGCCGACGCGGTCGCGGCGCTCGACGCGCAGCCCGAGCGGGCAGTCGAAAGCCTCGAGTGCGTGCTCCCGTCCAAGCGCAAGCGCCTTGCGATTGGAATCGAGCAGCGCTTCCTTGCCGCGGTACTGCTCGGCCAGCAGCCGCTCGATCTCGGCCGCATCGATGCAAAACAGCGCCGACAGCGCGCCGAGGTAGATGACGTTCTTGAAGAGCTGCCGCTGCCGGACATCGCTGTACTGCGCGTTGCAGATCGCAGTGAGCGGCATGCCCAGCACCGTCACGTCCTCGCGGAACTTCGACGGCGGCAACGGCCTGGTCGAGTCGTAGAACAGGTAGCCGCCGGATTCGATCTCGGCGACGTCCTTGTCCCAGGTCTGCGGGTTCATCGCAACCATGAAATCGACGCCACCGCGCCGCCCCCGCCACCCGGCCTCGACGATGCGGACCTCGTACCACGTGGGAAGGCCCTGGATGTTCGACGGGAAGATGTTGCGCGCCGCGACGGGAACGCCCATGCGCAGGATCGACCGGGCGAACAGGCCGTTGGCCGACGCCGAACCCGATCCGTTGACGTTGGCGAACTTGACGACGAAGTCGTTGACGCGGGCGAGCGGTTTCGCGGGTGTGGTCATGGCGTTCAATCCGCGGCCATGCCGCCGACGTCGGCGCGCAGGGTCGAGATCTGCGGCGGCGTTGCGCGATCTCCCGCTTGCGCGGGCTCGAGCAGGAACTTCTGCATGTCCCAGGCACCGGTCGGGCAGCGCTCGGCGCACAGGCCGCAGTGCAGGCAGACGTCCTCGTCCTTGACCAACACGCGCCCGGTCTTCACCGGCGCCGAAACGTAGACGTCCTGCGCAAGGTCGCCCGCGGGCGCGGAGAGCCGCGTGCGCAGGTCGGCCTCGTCGCCGTTGGCGGTGAACGTGATGCAGTCCATCGGGCAGATGTCGACGCAGGCGTCGCATTCGATGCACAGCCGGTCGCTGAACACCGTCTGCACGTCGCAGTTGAGGCAACGCTGAGCTTCGGCGTAGGCGACCCGTGGATCGAAACCCAGCTCGACCTCGGCACGGATGTCCTTGAGCGCGATGACCGTGTCCTTCAGCGGCACGCGGTAACGCCGATCGGTGTGGATCGCGTTGTCGTAGCTCCACTCGTGGATGCCCATCTTCTGCGACAGCAGGTTGACGTGCGGCGGCAGCCGGTCCGCAAGCGACTCGCCGCGGCAATGGAGGTCGATGGAGATCGCGGCGTCGTGGCCGTGCGCGACGGCCCAGATGATGTTCTTCGGGCCGAACGCGGCATCGCCGCCGAAGAACACCCCGGGCAGCGTCGACGCCATCGTGGTCCGGTCGACGACCGGCATGCCGTGGTCGTCGAAAGCGAGCCCCAGGTCGCGCTCGATCCAGGGAAACGCGTTCTCCTGCCCGATCGCGACCAGCACGTCGTCGCAGGGGAAATGGATCGGGGGTTCGCCGGTCGGCACGAGTTGCCGCCGGCCGCGCACGTCCACCTGCGGTGCGACTTTCTCGAAATTCACGCCGGTCAGCTTTCCATGCTCAAGGGTGAATTCGACGGGCACCAGGTAGTTGTGGATCGGGATGCCCTCGTGCATCGCGTCTTCCTTCTCCCACGGCGACGCCTTCATCTCGTCGAAACCCGAGCGCACGACGACCTGCACGTCCTCGCCGCCGAGGCGGCGCGAGCTCCGGCAGCAATCCATCGCCGTGTTGCCGCCCCCCAGCACGACGACCCGCCTGCCGATCTGCGTCGTGTGGCCGAACGACACCGACGACAGCCAGTCGATGCCGATGTGGATGTTCGCTGCCGCTTCGCGTCGGCCCGGGATGTCGAGGTCTCGGCCGCGCGGGGCACCGCTGCCGACGAACACCGCGTCGAAGTGCCCTCCTGCATCGCCCGCGAGGAGCTTCGCGAGCGAGTCGATGCGCGTGCCGCCGCGGAACTCGATGCCCTGGTCGAGCACGTAGCCCACTTCCTCGTCGATCACCCGGTCGGGCAGCCGGAACTTCGGGATCTGGGTGCGCATCATGCCCCCGGCCTGCGGGTCGGCGTCGAACACGATGCACTCGTAGCCCAGCGGCGCGAGGTCGCGGGCGGCGGTGAGGGACGCCGGCCCCGCGCCGATCAGCGCGACGCGCCTGCCGTTGCGAACCGTCGCGCGCGGAATCAGTCGCGGCCGGACGTCTTCCTTGTAGTCGGCGGCAACGCGCTTCAGGCGACAGATCGCGACCGGTTCAGGTTTGCTGGAGTTCTTTCTGTGCTCGGGCGAACCCGTCTCGACGCGACCCCTCCGGCACGCGGGCTCGCAGGGCCGGTCGCAGGTGCGGCCGAGGATCCCCGGAAACACGTTGGAACGCCAGTTGACGACGTAGGCGTCGCCGTAGCGTCCCGCGGCGATCAGACGGATGTATTCGGGAACGGGGGTATGGGCAGGACATGCCCACTGGCAATCGACGACCTTGTGAAAGTAGTCGGGACGCGCGATGTCCGTCGGATCCAATCCGGCTCCTGTGGGTGATGCCTGCCACCGAGGGTTGCCGGCCGCTTCTGCCGCGTTCCCGCCACCCGGTTGCAGACGCCGTTGCCATGCTACGCCGGCGGAACATGCAAGAAAAGCGCCATTGCACGTGGCAGCCGACGGGCGCGGGGGTTGTTGCGCCGGCGCAGCGCCGCATCCCAGCGGGCGGCTGCGCTAGAATCCCCGCCTGAACCCTCATTCATGCCGCGCGCACCGTTCGTCGGCATTTCCCCGATGAATGCCCCCGAGTCCTCCCCGATCAGGCTGACCCAGTACTCGCACGGCGGCGGCTGCGGCTGCAAGATCGCCCCGGGCATCCTGCAGGACATCCTCACCGGCGTTCCGGGCTCGATCGTCTCCAAGGACCTTCTCGTCGGCATCGAGACCTCCGACGACGCTGCGGCCTGGCGCCTGAACGAGCGGCAGGCGGTGGTCGCAACGACCGATTTCTTCATGCCGATCGTCGACGATCCCTTCGACTTCGGCGCCATCGCCGCGACCAATGCGATCTCGGACGTCTATGCGATGGGCGCGACGCCGCTGTTCGCGCTGGCCGTCGTCGGCATGCCCGTCGACAAGCTGCCCGTCGCGGTCATCCGCGACATCCTGGCGGGCGGCGCGTCGGTGTGCGCGCGCGCCGGCATCCCGGTCGCCGGCGGCCACACGATCGATTGCGCCGAGCCGATCTACGGCCTCGTCGCCATCGGGGTCGTCGATCCGCGCAAGCTCAAGCGCAACTGCGGTGCGCAGCCCGGCGACCGCATCATCCTGGGCAAGCCGCTGGGCGTGGGGATCTACAGCGCCGCGCTCAAGCGAGGCAGCCTGTCGCCGGACGCGTACCGGACGATGCTCTCCAGCACGACCCAGCTCAACACTCCGGGCCTACCGCTCGGCGCGATGGACGGCGTGCACGCGCTGACCGATGTCACCGGTTTCGGACTGCTCGGGCACCTGCTCGAGGTCTGCCGCGGGTCGAAGCTCGCGGCAAACCTCGACATGGCGAGGATTCCGCTGCACCCGGGCGTCGTCGACCTCGTGCGCAGCGGCTGCGTCACCGGTGCTTCGGGGCGCAACTGGGCGGGCTACGGGTCGCAGGTCTCGCTCGCCGGGTCCGTCGGCGACGCCGAGCGTGCGATCCTGACCGATCCGCAGACTTCCGGCGGATTGCTGGTCGCCTGCGCGCCGGAGGCGACCGATGCGGTGCTGGCGGCGTTCCACGACGACGGCTTTGCCGCGGCCGCGGTGATCGGTGAATTCGCCGCAGGCCCCCCCGGGGTCACCGTCCGATGACCGGAACCGCCCTGCGCGCGACCCTTGCGCCGGGTGCCCTCGCGCGATGCTACGCCGACATCCGCGCGCACACCGCGACCCTCGTCGCACCCCTTTCCGCCGAGGACTGCGCGCTGCAGTCGATGCCCGATGCGAGCCCCGCCAAGTGGCACCTCGCGCACACGACGTGGTTCTTCGAGACTTTCGTGCTCGACCCTCACGTTCCGGGCTACCGCATCTTCGATCCGACCTACCGCGCGCTGTTCAACTCGTATTACGAAGCGGTCGGCGAACGTCATCCGAGGCACGAGCGCGGAATGCTGTCGCGCCCGGACCTGGCGACGATCTTCGCCTACCGCACGCACGTCGATCGGGCGATGGCCGCATGCCTCGAGCTTGCGCACGTCGATGCCGCCCTGGCAGCGCTGATCGAGCTCGGCCTCAATCACGAGCAGCAGCACCAGGAACTGATCCTCACCGACATTCTCCACCTGCTGTCGCGCAATCCGCAGCGCCCTGCCTGTGCCGCGGATGCGCCGCGGACGCGGGCCCTGCAAGTCGGTGGGCTGCAGTGGCTCCGCGTCCCGGCAGGCATCACGCGCATCGGCCACGACGGACCGGGTTTCGCATTCGACAACGAGACGCCGGCCCACCGCGTGTTTCTGGAAGCCTTCGAAATCGCGTCGCGTCCGGTGACCAACCGCGAATACGCGGCATTCGTCGACGACGGCGGCTACCGGCGCCCCGAATGCTGGCTGGCGCTGGGCTGGGACACGCTGCGCGCCAGGCAGTGGTCGGCACCGCTGTACTGGGAACGACGCGACGGGCACTGGCAGGGCTTCACGCTCCGCGGCTTGGCCGAGCTCGACATGAGTGCGCCGGTCGAACACCTGAGCTATTTCGAGGCCGATGCGTACGCGCGCTGGGCGCAGGCGCGGCTGCCGACCGA
This sequence comes from uncultured Pseudomonadota bacterium, assembly GCA_963816415.1. Taxonomy (GTDB): domain Bacteria; phylum Pseudomonadota; class Gammaproteobacteria; order Burkholderiales; family Casimicrobiaceae; genus VBCG01. The sequence goes on from CAWFKR010000001.1 coordinate 252,984, forward strand.
GTTCGAGTGGGAGGCTGCGGTGCGCCCGGCGTCTCGCAGCGACGCGACCCACGCGCACGCCGCCACGGCCGGCGCATCGGATGTCGGGAACGCGGACGTCCGGGGAACGCTCTCGATCGGGGAAGTCTGGGAGTGGACGTCGTCCTCCTACGCGCCCTACCCGCAGTTTCGCCCGGCCGGGGGTGCCGTCGGCGAGTACAACGGCAAGTTCATGTGCAACCAGTACGTGCTGCGCGGCGGATCGGTGGCCACGCCCGCGGGACATTCACGCGTCACCTACCGCAATTTCTTCGCGCCCGATGCCCGCTGGCAGTTCAGCGGCGTTCGCCTGGCGCGCGACGTCGATCAGCAAGCGTAGTAGACGGCGAAATCCCCGGCGTCGTCCTGCCAGCAACGCACGCGGTCGAAGCCCGCACGGTTCAGCATCGCCGCGAAATCGGTCGGCACGTATTTGTACGAGTTCTCGGTGTGGATGCGCGAGCCCGCCTCGAATTCGCGGGCGACGCCATCGATCTCGACCGTCTGCGCGACGCGCGCCTGCAGATGCATCTCGACGCGACCAAGGTCCCCGTCGTAGAGCGCCACATGGTCGAACGCAGCCGGGGCAAAGCGCGTACCCAGCACGCGGTTCACGTGATTGAGCACATTGCGGTTGAATGCCGCCGTGACACCCGTGGCATCCGCATAGGCCGCCTGCAACCGTTGCGGATCCTTCCGGGTGTCGACGCCGATCAGCAGGCCGCTGCCCGTGCACGCCCGGCAGTGTCGCCATATCGAGCGCAGGAAGCGTTCCGCGGCGTCCGGATCGAAGTTCCCGATCGAGGAACCCGGATAGAAGAAGGTCGCCGGGCGACCCGCGAGGTCGCGATGAAGGTCGAGGCCGCGGGCGAAATCCGTCACGACGCCGCCGATGTCGAGCGATGGCTGCTGGGCCGCGATCCGGGCGAGGGCGATCGCCAGCGCGGACTCCGCGATGTCCACCGCGAGATAGCGACGCGGCGACAGCCACGGCAGCCACTCCGCCGCCTTGCGGCAGTCGCCCGCGCCCAGGTCGACGAGTTGCTTCCCCCTGCCCGCCGCGGCGGCGATGTCCGCGCGATGGCGTTCGAAGATGGCGGCCTCGGTGCGGGTTGGGTAATACTCCGGAAGTTCGCAGATGGCGCCGAACAATGCGCAACCGACCCGATCGTAGAAATACCTGGGCGCGATCGACGCAGGCACCGCCCGCAATCCGGCGACCAGCGCCTTGCGCTCGGCCGCGGCATCCGGAAGTTCCCGCGTGATGAGTTCGACACCGGCCGCGGCGATGCGCTGCACGCCGCGCGCAGAAACGCGTGATCGTGAGGGTCCGTATCGAAGCAGCATGGGCATTCCCTTCTGACGGTCGGCCATGACGAAGAACGGCGATGCAGGCAGCCTCGTACCCGCGACGGCCGCCGGCATGCTTGGCCCCTACGCCGCCGACGATTTCGAGATCACCACCGGAGCGGCAGGGCCAACCCGGATCAGCGCTTCGGCGCTCCACTACTTCCGCAACGAATGCATTGCGGTTCCGCGACCGGGCATTCCCGCCGCGAGCCACGCCCGCCGGACGCCAACCCTCGACGACGTCGTTGCGTGGAGCCGCAACGTCCGGCTCGACGTGCCCGGGGATCGCCCTCCCCTGATCCTGCTCGGCGCGCCGCTGCGCACCGACGCCGCCTGTCTGTCGCCCGATGCGCATTCACTCGCGCTGTCGGGCACCGTCCATCCGTTCGCGCTTGCGCCGCGCCTTGCACTCAACCGGTCGTGGTTCGACGCGTCGTCCGCGGCATTCTTCGCGGGTCGCCCGCTGCGCCTGCGGGCATCGCTCGCCGGAGGAACGATCGTGGGGCGGACGTTCTGGCCCGAGGATTTCCGGATCGGCGAGGATACCCGTTTCGACGCGCTGACCCCCGACGTTTCCACGGCGCTGGCGCTGCGCGGCGTCATGCGCGCGGATCCGCGCGGCGGGGCGCAATTGCCATTTGCGGCACGTGTCATCTGGGCGCGCGAAGCGAAGACGCGGGAGTGGAAGGATAAACCCGTACTTGCGGTCATCGTCAACGGCGCCCAGGGCGACGACGACGAGGCCTGGGCCGGGCATTTCGCGATCGGGACGGGTCGCCTCGGCGCCGGCGGTGCCATCGCCGACCTGCTGGTCGACAATTTCTACGCCCTCGACATCGAGAGCGAGAAAGGCATTCTCGCCGCGCCGGTGCCGCTGGACAACTACTTCGGCGACCTGAACCGCGGGCAGTCGTGGTACCGGCCTTCGTTCATCCTGATCGCCACGCTGCGCGACGAGGCGGTCCCGCGGCTGGTCCAGGGCGCGTTCAACCGGGTCTACCTGCAGTTCTGGCGCCACCAACTCGGATACCGCCATTCGACGATGAACTGCACGGGAATCAGCGTCGACGTCCTGCGCAGCCTCGGCTGGAACATCCCCGCGCGGCAGCCCGACGAGGCGCTGCGGGCGTGGCTCGCGATTCCCTGGACGCTGACGCGCGAACGTTCGCTCGCGCGGGCGCGGATGGCCTACGAATACCTGACCCAGGACGCGACCCGCCTGTTCCCTGCCGCAGCGTTCGAGGAGACCGGTGCGGACCTGCTGCGACTCGGCCGGCGCGGCGCGAACCCCGCAGACGGGCGGCTCGCGGCGATGCTCGCGCGGGACCTCGAATCGCTGGCGCTGCTACGCATCCCGCAATTTCCGTCGTCGCGCAGGTTCGGCGCGGCGCCGGTCGTCGCCCCCGACGAATATCGCGGCGTCGTGCCGGGCAATCCTGCCGACATGGAGATCGTCCCCGTCCCGCCGCGGCCCTTTCCGCGCGACCTGCGCGATCCCGATCTCCTGCCGCCGCCGCGCCGGCCCTCGGACGTTCCTCTCGCGATCTGGCTCACGGTGATCGTGGTCGTTGCGATCGGCGCGGCCTGCGCGCTTGCGTTTGCCTTATTCGCTTGACGGCGCGTTCCGCCCGCGGATCGCGATCCGGTATGCGCCCAGCGCCGCAACCCCGGCGACGGCCAGGCCGTACAGCGCGATGCGATGCGTGCCGTCGAGCGAGAACAGCAGCGTGACGGCCACCGGCGCGACTGCTTTCAGCACGAACTGCGGCCGCGCCAGCCGGCCGAGCAGCGCCCCGTAATCGCGCTGGCCGAAAAGGTCGGCGGGAACGGTGCCGCGGACGATCGTCATGACGCCATTGCTCCACCCGTACAGCAGCGCGAAGGCCAGCGCGACGAGCCACGTACCGTGCACGATCGGCAGCACGACCAGCGCGATCGCCATCAGCACGAACGCGAGCGTGCCCACGGCGAGCGGCCGCAACCTGTTGGAGAACGTGAATTCCATCACGCGCCCGGCGACCTGCATCGGGCCGATCAGCGCTCCGACGAGCACCGCGTCACCCGCGTCGATCCCGACGCTGTCCATCAGGGTGACCAGATGCGCCGACACCGCCGATGCGATGAACGCCGCGAGCGACAGGGCCGCGGCCAGCCATCCGAACGTCGCATTCCCCGCGGCGCGCGCGCCGGTCGCGGCCGCGGCTTCGGGTCGATGCACGGCCACCCGGCCCGAGGGCGCGAACGCGACATGCAGCGGCAACGCGATGCACAGGTTGAGCGCGGCATGAACGGCAAACGCGCCGCGCCAGCCCTTCGTCTCGAGAAGGTAGTGGGACAGCGGCCAGAACACGGTGCTTGCGAAGCCGCCGAACATCGTCAGCGACGTCACCGACCTGCGATAGCGGGCACCCGCGCAGCGATGCAGCGTCGCGAACGCCGCGTCGTAGAGGCACATCGCCATCGCGGCACCCGCGATCAGCCAACCGCCGAGCATCGTCGCCCAGCTGCCCGCCGACGCAAGCACCGCGCACGCGGCGGCGCCCAGCACCGATCCCAGGGCGAGCACAGCGCGACCGCCGTGGACGTCGATCCGGCGTCCGGCCCAGGGCGCGAGGAAGCCGGACACCAGCAGGCCCGCAGTGAAACTTCCGTAGAGCCCGGTCGCCGGCACCCCGAGCGCGCGCGCCATCGGCGGACCGAGCACGGCGATCGAGTAGAACAGCGTGCCCCACGAGACGATCTGCCCGATGCCGAGCGCGCAGACCAGGCGCGTCAGCGCGCTCACCCGGGGACTTCAGCGATGCCTGAACGACGGCTTGCGCTTCTCGATGAAGGCGCGCATGCCCTCCTTCTGGTCATCGAGCGCGAAGGTCGAGTGGAACTCGCGGCGCTCGAAGGCGAGGCCGTCGGTCAGAGACGACTCGTAGGCACGATTGATCGCTTCCTTGATCTTCTGCACGACCGGCAGCGAGAACGACGCGATCTTCGTCGCCAATTCGAGCGCCTCGCGCTCGAGCTCGGCCGCCGGCACGACGCGTGCAACCAGGCCCGCGCGCTCGGCTTCGTCGGCGCCGAACATTCTGCCGGTCAGGCACCATTCCATCGCCTTCGACTTGCCGACGGCACGAGGCAGACGCTGCGTCCCGCCGAAACCGGGGATCGTCCCGATCGTGATCTCGGGCTGGCCGAACTTGGCGGTGTCGGCGGCGATGATCAGGTCGCAGGCCATCGCGAGCTCGCATCCACCGCCCAGCGCATAGCCTGCGACAGCCGCGATCACCGGCTTGCGCACGCGGCGAATCGCCTCCCAGTCGCGCGTGATGTAGTCGTCGCCGTAGACCTTGGCGTAGCTCCACTCGGCCATCGCGCCGATGTCCGCGCCTGCCGCGAAGGCCTTGTCGTTCCCGGTGACGATCATGCAGCCGATCGACGGATCGTCGTCGAAGGCAAGCAGCGCATCGCAGATCTCGCGCGCCACCGCGTTGTTCAGCGCGTTCATCCGTTGCGGGCGATTGATCCGCACCAGGGCGACGCGCTCGTGCGGCTCGAGGAGTATGTGTTCGGGCATTTCGGTTCACCTTCGCGTTCGGAAAGCCGGGATCCTGCAGCCACTAGCGTACCGGTATTCGCAGCGTCGGGCTAGAATGCACGGCATCTCTGCGCAGTAACGGCAGCAGTCTGGAGGCAAGCATGAACAAGGTCTACGCCAATGCGGCGAAAGCGCTGGAAGGGCTCCTGCGCGACGACATCACGATCGCAGCCGGCGGTTTCGGACTCTGCGGAATACCCGAGAACCTGATCCAGGCCGTGGTCGACAGCGGCATCAAGGGCCTGACGATCGTCGGCAACAACGCGGGCGTCGACGATTTCGGCATGGGCCTGCTGCTCAAGAGCCACCAGGTCAGGAAGGTCATCGCCTCGTACGTCGGCGAGAACAAGGAGTTCGAGCGGCAGGTGCTGGCCGGCGAGCTCGAGCTGCGGCTGACGCCGCAGGGGACGCTCGCCGAGAAGCTGCGCGCCGGCGGCGCGGGCATCCCCGGCTTCTATACGCGCACCGCCTCCGGAACGCTGCTCGCCGAGGGCCACGAGGTCAAGGTGTTCGGCGGCCGCGAGTACGTGCTCGAGGAAGGCATCCGCGCCGACATCGCGATCGTCAAGGCCTGGAAAGGCGACAAGGCAGGCAATCTCGTCTACCGCAAGACCTCGCGCAATTTCAATCCGATGATCGCGACCTGCGGCAACGTGACCATCGCCGAGGTCGAGCAGCTGGTCGCGGTCGGCGAGCTCGACCCCGATCACGTCCACACCCCCGGGATCTATGTCGATCGGATCATCCAGGGCGCGCGCTACGAGAAGCGCATCGAGTTCCGCACCGTCGCCGGCAGCGCGTCGAAGAAGGATTCCCCGATCCGCGAGCTGATGGCACGTCGCGCCGCCCAGGAGCTGCGCGACGGCTACTACGTGAATCTCGGCATCGGCATTCCGACGATGGTCGCGAACTTCATCCCGCCCGGCATCAACGTGACGCTGCAGTCGGAGAACGGCCTGCTGGGCATCGGCCCGTTTCCCGCGGAGAGCGATGTCGACGCGGACCTGATCAACGCCGGCAAGCAGACGATCACCACCATACCCGGCAGCAGCTTCTTCTCCAGCGCCGACTCGTTCGCGATGATCCGCGGCGGTCACGTGGACCTGTCGATCCTCGGCGGCCTGGAAGTCGCCCAGAACGGTGACCTTGCGAACTGGATGGTTCCGGGAAAGATGGTCAAAGGCCCCGGCGGCGCGATGGACTTGGTGTCGGGGGTCAAGCGCGTGATCGTACTGATGGAGCACACGGCGAAGGACGGTTCGTCGAAGGTGCTCGAGCACTGCACGCTGCCGATCACCGGCAAGGGCGTGGTCGACATGATCATCACCGACCTGTGCGTGTTCGACGTGCTTCCCGACGGCGAAGGCCTGGTGCTGCGCGAGCTGCATCCGGGGGTGACGGTCGAGGAAGTCCGCTCGAAGACCGCCTGCGCTTTCCACGTCGCGCTGAAAGGCTGACCCTCACCCCAACCCTCTCCCGCACGCGGGAGGGGGAGCACCCCCTCGTCCCAAGCCTCTCCCGCAAGCGGGAGAGGGAGCACCCCTTCGTCCCAAGCCTCTCCCGCAGGCGGGAGAGGGAGCACCCCTTCAGCCGAGCCGGCGCTTGTCGACGACGCGCCGTGCCTTGCCGACCGACCGCTCGATGCCCCCGCTCTGCAGCACGCGCACTTCGGCGGTGACGCCGATCAGGCTCTTCACCAGATGCGCGAGGCGCGCGCCCGCGGCGCTGCCGTCGGCGCTGCCCGCAGCAGGCGCGCGCTCGACCAGGATCGTCATCTCGTCGAGATTCCCCGGGCGGGTGATCTCGACCTGGTAGTGCGGCGCGAGCACCGGGTCGCGCAGGATCAGCTCCTCGATCTGCGTGGGGAAGACGTTGACGCCGCGAATGATCATCATGTCGTCGGAGCGGCCCGTGATCTTCTCGATCCTGCGCATCGTGCGCGCGGTTCCCGGCAGCAGCCGTGTCAGGTCGCGGGTACGGTAGCGGATGATCGGCATCGCCTCCTTGGTCAGCGAGGTGAACACGAGCTCGCCTTTCTCGCCCGGCGGCAGTACCTTGCCGGTCTCGGGGTCGACGACCTCCGGGTAGAAATAGTCCTCCCAGACGGTGAGGCCGTCCTTGGTCTCGATGCATTCCTGCGCGACGCCCGGGCCGATCACCTCGGACAGCCCGTAGATGTCGATCGCATCCATGCCCACGAGCGTCTCGATCTTCTCGCGCATCGTCGGCGTCCACGGCTCCGCGCCGAAGATGCCGACGGACAGCGAGCTTGCACGCGGGTCGAGCCCCTGGCGCTGCATCTCCTCGGCGATCGCCAGCATGTACGACGGGGTCACCATGATGACGTCGGGCCGGAAATCGTTGATCAGCTGCACCTGCCTCTCTGTCTGGCCGCCCGACATCGGAATCACCGTGCAGCCCAGCTTCTCGGCCCCGTAATGGGCGCCGAGCCCACCGGTGAACAGTCCGTAGCCATAGGCGATGTGCACGATGTCACCGGGCCGCCCGCCGGCGGCGCGGATCGAGCGCGCCATCGCGCTCGCCCAGGTGTCGATGTCGTTCTTCGTGTAGCCGACCACCGTGGGCTTGCCGGTCGTTCCCGAGGACGCGTGGATGCGCGCGACGCGTTCGCGCGGCACGGCGAACATGCCGAACGGGTAGTGATCGCGCAGGTCCGACTTCACGGTGAACGGAAACTTCGCGAGGTCGGCGAGCGTCCTGCAATCGCCCGGGTGCACCCCGGCGCGGTCGAAAGCCTGCCGGTAATGCGCGACGTTGTCGTAGGCGTGCTTCAGCGACCACTGCAGCCTTGATAGCTGCAATGCCTCGAGCTCGTCGCGGCTCGCGGTCTCGATCGGCTCGAGATCGCCCGGACGCGGCGACTTGACCGGCATGGCTGTCCTCCTCGTGCGGACCGGCGTCACGCCGCCGGCGGTTCCTCGACGATGTGGCCGTCGATGCGGTAGCTCTTGCCGCGGAACAGCGCGATCGTCCTGCCGCGCTGATCGCGGACTTCGATGTCGTAGACGCCGGTGCGCCCGCTGCGGCTGCGCTCCATTCCGGTGGCCCGCAACACGTCGCCCTCGTGGGCCGGCGCGACGTAGTCGATCGAGCAGCCCTGCGCCACCGTGTTACGGTTGTAGCTGTTGCAGGCGTACGCGAACGTGCTGTCGGCGAGCAGGAAGATGAAGCCGCCGTGACAGATGCCGTGGCCGTTCAGCATGTCGGAGCGCACGGTCATCGCGAGCTCGGCGCGGCCGGGGCCGATACCCTCGACGCGCATGCCCAGCGCCTGCGACGAAGCGTCCTTCGCGAACATCGCGTGGCCCACGCGCTCGGCCAGCGCCTGCGCCTCCTCGGGGGACGGAACGGCGTCCCGTGCCCCGGCGCGGGCCGACCCATGCAATTCACCGCGGTCGCTCACCTTGCAGCCCCGCCCGGCGGTGCGCCGTCCGGCTCGGCAGCGGCGGCGGCGAGCGACCCCGCATTCGCGTGGCGACGCGCGATCAGCGGGGAAAGCCGGTAACGGTCCTCGCCGTAATGCGCCTGGAGATGGGCGAGGACCTCGTGGACGCGGCCGACGCCGATGGCGTCCGCCCAGGCCAGCGGGCCCCGCGGATAATTGACGCCCTTGCGCATCGCGACGTCGACATCGGCTGCCGACGCGATGCCCATCGTCACCGCATCGGCGGCCTCGTTGGCGAGCATCGCCACCGTGCGCAGCACCGCCAGCGCCGCGACGTCGTCCAGTCTCGAAACGGCGATGCCCGCGGCCTGCAGGGCGCCGACAGCGCCGGCGAAGGCTGCCGGCTCGCAGCCGTCGGCGCTCGCCACCGCAAGCCGGGTGCAGGTCGCGTAATCGAGCGCAAGGTCGAAAAGCACCAGGTTGCGAACGCCGACTGCGGCAGCCCGGGCCGTGGCCGTGCGGCCGTCGCTTTGCGCAAGCCAGGCCTCGCCGATCGTGATCACGCCGTCCGGGAACCCGGCATGAACCGCCTGCCGCTCGACCGCGATGCCGGCAGCCGCGAGCCGGTCGACGAGCGGTGCCGCGATGCCCGGTTCGCCGCGCAGCACCAGGCGCGACGGTGCGGGCCGCGGCGCCTCGCTGCGCGCGACGGGCCGCGCCGCGTCGGGCGCGTAGTCGTGGAAACCGCGGCCGCTCTTCCTGCCCAGGTATCCCGCCGCGACCCGTTCCTGCTGCAGCACCGACGGCGCGTAGCGCGGGTCGTGGAAATACGCCTCCCAGACGCTGCGCGTGACGGCGAGATTCACGTCGTTGCCGATCAGGTCCATCAGCTCGAACGCGCCCATCCTGAAGCCGCCGGCCTCGCGCATCACCGCGTCGAGGGTCGCGACGTCGGCGGCGCGTTCTGCGAGCAGGCGCAGCGCTTCGCCGTAGAAAGGTCGCGCGCAGCGATTGACGATGAAGCCCGGGGTCGACGTCGCGTGGACCGGCGCCTTGCCCCATGCGATCGCCGTCGCCTGGACCGTCTCGGCCACCGCCCGATCGGTCGCGAGGCCGCTGACGACCTCGACCAGCTGCATCAACGGGACCGGATTGAAGAAATGCATGCCGACGATGCGCCCCGGCGACTTCATGCCGGCGGCGAGCGCGGTGATCGACAGTGACGACGTGTTCGATGCGAGGATCGTCGCCTGCGGCACGATCACCTCGAGCTCGCGCAGCAGGTTGCGCTTGGTCTCCAGATCCTCGACGATCGCCTCGACGACCAGCGCCACGCTGACGCAGTCGCCGAGCGCGTGGATCGGCGCGATGCGCGCGGCGGCGGCATTGGCCGCCGCGGCATCGATCCTGCCCTTCGCGGCGAGTCCGGCGAGGGTCTGACCGATCCCGTCCCGCGCCCGCTCGGCCGCACCGAGCCGCGTGTCGAACAGCCGCACCGGATGCCCCGCCTGGGCCGCCACCTGCGCGATCCCGGCGCCCATCGCCCCGGCGCCGATGACCGCGACTGTCGCCTCGCGGGGCAGCGCCGTTCCCACGTCAGCGTCCGGAAAAGCTCGGCGCGCGCTTCGCCAGAAACGCGGCAACGCCTTCGCGGTAGTCGGGACCGAAACCGAGCTCGCGCTGAAGGTCACGCTCGAGATCGAGCTGCTGCTCCAGCGAATTGTCCGCCGACGCGTGGATCGCGCGCTTGATCGCGGCGAGCCCGCGGGTCGACGATTGCACGAGTTGCGCGAGCAGCGCATCGACCGTTGGCACGAGCTCCGCGTCGTCGACGCATTTCCAGATGAGGCCCCAGGCCGCAGCCTGCTCCGCGGGTATCCGGTCGCCCAGCATCGCGAGGCCCATTGCGCGCGCGCTCCCCGCGAGCCGCGGCAGGAAATACGTTCCCCCGGAATCCGGCACGAGCCCGATCCTGCAGAACGCCTGGATGAAGCTCGCCGACCTGCAGGCAACGACCAGGTCGCAGGCGAGGGCGAGGTTCGCGCCTGCACCGGCCGCGACGCCGTTCACGGCGCAGACCACCGGCAAAGGCAGCTTGCGAAGCGCAAGCACCAGCGGGCGGTAGTTGTTCTCGATCGACTCGCCGAGATCGACCGGCGCCGCACCCGGGGCGACTGCCCGGTCGGCGAGGTCCTGGCCGGCGCAGAAGCCGCGTCCGCTGCCGGTCAGCAGCAGCGCACGAATGCCTGCGTCGTGCGCGACGCGCTCGAGGGCATCGCGCAGCTCGGCGTGCATCTGCACGGTGAAGCTGTTGAGCCGGTCGGGGCGGTTCAGCGTGATGCGGGCGACGGCCCCATCGGTCTCGAACCGGATCTGTTCGTAGTTCATACGTGCGCGCGGTGCTGGACGACGCGGAAGCGGTTCGCGACGAAGGCGGCATCGGTCAGCGCCGCGTTGGCCGCCGGATTCGCCCCGGTGCCGTGGAAATCGGAGAACGCCGCGGACTGGTTGACGAAGACGCCGCCGGTCAGGTTGATCGACAGTGCGACGCCGACATCCTCGGCGACCTCGATCGCGCGTTGGATCACGTCGTCGTGCATCGAATAGACCGACATCGTGAGCGCTCCATGGCCAACGACGGCGTCGCGGGCGATCGCGAGGCTCTCATCGGTGCTGTCGGTGGCAATGATGAACGCAATCGGCCCGAACCACTCGTTGAGATAAGTCGCGCGATCCGCCTTGGACAGCCTGACGATCAACGGCGTTCGCACGGTCGCCTCGGGGAACTGCGGGTGCACGACGGCACGGGTGTCGAGCGCGATCGACCCCAGCGAGCGGGCCGCCTCGAGCCTGCGCAGCACGCCCTCGTTCTGCACGGCCCCCAGCAGCTCGACCGCGCGCGCGGGATCCTCGAGCAGGCGGTTGACCGCATCCGCAAGGCCCTTGGCGACGTCGTCGAGGCCGAGGTGACCCTCGGGAGTGTCGATGCCGTCCTTCGGAACGTAGATGTTCTGCGGCGCGGTGCACATCTGGCCCGTATAGAGGGCGAGCGAGAAGGCGAGATTGCGCAGCATGCCCTTGAAGTCCGCCGTCGAATCGACGATCACCTGATTGACGCCGGCCTTCTCCGTATAGACCTGCGCCTGCCGCGCGTGCTCTTCCAGCCAGCGACCGTTCGCCGTGCTTCCGGTGAAATCGACGATCTTGACCTCAGGACGAAGCGCGAGGGTCTGCGCCGTGGCATCGCCCGCCTCGTGCGCGACCAGCGTGACGACGTTCGGATCGAACCCGGCCTCCGCCAGCACCTCGCGGGCGATGCGCACGGTGATCGCCAGCGGCAACGTCGCGGCCGGGTGCGGCTTGACGATCACGGCGTTGCCCGTCGCCAGGCTCGCAAACAGGCCGGGGTAGCCATTCCAGGTCGGGAAGGTGCTGCAGCCGATCACCAGTGCCACGCCACGGGGCACGATGCGGAAATGCTTTTCCATCCGCAGCGGCTCGTTCCTGCCCTGCGGCTTCTCCCACATCGCCTGCTGCGGGATCCTGCGCATCTGGTCCCACGCGTACGCAACCGCCTCGAGTCCCCGGTCCTGGGCGTGCGGTGCCCCCGCCTGGAACGCCATCACGAACGCCTGGCCGGTCGTGTGCATGATCGCGTTGGCGAGCTCGAAGCTCGCCTTGTTGATCCGCGACAGGATCTCCAGGCTGACGCCCACCCAGGCTTCCGGTCCCGCCTTGCGCCAGGTGGCCTGTGCCGCCTCGACCGCGGCCAGCAGCCCGTCGAGGTCGGCCTTGGGATAGGTGATGCCCAGGCGCATGCCGTAGGGCGAGCGTTCGCTGCCGACCTCGCCGATCGTCGCCGGCTGCGTCAGCGGGAAGCGCTTGCCGAGCATCGCGTCGAACGCGGCCTTGCCTTTCTCGGGCGCGCCTTCGCCGTAGACCTTGGGGCTCGGCGACTCCGCGAACGGCGACCAGTAGCCGCGCTGCCCGATCGCCTCGAGCGCCTTCTCGAGCGTTTCGCGGTGACGATCGAATAATGGATGGGACACGCGATTCACCTTCAATGCATGCGATCGACCAACTCTAGCACGGGCCGCGGCCCCTGCGCCCCGTGCGCGGCGCGCTCGCCCGGGCTTGCGCCCGCGCCGCGAGCCTGCGCCTTCAGCCGGTGCCGGTCTGGTCGAAGTCGACGGTCACCCGGTCGGTCACCGGATAGCTCTGGCAGGCGAGGATGAATCCCCGCGCGACCTCGTAGTCCTCCAGCGCGAAATTGACGTCCATGTCGACTTCGCCTTCGACGAGCCTGCAGCGGCAGGTCGAGCAGACGCCGCCCTTGCACGAGAACGGCAGTTCCACGCCGTTGCGCAGTCCCGCGTCGATGATCGTCTCCTCCCCCTTGTCGACCAGGAAGCTGCGCCGCGAGCCATCGATGACGACGCTGACTTCGCACTCGGTCCTCGTTGCCTTCGGCAGCGGCCGCGGGACGTGGACGTGCTTCGGGATGCTCGCGGCGAAGCGCTCGATCCGGATCCGCGATGGCGGGAACGCGCGCGCGGCCAGTGCCTCCTTCACGGCATCCATCATGCCTTCGGGGCCGCAGACGAACACGCAGTCGACGTCGTCGAGCGGCGCGAAGGTCGAGAACAGCGCCTCCGCCTTCGCACGGTCGATGCGACCGTTCAGAAGCTCGATGTCCTGCGGCTCGCGCGACAGCACGTGGATCAGCTGGAAGCGGTCCATGTGGCGGTCCTTCAGCGCCGCGAGTTCTTCGCGGAACATCACCGTCGACGACGCGCGGTTGCCGTAGATCAGGGTGAAGCGCGTCCGCGGCTCCGATGCCAGCGCCGTGCCGATGATCGAGACCAGCGGCGTGATGCCGCTGCCGGCGGCGAACGCCAGGTGATGCCGCGCCCGGTCCGGCTCGGCCGCGACGCCGAAATGCCCCATCGGAGGGACGACGTCGAGGGTCACGCCCGGGCGCAACGTGTCGTTCGCCCAGGTCGAGAACGCCCCTCCGGGCGTGCGCTTGATCGCGATGCGCAGCGGCGCCCCGGCCGGCGCGCAGATCGAATACGACCGCCGCAGGTCCTCGCCGCCGATGGCCGCGCGCAGCGTCAGATGCTGCCCGGGCTCGAAACGGAACGCCTCACGGAGGTTGTCCGGGACGGCGAACGTGACGACGATGGCATCGCGGGTCTCCCGCTCGATCTTCGCGACGGTCAGGGTGTGGAATTTGCTCATCGCCAGCGGAAGGCGCAAGGCGCGGTCATCGTCGAGACGGTGCTGTCCGCGCCGTCAATACGGCTTGAAATAGTCGAAAGGCTCGAGGCAGTCCTCGCAGCGGTACTGCGCCTTGCACGCGGTCGATCCGAACATCGCGACCAGCGTCGTCCTGGTCGACCCGCAGCGGGGGCACGCAATGCCGGCGACGACGGTACCGCGTCCGCGAGAAGGGCCGCGCAGCACATGCACGGTGGCCGCCGCATCGGAAGCGCCGTGGCGCGGCGGCGCGATGCCCGCCTCGCGCAGCTTGCGCCTTGCCTCGGGCGCGATCCAGTCGGTCGTCCAGGGCGGGGCGATTCGCGTGACCACGCGCACGTTGGCCGATGCGATTTCCGCCAGCGCGGTGTGGATGTCGGCTTCGATCACCCGCGTCGCCGGGCAGCCCGAATAGGTCGGCGTGATCGACACGACCCAGCCGTCGCCTTCCGCTTCCACGCCGCGGACGATGCCGAGCTCGACGATCGAGACGGACGGGATCTCAGGGTCGACCACGGTGCCGAGCGCGCGCCAGATCGCTGCCGCGGCTCCGGCTCCCTGCAGCGCGACGGCATGGGGCGTCACCACTGGGCACCCGGATAGGAGCGCGCGAGGGTCTGCATCTCGGCCAGCATGTGCCCGAAATGCTCGGTGTGCACGCCCTGCTTGCCGCCCCGCCCGTTCACGCCCTGCATCCAGCCGTCGACGGGGGTCTCGAGCGTGGCCTCGGCGAGCACCGCGGCGACCGAGGACCGCCATGGCTCGCGCAGCGACGCCGCGTCGGCCGCCACCCCCGCCTCGATGAGCCGCTGCTCGATGGCGTCGACGGCGAACATCTCGCCCGTGTACATCCACAGTGCGTCGATCGCATCCTGCATCCTGCGATGCGACAGGTCGGTGCCGTCGCCCAGGCGGATCACCCAGTCGGCCGAGCGCTCGACGTGATAGCGGACTTCCTTGTGCGCCTTGGCGGCGATCGCCGCGATGCGCTCGTCCTTCGAGCCCGACAGCGCTGCGAGCAGGAGGACGTGCCACTGATCGAACAGGAACTGGCGCGTCATCGTGTCGGCATAGCTGCCGTTGGGCTGCTCGACCAGCAGCAGGCTGCGGAATTCGCCGCCGTCGCGCAGGAACGCGAGTTCGTCCTCTCCGCGGCCGGGCGGTGCATAGCGCGCCTCGATCTCGTGCGCATAGGCGAGCCACATGCGGCCCTGCCCCAGGAGGTCGAGGCCGACGTTGGTCAGCGCGATGTCCTCCTCCAGTGCGGGGCCCCTGCCGACCCACTCGCCAAGGCGTTGCGCGAGCACGACGCCGTTGTCGGCGAGCCGCAGCACGTAGTCGAAGAGTTGCCTGTCCTCGGGCATCGTGGCTGGCTGCACCGTCGTGCGGGGATCAGATGTGCTTCACTTCCTCGGGCATCGGAAAGAACGTCGGATGCCGATAGACCTTGTCGTTCGCGGGCTCGAACAGCGCTTCCTTGTCCCCGGGGGACGAGGCATGGATGTCGGCGGAGCGCGCGACCCAGATCGAGACGCCTTCGTTGCGCCGCGTGTAGACGTCGCGCGCGTTGCGGACCGCCATCCCGGCGTCGGGGGCGTGCAGGCTGCCAACGTGCTTGTGCGCGAGCCCGTGCTGCGAACGGATGAAGATCTCCCACAACGGCCATTCACTGCTCATTTCGCCTCCTCGATTCCCCTCACCCGCCTCGCATTCGCTCGGCACCCTCTCCCGCTTGCGGGAGAGGGTCGGGGTGAGGGCATCGTGGTCACGCCGCCCGGCGTTCGCGCGCCGCCTTCTTGTCGGCGTACGCCACCGCCGCCTCGCGCACCCACGCCCCATCTTCCCAGGCCCGGATCCTCGTCTGCATCCGGTCGCGATTGCACGGTCCGTTGCCCCGGACGACCTCGTGGAACTCCTGCCAGTCGATCTCTCCGAAGTCGTAGTGGCCGCGCTCGGCGTTCCACGCGAGCCTGTCATCGGGCATCTTCAGTCCGAGGTACTCGGCCTGAGGCACCGTCTGGTCGACGAAGCGCTGGCGCAACTCGTCGTTGGACAGCAGCTTGATCTTCCACCGCGCCGACTGCGCGCTGTGCACGCTCGCCGCATCCGGGGGACCGAACATCATCAGCGAGGGCCACCACCAGCGGTCGAGCGCGTCCTGGGCCATCGCCTTCTGCTCGGGCGTGCCGCGGCACAGCGCCAGCATGATGTCGTAGCCCTGCCGCTGGTGGAAGGACTCCTCCTTGCAGACGCGGATCATCGCGCGCGCGTAGGGGCCGAAGCTGCAGCGGCAAAGCGGAATCTGGTTCATGATCGCCGCGCCGTCGACCAGCCAGCCGATCGTTCCGATGTCGGCCCAGGTCAGCGTCGGATAATTGAAGATCGACGAGTACTTGACCTTGCCCGCATGCAGGTGGGCGATCATCGCGTCCCGCGACACGCCGAGGGTTTCGGCAGCGCAGTAGAGATAGAGACCGTGCCCGCCCTCGTCCTGCACCTTGGCCATCAGCGTCGCCTTGCGCTGCAGCGATGGCGCGCGGGTGATCCAGTTGCCCTCGGGCAGCATGCCGACGATCTCCGAATGCGCATGCTGCTGGATCTGGCGGATCAGCGTCCTGCGGTACGCCTCGGGCATCCAGTCCTTGGGCTCGATCTTGATGTCGGCGTCGATGCGCTCCTGGAAAGCGCGCTCTTCCGGCGTCATCTCCGCGGCGTCCGGGACCTTGGTGACGCCGGTGTCGACCATCTGTGCGTACATGGAGACTCCAATCGCGGCCGCGATTTCGAACCGGTGCGGCCGTCACCACAACCGCGTCCATGATACGCCGACGCGTTCGAACCGAAGCCGTCACGCCTTGAAGTGCAGGCATTCGGGCGCCGGCAGGGGGCTACAACTGGATCGCATCCTCGTCGTCGTCGTCGTCCTCGTCGTCGCCGCCATCGTCGTCCCAGTCGTCCTCGTCCCAATCGTCGTCCGGGGGGTCACCGATCGGCGGCGCCGGGTCGTCGTCGTCGTCGCCCGGCCCGTGGCCAGGGAGCCCCAAGCGGCGGCCCCGCGCCGCAGCGAACGCTGCGAACCGCATTAGATCCATGAATGCACCCGATTGGTCGAGAGTTGACGCCTCGATGCCGTCACCCGGCGGCACCCGCAATCCCGGCACCCTGCGTGCGTCAGCATACACCGCGCTCCTGCCGTCAGCAGCCGATCCCGGCGCGCCCTCAGTGCAGCTTGACGTGCGGCTCGGTGCGGCGCGTGATCGCCCGCGCGGCGGTGTCGAGGGCCATCTTCCAGAAGCCGTGCAGCGCGAGCTCGTGCATCTTGTAGAGCGACAGGTACATCATCCGCGCGAACGTTCCCTCGAGCCACAGGTTGCCGCCGGTCAGGCTTCCCATCAGGTTGCCCACCGTCGAATACTCGCCCAGCGAGACCAGCGAGCCGAAATCGCGGTAGCGCCAGGGCTTGAGCTCGCGTCCCCGCAGCCGGCGGCGCAGCTGACGGACCATGTGCGACGCCTGCTGGTGTGCCGCCTGGGCCCGCGGCGGCACGACGACGCCCTCCTTTCCGAGCCACGGTGCAGCGGCGCAATCGCCGATCGCGAAGATGTCGGGATCGCGCGTGGTCTGCAGCGTGGGGCGCACGACCAGCTGGTTGATGCGATTCGTCTCGAGGCCCGCGATGTCGCGCAGGAAGTCGGGGGCCTTCACGCCGGCGGCCCAGACGACCAGCTCGGCGTGGATCACCTCGCCACTTTCGAGCCTGACGCCGCCCGCGAACACCTCCGCAACGCGTGCGCCGGTGCGCACGCTCACCCCCATCCGGCCGAGCAGGCGCTGCGCGGCCGTCGACAGCCGTGCGGGCAGCGCCGGCAGGATGCGATCGGTGGCCTCGATCAGCACCAGGCGGATGTCCTTGTCGGGATCGATCCGGTCCAGCCCGTAGGACACGAGCGTGCGCGTCGTGTTGTGCAATTCGGCGGCGAGTTCGACGCCGGTGGCGCCCGCGCCGATGATCGCGACCTGCAGCTGCTCCTGGCGCAGCGCTCCGGCCTGCGCGTGGGCACGCAGGTAGGCATTGACCAGCCGGCGATGGAAACGCTGCGCCGAAGGCGGGTCGTCGAGCGCGATCGCGTGCTCGCTCGCCCCCGGCGTCCCGAAATCGTTGGTCGTGCTTCCCACCGCGATGACCAGCGTGTCGTAGGGAATCGACCTCGCATCGGTGACCTGGTCGCCGTCCTCGTCGACGAACGGGGCGACGTGGACGCAGCGCGCCGTCCGGTCGAGACCGGTCATCTCGCCGATCAGGTAGCGGAACGAATGCCAGTGCGACTGCGCGAGGTAGTCGGTCTCGTAGACGTCGATATCCATGCTGCCGGCGGCGATCTCGTGCAGGTGCGGTTTCCAGAAATGGGTCCGCGCGCGCTCGATCAGCGTCACCTCGGCCTTGCCCCGACGCCCCAGCGTGTCGCCGAGCCGGGTCGCGAGCTCGAGCCCGCCCGCGCCACCGCCGACGATGACGATCCGGTGCACGCCCGGTTGCTGCACCGGTGGCATCGGCAGCTAGCGCTGCGCGCCTGCGTCCGCGACCGCGACCGCGGTCATGTTGACGATGCGTCGCACCGACGAGGACGGACTCATGATGTGCGCAGGCTTCGCCGCGCCGAGCAGGAAGCCGCCGACGGCGACGTTCTCCCCCGCCGTGACGCGCAACGCGTTGTACGTGATGTTGGCGGCGTCGATGTTGGGCATGATCAGCAGGTTCGCGTCGACGCCGAGCCGCGACTCGGGGAACTCGCGATCGCGGATCTCCTTCGACAGCGCCGCATCGGCCTGCATCTCGCCCTCGACGTCGAGATCGGGCATGCGCTGCAGGATCAGCTCGAGCGCGTCGCGCATCTTCTGCGCCGACGGTGCATCGGAGCTGCCGAAGCTGGAATGAGACACCAGCGCGACCGAGGGCTTCTGGCCGAAACGCTGGACCTCCTCGACCGCCAGCAGCGTCATCTCGGCGATCTGCTCCGCCGTCGGATCGCGGTTGACGTGCGTGTCGCAGATGAACAGCTGCCGGCGCGGCAGGATGACCATGTTCATCGCCGCGAGCGTGTTCACCCCCTTGCGGGTGCCGATGACGTTGCGGATGTACCTGAGGTGATCGGGATGGTTCCCGAGCGTCCCGCACAGCATCGCGTCGACGTCGCCATGACGCAGCAGCATCGCGCCGATCAGCGTTGGCCGGCTGCGCATCTCCTCCATCGCGGGCCCGCGCGTGACGCCCTTGCGGCGCATCAGCCGGTAATAGTCGAGCGCGTATTCGCGGTGCCGCGGATCGTCGAGGATGTTGACGACCTCGCAGTCCCGCCCCGGGACCAGGCGGAGCCCGAGCTTCCCGATGCGCGAGGCGATGATGTCGGGGCGCCCGATCAGCACCGGATGCACGATGCCCTCGTCGATGCAGGCCTGCGCCGCGCGCAGCACCCGCTCGTCCTCGCCCTCGGCATAGGCGACGCGCCTGGGCGAGCGCTTCGCCGCGGCGAACACCGGCGCCATCGGCGTTCCCGAGTGGTAGACGAACTGCATCAGGCGCTGGCGATAGGCGTCGAAATCGGCGATCGGGCGGCTGGCGACGCCGCTTTCCATCGCAGCCCGCGCCACCGCCGGCGCGATGTTGACGATGAGCCGCGGATCGAACGCCCGCGGGATCAGGTAATCGGGACCGAACGCGGGCGTCGGCTCGCCATAGGCGATTGCGACGATCTCCGAGGGCTCGGCGCGCGCAAGTTCGGCGAGCGCGCGCGTCGCGGCGAGCTTCATCGGCTCGTTGATCGTGCTCGCCCCGCAGTCGAGCGCGCCGCGGAAGATGAACGGAAAGCACAGCGAGTTGTTGACCTGGTTCGGGTAATCCGAACGCCCGGTGCCGATCAGGCAGTCGGGTCGGGCGGCTTTCGCGACCTCGGGACGGATCTCGGGCTCGGGGTTCGCCATCGCCAGGATGATCGGCCGCGCGGCCATCCGCTTGACCATGTCGGGGGTCAGCACGCCGCCGGTCGACAGCCCGAGGAAGATGTCGGCGCCATCGATCGCGTCGGCCAGCGTCCGTGCCGCGGTATCGCGTGCATAGCGCGCCTTGTCGGCGTCCAGCGTGCCGTCGCGCCCCTTGTACACGACGCCCTTGCTGTCGATGATTGTGACGTTCTCGCGTCTCATGCCGAGGCTGACCTGCAGGTCGAGGCAGGCGATCGCCGCCGCCCCCGCCCCCGAGCACACCAGCTTCACGCTCCCGATGTCCTTGCCGACGATCGCGAGCCCGTTCAGCACGGCGGCCGCGGTGACGATCGCGGTGCCGTGCTGGTCGTCGTGGAACACCGGGATCTTCATCCGCTCGCGCAGCTTGCGCTCGATGTAGAAGCACTCGGGCGCCTTGATGTCCTCGAGGTTGATGCCACCGAACGTCGGCTCCAGCGCGGCGACGACTTCGACGACCTTGTCGGGGTCGGTCTCGCCGACCTCGATGTCGAAGACGTCGATGCCGGCGAATTTCTTGAACAGGCAGGCCTTGCCCTCCATCACCGGCTTGCCGGCGAGTGCGCCGATGTTGCCGAGGCCCAGGACGGCGGTGCCGTTGGTGACGACCGCGACCAGGTTCGCGCGCGCCGTGTAGCGCGCCGCCAGCGCCGGATCGTCATGGATCGCGGTGCATGCGTACGCGACGCCCGGCGAATACGCGAGCGACAGGTCGCGCTGGTTGGACAGCGCCTTGGTCGGCGCGATCGAGATCTTTCCCGGCGTCGGCGACTCGTGGTACTCGAGGGCCGCGGACCGCAGTTTCTCTTCAGCCATGTTGCCTCCTGCCAATCAGTTGTCGTGCCGCGTCGGCGTTGCCCGACCTCCGGTGCGGCGCAGCGCCTGCACGCGGCAACCGTTCACACCGCACGCCGTCTCTCTATTTCTTCTTCTGCGGCGGCAGGTCGGTGCACACGCCTTCGAACATCTCGGCCGCCATGCCGATCGATTCGCCCAGGGTCGGATGCGGGTGGATCGTCCTGCCGATGTCCACGGGGTCGCACCCCATCTCGATCGCCAGCGCGATCTCGCTGATCAGGTCTCCCGCGTGCGTGCCGACGATGCCGCCGCCGATGATCCGGTGCGTCGTGGCGTCGAACAGGAGCTTGGTGAAACCTTCGTCGCGGCCGTTGGCGATCGCGCGACCCGACGCCGTCCACGGAAACTGCGCCTTGCCGTATTCGACACCCTGCGCCTTGCATTCATCCTCGGTCATGCCCGCCCAGGCGACTTCGGGGTCGGTGTAGGCGACCGACGGAATCTGCCTGGCGTCGAAGGACGCCTTGTGCCCGGCCGCGGCCTCCGCGGCGACGTGGCCCTCGTGCACGGCCTTGTGCGCCAGCATCGGCTGGCCCACGATGTCGCCGATGGCGAAGATGTGCGCGACGTTGGTCCGCATCTGGCGATCGACCCCGATGTAGCCGCGCTCCGACACCGCGACCCCCGCCTTGTCGGCGTCGATCGCGCGACCATTGGGGCTGCGACCGACCGCGACCAGCACCAGGTCGTAGACCTGCGGCTCGGCGGGCGCCTTGGCACCTTCGAAAGCGACGCGGATGCCGGCAGGCGTCGCCTGCGCCGACACGGTCTTCGTGCCGAGCATCATGTTGTCGAAACGGCCGGCGTTCTTCTTCTCCCACACCCGGACGAGGTCGCGGTCGGCACCCATCATCACGCCGTCGAGCATTTCGACGACGTCGATGCGCGCCCCCAGTGTCGAGTAGACGTTGGCCATTTCGAGGCCGATGATGCCGCCGCCGACGACGAGCATCCGCTTGGGGACGGACTTCAGTTCCAGCGCGCCCGTCGAATCGACGACACGCGGGTCTTGCGGCATGAAAGGCAGCTTCACTGCTTCGCTGCCAGCCGCGATGATCGCCTTGTCGAAGCGGATCACCTTGCGCGCGCCGGTCGTCTCCCTGCCCTTGCCCGACGTCATTTCGACCGCGAGATGGTGGGCATCGAGGAAGCGGCCAATACCCTGCACCACCGCGACCTTGCGCATCTTCGCCATCGCGCCGAGGCCGCCCGTCAGCTTCCTGACGACGCCGTCCTTGAACGCGCGCAGCTTGTCGAGGTCGATCGTCGGCGCACCGAAGCTCACGCCGTGTGCAGCCATCGCCTTCGCTTCGTCGATCACCGCCGCGGTGTGCAGGAGTGCCTTCGACGGGATGCAGCCGACGTTGAGGCAGACGCCGCCGAGACTGTGATAGCGCTCGACGAGCACGGTCTTCATCCCGAGGTCGGCCGCGCGGAAGGCGGCCGAATAGCCGCCGGGGCCCGCGCCCAGCACGAGCATCTCGCATTCGATGTCGGCAGCGCCGCTGTAGGTTGCCGCAGACCGCACGGTTCCGTGGCTCACCCCCTCGGCTCCGGCCCCCTGCACCGGCCCGGCCTGCGTGACAGCGGAGGATGCGGCTGCCGGCGCCGCTTGCGGCGAGGGCGTGCCCCCTCCCCCGCCGGCGGGCGAGGGCCCGGATGAAGGCTGCTCGGCCTCCAGCACGACCACCGCGGTGCCCTCGGACACCTTGTCTCCGACCTTGACGGCGACCGACTTCACCACCCCTGCGGCCGGGGACGGGATGTCCATCGTCGCCTTGTCGGACTCGACCGTGAGCAGCGGATCCTCGGCCTTGACGGCATCGCCTGGCCTGACCAGGACCTCGATGACGGGAACATTCTTGAAGTCGCCGATGTCGGGGACTTTGACTTCGATGCTTGCCATGCGCAATGTCCTTGTGCTTCGGTCTTGTTGTTTCACGCCGAGTCGAGTTTACGCGAATCGTCCCCTGCACCCGCCGTCGGCGCCCGGACGATCGGAGGCCGGATCGCGGGACCTCCGGAGGCTCCTTGCCGGTCCTCGCGGACTCGGGCGGCAACGAAGTATATTCGTGCACTTTCCCGCGGCGACTCGTCCGCGTCCATCCCGAAGGAGTCCCCGATGATCTTCGATCCCCTCGCCCGCGCGACTGCAATCGCCGCCGGCCTCGCCATCGCCGACGGTGCCCAGGCGCAGTTCAGGCTGACCAGTCCCGACTTCGCGCCCGGGGGCGCGATTGCGGATGAGCAGGCTTACGACAGCTTCGGCTGTACCGGCGGCAACGTGTCGCCGGCGCTGGCATGGTCGGGTGCGCCGCAGGGAACCAGGAGCTTCGCGCTGCTGGTGCACGACCCCGACGCCCCGACGGGCGGTGCCGGCTGGTGGCACTGGCTGGTCGTGGACATCCCCGCAGGCACCACCGGATTGCCCAAGGGCGCCGGCAAGACCGACGGCAGCCGCCTGCCCGCCGGCGCCGCGAGCGTCACCACCGACTACGGCGTCCCGGGTTACGGCGGGCCCTGCCCGCCGGTCGGGGACAAGCCGCATCGCTACAACTTCACGCTCTATGCGCTCAAGGTCGACAAGCTCGAGCTCCCCAAAGGCGCGAACGCGGCGCTGGCCGGCTACATGGTCAACGCGAACGCGATCGGCAAGGCAACGCTCACCGGAACCTACGGCCGCGCGAAATAGCACCCGATGAGCGTCTCCGCATCCGGCCGGGATCGTGAGAGACATCCGGCCGCCGCGCGCGGTATATTCGCCTCATGACCAAGCTCGACTCACGCCAAGCCGGGCGCGCGGGCGTCGAGGCCCGCGAAGTGTCGGGGGCGCTGCGCCGTGCCCTCGACGCGATGGGCACGCGCACGGACATCCCGTTCCGGGTGCTGTTCGCCGACGGCACCGAATACCGCAATCGCGATGAAGCGCCGGAATTCACGCTGCGATTTTCGAGCACGCGCGTCGAGCGCCGCGTCGCCGCGTTCGGACACGTCGGCCTGCTCGAGGCGTATTTCGACGGCGACCTCGAAGTCGAAGGCAATTTCGCGCTTTCCTTCCGCGCCGCGTTCGACGGGGGTTTCGACCAGCAGACGAGCCCGCTGGTCGCGCTGCGCAACCGCTGGCACGAGGCCCGCTACTCGAATCGGTCGATTGCGCAGGCCAAGGCCAATGCGCGGTTCCACTACGGCCTGGGACAGGCGTTCTATCGCCGGTGGCTCGACCGCGTCGGCATGCTCTACACCTGTGCCTACTGGCGCGAGGGAACCAAGACCCTCGAGGAAGCGCAGGTCAACAAGATGGACCACGTCTGCCGCAAGGTGCGGCTCGCCCCCGGCGAGACCTTCGTCGACATCGGATGCGGCTGGGGCGGATTGCTGTTCCATGCGTACGAGCGCTATGGCGCGCTGGGAACGGGCATCAACACGACGACCGAGCAGGTCGACGAGCTGCGCGCCGAACTCGCCCAGCGCGGCCTCGAGGACCGGATCGCGGTCGTCGAATGCGATTTCCGCGAGATTCCCGGCCAGTACGACAAGCTGCTGTCGGTCGGCACGCTCGAGCACGCGGGGCGCGACCAGGTGCACGAGGTCATTCGCGCCCACGCGAATGCGCTGAAGCCCGGGGGGCTGGGGGTCATCCACTTCATCGGCCACGTCGGCATCCGCGATACCGAGTTCTACATCCGCAAGCACATCTTCCCCGGCGGCTGGATCCCGAGCCTCGCCGAAGCGATCACCGCGATGGAGGACTGCGGGCTGGAGGTGCTCGACGTCGAGAACCTGCGGCGCCACTACGCGCTGACGCTCGACGCCTGGGCCGAACGCTTCGACACCGAGTGGGACGCGATACAGGCGCTCGATCCCCACCGTTTCAACGAGCGTTTCCGCCGCATCTGGCGGACCTACCTGTGGTCGTGCGCGGAGATGTTCCGCTCGCCCGACGGCGCCACGTTCCTGTTCCAGGTGACGGTCAGCAAGGGCAACGTCGGGCCCGACCATCCGATGAGCCGCGGGTACCTCTATCGGCCCGAGGGATGACGACCTACGCCGAGAAGAAGGCGCAGCTCGAATCCCTGCTCGCCTCCGCACACGGCGCCGCCGGCGTCAGTGTCAGGAAGGCTACGTCGAACCTGTTCCGTGACCGCGATGAAGGCGGCAGGCGACGCATCGACCTGTCTCATTTCAACCGTGTCGTGCGCGTCGACGCGGCGACGGGGATCGTCGAGGCCGAGGGCATGACGACCTACGAGGCGCTCGCCGACGCGACGCTTGCCCACGGCAGCGTACCCGCGGTCGTGCCGCAGCTGAAGTCGATCACCCTGGGCGGCGCCGTGGCCGGGGTCGGGATCGAGTCCTCGTCGTTCCTGCACGGCCTCGTGCACGACACGATCACCTCGATCGACGTGCTGACCGGCGAAGGACGCATCGTCACCTGCACGCCGGACAACGAGTACCGCGACCTGTTCCGCGGCTTTCCGAATTCCTACGGCACGCTGGGCTATGCGCTGAAGCTGTCCGCACGCACCGTGCCCGCCAAGCGCTGCGTCGAACTGCGCCACGAGCGCCACGCCGACCCGGCGGCGTATTTCGCGCGCATCGGCCAGCTGTGCGCCGAAGGCGGCCTCGACTACCTCGATGGCGTGGTCTTTGCGCCCGGCGAGCTCTACCTGACGCTGGGTCGCTTCGTCGACGACGCGCCGCAGGTCAGCGATTACGGGTACCAGCGCATCTACTACCGTTCGATCCGCGAGCGATCGAGCGACGCGCTGACCACGCGCGACTATCTGTGGCGCTGGGACACCGACTGGTTCTGGTGCTCGAAGAACGTCGGGGCGCAGCATCCACTGGTCCGGCGGCTGCTCGGCCGCAAGCGCCTGAACTCGATCACCTACCAGAAGATCATGCGCTGGAATGCCCGCCACGGCGTCACGCGCGCGTGGAACCGCATCCGAGGCATCCACGCGGAGTCGGTGATCCAGGACGTCGACATCCCGATCGCGCGCGCCGCGGAGTTTCTCGCGTTCCTCCACGCGGAGGTCGGCATCCTGCCGATCTGGATCTGCCCGATCCGGGCACCGG
This sequence comes from uncultured Pseudomonadota bacterium, assembly GCA_963816415.1. Taxonomy (GTDB): domain Bacteria; phylum Pseudomonadota; class Gammaproteobacteria; order Burkholderiales; family Casimicrobiaceae; genus VBCG01. The sequence goes on from CAWFKR010000001.1 coordinate 278,561, forward strand.
ACCCGGCGCGGCGCGCGACCCTCTATCCGCTCGCGCCGGGATCGCCTTCGGTCAATTTCGGCTTCTGGGACGTCGTCTCGTCACGCGAGCCCCGTCCCGCCGGACACGTCAACCGCCAGATCGAGCGCAAGGTCACCGAGCTCGGCGGCGTCAAATCGCTGTACTCGGATTCCTATTTCACCGAGGACGAGTTCTGGGCGATCTACGATCGCGACGCCTATGTCGCGCTGAAGCGCAGATACGACCCCGACGGCCTCCTCGGCGACCTCTACGCGAAGTGCGTCCGCCGCGTCTAGCGCGATCGCGCTAGTGCGACATCAGCACCGGCACCGTCATCGACTCGAACATCGTCCGGGTGACGCCCCCGAGGATCAGTTCGCGCGAACGCGAATGGGCGTAGCCCCCCATGACGATCAGGTCGGTCCCGAGGTCGGCGGCCTGTGACAGCAGGCGCTCCCCACCCTCGATCGGGTCGCCGTCGAAACGCTTGAACCCTGCGTTGATGCCGTGCGCATGCAGGTAGGTGGCGAGCCGCGGCTGGGCCATCGCGATCGCTTCCGCGTCGGCAGCCTCCCGCGCAAGCGACACCACGACGACCTGCTCGGCGGTCTCCAGGATCGGCAGCGCATCGCGGACCGCGCGCGCGGCCTCGCGTCCCCCGTTCCAGGCGACGAGGACCTTTGTGCCCACCTCGGCGCCCGCGCCGGTGTAGGGCACGAACACGGCGGGACACCCGGCCTCCAGCAGCACGTGCTCGGCGAGCCGGCGCGCGAAACCGCTCTCCCCGCCGTCCGGATCGGGCTGTCCGATGACCACGAGGTCGACGCAGCGTGCATGCGCGACCGCCGCGTCCATCGCGTAGCCGGCAGGGGCCCGCCATTCCGCGTTGGCGACGCCCGATGCGCCGGTCACCTCCCGGAACAGCGCCTCCGCCTGGCGCTGGGCCTCGCCGCTGTCGGCGAGCCTGCGCCTGACGGTGTCGGCCGGCAGCAGCGCGGCGACCGAGGGCGTCAGCTCGCCGGTGGGAACGAGGTAGACGCCGACCAGGTTCGCGCCGAAACGCGTCGCCAGCCGGGCGGCGACTTCGAGGCGCTGCCTGCTGCCTGCGCCGTCGTCCAGGTGCACCATCAGGGATTTGAGAGCCATCGCAACCTCCGCATCGAAGCGCTCGTACGCCACCCCGCATCTTCGCACGATGCCGGGGCGCCGGTCATGCCCCGACCTTGCGCAAGATCAATCCTGCGCGCTGCGCGCCGCGCGAGGCGGGATCGGGACCTGCGTGCCGCCGGGCGCTTCGCACGCCGGTTGATCCCGATCAACATGCGCACTGGCATCCGATCTACGATGCACTGACCGGGGCCCTGTGCGGGGCACTGTGCAGCATTCGCGTGCGGCCCCGGCCTCGACAACACCGCGCGCTGCGTGCGGCCCCGGCCTCGCGGCCCCGGCCTCGACAGCACCGCCCGCTCGGAAAGGATTGCAATGACCATCGGAGATTTCTGCGTTCGCAACGTCGTCTGCACCGGCCGCGATGCGACCGTCAGCGAGGCGGCAGCGCTGATGCGCCAGCACCACGTCGGCAACGTGATCGTCGTCGACGAGGGTCCCGACGGCAGGATCCCCGTCGGGATCGTCACCGATCGCGACATCGTCATCGAGGTCGTCGCCGCGGGCATCGACGCGCGCTCGATCAAGGTCAGCGAACTGACGCAGCGGGCGGTGGCGACCGTGCGCGAGGACACCGGATACGCTGAAGCGGTCCGGCTGATGTCGGCGAACGGCGTGCGCCGGATGCCGGTCGTCGATGCCAGCGGCGTTCTGGTCGGGGTGATCGCCACCGACGACATTCTCCACCAGCTGGTCGCGCCGCTGGTCGCGCTGTCGGACCTCGCCGTCCGCGGACGGCATTTCGAGATGCAGACGCGGCGCTAGCGAAACCACGAGACGCCAGAAGGAGCCAGAAGGAGCCAAACCGCGATGCCGGCCAAGATCCTCCGATTCCACCGCGACGCCCAGGAGCGGGTGTGCGCCGGGCTCAACATCCTCGCGAACGCGGTCAAGGTGACCCTTGGTCCCAAGGGACGTCTGGTCATGCTCGAGCGGACTTACGGCCCGCCGACGATCATCAATTCCGGTGTCGCGGTCGCGAAGGAGATCGAGCTCACCGACCACTTCGAGAACCTCGGCGCACAGATGGCGCGCGAGGTCGCGGCGCGCACGTCGGAGACCGCGGGCGACGGCACGACGACCGCGACGGTGCTCGCGCAGGCGATCGTCAACGAAGGCCTGAAATACGTCGCCGCAGGCGTCGATCCGATGGAACTGAAGCGGGGCATCGACGCGGCGGTCGAGGCGGTCATCACCGAACTCAGGAAGAACTCGCGGCCCTGCAGCACCGGCCAGGCGATCGCCCAGGTCGGGACCATCTCCGCCAACGGCGACGCGTCGATCGGCGACATGATCGCGAAGGCGATGGAGAAGGTCGGCGACAACGGCGTCATCAAGACCGAGGACAGCCGCGGCATGGAGAACGAGCTCGAGGTCGTCGAAGGGATGCAGTTCGAGCGCGGATTCCTGTCGCCCTACTTCATCAACGAAGCGGAAAAGCAGCGCTGCGTGCTCGACAACGCCAGCGTGCTCGTGCACGACCGGCCGGTGTCGACGATCCGCGATCTGCTGCCGGTGCTCGAGCAGGTCTCGCGCGAGGGCCGGCCGCTGCTGCTGATCGCCGAGGACGTCACCGGCGAGGCGCTCGCCACGCTGGTGGTCAACTCGATGCGCGGCATCCTGAAGAGCTGCGCGGTCAAGGCCCCCGGATTCGGCGATCGCCGCAAGGCGATGCTCGAGGACATCGCGACGCTGACCGGCGCCACGGTGATCTCCGAGGAGACCGGCTTCAAGCTCGAGCACGCGACGCTCGCCGAACTGGGGCACGCGCAGCGCGTCGAGATCGACAAGGACAGCACGACGCTGATCGGCAGCGCTGGCGATCCGGAGAAGCTCTCCGCGCGGATCGCGCAGATCCGCAAGACGCTGGAAGAAACCACCAGCGACTACGACCGCAAGCAGCTCGAGGAGCGCATCGCCCGCCTGTCCGGCGGCATCGCCCTGATCAAGGTCGGCGCATCGACCGAAACCGAGCTCAAGGAGAAGAAGTCGCGGGTCGAGGACGCGGTTCACGCGACCCGCGCGGCGGTGGCCGAGGGCATCGGTCCGGGCGGCGGGGTCGCGCTGCTGCGCGCCCGCCAGGCGCTCGACGGCCTGCAGGGCACCACGCTCGGACAGGACGCGGGCATCAAGATCGTGCGCCGCGCGCTGGAGGAACCGCTGCGGCAGATCGTCACCAACGCGGGGGTCGAGCCCTCGGTCGTCGTGCAGCGCGTGCTCGCGGAGAGCGGCAACTTCGGCTACAACGCGGCGACCGACCGCTATGGCGACATGGTCGAGATGGGGATCATCGACCCGACCAAGGTCACCCGGCTGGGCCTGCAGAACGCGTCGTCGATCGCCAGCCTGATCCTGACGACCGATTGCGTCATCGCCGAGCCCCAGACGCCGGAAGGCACCCCGGCCGAGAGCGCGGCGACCTGATTCCGGCGCCGGCACGCCGGTGAGGCTCGATTCCGGTCCCGGGGGCGGACCGGGTGCGGTGCGAGATCCCGGGCTCAGCCCGTCAGCACCAGCTGATGCAGGGCGTCGCGGTCGACGAGCCTGATGATGCGACCGTGCACTTCGATCAGGCCGTCCTGGTGGAAGCGCGAGAACAGCCGGCTCACCGTCTCGAGCTTCAGCCCGAGGTGGCTGCCGATCTCTTCCCGGGTCATCCGGAGCAGGAACTCGCTCGGCGAATATCCGCGCGTCTGGTAGCGTTGCGAAAGGTCGAGCAGGAACGACGCCAGCCGCTGCTCGGCGCGCATCGTTCCGAGCATCAGCATGACATTGCGCTCGCGGACGATCTCCTCGGCGAGCATCCGGTGCAGGCTGCGCTGGAAGGCCACGTCCTCGCGCGCCAGCGACTCGACCCGGTCGAACGGCAGCGCGCAGACCTCGGCGTCCTCGAGGGCGATCGCCTGCGATTCGTGCATGTCCAGGCCGATGCCGTCGGTCCCGATGATCTCGCCGGGCATGTGATAGCCGGAAACCTGCTCGTGCCCGTCGTCGGTCACCATCACCGTCTTGCACGAACCGAGGCGGATCGCATAGAGCGCCGTGAACCTGTCGCCGGCCCGGTAGAGCGTGTCGCCCTTGCGCAAGCGGATGCGGGTCGCGGGTATCCGGCCGGGCATCTGCCCGGAATCCACACCCAGTGAAACCCGTTCGCACACCGGGTGCGAATGGCAGTTGGAGCAGGCCAGCGCGGGCCGGCTCACGTCGCGCAGCACCGGCCGCGCGGCCTTGACCTGATCACGTCGGGGTGACGTGGCAGCTGGGGCAATGATTGCGGCTTCCATCGCGGCTTCCTCCGGTCGTTGCTTGCGTGGGTGAGGACTAGTGCAGCGTCGCGTCGATCTCGGCAATCGCGGACTTGATCCTGCCGAACTCGGTGCTCTTGTCGAAGAAGAATCGGGCGCCGGCGTCGAGGCAGGCGTGGCGATGCTGCTCGGTCGCATGATTGGTCAGCACGATGAACACGGTGTGCGGCGACTGCGCGCGCACCGCGCGCAGGACTTCGACGCCCGTCCCGCCGATCAGCTGGTAGTCGAGGAGCACGCAGTCCGGATGGGTGCGGAGGATGCCGGCGATCGCGTCGGCCGGCGTCCCGGCGTCGCCGACCACCTCGACGCCGTCGATGTCCTGGACCAGCTCGCGAAGGCGATCACGCATCGATGGGATGTCGTCGACGATGAAGATGCCCACGTGGGATGCCGAGTTCATGGGAAGCGATTGTCGACGCGCACGCCGTCGCCGCCCATCGGGGGACACTGACAACGGGGGTCGGGGTTCCCCGATTCGGCGGGTCAGGCGCCGCCGACCCCTTGTAGGAATCGCCCTACGCCGGAACGGCCGTCAATCCGACGCGGTCGGGTCGTCCGACAGCCGATGCTTGAGCGCGTAGTGGAACAGCTCGGCATTGTTGGCGACCTGGAGCTTCTCCATCAGCCGCGCCTTGTGGGTGCTGACGGTCTTCGCCGACAGGTGCAGACGCTCGGCGATCTCCGAGACACTGGTTCCCGCGACCAGCATGCGGAACACCTCGTACTCCCGGTCGGACAGGGTTTCGTGCAGCGGTCCTTCGCTGTGCGGCATGGCGTCGAGCGCCAGATGTTCGGCGACCTCGGCGCTGATGAACGCGCCCCCGCGCGCGACCTTGCGTATCGCCGCGACCAGCGAGGAGGCGGCACTTTCCTTGGTCAGGTAGCCCGAGGCACCGGCGCGGATCGCGCGCACCGCGTACTGGTGCTCCTCGTGCATGCTGAGCACCAGGATGCGCAGCCTCGGCCGCTCGGTCTTGACCTGCTTGATCAGTTCCATGCCGCTCTTGCCCGGCATCGACATGTCGAGCAGCAGGACGTCGAAATCCGCGGTGCGGATCTGCTGCAGCACGCCGTGCCCGTCGCCCGCCTCGCCGACCACCTCGATGTCGCCGGCGGCCTCGAGCAGCTGCTTCAGTCCCTCGCGCAGGATCTGGTGGTCGTCGGCAACGACGACGCGGATCATGCGGCCTCCACCGGCGCCGCGAGGGGCAGCCGTAGCTCGACCGTCGTCCCTTCGCCGGGGGCGCTGGTGATCGACGTATCGCCGGACAGCAGCGACGCGCGCTCGCGCAGGCCGAGCAGACCCAGGGAATTCGGCTTGCGCGGCAACTCGGTCGCGAATCCGACGCCGTTGTCCTCAACGCGCACGACCAGCATTGCGCCCCGCCTCGCGAGCCGCACCGCGGCTTTCGCCGCCTGCGCGTGCTTGGCGATGTTGGTCAGCGATTCCTGCACGACGCGGAACACCGCCGTCGAATGGGTCCCGGGCAGTTCGACCTGGGGATCGTCGACGGCGAGATCGCAGGGGATCCCCGTCCGCTGCGTGAAGTTGTGGACCAGCCACTCGAGCGCGGGAACGAGCCCGAGGTCGTCGAGCACCAGCGGCCGCAGGTCGGAGGCGATGCGCCGCGTCGCCGTGATCGTGCTCTTGAGCAGCTTTTCCATCCGCTCGAGCTTGCCGCCGACCGGCGATGCGCCGTCCGGGAACTTCTCCTTGAACCAGGCCACGTCCATCTGCAACATCGTCAGTGCCTGGCCCAACTCGTCGTGCAGTTCGCGCGCGATCCGGCTCTGCTCCTGTTCGCGCGTCCTGTGGGCCGCCGCGCCGAGCTCGCGCAGCTCGTTGCGCGACCGGCGCAGCTCTTCCTCGGCGGCGATCCGCGCCGCGATGTCGCGCAGGATCACCGTGTAGTACTTGGTCCCGGACTCGGTGATCTGCGAGATCGAGGCGTCGATCGGGAACTCCTCCCCGCTGCGCCGCAGTCCGGTCACGACCCGCAGCACGCCGCCCATGCGCCGCGACAGCGTCCCCGATTCGCCGAACTCGTCGACGTGGCGCTTGTGCTCGGCGCGATAGCGCTCGGGGATGAACCACGCGATCGGGGCGCCGATCGCCTCGTCCCGCGGACAACCGAACATCGCTTCGGCCGCCCTGTTGAAGAGCAGGATGTGCTGCCGCTCGTCGACCGTGATGATCGCGTCCATCGCCGAGTCGAGTATCCCGCGCAGCCTCGCCTCGCTGCTGGAAAGCGCCTTCTCGGCGCGCATCCGGTCGCTGATGTCCCGCAGGATCACCGTGTAGCGCCTTCCGCCGTGGTCCTCGTGCTGCGAGATCGACCCCTCGATCGGGAACTCCTGCCCGTCGGCGCGCAACCCCGTCAGCATCGTGTTGACGCCCATGCGCCGCGCGACGCCGCCGGCCTGGCCGAAGCGCTCGACGAACTCGCGATGTGCTTCCCGGGACGCGTTGGGAATCAGGACATCCAGCGGCTGGCCGAAAACCGCCTCGCGGGGCCAGCGGAACGTGTGCTCGGCCGCGGCGTTGAAGCCGATGACCCGCTGGTCGGCGTCGATCGTGATGATCGCGTCCATCGCCGTTTCGACGATGTTGCTGACCTGGACCTCGACATCGTGGAGCTCCCGACGGGTGTCCAGCCGGCCCCGCGACTGGCGGTAGAGCTGGTACATCCCGAGCAATCCGGCGAGCACGGCCAGGACGTCGGAGACCAGCAGCAGCCACGCGCGATAGGGACGCTCCAGGATCCAGCCCGCCACGGTGAAAAGGGCGGCAAGCCCGATCAGGACCAGAATCGGGGCGAACACCCCCCACAGTCCGTCCGCCTTGGGGACCAGCCAGCGGACGCGCGGCCGGCCGGGAACCGATGTCCTGCGGGGCTGTCGGGTGTTGTGCGGTCTGGGCATCCGGGGGTCTTGCCGTAGGGGCCTTGATCGGCGTCAAGCGCGCGGCCACGAGCAGGCCCGAGAATTATAGACACATGGACGAGTTTCGCCGCCGATGCGGCAAACGGGGAAATGAACCGATGATCGAGCAGCCTGCCCGCGGGAAGCGGGGAACCCGCCGCGCGCGAGCCGGCCGCGATGTCCGCAAGCCGCGCGCCCAGGCCCGGCCTGCGGCGCAGCCGGCACCGCAACCTCCTGTACTGCTGCCGGCACCCATGGCCGCCGCGTGCCCGACCGACGTGACCGCGTCCGCGCAGGACGAGTCGTTCCTGCGCGATTCCTACGCTGCCACCGCGTTCGCCGACATCGCGGACCGCTCGCTGCACGCCGCCGTGTCGCGGTTCACCGCCGGCCTGTCGCCGATCGCGCTGACCGACGCCTACCTCGACTGGGCTTTCCACCTCGCATCGCTGCCGGGCAAGCGGCTGCAGCTCGTCGAGAAGACGATCAAGAAATCGCTGAGGCTGGCGACCTACGCCGCGCGCCATCTGTCGCAGCAGGATACGTCGCCGTGCATCGTCCCGCTGCCGCAGGACCACCGCTTCGACGACCCCGCCTGGCAGCAGCCGCCTTTCAACGTGATCTACCAGTCGTTCCTGCTGACCCAGCAGTGGTGGCACAACGCGATGACCGGGGTGCGCGGGGTCACCGCGCAGCACGAGAACATGGTCGCGTTCACCACGCGGCAGTGGCTGGACATCCTGTCGCCGTCGAACCAGGTGGCGACCAATCCCGAGGTGCTGGCGCGAACGCAGCAGGAATCCGGGATGAACCTCGTGCGGGGTGCGCAGAACCTCCTCGAAGACTGGGAGCGGGCCGCAGGGGGCAGGAGGCCGGTCGGCGCCGAAGCCTTCGAGGTCGGACGCAACGTCGCGGTGACGCGCGGCAAGGTCGTCTTCCGCAACCGCCTGATCGAGCTGATCCAGTACGAGCCCTCGACCGCCCGGGTCCGCCCCGAGCCGGTGCTGATCGTGCCGGCGTGGATCATGAAGTACTACATCCTCGACCTTTCGCCGCACAACTCGCTGGTCAAGTTCATGGTCGACCAGGGATTCACCGTGTTCATGATCTCGTGGCGCAACCCGGGCCCCGAGGACCGGGACCTGGCATTCGACGATTACCGCAAGCTGGGCGTGGCCGCGGCGCTGGACGCGATCGGGGCGATTCAGCCGCGCCGGAAGGTGCACGCGGTCGGTTACTGCCTGGGTGGCACGCTGCTGGCGATCGCGGCCGCGGCGATGGTGCGTGACGGTGACGCGCGCCTGGCGTCGCTGAGCTTCTTCGCCGCCCAGGTGGATTTCACCGAGGCCGGGGAACTGACGCTGTTCATCAACGAAAGCCAGCTGGCATTCCTCGAGGACACGATGTGGGAGCAGGGATTCCTCGATTCGCGCCAGATGGCCGGCGCGTTCCAGCTCCTGCGCTCCAACGACCTGATCTGGTCGCGCGTCATCCACGAATACCTGATGGGCGAGCGCCCGCCGATGACCGACCTGATGGCCTGGAACGCCGACGCGACACGGATGCCCTACCGGATGCACGCCGAATACCTGCGGCACCTGTTCCTGGACAACGACCTCGCCGAAGGCCGCCACGTCGCCGGCGACCGCCCCGTGGCGATCTCCGACCTGCGCCGGCCCATGTTCATCGTGGGCACCGAGGCCGACCACGTCGCCCCCTGGCGGTCGGTGTTCAAATTCCACCTGCTGACCGAGGCAGAGATCACGTTCGTGCTGACCAGCGGGGGACACAATGCCGGCATCGTGTCCGAGCCCGGCCACCCCCGTCACCATTATCGGATCGCGATGCAAGCCGCCAACGGACGCTACGTCGACCCCGACCTGTGGGTCGCCGAAGCGGTCCTGAAGGAAGGCTCGTGGTGGCCCGAGTGGAGCGCATGGCTCGCAGCGCGCTCGGGCGCGCCGGTGACGCCGCCGGCGACGGGCGCCCCGGCTGCGGGCTACCCTGCGATCTGCGACGCGCCGGGGACCTACGTCCGGATCAGCTGAGGGGCGACGGGCGCCGCGCGAAGGTCGCCGGGTGACGGTCGCGGGGTGGCGCCCGATCTTCGATCCGCCATCGTCGGCGGCCGATCGCAGGTTCACGACCCCCGGCTGGCCCGGCGGCGCGCGATTGCTTCAGAATAGCGCATTGGCGACCCGAACCTCGCCCGCGGAGACTCCATGAACGAAATCCGGCGCTCGAACGAGCGCGGCCACGCCAGCCACGGCTGGCTCGATTCGTACCACAGCTTTTCCTTTGCCGACTATTACGATCCACGCCACATGGGCTGGAGCGCGCTGCGCGTGATCAACGAGGATCGCGTCCAGCCGGGCCAGGGCTTCGGGACCCACGGTCACCGCGACATGGAGATCATCAGCTACGTCCTGGAAGGCGCGCTGGGACACAAGGACTCGATGGGCAACGGCTCGACGATCCGTCCGGGCGACGTGCAGCGGCTGTCCGCGGGCACCGGGATCACCCACAGCGAATTCAATCACGAGAAGGCGGGCGTCACCCACTTCCTGCAGATCTGGATCGAGCCGTCGGCCACCGGCATCACGCCCTCCTACGAACAGAAGAACTTCACGACCGCCGACAAGCGCGGACGGCTGCGCCTGGTCGCCTCCCCGGACGGTCGCGACGGCTCGGTGTCGATCCACCAGGACGCGCTGCTTTACGCCGGGCTGTTCGACGGACCCGAACAGGCCCGCCACACGCTCGCCGCGGATCGCCTCGGTTACGTCCACGTCGCACGCGGAAGCGCCAGCGTCAACGGCCATCCGCTGGCCGCGGGCGATGCGATCAAGACGGCCGCCGGGGACATCGCGATCGGGAGCGGCAACGACGCGGAAATCCTCGTGTTCGACCTTCCCGGCCGCTGGACCGCGCGCTGAAGTTCATGTCCAGCCGTCGCACCCAGGTCGCGATCATCGGCGCCGGCCCGTCGGGCCTGCTGCTCGGCCAGCTGCTGCACAGGGCCGGGGTCGACAACGTCATCGTCGAGCGGCAGAGCGGCGAATACGTGCTGGGCCGAATTCGTGCGGGTGTCCTCGAGCAGACCACCGTCGACCTCCTCGACGAGGCCGGCGTCGGGCAGCGGATGCACCGCGAGGGACTGGTGCACGGCGGTTTCGAGCTGTCGTTCGACGGCGCGCGCCACCGCATCGACATGCGCGGCCTGACCGGCGGCAAGCAGGTGATGGTCTATGGCCAGACCGAGATCACGCGCGACCTGATGGAGGCGCGCGCGGCGCTGGGCCTTTCCACCGTGTACGACGCCAAGTCGGTGGCGCTGCACGACTTCGACACCCGGCACCCGACGCTGACCTGGCGCAGGAACGGCGAAGAGCACGAGCTGCAGTGCGACTTCATCGCCGGCTGCGACGGCTACCATGGCGTCAGCCGGGCGAGCGTCGCCGAGGGAGGCGTCGCCCATTACGAACGGGTCTATCCGTTCGGCTGGCTCGGCATCCTCGTCGACCGGCCGCCGGTGTCGCACGAGCTCATCTATTCCAACCACGAGCGCGGCTTCGCGCTGTGCTCGATGCGCTCGCCGACGCGCAGCCGCCATTACGTGCAGGTCCCGCTCGAGGACAAGGCCGAGGACTGGAGCGACGAGGCGTTCTGGGACGAATTGCGGCGCCGCCTGGACCCGGAGGCAGCCCTGCGCCTGCAGACCGGCCCGTCGATCGAGAAGAGCATCGCGCCGCTGCGAAGCTTCGTCGCCGAGCCGATGCGATTCGGCCGCCTGTTCCTCGCCGGCGACGCCGCGCACATCGTCCCGCCGACCGGCGCGAAAGGCCTGAACCTCGCCGCCTCCGACGTGCGCTACCTCGCGCGCGCGCTCGCCGAGTTCTATGCCGAACGCAGCAGCGTGGGCATCGACACCTACTCCGACCGCTGCCTTCGCCGCGTGTGGAAAGCCGAGCGGTTCTCGTGGTGGTTCACGTCGCTGACGCACAAGTTCCCCGAGACGGGCGCGATCGGCCGCAAGCTGCAGCAGGCGGAGCTCGACTACCTGGTGAGTTCGAGCGCCGCATCGACGTCGATGGCCGAGAACTACGTCGGCCTGCCTTTCGACGACTGACAGACAGGATCAGCCGCGATGCACGCCAAGATCGAGACCCAGACGTTCCTCTCCAGATTGCCCCTGTTCAGCCGCATCGAGCCGGCCGCGCTCGAGCGGATCGCCGCGGGAACGACGGAACTGCGCATTCCCAGAGGCGAGGTCATCGTCAACCGCGACGACCCCTGTGTGGGCTTCCATCTGATCGTCTACGGGCAGGTCAAGCTCGCGCTGGTGACGCCCAACGGCGACGAGAAGATCCTCGAGATCATCGGCGCCGGCCACTCGTTCGGCGAGTCGGTGATGTTCCTCGAGCGCCCCTACCTGCTGATGGCGCAGGCGCTCGCCGACTCGCTGCTGCTGCACGTTTCGCGCGAGGCGGTGTTCGAGGGGATCGAGCGCGACGCCGGGTTCGCGAAGATGCTGCTGGCGGGCCTGTCGCATCGGCTGCAGACCATCATCAGCGACATCGAGTCGTACTCGCTGCAGTCGGCGACCGAACGCGTGATCAGCTACCTGCTTCAGCGCGACGAGCAGCGGGAACCGTCGGACACGTCACACGTCGTCACCCTGCCGACGTCCAAGACGCTCGTTGCATCGCGCCTCAACCTGACCCCGGAGCACTTCTCGCGCGTGCTGCACGAACTCTCCGAGGCGAATCTGATCAGCGTCACGGGCCGCGACGTCCGCATCCACGACGTGGCCAGGCTGCGCGCGCATCACCCGGTCGTGCGGCACCCGCCCGCTCGTTGACGCGCGACCGGCGTCGCAGCGGACGCATGCGCCGGTGTGCAGGCGCCGCGGAGCTTCAGCCGGGCAGCACCGCGGTCGCTTCGAGCTCGATGCAGGCCGGGCTGTCGAGCAGGTCGCTGACGAACACCAGGCTCATCGCGGGATAGTGGCGCCCCATCTGCGCGCGCCATATCGTCCCGAGTTCGCGACGTGCGGCGAGGTAGGCGGGCTTGTCGCAGCAGTACACGGTCATCCGCGCAATGTGCCGTGGCGCTCCGCCCGCCTTCGCCAGCACGGCGAGGACGTTCTTCAGCGCCTGGTCGAACTGCGGCGCGATGGCCGTCGAGGCGAAACGCTGCTGCGCATCCCATCCGACCTGTCCGGCGATGAACACGATCCGGCCCGCGTCGGCGGCGATGCCGTTGGCGTAACCGACCGGTGGCGCCCAGCCTTCGGGCAGGAGCACGTCCACGTCGCACCTCGACCGACTCGGCTGGCTCAGTCCGGTCAGTCTGTATAGCGCGGGGGGTCCGGGTCGTCGGCCCAGCCCTCGCCGGGCTTCTCGACCTTGGTCATCCACGCGCGGATCAGCGCGACGTGCTCGCGCTCCTCGTCCTGCAGCGCGCGTGCCGCGTTGCGGACCGATTCGACCTCGGCCGCGCCCGCGATCCGATCGTAGAAACGTTCCGCACGCTCCTCGCAGGCCAGCGCGACCTCGAGCGCATGGTAGGGCCACATCAGGTAATGCACGTCGTCCAGCCGCGGCGTCTCGGGACCCTCGAGCATCTCCGGGCCCCAGGCGGCGGGTGCAGGCGCCTCGCTCCATCCCATTTCCGACATGATCGCCTGCGCGTGGCCCAGTTCGACGCGGGACATCTTGCGGAACAGCCCGGCGACCTCGCGATTGTTGTGCATCTCCATGGCGTCGGCGAATTCGGCATAGCGCTGCGCCGCCTCGCGTTCCATTTCGAATGCCAGCGCCATCAACTCGGCGAGGGTGTGCGGTTCCCGGTCGCCGGCCGCGGTCGCGGTGACCTGCTCCGGCGCCTTCACGCTCCGGTTCATAGCGCGAACTCCTCTTCGAGCGCTTCCGGCGTGCAGGCGGCCGGAACGGGGCCGATCGGGCAGGTCGGGCGGTCGCCTTCGAACAGCACGCCGATGTTGAAACCGTCATCGGTCATCAGCCTGCGCGCCGCCCGCGCGGGGTCGCCGGTCGAGGCTACGGGCGCCGGCCGCGTCTGCGCCTTCCACTCGCGCTGCTCGGGACGGAACGTGACGCAGGGGCTCAGGATCTCGACGAATGAAAAACCGGGATGGTGGATCGCCCGTGCCAGGATCTCCGCGGTGCCGTTCGGGTCGCCCGCGAATGCGCGGGCAATGAAATTGGCACCCGCGGCCAGCGCGATCACCAGCGGATGGAAGACGCGCAGCTTGGTGCCCCCGGGCGACAGCTTGGAATCCCAGTCGGGCTCGGTCGTCGGCGACGGCTGGCCCTTGGTCATGCCGTAGACGTGGTTGTCCATCACGATGTAGGTGATGTCGACGTTGCGCCGGCAGGCGTGGAGGAAGTGGTTGCCGCCGATCGAGTAGCCATCGCCGTCGCCGCCCGCGACCAGGACCGTCAGGTCCGGACGCGCCACCTTGAGCCCGGTGGCCGCGGCGAGCGAGCGGCCGTGGACCCCGTGGAATCCGTAGCAGTTCGTGTAGGCGGGGATGCGCGACGAGCACCCGATGCCGGAAACAACGGCGACGTTTTCCGGTGCGACGTCCGCCTTCGCGAAGGCCTTGGTGATCGAACTCAGCACCGAGTAGTCGCCGCATCCGGGGCACCAGATCGGCTTGTAGCCCGACTTGTAGCTTTGCGCCGTGCGCGGCGCACAGGTGGCGACGTCGTTCATTGTCCGCTCCAGGCGAGGATCGCATCGGCGAGTTCACCGGGCCGCAGCGGGAGCGGGCCGGGCCGATGGTAGCTCGACGGCCTCCCCGGAAGGTCATAGGTCGCACGCAGGTACCGGAAGAGCTGCGCGCCGTGGTTCTGCTCGGCGACCAGAACCCGGGAAACGCCGGCGAGCGCGCGGTCGAGCCGCTCGGGCTGGGCGGGTGCGAGCAGGCGCAGCGCGATCAGGCGCACCGCGACGCCTTCCTTCGCCACGCGCGCCAGCGCCTCGCGCACCGGTCCGGTGGTCGAGCCGAAGGTGATCACCGCCAGCTCGCCCTCGCCTTCGACGTCGGCCCATGCGTCGCCGTAGTCGTGGGCGGCGAGCTTGCGCAGCCGCTTGTCGAGCTGCTGGCCGTGGTCGCGCGCCTGGCTGCTCGGTATGCCGCCTTCGGTATGCTCGAGGCCGTCCGCCGTGTAGACGACGCCCGGCGTTCCGGGAATCGCCATCGGCGACACGCCCGTCTCGGTGTTGCGATAGCGCTTGTAGTCGGGGGCGTTCGCCGTCGCCGTCACCCGCTTCGCCACCCAGTCGACCTGCGCGGGGCGGTCGATCACCGCCCGCGACTGGCCCATGAACTGGTCCGACAGCACGATCGCCGGCGCCTGCAGCGCCTCGGCCAGGTGCACCGCCCACTGCGTCGTCGCCAGGCAGTCCCCGATCGACGTCGGCGCGAGCACCAGCCGCGGCGCGTCCCCGTGCAGTCCGCTGACGGCGAACGACAGGTCGCTCTGCTCGCTCTTCGCCGGAATGCCCGTCGAGGGGCCGCCACGCATGACGTCGACGACGACGATCGGCACCTCGGCGGCGACGGCGAGGCCGATGCCCTCGGTCATCAGCGCCAGCCCCGGTCCGGCGGTCGCGGTCAGCGACGGCACGCCGCCGTACGACGCGCCGATGATCATGTTGACGGATGCCAGCTCGTCCTCCGCCTGCAGCAGCGTCCCGCCCACCCTGGTCAGCGCGGGCGCCATCCACTCGAGCAATTCGGTCGCCGGCGTGATCGGGTAGGCCGCGACGAAGCGGATCCCGCCGCGCAGCGCGCCATAGCCGGCCGCCTCGTTGCCCGAGAGCAGCCACCGCGCGCGGGATCCGGCCGCAGGCTTTGCCACGCGCGGCACGCCGGCGATGTCGGACGCGGCCGCGAGCCCGGCGTGCAGGGCCGCGAGGTTGGGCTGCAGTCCCGACTCGGCCCGCTTCCACGATGCGCGCAACGCCGCTTCAAGCGCTTCGACGGGCAGGCCGGCGAGCGCCCCGGCAAGCCCAAGCGCGACCATGTTGATCCAGCTGCCCGGTATCGCCTTCGCCATCTTCTTGAGCGGCAACGGCACGTAGCGTGCGCCGCAGGCGCGGAAGACCTCGGGCACCTCCCCTTCGTCGGGATCCCCGATCATCACGCTCCCCGCACCGAGCGCGATCTCGTCGGCGAAGCGGTTGACGTTCTGCCAGTCGATCGCGATCAGGAGGTCGAAGCCGTCGCCCAGCGACATGACCGGGCTCGGTGCGAGCCGCAGCAGCGCCCCCGCCTCGCCGCCACGGATCTGCGGTCCGCTGGTGCGCACCATCAGGCCGTAGAGGCCCGCCTTGGCGGCCGCCTCGAGCAGCAGCGTGCCGGCGGTCATCACGCCGCTGCCGCCGCTGCCCGCGACGGCGATCGACAGCGTCGAAACGACGTCGCCCGCGGCAGCCGGTCGCGGCGACGGGCGCGTTGCACTGCGAACTTCGGTGACTGCCAGCGTGTCCACGTTTCTGCTCCTTCGCGCTATGCCGGCAGTAGACCTTTTCGGGCCCGCGAGATGCTTTGATGCAAATCAAGGCGTGCGAAAGAGGCGCAGCACAGACTCGTCGCAACCCGGTATTGCAGTACCGGATTTCGGTAATAGGTGCCGGCAAGCCCGACATGTCGTCCCAACCGATCGTCGAACCGCAGTCGCCGCCGGTCCGCCGTCGAGGACCGTCCGGCCAGGAGAGGAACCACCCGATGAACGCCCCCGAGCCCCGCGCTTCCCTGCACGAACTCAAGTCGCACGACCTCGTCGACGATGCCGCACGGCCCGGCATCCGCTACGACAAGCGGCCGGCGAAGCGCCCCGACGGCACGACGGTGCCCGGCCTTTACGACGCCTGGATCACGCTCGACAACCCGGGCCAGTTCAACTCGTACACGACCGACATGGTCAAGGGCGTCATCCTGGCGTTTCGCGCCGCATCGAACGCCCGCGACGTCAACTGCGTCGTGTTCACCGGCGCCGGCGAAAAGGCGTTCTGCACCGGCGGCAACACCAAGGAGTACGCCGAGTACTACGCGGGCCGGCCGCAGGAATACCGCCAGTACATGCGGCTGTTCAACGACATGGTGTCGTCGATCCTCGCCTGCGACAAGCCGGTCGTCTGCCGCGTCAACGGCATGCGCATCGGCGGCGGCCAGGAGATCGGCATGGCCTGTGACTTCTCGGTCGCGCAGGATCTCGCCAGGTTCGGCCAGGCCGGCCCGAAGCACGGCTCGGCGCCCATCGGCGGGGCCACCGATTTCCTGCCGCCGATCATCGGCGCCGAGCGCGCGATGGTCGCCGGGGTGCTGTGCGAGCCTTTCTCCGCGCACAAGGCGTACCACTGGGGCATGCTCGCCGACATCGCGCCGGCGCTGAAGGTCGACGGCCAGTTCGTCGCCAATCCGCTGGTGGAGACCGAACGGATGGTCGACGGCTTCGGGCGCTTCGTCTTCGGCGAACCCAAGACCGGCGAGTCCGCCAGGGAAGCCAAGGCGCTGATGGCACGCGGCAGCATCGACCTGTCGCTGCTCGACGCGCGGGTGGAGGCGCTGTGCGCCAAGCTGCTGCTGACCTTTCCCGACTGCACGACCAAGACGCTCGAGGAACTGCGCAAGCCCAAGCTCGAGGCCTGGAACCGCAACAAGGAGAACTCGCGCGCCTGGCTCGCGCTCAACATGATGACCGAGGCGCGCGCCGGCTTCACCGCCTTCAACGAGGGCACCAAGGACGATCGCGAAGCGGATTTCGTGCTGCTTCGGCAGGAGATCGCCGCCGGGGAGGGCTGGGCCGGGGCGCTGTGCGAGTCGATCCAGCCGAAGAATCGACGCGGGGCGTAGGCCGTGGCCGACAGCGCCGCGCTCCGGGTCTTCGTCGAACGCGACGGCGCGCTGCTGCGCCTGCGCCTTTCGCGTCCGAAAGCGAACCTGATCGACGCCGAGATGATCGCAGCGCTCCACGGCGCGCTGCTCGAACATCGGGCGCAGCGCGGCTTTCGCGCGGTGCTGCTCGACGCCGAGGGACCCCACTTCAGCTTCGGCGCAAGCGTCGAGGAACACCTGGCCGGTCGCTGCGCCGCGATGCTGGCCTCGCTGCACGCGCTGCTGGTCGAGATGCTCGAGTTCCCGGTCCCGATCCTGGTGGCGGTGCGCGGCCAGTGCCTCGGCGGCGGGCTGGAGGTGGCGCTGGCGGCGACCACGATCTTTGCCACGGCGGACGCGCAGTTCGGGCAGCCCGAGATCAAGCTGGGCGTGTTTGCGCCGGCCGCCTCCTGCCTGATGCCCTACCGCCTCTCGCACGCTGCCGCCGAAGACCTGCTGTTCTCGGGCCGTTCGATCGGCGGCACCGAGGCGAAGGCGATCGGGCTGGTCGATGCGCTCGCCGACGATCCCGAATCCGCCGCGCTCGCCTGGCTCGACGCCCATCTCGCATCGAAGAGCGCCGCCGCGCTGGCGCTGGCGATGGCCGCCGTTCGCGGCCCGCGCAACGCCGAGATCAGGAAGCGCCTCGCCGAGCTCGAACGGCTCTATGTCGACACCCTGATGCGCACGCACGACGCGAACGAGGGAATCGCCGCGTTCCTCGAACGGCGGCAACCACAATGGGAGCACTGCTGATGGCCACGCCACCCGTCACGACCATCGTCGAACGATGCCAGGCGCTTTTCGACGACCTCGACTTCAACGCGGTCAAGGCCTGGAAAGCGGCGATTCCCGGACGCAAGGCGATCGGCTACATGCCGGTCTACGTGCCCCGCGAAATCGTCCACGCGGCCGGCATGCTGCCGGTCGGCATCCTCGGCGGCGGCGACCAGCTCGAGGTGATCCAGGGTGACGCGTATTACCAGAGCTACATCTGCCGGATTCCCCGGTCGACGATCGAGCTCGGCCTGACCGGCCGCCTCGACTGCCTCGACGGCATGCTGTTTCCGTCGATCTGCGACGTGATCCGCAACCTGTCGGGGATGTGGCAGATCCTGTTCAAGGACAAGTACGTCCGCTATTTCGACGTGCCCCAGAACTACGAGGACGAGGTCGGAGGCAGGTTCTACGTCCAGGAGCTCGAGGTCCTGCGCCACGACCTCGGAGTGCTGCGCGGCGCGCCGATCACCGACGACGAGCTCAATGCCTCGATCGGGGTCTACAACGACAACCGCGCCGCGGTCGCCGACCTCTATGCGTACCGCTCGGCGAAACCGTGGCAGGCGCCGACCTCGGAGGTCTATCTGGTGCTGCGCGCAGGCATGGTGCTGCCGCCCGAGGACCACACGGCGCTGATCCGGGATTACATCGCCGCGGCGGACGCGACGGCGCGACCCCGGCGCGACAACGCACGGATCGTCATGACCGGCTCCTTCTGCGAGCAGCCGCCGCTGGGGCTGATCAAGTCGGTCGAGATGTCGGGCTGCTACATCGTCGACGACGACTTCATGCTGGTCACACGCTGGCTGCAGCGCGCCGTGCCGACCACCGGCAAGCCGCTGGAGGAACTGTCGAGGGCGTTCCTCCACGATTCGGCGTCGACCGCGGCGCGCTACGACGCGAAGCGCGAGGACAAGGGCGTCTACCTGCTGAACCAGGTGAAGACCCGCGGCGCGGAAGGCGTGGTGTTCGCCGCGCCGTCGTTCTGCGACCCCGCCCTGCTCGAGCGACCGATGCTGCAGGACGTGATGGCGAAGCACAAGGTGCCCTACACGGCGTTCAAGTACGCCGAGAACACCGGGCAGATGGCGCCGATCCGCGAGCAGGCGGGGACGTTCGCCGATTCGATCAAACTCTGGAGCGCCGCATGAACACGACTACCGCCCCGATGCCCCCGTCGGTCAAGAAGCCGCAGAACGTCCAGAAGGAAGATGCGATGTGGCTGCAGAAGGAGCTGATCAACCGCAACTATCACGAGCTCGCCGCGGCCCGCGACGCGGGACGCAAGGTCTCGGCGACATTCGTTCCGGGGAACCTGAACGAGCTCCTGATGTGCTTCGACTTCGCGCGCAGCCTCCCCGAGACCAACGCCCTGCAGAACGGCATGCGCAAGAAGTCGGGCAAGTTCATCATGGACGCCGAGCGCGACGGCCAGTCCGAGGATGTCTGCACCTACGTGAAGACCGACCTCGGGATGATGCTGGGCGGCGAGATCGGACCGACCGGCGAACGGCTGCCGACGCCCGACATCCTGCTGCTGTCCTACACCGGCTGCTTCACGTTCATGAAGTGGTTCGAGCTGATCCGGCACCGCTATGGCTGCGAGACGGTGATGCTTCACGTCCCCTACCAGGGCGAAGGCAAGATCGCGCCCAACATGCGCGACTACGTCGTCAAGCAGCTGAAGGACACCGTGATCCCGACGCTCGAACGCGTTTCCGGCGTGAAGTTCGACATCGACCGGCTGCGCCAGTACATGAAGGAGTCGCAGAAGGCCGAGGACGACCTCGTCGCCGTCCTGCAGTCGGCGAAGCACCGGCCGTCGCCGATCGACGGCTATTTCGGCGCCGTCTATTACATCGGGCCGATCTTCACCGCCTTCCGCGGCATGCCGGAGGCGACCGAGTACTACCGGGTCCTGCGCCAGGAAATCGAGCAGCGGGTGCGGGACGGCAAGGGCCCGGTCACGCCCGACGGCGACATGGGGGAGGAGAAATACCGCCTGGTGGTCGAGGGCCCCCCGAACTGGACCAGCTTCCGGGACTTCTGGAAGATGTTCTACGACGAAGGCGCGGTCGTCGTCAGCTCGACGTACGCCAAGGTCGGCGGCCTCTACGACTTCGGCTTTCGCCACGATCCCGACCATCCGCTCGAGTCGCTCGCCGAGTACTGCCTGGGCTGCTACACGAACCTGAATCTCCCCTCGCGAATCGACATGATCTGCAGGTACATCGACGAGTACCAGGCCGACGGCCTGCTGATCAACTCGATCAAGAGCTGCAACAGCTTCTCGGCCGGCCAGCTCCTGATCCTGCGCGAGGTCGAGCGGCGCACCGGCAAGCCCGCGGCCTTCATCGAGACCGATCTCGTCGACCCCCGCTACTTCTCCGCGGCCAACGTGAAAAACCGGCTCGAGAGCTATTTCCAGATGGTCAAGCAGAAGCGCACGGCTGCCGCGCACTAGTCGCGATGGACGCCGGCCTACCGTCACCCCGGCCGTCTCCCGCACGCGGGAGAGGCCGGAGATCCTGAGAGGATTCCATGCGCTGCTTCATCGGCATCGACCTCGGTTCCACGACGACCAAGGCGGTCGTCATGGACGAGGAACAGAACATCCTCGGGCGCGGCATCACGAATTCGCGCTCGAACTACGACACCGCCGCCGCGATCGCCAAGCAGGAGGCGCTGGTCAACGGTCGCTTCCACCTGTTCAGGAAGGCGCTTGGCAGCACCGGCGCCCTGAACGGCGCGCTCGACACGTTCCTCGGCCAGCTCGAGCGGGACTTCCGCCTCGAGCAGTATCTCGAGCAGCTCGCCGACCTCGAAGCGACCTGTCGCCGCAACGTCGGCACCACGCGTTTCGGTGCCAGCGCCGACGCCGTCACGGGGGCGCTGGGCGAGGTGTTCAGCCGCCTGCGGCGAGACGCTCCAACGCTGTTCATGCCGGGGGCGAAGCGCAAGTCGGATTTCTTCCGCGACATCGCGGGCGCCCAATACCTCGCGACCGGGGAGGTCGTGGCCAAGGATGCCGGGATCCGCTACGACTTCCTGCTCAACGTGTTCGACCGCTCGATCATCGAGGTCGAGAACCGGGTCTACGGCGACTCGATCCGCCGCCACCTGGTCGCCGCGCTGGAGCGCACGTTCGTCGCGGTCCCCGAATCGGCCGGACGCCGCGCCCAGGTCGAGGCGCCGATCAAGGGGATCCTCGACACCGACATGGAGGAGACGTACATCGTGGGCACCGGCTACGGCCGCGCCCGCCTGCCGTTCTCCAAGGAGCACGTCCGCTCCGAGATCCTCTGTCACGGCCTCGGCGCCCACGTCATGTATCCGAAGACCGCGACCGTGCTCGACATCGGCGGCCAGGACACCAAGGCGATCCAGGTCGATCCGACCGGGATCGTCGAGAGCTTCCAGATGAACGACCGCTGCGCCGCGGGATGCGGGCGCTACCTCGGCTACATCGCCGACGAGATGAACATGGGCCTGCACGAACTCGGTCCGATGGCGATGAAATCGACACGGACGATCCGCATCAACTCCACCTGCACGGTGTTCGCTGGAGCGGAGCTGCGCGACCGCCTTTCGCTGGGCGACAAGCGCGAGGACATCATGGCCGGACTGCATCGTGCGATCGTGCTGCGCGCCATGTCGATCCTGGCGCGCTCCGGCGGCATCCGCGACCAGTTCACGTTCACCGGCGGGGTGGCCAAGAACGAGGCCGCGGTCAAGGCGCTGAAGGACCTGGTCAGGGAGAACTACGGCGATCTCACGCTCAACATCAATCCCGACTCGATCTACACCGGCGCCCTCGGCGGCGCGACGTTCGCATGGCGCGCGGTGGTCGAGGAAGGCAGGACTGCGGAGGCTCGGACATGACCCACACGGTTGGCATCGACATCGGCTCGGGCGCGGTCAAGAGCGTCCTGTTCAAGATTGACGGCGACCGGCAGGACTGGGTCGCCAGGCGCTGCGAGCGCATACGCCGCCGCGACCCGATGCAACTCGCCCGCGAAGGCTTCGACGCCGTGCTCGCGGAAGGCGGGCTCGAACCCGACCAGGTCGACTACGTCGCCACGACGGGGGAAGGCGAGAACGTAAAGTTCGCGACCGGCCACTTCTATTCCATGACCACGCACGCCCGCGGCGGCGTCTTCCTGCGTCCCGGCATCAACGCCGTCGTCGACATCGGGGCGCTGAACGGCCGCGCGATCTTCGTCGACGAGCGCGGCAAGGTGCTGTCGTACAAGATGACCAGCCAGTGCGCGTCGGGCTCCGGCCAGTTCCTGGAGAACATCGCGCGCTACCTGGGGGTCGCAGTCGAGGAGATCGGACCGCTGTCGAAGACCTCGAAGAATCCCGAGAAATGCAGCTCGATCTGCGCGGTGCTGGCCGAGACCGACGTCATCAACATGGTGTCGCGCGGCATCGCGACGCCCGACGTCCTCAAGGGGATCCACCTGTCGATGGCGTCACGGATCGTCAAGCTGCTGAAGGTCACCGGGATCAAGGCAGGCACCGCGCTGATCACCGGCGGACTGGCGCTCGACGACGGGCTGCTCGCCGCGATCGGCGAGGAGATGGTCAACGAAAAGGTGGGCGTGACGGCGGTGAGCCACCCCGACTCGATCTACGCCGGCGCCATCGGCGCGGCGCTGTGGGGGGCCTTCCGTCACGCCAAGCTCAACGACCTGCAGCAGCGCGCGGCCGCCTGACCGCAAGGAGACGACCATGGCTCTTCTGATCAACGAGAACTGCACGGCCTGCGACGCCTGCAAGCCGGTCTGCCCCAACGAGGCGATCAGCGTCGGCGATCCGGTCTACGTGATCGACCCGCTGCGCTGCACCGAATGCGTCGGCGCCGAGGACGAACCCCAGTGCAAGCTCGTGTGCCCCGCCGATTGCATCGTCGCGCACCCGGATTTCGTGGAGAGCCCCGATGCGCTGCTGGAGAAATATCAGTCGCTGCACGCGTAGCGCCAGAACGGCGCCGGACCGCCCCGGGTCCTGACGGCCCCGGGTCCTGGCGCCGTCAGTGCCGCCGGGTTTCAGCACGGGAAGCCGTCAGGGCCTCCAGCCGAAGTGTTCCTTCGCAAACCCGGTCATCCGGTCGGGTGTCCAGGGCGGATCCCACACGAGCCGCAGGTCGACTTCCGTGTCCACCGGCACGACCAGGGCGACGACCTCCCGTACGCGGTCGAGGATCATGTCGGCCATCGGGCATGCGGCGCTCGTCATCGTCAGGTCGATGCGCACCGCTCCCGGCGTCGCCTCGATGCCATAGACGAGCCCGAGATCGACGATGTTCATGCCCGCCTCGGGATCATCGACCTGCCGCAGCGCTTCGCGGACGGCGTCGTCGTCAAAGGATTCGATGGTCATGGCGATGCCCGCTCCCTCGTCGTCCCACTTTCCGGTCCACGCACCGCGCCCGCTCACACGGCGGAGCGCTCGAAGGGAATCCGCTGCGACGGCGCGAAGCCGGTCGCATAGAGGAATCCCAGGAGCTCGAGATCGTGCGGTGCGACCATCGTCTCCACGCGCTCGATCCTCAGCGCGCCGAGATTGACGAACAGCTGTGACAGCAGCGCATGGCCGATCTGCCGATGGCGATAGTCCGGGTGCACCCCGATGGTGTCGAGCACGGCCACCGGCTCGGTCCGGCCGAAGTCGCCGACGTCGACCCTCGCCATCAGGAACCCGACGACGGCGTCGTCGAGCGTGGCGCACAGCGACACGCGGATCGCCGAGTCGAGCATTGCCTCGGCAAGCTTGTGCTGCATGTAGCCCTGCCGGTCGATCCCGGTGTTCGCATGGTCGATCCGCACGGCGTCGCGCAGGTCGGAAGGGGCCATTGCGCGGATTTCGGAATTGTCGCGCGCGAGTCGTTCGAAGTCCGCGGCTTGGTCATTGCCATAATTGATCTCGCACACGCCCTGTGCGGCGTCCAGCCGGTCGGAAACCGGCGCGTCCCGCGGCGGCGCATAGGCGCCCCCTGCGACCGGACAGTCGACGATGTGGCTGGCGGCGACCGCGAAAGCGTTCTTGTCGAGCCAGCGCAGCATCGGGTGGTTGTTCCAGGCGGCCTGCGTCCGGAATTGCGCGACCCCGAGCCTGCGCGCGTCTTCGCCCAGCGCCGCGAGCAGCCGGCTTCCGATGCCGATGCCCATCGAGTCATGGCGTGCACCGATAGCCTCGATTGACAGGGCCGGTTCGTCGCGTCCGAATTCGCCTTCGAGAACCCGCGCGAGGATGTAGCCGACGACCTCACCGCCCTCGACGGCGGCCATTTGCAGGTGCCGGGTCGGCTCGCGAATCGCCGCGGCGAGCCGACGCGCGAAGTACGGATGCCGCCGACGTCCCTCGCTCACCGCGTCGATGTCGACGACCGCTTCGAGATCCCCGCGCGCCAGCGGGCGCAGCGTCGTTTGCCGGACCGCAACCGTGTGCATGTCGTTCCCCCTCCTGTCAGCCTGCCTCAGCCCGCCGCGTACGCGAACGAGAGTTCCCGATCGGTGGCTTCGTCGAGCAGTTCGTCGACCAGAGGGAGCAGCGCCATCGTCTCCTTCTGGATGTGCGCAACCTGCCTTTCCACCATTTCCAGCGCGCCGCGCTTGAGCGCCGCCCGGCCGGCCTCGTCGAGACCTCCCGTCGAGGCCGCCTGCGCCAGCGGCAGGACTTCACGGGCGACTGCCCGGATCGCCGCGTGTTCCTCTTCGAGCAGCGCCGCCATGTCGCCATCGCCGGAATCGCGCATGCGCGGGAAGAGCTCGCGCTCCTCGAAATCGAAGTGCCGCCCGAGGTCCTGCTCGAGCTGGCGGCAGAATTCACCGACGAGCCTCGGAAGCTCGGGGTCCTGTGCGCAGCCCGCGCCGGCGCTGCGCGACAGGGCGTCCTCGATGCGTCGGAGAAAATCGAGGTTCGCGCGATGCTCGTCGTCGAGCGCGCGGCTCACCTGCCGTCGGTAGTTCATGATCGCCTTTCCGTTTCGATACGCGAATCCTCGAGGGCCTGGGCGCCGATGATCAGCTTCAGCACCTCGCTCGCCCCTTCGTAGATCCGCAGTGCGCGGATTTCGCGGTACAGCCGCTCGACCGTGACGCCGCGCACCACCCCGAGCCCGCCGAAAAGCTGCACTGCGGCATCGACCACCTGCTGCGCAGACTCCGTCGCAAACAGCTTCGCCATCGACGCCTCGCGCGTCACGCGGCGACCCAGCGTGTCGCGGGTCCATGCCGCGCGATAGACGAGCAGCGCCGATGCGTCGACCGCGAGCGCCATCTCGCCCAGCCGGGCCTGCGTCAGCTGGAAATCGGCGAGGGCGCGTCCGAACAGCCTGCGCCGATGCGCCCTCGCGAGCGCCTCGTCCACGGCACGGCGCGAAAATCCAAGCGCCGCCGCCCCGACCGTCGAGCGGAACAGGTCGAGCGTGCCCATGGCGATCCGGAAACCGTCCCCCGGCGCCGCGAGCATGCGATCCGCGCCGACGCGGCAATCGGCGAGCCGCAGCGTGCCGAGCGGGTGCGGCGCACTGACGTCGATGCGCTCCGACGCATCGAGCCCCGGCGTTGCGGCGTCGACGATGAACGCCGACAGCCCCCGCGACGGCTTGTCGCCGGGCGCGCCGGTCCGCGCGAACACGACGTAGAAGTCGGCAAGGCCGCCGTTGGAGATCCAGGTCTTCACGCCGTCGATCCGCCACGCGGCACCCTGGCCCTGCCCCTCACGCGTCGCCGTCGTCGACACCGCGGCGACGTCGGAGCCCGCGTCGGGCTCGGACAGCGCGAACGCCGCGATGCGGGTGCCTGCCGCGACCCCGGGCAGGATCTGCGCCTTCTGCGCGTCGCTGCCGAACAGCGTGATCGGCGCGCTGCCCAGCCCCTGCATCGCGAACGCGAAATCGGCGAGCCCGTGGGCGCGCGCCAGCGTCTCGCGTGCGAGGCAGAGGCTGCGCGCGTCGACCTTCTCTCGCGCACCTCCGTACGCCGCAGGAACGCATGCCCGCAGCAGGCCCGCATCGCCCAGCGCGCGCACGAGCCTGCCGACGCATCGATAGACGGCGTCGAGGTCGCCGTCCGAACCGTCGAGCAGCGGCGCCAGCGCCTCTCTCGCCCAGGCGTCGACCTCGGCGGCGAACGCGCGATGACCTTCGTCGAAGAAAGGCCATTCGAGGAAGCTGCGATCGGACATGTCGGTTGCGCTCTCGCCCCGCCCCGGATCCCTCCCGCAAGCGGCGAAGGGAACGGCGGACGGACCGGCTGCGTCAATCGCCTTCGAACACCGGCTTGGCCTTGGCGACGAACGCGTGGTAGGCCCGCTCGAAATCCCTGGTCTGCATGCAGATCGCCTGCGCCTGCGCCTCGGCTTCGATGCATTCCCCCAGTCCCGAGCTCCACTCCTGCCACAGCATCGTCTTGGTCATCGCGTGGCCGAACGTCGGACCCTCGGCGAGGCTTCGCGCCATCGCGGTCGCCTCGTCCAGCAGCGCTTCCGGCGAGATCAGCCGGTTGTGGAAGCCCATCCGCTCCGCCTCCTCGCCACCGACGACCCTGCCGGAGAGCAGCAGGTCGGCCGCGCGCGACAGGCCGACGATGCGCGGCAGCAGCGTGCAGGCGCCCATGTCGGCACCCGCGAGGCCCACGCGGACGAACAGGAAGGCGAGCTTGCTGCGCGCAGTCGCGTAGCGCAGGTCGGAAGCGCAGGCGATCATCGCGCCGGCGCCGGTGCAGACGCCGTCGATCGCCGCGACGATCGGCTGCGGACATTCGCGCATCGCTTTCACCAGCTCGCCGGTCATCCGGGTGAAGCGCAGCAGCCCCGGCATGTCCATCGCGACCAGCGGACCGATGATCTCGTGCACGTCGCCGCCGGAGCAGAAATTGCCGCCCTCGCCGGTGAACACGACGGCCTTGATGTCGCTCGCATGGGCGAGGCTGCGGAACAGCGCACCGAGCTCGGCGTACGACTCGAAGGTCAGCGGATTCTTCCGCTCGGGCCGGTTGAGGGTGATCGTCGCGACCTTGCCGTCGGTCGCATAGCGGAAATGCCTGGCTTCGTAGCCTGCCAACTGGATCTGTTGCATGCCTGTCTCCCGTCAACCCACCATCGTCAGACCGCCGCTGACGCTCAGCACCTGCCCCGTCACGTAGGTCGACCGGTCGCCGGCGAAGAACGCCACGGCGTCGGCCACTTCGGACGGCAGCCCGAAGCGGCGCAGCGGAATCGCCTTCTTGAACGCCTCGAGGTGGCCTTCCGGCACGGCGCGCAGCAGCGGCGTGTCGGTCGGGCCCGGGCACACGCAGTTCACGTTGATGCCGTAGCGGGCGGTTTCGCGCGCCAGCGATTTGGTGAACGCGATCAGCCCGCCCTTGGCGCCCGCGTAGACCGTCTCGCCGAGGCTGCCGACGCGTCCGGCATCGCTCGCGATGTTGACGATGCGTCCGCTCTTGCGCTCGAGCATCGGCGGCAACAGCGCCTTGGTGAGCGTCATCGGCCCGACCAGGTTCAACGCGATCAGCTTGGTCCACAGCTCCGGGGTGCCTTCCCAGAACGGATGGGTGCGACCCCAGCCCGCCCCGTTGACCAGGACGTCCACGGCGCCGTGCCGGGTGTGGACGCCGTCGGCGAAAGCGGCGATCGACGCCGCGTCGGTCATGTCGACCGCGCTGAACTGGGCCTTCGCGCCTTGCTCGCGCAACGCGGCCGCGGCTTTCTCGCCGCCGTCGCGGTCGATGTCGGCGACGACGACCTGCGCGCCGTCCGCGGCAAGCACTTCCGCAGTGGCACGGCCGATGCCCGACGCGGCGCCGGTCACGACCACGACCTTGTCCTTCAGACTCATCACGTTCTCCTCGAATTGACGGCGGCCGTCCGTGGCCGGTCCAGAAACGCCGCGACGCGTTGCTGCGTCTGCGGCGCGGCATACAAGCTTCGGGTCGCCGCGATTTCGGCTTCGTAGCCCGCGGCCGACACCTGCACCGCCAGCGCGATGCAGCGTTTGTTCGCGGCCAGGGCTTCGCGCGGATGCGACGCGATGCGCGCGGCGAGCTGCGCGGTCCATTCCTCGATCGTCGCCGCGGGGCGGACCCACTGCACGATGCCGAGTTGCTGCGCCTCCGCGCCGTCGATCGTCTCGCCGCCAAGGATCAGGCGCCGCGCGACCCCCGGGCCGCACAGTGCGGTCAGCCGCTGCGTGCCGCCTGCTGCCGGCAGCAGGCCGAGCCCCACCTCGGGCAGGCCGAGCTTCGCGTCCTGCGCCGCCACCCGCAGATCGCAGGCAAGTGCCAGCTCGAGCCCGCCGCCCAGCGCAGCGCCGCCGATCTCGGCCAGCGTCACGAACGGCGCGCGCTCGAGGCGCGCGAACACGCGCTGCATTTCCCGCACGACGCCGACCATCGCCTCGGCGCCGGCCGGCCCCGCGATGCAGGCGCGCATCAGCGCGAGGTCGGCGCCGGCGCAGAACACCTTCTGTGCGCTGCGCAGGTGCAGCAGCGACACGCCCGGGTCGGCCTCGGCGTCGGCAAGCGCGGCGTCGAGACCGGCGAGCATCGCCGCATCGATCGCGTTGACCGGCGGCCGCGCAAGCGTGGCGACCAGCACGGCGCCGCGGCGCTCGGTGGCGAACTCAGTAGCGAACATCCTGGCTTTCCTTCGGCGGATCCATCGCGGGCTCGCTCGCGAGTTCCCGGTGCAGGTCGCGCAGGCGCCGGCGTACCAGCTTGCCCGTCGCGCTTCGCGGCAGCGCCTCGATCGGATGCAGCCAGCGCGGGCGCTGGTAGAGCGGCAGCCGGTCGGCGTGCTCGCGCAGGGTCGCCGAGTCGAGCACCGGTGCCCCCGGCTGGGCGACGAAGAACAGCGCCACCGCGTCGACGCCGTCGGCATCGGGCACCGCGACGGCCGCGGCCTCGGCGATGCCCGGGCACGCCACGGCAATGCGCTGCTCGAGGTCGACGAGGTCGACCCAGCGGCCGTGAACCTTGACCAGCGAGTCCTCCCTTCCGGCGAAGCGCCACCCGCCACCGTCGACGCGTTCGAACATGTCCGACGGCGCGAATCCGCCGTCGCGGAAATGCTCGGCCTGCGCGTCGGGGCGCTGCCAGTAGCCGAGGGCCATGGTCGAGCCCTGCACCAGGATCCTGCGCGGCGATCCGGGTGCCCGCAGCATGGGCGCGATCGCGCCGGAGTGTTCGTCGAGCGCCGTCACTTCGACGCCCGGCGACACCGCGAGGCCGTGGCCATCGTCGCTGTCGACCAGCACCAGGACCAGCGTCTCCGATGCGCCGAAACCATTGACGATCGTGCACCCGGTCTGTCGCTTCCACTCGTCGCGCAGCGTCGACGGAAGCGCCTCGCCGGCCGACACGTAGAGCCGCACGCCGCATTGCGCGAGCTGGGCGGCGAGTCCTTCCTTCAGCAGGTTGCGGTACAGCGACGGGACGCTGAACAGCACGCTGGCGTTGCGCGCCATCACGCCCGCGACCACGCCCTGCGCGGTGGGCCACTGCGGATCGAGGATCACGGTTGCGCCGAGCTTGATCCCGGTCAGCACGGCGTTCGCCAGCGGATAGGCGAAGAACAGCTTGGAACTCGCGTAGAGGCGGTCGTCGGCGACGATGCCGAGGCGCTCGCGACCGACGCGCTCGATCTCCAGCGCGATGCGCTGCGGATGCACGACGGCTTTCGGCCGCCCGCTCGTTCCCGACGAGTGCACCCACAGCGCCGGATCCTCCGGCGCCATCGGTTCCGCCGCACCGGGCGCGGCCTGCGCGAGCGCGTGCCGCCAGTCGTCGAGCTGCACGCGCTGGGCATGCCACGGCGCAGGCGTCTCGTCCCCCTCCCCGGCGAGGATGAAGCGGAATCCGGCGGCATCGAGGATCGCCTGCCACTCGTTGGCCGGAACCCGCGGATTCACCCCGACCGCGACGCCGCCCGCCCAGATCGCGCCGAGGTAGGACACCACCCAGTCGATGCCGTCGGGCAGCTTGACCGCGACCCGGTCTCCGCGCTTGAGTCCGCGCATGCGCCACGCTTCGCCTGCGCGCGCGACCGCGTCGCGCAACTGTCCGCGGGTCGACTGCACGTTGCCGCACACGAACGCGATGCGCCCCGGATCGTGGTCGGCCAGCAGCACTTCCGCGGCGTTCAGTCGCATGGCGGCTCCTCGCGAGGCTGCGCCGTGCGCCCGGCCGCCAGGTCGCGCAGCAGGCGCTGGGCCAGCACCGACGCGACCTGCCGCCGGTAGTTCGACGCGGTCACCGTCGTGCGCATCGGGCTCACCTGCTTCGCGACCCGCTTGCCCAGCAGCGCCAGCGTCTCGTCGTCGATCGCGCGCCCGACGAACGCATCGGTTCCCCCAAGCAGCAGCGGATGCGAATTGGTGCCGGTCAGCGCGACGCGCAGCTGCGCGATGTGACCGCCATCGCGATCGTCATCGCGCGTCAGCGCGACGGCGACCCCGGCGAGCGGGAAGTCGAACGAGCCGCGAACGCGCGCCTTGCGGTAGCCGGAAACGGTCCTCGCCGGCGGCGCGCGGCAGATGCACGGCCACCAGCATCTCGCCGGGCGCGAGGGTCAGATGGGCCGCACCGTCGTCGCGATAGAGCTCGGCCAGCGGAATCCGCCGGGTGCCGCGGGCAGACACCAGTTCCGCTTCGGCATCCGCGACCATCAACGCGGGCGCGAGATCGCCGCAAAATGCGGCGTGGCAGCGCGCGCCCTGCGGCGCGACGTGGCAGGTGTCGCCGCCGCGCTTCAGGCACCACCGGTTCGCGGCACGCCACCATGCGCTCTGGTTGTAGAACACGCAGCGCGTGTCCAGGCACAGATTGCCGCCGACCGTCGCAGCATTGCGATGCGCCGGGGCCGCGATCTCGAGGGCGGCCTGCGCGATCGCCGGATGCATGGCGGCGATGCGCGGGTCCGATGCCAGCCGTGCCAGCGTGACGCCGGCCCCGATGGTCAGGGTCCCGTCCTGCTGCACCAGCGTGCCCAGCGCATCGATGCCGCCGAGGTCGACCAGGGTCACGGGCTGCTCGAGCCCTCGGCGCAGGTTCGGGACCAGATCGGTGCCTCCGGCGATGATCCTCGACCCCGGTGCCGCGAGCAGCGCCGCAGCCTCGGCGACGCTGGTCGGATGCACGAGCTCGAATGTCGGCACGCCGTCCATGTCAGCTCCTCTGCGCGCGTGCGGCGGCAAGGCGCCCGGCACGGCGCCGCTCGACGATCGCGTCGAGGACGCGATCGGGGGTGGCCGGCAACTCGGTGAGGCGGATGCCGATCGCGTCGGCGATCGCGTTGGTGAGCGCCGGGGGGAAACCGTGCAGCGCGCCTTCGCTCGCCTCCTTGGCGCCGAAAGGCCCCAGCGGATCGTGGCTCTCGACCAGATGCACGTCGATCGGCGGGGACTCGGCGATCGTCGGCAGGCGGTAATCGAGGAAGTTCGGCCGCAGGGCGAGGCCCTCGTGGTACTGGGTCTCCTCCTGCAGCGCCTGCCCCATGCCCATCGAGATCGCGCCCTGCACCTGGCCGGTGACCGCCAGCGGATTGAGCGCAAAGCCGCAGTCGTGCGCCACCCACACGCGCTCGACCTTGACCGCGCCGGTGTCCTCGTCGACCGAGACTTCGACGACCTGCGCAGCGTACGAGAAACCGGCGGTGGAACCGACCGCGGCGCCGCGAAACTTGCCGCCCTGGGTCTCGGGCGGCGTCGACCACGTCCCCTTGACGGTCAGCGTCCCGCTGTCGGCCAGCGCCGCCGTGACGATCTCGGCGAAATCGAGTCCGCGGTCGCTGTCCACCACGCGGCAGCCTTCGCCCAGCCATTCGATCTCGCCGACCGGCACGCCGAGGCGGCTGGCCGCGGCGGCGACCAGCACGTCGCGCAGCGCCTCGCGCGGCGCGCAGCGCGGCGTTGCCGACCATGAACGACACCCGCGACGAATACGATCCGTTGTCCTTGGGCGTCAGGGCGCTGTCGGCGGCGACGACGCGGATCCGCGACATCGGCAGCAGCAGCACCTCGGCCGCGACCTGCGCCAGCAGCGTCGAGCTGCCCTGGCCGATGTCCGACGCGCCGGTGAGCAGCGTGATGCTGCCGTCGAAATCGAGCTTGAGGTTGACCACCGCATGCGGCTCCCCGCTCCAGTGCACCGGTTTCGCCGACCCCGACACGTAGTGCGAGCACGCCATGCCGAGGCCGCGCCCGCGCGGCAGCCTGCCG
This sequence comes from uncultured Pseudomonadota bacterium, assembly GCA_963816415.1. Taxonomy (GTDB): domain Bacteria; phylum Pseudomonadota; class Gammaproteobacteria; order Burkholderiales; family Casimicrobiaceae; genus VBCG01. The sequence continues at coordinate 310,866 of CAWFKR010000001.1, forward strand.
CGCCGCTCGCGCCAGCCCGACGCCTGCTCGACCCAGTCGAGGCACTCCGGAATGCCGTAGGAATTGACCTGCAGGTCGTTGAGCGTCCGGTACGGCGCCTCGATCAGGTTGGCGCGCCGCAGCGCAATGGGGTCGAATTGAAGCTCGTCGGCGATGCGGTCGAGCAGTGCCTCGAATGCGTGGCGGGCGTCGACCGCGCCGTGCCCGCGCATCGCGCCGCAGGGCGGGGTGTTCGTGTAGACGCGAAACCCGCGGTAGCGGACCGCGCCCACCTTGTACAGCGCGTGCAGCAGCGCGCCGGCATAGAGGATCGTGACCAGCCCGTAGCCGCCGTAGGCACCGCCGCGCTGCACGATCTCGCAGTCGACGGCGGTGATCACGCCTTGCCGGGTGACGCCGATCCGCAGCCGGATGTCGGTCTCGGGACGGCCCCGGTGGGTCAGGAAGCTGTCCTCGCGCGACTGAAGGGTGCGCACGGTCCCGCCGGCCGCGCGCGCAAGCGCCCCGGTGATCATCTCGAAGTTCAGCGGCTCGACGCGATGGCCGAAACCGCCCCCGACGAAAGGCTTGACCACCCGCACCTGCGCGCTGTCGATGCCGAGGCACTGCGCGAGCGTCAGGTGCAGGTAGTAGGGCACCTGCGTCGTCGACTGGCTGGTGAGGCGGCCGCGCTCGGGCTCCCAGGTCGCGAGCGCAGCGTTGAGCTCGATCTGGCCGTGCGCGACCTCGGCGTAGTGGAAGGTCTCCTCGCGCACCAGGTCCGCGGCCGCGAAGCCCGCGTTGACGTCGCCGAAAGTCTGGTCGACCTCGCGCTCGATGTTCCCGGCCTTCTTCTCGTGCAGCAGCACCGCGCCTTCGACCCGCGCATCGCGCGCGCTGAAATATGCCGGCAGGGGCTCGATGTCGAGGACGATCGCCGCCAGCGCGGCTTCGGCGCTCGCGCGGTCGACCGCCGCGACCGCGGCCACCGGTTCGCCTCGATAGCGGACGCGCTCGCGCGCGATCGGCCATTCGTTCTGCGCGATCGGAATCACGCCATAAGGCGCGGCGAAGTCCTGGCCGGTGATGACGGCGCGTACGCCGGGAAGCGCACGCGCGCGCGTCGTGTCGATGCCGCGGATCACGCCGTGTGCGATCGGGCTGCGCAGGATCATGCCGACCAGCACCTCGCCGGCGGGCAGGTCGGCCGCGTAGCGGGCGCGGCCGGTCACCTTCTCGATGCCGTCGATCAGGGGCGTGGCCTGGCCGATCCGGTGCTCGCGCAGGTCGGCCGATGCTGAGGTGACGGGGTTGGTGCGCGTGTCCATCGTGTCACCCCTGCGCCGGCGCGGCGCATGCACTCTGCACCGCCTCGACGATCTTGACGTAACCGGTGCAGCGGCACAGGTTGCCCGCGAGCGCCGCCCGGATCTCGGCCTCGCTCGGTGCGGGATTGCGCCGGAGCAGCCCTTCGGCGCTCATGATCATTCCCGGCGTGCAGAAGCCGCATTGCGTCCCCAGCTTCTCGTGGAAAGCCTGCTGCAGGCGGCTCATGCGCCCTTCGTGCGCGAGAGCCTCGATCGTCTCGACCGCGTGCCCGGCCACGCTGGCCGCCAGCGTGATACACGCAAGCCTCGGCTCGCCGTCGACCAGCACCGTGCAGGCGCCGCATTCACCACCGTCGCAGCCCTGCTTGGTGCCGGTGAGATCGACCGTGCTGCGCAGGTAGTCGACGAGCAGGGTCTCGTCCGCGACCGCATCCTCGCGCTCGCGGCCGTTGACGGTCAGCTTCAGCAGACGTTTGGCCATCTCCGTTCCCCTCGGTTTCCCTCAGTTCCCTTTCGGGCGCAGGTCGCGCACCCGCACCGCCTTGCCCTGCGAGCGCGGGATTTCGCCGGGACTCTTCACCACCACGTCGACGGTGATGCCGACGAGCGACTTGACGTGATGCGCGACGTCCTGCCCCAGGCCTTCGAAGTCCCCGGGAGCCACGCCGACCCGCGCCTCGATTTCGAGGGTCACGTGATCGAGACTGCCGCGGCGGTCGACGACGACCTGGTAGTGCGGTGCGACGCGCGGGCGCCCGACCAGCACGGCCTCGAGCTGCGACGGATAGACGTTGACGCCGCGGACGATCAGCATGTCGTCGTTGCGACCGGTGACGCGCAGGATGCGCAGGTGGGTCCGCCCGCAGTCGCAGGGCGCCGTCGTGATCGTCGTCATGTCGCGCGTCCGGTAGCGCAGCATCGGCAGCGCTTCCTTGGTCAGCGTCGTGATCACCAGCTCGCCCGGCTGGCCTTCCGGCACCGGCGCGCCGGTGTCCGGGTCGATCACCTCGAACAGGAAGTGGTCCTCCCAGCCGTGCAGTCCTGCCTGGAATTCGCATTCGCAGGCCACTCCCGGGCCCATGATCTCGGACAGTCCGTAGACGTCGATCGCCTTCAGCCCCAGCCGCGACTCGATCTCGCGGCGCATGGCCGCGCTCCAGGGCTCGGCGCCGAAGAGGCCCACGGCAAGCGCGCTGCGGCGCAGGTCGACACCCTGCTGCTCGGCGACCTCGGCGATGGCCAGCGCATACGACGGGGTCGCGCACAGCACCCGCGCGCCGAAATCGGTGATCAGCGCAACCTGTCGCTCGGTCGATCCGCCCGAGACGGGCACGACGACCGCCCCAAGGCGCTCTGCACCGGCGTGGGCGCCGAGCCCGCCGGTGAACAAGCCGTAGCCGTACGCGTTGTGCACGATGTCGCCACGACGCGCGCCGCCGGCGAACATCGACCGCGCCATCAGGTCGGCCCAGGTGTCGAGATCGCGTTGCGTGTAGCCGACCACCGTCGGCTTGCCGGTCGTCCCCGACGATGCGTGCAGGCGCGAGAGGCTCTTCGCGTTGCGCGCGAACATGCCGAACGGGTACTGGTCGCGCAGGTCCGCCTTCACCGTGAACGGCAGGTGCGAAAGATCGTCGAGGCTCTCGAGGGGCCCCGCACCGATCCCCGCCGCGTCGAGCCGGGCGCGGTGGAACGGCACGTTCGCATGGGCATTGGCGAGCGTCGAGTTGAGCCGCGAGCGCTGCAACTCGGCGAGCCGCTCGCGCGGCATCGACTCCAGCAGCGCGTGGAAATGCCTTCGTGCATCGATGCCGACTTCCGCCCGGGTGATTGCGCCCATCCTCGCCCCCTATGTCCCGATGTCCCCGGGTCCGTCCGTCCTTACGCCCGTCGGCGGGTGCTGCCGGGCCGTCCCGCGCACCGGCAGATGCGCCAGCGCGAATCCCTGGGTGAACCCGGCTTTCACGACCAGCGTGTATTTCATCTGCGCTCCGGCAGCCGCCGCTGCGAGGCCCGCGACAGCGGCGGCGAATGCCCCTCCCGCACTGCCGGGGGCACTGGCTGCGGCGATGCCCGTCAACGCGAGCGGCAGCAGCGTCCCGGCGACGTAGAGAATCGCGCCGCTCCCGTCCAGCGCGGCCAGCGCCCGCGGCGCGGCCGTTCCGGCGAGCGCGCGCCGGTAGACCCACCACAGAACGCCGCGGAGCAGCAGCAGCGCAGCGAACGCCTCCAGCAGCGGCGCGGTGTCCACGTGCAGCCACGGCGAGGCCGCAAGGAGCAGGCCGCCGCCCTCGGCCAATCCGGTCGCGACGATCAGCGGGACGATCCGAGGTTCGCGCCACGCCGGAATGCCGGTTGATGCGCGCAGCATCCGCGCCTGACAATAGACGAATGCCAGCGCGAGCGCGGCGGACAGCCAGGCAAGACCCGGAACGCCTGCCGCGGCGAGCAATCCCGCCGGAAACAGCAGCGTCGCGACGTAGGCCTCGCGGGACATCCACGACGTCTGCGGATGGAAGAACACGTGCAGCGCGCGCAGCGGCCGACCGGTTTCGTGCCAGACCGCAAGCAATCCGGTGGCGACCAGCGCGAGCCCGGCGATGATCAGCGACCCGAGGAACTCGCCGTGCTCGCCGGCGAGTGCCGCGAACACGATCAGCCCGGTCCCTGCGCCTCCGCAGGTGAAGTTGGCCGCGGCGCGTACGTCCCAGCTCTTCTGCCGGGGTGGCGAGGATCGGTAGGTCATGGCGCCGCGCCTCGCGGTGCCGGCGGCATGCCGTCGCCGCGGTCCCAGACGTAGTAGAACCCGGGGCCCGTCCCGAGTTCCTCGTGCATGCGGAAGTGTTGGTTGTCGGCGAGCAGCCGCGACACGTTGCTGCCCGGATCGTCGATGTCGCCGAACGCGAGCGCGCTGGCGATGCAGGCATTGACGCAGGCAGGCGTGGCTTCCGGATCGACGCCCGGTGTCAGGCCGCCCGCGATGCCGGCGTCGATCCGCTCGACGCAGAACGTGCATTTGGTCGCAACCGCGAGCCTGGCGTCGTCGCGCCGCTTCGCCTCGTTTTCCATCGGGCGGCCGTAGGCAAAGACCGCTCGCTGGGTCTTGAAGCGGGCCTCGTAGGGACACGCCATGACGCAGTACGAGCAGCCGATGCAGAGGTCGTAATCGATGGTGACGATGCCGTCGGCGCGCTTCCGGGTCGCGGTGGTCGGGCAGACATCGGCGCAAGGCGGATCGTCGCAATGCATGCATCCGGTCGGCACGAAGGCGCGCTGCACGTCCGGATACGTGCCGAATTCGAGGTCGAGCACCCGGCGCCACTGCACCCCCGGTGGCGTCGCGTTCGCGTGCCGGCACGCAGCCGTGCAGGTCTGGCAGCCGACGCAGCGCCGCAGGTCCGCGACCATGGCCCAGCGCGTCATGGCGAAGGCTGCGCCGCCGGGCGTCGGCGCGCGCTTGCAGGCGGCGGGCCCATGCCCCGGGCCCTGCCGATCTTGACGCGAACGATGTCGGCGCCCGAGCCGGTCGCGTCGGTCAGGTCCATCGACATCGTCGCGAGGGTGTTGAGGCTCGGCACGCCGAAGTCCCTGGCGAACGGTGTCGCCCAGTGCTCGAACTGGCCGATCAGCAGCAGCGTGTCGGGCCGGATGCCCTGCCGCAGCACCGCGAGGCCGCGGACGCTGCGCTGCGGTGTCGCGATCTCGATCGCGTCGCCGTCACCGATGCCGAGGCGTCCGGCGGTCTGCGTGTTGATGATCACGCCGCGGTGGCCGGCGATGTTGTCGGCGACCTCCTTGATCAGCTGCATGCCGACGTTGCCGCCCCACGCGTACTGCATGCTGCGCGCGGTGAGCAGCCAGAACGGATAGTCGGCCGGCTTGCCGCCGGCGGTCGTGACTGCAGCCTCCCACGGTGCGGCGAAATCCCTGCAGGCCGGAAGCGCACGGTACTCGTCGAGCTGGCGGTCCCACCAGTGCATGTCGTGCTCGTGCAGCCTTCGGCCGAGCTCGGCGCCGACGCGCTGCAGCCTTTCCTGGTAGGGCAATTCGAAGCGCAGGCCGCGTTCGACCAGCGTCGGATAGAGGTACCAGTCGCTGCGCGGAAACGGCCGCGTCGCGAGGCCGTTCGCCTTCCACCACGCGAGATCGTGTACGTCCTTGCCGTCGCTCAGTTCCGCGCTGGCGGCGCGGCAGACCGCATCCCAGATCGCTTCCCGCGAATGGACACGGTCGATGTCGAGCGAGAAGTCACCGTGCGCGCTGGCGAGCGGAACGCCCGCCGCGCCCTTGTTGATCGACGCGTTGTACTTGGCGAGGAGCCCGGTGCGCTTGGCGAGCTCGGTGGCGATTTCGGTGAAATCGCGCGCATCGCCCTGCGTCGCGACCGCGGGCTGACGCAGCGCGAAACCCTGGCGGTCCCAGAACTGCTCGACATATTTGGAGCCGCCGATGCGGATCAGCTGCAGGCTCTCGAGGTCCGTCGCATCCGGCAGCAGCACGTCGGCGTAGTGGTTGGTCTCGTCGCGCGTGTAGGCGAAGGCGACGACGAACGGAAAGCGCGCCATCTTCTCGCCGAGCGCGGCCGTGTCCCAGAACGAGATGGCCGGGTTGGTCCGGTAGACGAACCATACGTCCGGTGGATCGACCCGCGGCAGGCCCTTGGGCGTCTGGTCGAGGAACATCCACGAGAAGTGGGTCGGTCCGAGCGCCTGGCTCCACGGCCCGTTGCCTGCCAGCGGGACCATCGTGCGGTAGGCATTGCGGATGTTCGGCTGTGCCGACCAGTGCGCCTTGTCGGTCGGATTCATCGGATAGCTCATGAATCCGTCCGGCCCGGGGGTCGCGCTTGCGAGCCGCTCCGACAGCGGGCGATTCAGGCGGACCGTCGTGCCCAGCGTTCCCCCGGGGACCTCGAGCCCCCCGACCAGGGCCGCGAGCATCGTGCGCGCCCAGCAGCACTCGTAGCCGCCCCAGCCGTTGTTGACCGTCTTGCCGAGGCTCACCGCCACCGGCCGGTAGGGCAGCGTCAGGCCGTCGACGTCGATCGTCGCGCCGACGCGGGCGTGTTCGACGAACTCGCGGGCGATCCGGCGGGTCGTCGCCGCGGGAACGTCGCAGATGCCCGCCGCCCACTCGGGCGTGCACGAGGCCATGTGCGCGACCATCCGGGAGAACGCCGTCTCGCCGATGACGCCGCCGTCGGCGAGCACATCGCCGTCGGCACCGATCTCGATCGCGTCGACGGCGTAGCGGCCTTCGAGCGCCTCCGCGAGCCCCGGCGCGTCGTGGGCAACCGCGCGAGCTTCGAGCGCGTGCCAGACCAGCGGCTTGCGCGTCGTGCGGTCACGCAGGTAATAGCCGTTCGGGCCGACCAGGTAAGGCGACGCCGTCCGCCGCGCCAGGAACGGAACGTCGAGCCGGTCGCGCGGCAGTTCGTGCAGCAGCACGTGCATCAGCGCGAACAGGAACGCCGCATCGGTCTTGGGCTTGATCGGCACCCACTCGGCGGAGCAGGCGCCGGTGACCGACAGATGCGGCTCGACCTGGACGCGCTTCATCCCGCGCGCACGCGCCTCGGCGTGGCGAAAGACGCCGACGACGCCGCCCGAAGCCTCGACGTTGGCGCCGCACGAGATCAGGTAATCGGTGAGCGGCGTGTCGGGCGAGACGGTGAAAGCGCGATGCCAGAGCTCGCCGTAGAGGTGCTCGGAGTGATAGCACTTGACGCCCTGTCCCGAGCCGAAACCCATGTCGACCGGCCCCCACGCGGACAGGAACGCCGGGAATGTCCCCATGTAGGACTGCGGCGTCCCGCCGCCTCCGAAGCTTGCCGCGACGCGCGGATAGCCCGACGCGTCGGTGAGCCCTTCGGCGCGCACGGCGTCGAGGCGCGAGGCGATCAGCTCGAACGCCTCGTCCCACGAGATCGGGACGAATCCCGGGTCCTGGTCGCGACCCTTGGCCGGATTCGTGCGCTTCATCGGCGATCGCACGCGATGCGGGTTGTAGGTCTTCTGCACCAGGCCGTACGCCTTGACGCAAACCTTGCCGCCGCCGGGGTGCACGGACGCGGCGCAGAAGTTGGGCTCGACCTCGGTGGCGACCCCGTCGACGACCTTGACCGTCAGCAGGTCCGGGCCGGCGACGCACTGGTAGCAGTACGTCGGGACGCGCCGCACGCCGTCGGCACCTGCGTTCACGCCTGCTCGACCTTCGATGCCTTGGCCGCTTTCGCCGCCTTGGCGGCAAGCCGGGCCTCGGTCGCCGCGATGTCGACGACGAAGCGCCGGTGCAGGCCGCGGCAGATCGTGTCGACGCTGTCGCGACCCTCGAACGAGAACGTGACCGCGCGTCCCTTGACCTCGGTCACGGTCACCGTCAGCTCGACCGGCATGCCCAGCAGCGTCGCCGCGAGATGATCGAGCTCGACGCGGGTGCCGACCGAATCCTCGCCCGGATCGAGGTGCGCGAGCAGCAGGTCCCGGCACGCGAGCTCGATGTCGCGCACCAGCATCGGTGTGGCGTAGACCCGCGCCTTCTCGCCCATGAAATCGATCGTCCGCTCCCGGTCGACGGTCCGCCTGGACGCCGCGGTGAGTCCCGCTGCAAGCGAGGCCTTCATCGCGTGCCTCCGCAGCGAAGCGGGATGCAAAGAGCTGTGAACGCGCGCCGCGCCGTTCCCGCCTCGCCATCGTCGAGAGGGGGTGCCGCAGCGTCGAGCCTTAGAACATCCATGGCAGTCTCCTTCTGCGTCATGCGATGATCCTGCGGTATGCGTGACGGAATGCTTCCCGACGCGGCTCTGGCTCCCCAACGCACTCTCGCGGTGCTCCGCCCGGGCGCCACATCCGGAATTGACTGCAATCCGTCTTGTGCGGCATATTCTGGTACCCGAATGCGGGTATTTGACTTGATCTGCATCATCCTTTCGGACCTAACATGACCGCGACACTGCCCAGGGTTTCCGGACGCTCGCGCAGGGCCGCTCGCCCGAAGGCGGCAGCCGCGGCGCCGCCCGCCGTCGACGTGCGGCCGGCGCGCAGGCGCGACCTCGACCAGGTGATCGCGATCGACGCGACGGTCACCGGCATCGAGAAGCGCGCGTACTGGCGAAGCGTGTTCCGGCGCTACGGCGACGCCACGCAGTCGGGGCGGCGCTTCCTCGTCGCGGAGCGCGAAGGGCAGGTCGTCGGCTTCGTCATCGGCGAAGTGCGGGACTGGGAGTTCGGCTCGCCGCCTTGCGGCTGGGTGTTCGCGATCGACGTGCGCCCCGACGTGCGTCTTTCCGGCATCGGCAGCCAGCTGCTGGCAGCCGTCTGCGCGAGCTTCAGGCGCGCCGGCGTGCGCGAGCTGCGAACGATGCTTTCGCGGGACAACACGCTGATCCTGTCGTTCTTCCGCAGCCAGGGCATGACCGCCGGGCCGTTCATCCCCCTCGAAATGCGGCTCGACGCATGAGGCCGCGCCAGCGACGCGCCCGGAACGCCGGGCGAGGTGGTGCCGGCCGACGTGGAGCACCCCCGCGATGAGACTCCAGAAGAACACCCTGCTCGCCCTCTACAGCGTGATCGAGTTCGCCGCCGATCCGGCGCGCCACGTCTCTTCGGTCGAGATCGCCGCCAAGTACGGCGTCTCGGCGCATCACCTCGCCAAGGTGCTCTCGGAACTCGCGCGCGCGGGCATCGTGCAGTCGATCCGCGGCGTCGGCGGCGGCTACCGCTTCACCGGCAACGCGCGCCGGCTCACCTTGCTGGACGTGATCCGGCTGTTCGAGGATCTCGACGCCTCGCCGGCTGCAAGGCGCGAGCCCGGCGAGTCCACGCCGGTGGGTCGCGCGCTGCGCGCCGTTCAGTCGGAGGTCGACGAAATCGCGAAAGCGACCTTCGGCTCGATCACATTGGCGACGATGCTGCGGCAGGTCGACCGGCAGCAGCAGCAGCAGCTGCGGCCGGCGCGGGCGCGGCGCAGCCCGGCCCGCTGAGCGCGGCCGTCACGCCCGAACGCAGGGCGACGCCCGCCCCCTCCGGATCGACCGCGCATCGTTCCCGATACGCGGCCAGGATGCGGTCGAAGGATGCGCAACCCCCGGCATGGGTGTCGCCGTAGCCGCGAACCAGCCGCGGCAGCCGCGCGAGATCGATCGCGGTGGCGCGCCGGGCCGCGCTGTCGGAGGACAGCGCCTGATGGATCGCGGCCAGCCATTCGTCGATCGCCTGCTGTTCGCGCGCAAAGCGCAGCGAATGCGGCCGCAGCGGGCGCAGCGCCGCAGCAAGCCGCAGCGCGAGGAGGCCGGTGATCGACGAGCTCTGCAGCGTCATCCGGCCGGCCGGCCGGATTCGCCGAGCGCCGGCTTTCGCCGAGGCCGCACGGCTGCCCGCTGCGATGACCCGGCGTTCCAGCCACGCGCCGAGAGGCCGGGGCAGGATCGCCGCCAGTTCCCGCGCACTGGGTGCAAAGAAATCGTAGACGCGAACGATCGCCTCGTCCGCAGCATCGACGTCATTGCGTATCGCGGCGAAGCGCGAGGCCCGCGACTTCAGCGCCGCGACGCGGATCAGGTCGTCGTAGCGCATCCACAGCGCGAGATGGCGCGCGGCTTCGCGTGCAACGCCGTCGTGCGTGCCATCGTGCGCGCCGCCACTGCGCGCGGCCGTCTCCAGCGCCGCGACGCGCTCGACGCGATCGAGGTAGCGTGCCGCATAGCGCGTGTCCTGGTATTCGATAAGCGCCCGGCTGCCGGCGTCCGCGATCCCCCGGATCCGTTCCGGCAACCCTGCAATCCTCTGCGCGATCGCGGCGGGCAGCGGCTGGAGGGACCGTCTGCCGGCAACGACCTGTGCCCTGCCCGCCGAGGCCGCCCGCCGCATCGGAGCGGCCTCGCCGTCGCGACTGCCGGCGGCGACGCCGGTGTCGCGCATGTGCGGCGACGAACTGCGCGCCCGCGTGAACGCCGCGTCGAACCCGGCGAGGCTCGCTTCGACCCCCTTGCCCGAGGCGCGAATCGCGTCTTCGCAGGCCGCACGCCCGATCGGCAGCGCCCCGCTGCCGATCAGCGCACCGAAGAGCACGGCGCCAATCGCGCTGCCGTGCGTTGCCCGCAACGCTTCGAGATCGAGCAGCACCGCGTGGCGCGACAGCGCGACCGCCGCGTCGATGATCGCCGCGCCGTCGAAGCACGCCTGCTCACCCCCCATCTTCTCGCGCGTGGTCAGGACGCGATGGGTCGAGGCGACGATCGTCGTCCGCGAAGGCGTGCTCATGCCGCGTTCCAGCATCCGCGCGGCTTCCAGCAGCTCGGCGCAGACCAGCACGTCGACGCGACCTGGCACCGGCGCGAGTCCCAGCACGCACGACGGCGGGGCCGCCGGAACGCGGACGGCGGCCGGTGCGGCAGGCGGACAGGCCACGGAAGTGGCCGTCGGCGGTGCCGCGAGTTCGACGTAATAGGTGGTGGCGCCGGTGCGCTGCGACACTCCCGGCGTCGAGGTCGCCTGCGCGAGCCATCCGTCGGTCCGCGCAGCGCGCACGATCCAGTCGGCGAGCACGCCGCCGCCCTGCCCGCCCAGCGCGGCGATCAGCAGCGCCAGCGGCTCACGACGGCTCATGACCGTTCACGCCAGCAGGCTTCGCATCGTCCATCCGCGAACCTTTGCCAGGAGGCGTTCCCACGCAGTCGGCGCCGTGACGACCTCGACGCGGTGGAACGAAGGACACAGTGCGGCGGTCTGCGCGAGCTCGCCGCAGAGGCCGCAGCCGACGCAAGCCCGGTCGATCGTGGTCACCAGACCCACGCGCAGCGGGTCCTGCGACGCCTTGAGGGTCAGCGACGGACACCCCGACAGCCGGATGCACGCGCGATCCCCGGTGCAGACATCCTCGTCGATGCCGTAGCGCACCCGCACGACGCGTTCGCCGGACGCCAGCGCATGCGCGGTCGACGAGCGCAGCCGGCGCTGGCGCTCGAGCTGGCACTCGCCTTCGGCGACGACGACCTTGAGCCCGGCCTGCGGCGTCGTGAATGCCTCGGTCAGCACCGCCTGCATCGCGCCGACGTCGTAGCTGTGAACGCTGCGCAGCCAGCCGACACCGACGCCGCGCAGGACCTCCTCGATCGTCGTGTCCGCCGCGGTGGTGCTCGCACCGCCGGCGTCGCGGCGCAGCGCGGCCGGGGGCGACGACACGAGGTCCTGCGTGCCCGTCGCCGACGTGTAGCCGTTCTTGAAGATCAGCAGCACCGAATCCGCGCGGTTCTTGACCGCCGATGTGACGCCGGACAGGAACCCGTTGTGCCAGAACCCGCCGTCGCCGACGGTCGCCAGCGGGCGCTGCGCGCTGATCGGGCCCACGGCGGCGGCGCTCGCGAGGCCCATCCCGTAGCCGCTGATCGAATGACCCAGCGCAAAAGGCTCGAACATCGCGAACGAATGGCAGCCGATGTCGGCCGCAACGTGGCGCGGCCCGAGCTCGCGCTCGACGAGCTTCAGCGCACTGAACACGGGACGCTCCGGACAGCCGATGCAGAACCCCGGTGGGCGCGGCGGCACCTGCGCTGCAAGCAGCGAGCGGGCCCGCTCCCGCACCCCGGCGACCTCCTCGCGCCACGCAGCGGCCGCGGCGGTCGAGAGCGTGGCGGCGAACTCGGCGACGAAGCCCAGGAGCCCGCCGACGATGCGCTCGGTGGTGTACTCGCCGGCGCCGGCCATCGTCGCCTTGCCCCGGACGACGCAGGGGCTGCGCGCCCGGGCGAGGAGTGTCGTCAGCTCGAACTCGATGAACTCGGGGTGCCCTTCCTCGAGCACCAGCACTGCGCGCTTGTCGCCGCAGAAGCGCTCGAGCTCCTCTGCCACCAGCGGATAGGTCGCGTTGAGCACCAGCATCGGAAGGCGGCAGGCGCCATCGTCGTTCACGAATCCGGCGATCCTCTGCGCGGCGACCAGTGCGTTGAACAGCCCTCCCTGGACGACGATGCCGAGGTCGCGCACGTCGCCGCCGAACACTTCGTTGATTTGGTGCTCGACGATGTAGCGCCGCGCCGCCGGCAGCCGCTCTTCGACCTTCTGCCGCTCGTGCTCGAACGTGAAAGGGGGGTGCGACAGGTGACCGAGGTCGGGCGTGGCCGGCCGCTCGAGCAGGTGGCGGGTGGAGACCGCCGGCGCGACGTTGTCGCGGCAGACGAAGCTGCCCTGCAGATGGCAGGCACGGATGCGCAGCTGCAGCATCACGGGCGTCGACGCGGCTTCCGACAGTGCGAATGCGTGCTCGACCACCCGCACGGTGTGGGCGAGTTCGGGGCGGGGATCGAGCAGGCACAGCGATGATTTCATCGCGAAAGCGTGCGTGCGCTCCTGCACGACGCTCGAGCCCTCGCCGTAGTCTTCGCCGACGATGATCAGCGCACCTCCGATGACCCCCGGCGACGCGATGTTGGACAGCGCATCGGAGGCGACGTTGGTCCCGACGATCGATTTCCAGGTCACCGCGCCGCGCACCGGATAGTTGACCGATGCCGCGAGCATCGCGCATGCCGACGCCTCGTTCGTGCAGGGCTCGACATGGACGCCGAGCGAGTCGAGGTACTCGCGCGCCTGGACCATGACGTCGAGGAGCTGGGACACCGGGGAACCCTGGTAGCCGCCGACGTAGGCGACCCCCGACTGCAGCAGCGCCTTGGTCACCGCGAGGATGCCCTCGCCTTCGAACAGCGCGCCATCCCCCAGCGCAAGCGACTCGACTTCGCGTGCGAACGACCGCTCCACGCTCCTCCTCCTTGCCTTCGCAATCCGGTATCCGAATGCGCCTTGATTGTCGGCACCGGCCTTGCAAACGGCCTTGAGCCATATCAAGCTCGGCAGGGCAAGGCGGGCCGGGTCGCCCGCCCTGCGCCGGCGCGGCGGGAGCGGCGGGCGCGGCTCGCGTGGCGTGGCGTGGATTCGTTGATGCACGTCAATGCGGACCGCCGGCCGGCGGAGCACCGTCGGACCCGGCCCACGAGGCCCGCGGCGCAACGGCGGACAATCGGAATGCAACTCGACGGCAGGATCGCGCTGGTCACCGGCGCCGGACAGGGAATCGGCGAGGCGGTCGTGCGTGCGTTCGCCGCCGAAGGCGCGCGCGTCTGCATCGCCGACGTGGCCGGCGACCGGGCGCAGGCGCTGGCGGCGGAACTGGCCCGCGACGGCGTCGACGCCATGGGCGGCCGATGCGACGTCGCTTCGCGCAGCGACGTCGATGCGCTGGTGGCCGAGACGACCGCGCGCTTCGGTCGCATCGACATCCTGGTCAACAACGCCGGCATCATCCGGCCGGCGATGCTGCACAAGATGTCCGCCGAGCAGTGGGAGGCGGTGCTGGGGGTTCACCTGACAGGAAGCTTCAACTGCCTGCAGGCGGTCGCGCCCGGGATGATGGCGCGACGCTACGGCCGGATCATCAACGTCACCTCGACCGCAGGCGTGCAGGGCACGATCGGGCAGATCAACTATTCGGCCGCGAAGGCGGGGATCGTCGGCATGACGATGTCGGCCGCCCGCGAGCTCGCCCAGTACGGGATCACGGTCAATGCCGTCGCACCCGGCGCCGCCACGCCGATGACCGAGACGATACGCACCGACGAGCGCTTTCGCGAAAAATACCTCGCGCGCATCCCGCTGGGGCGCTGGGCCGAGCCGGCCGAGATCGCCCGGGTGTTCGTGTTCTTCGCCTCGGACGCCGCGAGCTACGTCACCGGCCAGGTGCTCGCCGCCGATGGCGGCATGACGATCCGCTGAAGCCGACCGCGCGGCCGGGTTCAGGCCGCCCGGACGTCGAACGATTCGAAGTGCCGCGCGAGCCTTGCGACCCAGGGCCCGCTCAATGACGATGCGGGAACGTCGCGGGTGAACTGCACGTTCGCGCAGCCCGTGCTCCGGAACGCCTGCAGCACGTAGCGCCGCGCGCCCAGGCCGGCAAGGCCCGCCGCAACGCGTTCGATCGCCGCCGCCGAGAGCTGCCGCGGATGCACGGTCGTGCGGAATTCGCAGTCGACGCCGCTTTGGATCAGCAGGCGCGCGCTCGCCAGTGCCTGGTCGCCGCTGCCGGGCACCGCGGTGACCAGCGGATATTCATCGAAAGGCGCCTTGATGTCGAACCCGACCCAGTCGAGCAGCGGCAGCACCCGCGCGAAGCGCTGGGGATAGGCACCCCCCGTGTGCAAACCGACGCGAAAGCCCTGCGCCCGGACGCTCGCCATCGCTGCGGCAAGCCCCGGCTGGGCAAGCGGCTCGCCGCCTGAGAACACCACGCCGTCGAGCAGGCCGCGACGGCGGGCGAGGAACGCCTCAACGTCGGTCCACGCAATCCCGCCGTGCCTGCGGGCGGGCAGCAGCCCCGGGTTGTGGCAATAGCCGCAGCGCCAGGGGCACCCCTGGCAGAACACGACGGCGCAGAGCTCTCCCGGCCAGTCGGTCGACGACAGCGGCGTCAGCCCGCCGACGGAGATTTCGCCGCGCGCCCGCCGCGGTCGCGCAGCCGGCGCCGCCGGCGTCGGCACCGGGGCTCGCATCAATCGGTCACGGCGTGCCGCAAAGCCGCGCCTGCGCTTCGGTGAAGAAGCGTCGCTCGGCGTGCTCGCCTTTCTTGCCGATGTTGAACGACGCCACCGGACGGTGGTAGCCCATCACGCGCGTCCAGATCTCGCAGCGCTGGCGTTCGTCGTCCGCGAGCGTGACGCTGCGCGCAAGCTGCAGCTGTTCGGTCATCGAGTTCATCGTGCCTCCTGTGGGTGGGTGGATACCGTCATTCGCCGGATGGCGTTCATGCTGCGGCAAGCTCGCGCCGCTTGCGGTCGAGCAGTGCCTCGTCGCATTTCGGACAGAACTCGTGCTCGCCGGCGAGATAGCCGTGGCTCGGGCAGATCGAGAACGTCGGCGTCACGGTGATGTAGGGCAGCGCGAAACGCTCGAGCGCCCGACGCACCAGCTTCCGGCACGCGGCGGCCGACGATACGCGCTCGTTCATGTACAGGTGGAGCACGGTTCCGCCGGTGTACTTCTTCTGCAGGACCTCCTGCCGCTCCAGCGCCTCGAACGGGTCGTCGGTGAAGCCGACCGGAAGCTGGGACGAATTCGTGTAGTAGGGCATCTCGCGCGTCCCCGCCTGCAGGATGTCCGGAAAGCGCTTGCGATCCTCCTTGGCGAAACGGTAGGTCGTGCCCTCGGCCGGCGTCGCCTCGAGGTTGTACATGTGCCCGGTCTCCTCCTGGAACGCGAGGATCCGGCTGCGGACGTGGTCGAGCAGCCTCAGCGCGAGCGCGTAGCCGCCCGCCGTCGTGACGTCGTCGCGATCGGCGGTGAAATTGCGGATCATCTCGTTGACCCCGTTGACCCCGATCGTCGAGAAGTGATTGCGCAGCGTGCCGAGGTAGCGCCGGGTGTAGGGAAAGAGCCCGCCGTCGATGTGCCGCTGGATCACCTTGCGCTTGACCTCGAGGCTCTCCTTCGCGAGTTCGAGCAGCGCGTCGACACGCGCCAGCAGCGCGGCCTCGTCGCCGCGGTGCAGGTAGCCCAGGCGAGCACAGTTCAGCGTCACGACGCCGATCGATCCCGTCTGCTCGGCGGAGCCGAACAGCCCGTTGCCGCGCTTCAGCAGTTCGGTGAGGTCGAGCTGCAGCCGGCAGCACATCGACCGGATCATGTTGGGCTTGAGCTCGGAGTTGATGAAGTTCTGGAAGTACGGCAGGCCGTACTTCGCCGTCATCGCGAACAGCGCCTCGGTGTTCGGATGATCCCAGTCGAACTCGGGCGTGATGTTGTAGGTCGGGATCGGGAAGGTGAACACCCGGCCCTTGGCGTCGCCCGCGGTCATCACCTCGATGTAGGCGCGGTTGATCATGTCCATCTCGGAGCGCAGCTCGCCGTAGGTGAACGGCATTTCCTCGCCCGCGATCACCGGGATCTGGTCGCGCAGGTCCTCGGGGCAGGTCCAGTCGAAGGTCAGGTTGGTGAACGGCGTCTGGGTACCCCAGCGCGACGGCACGTTCAGGTTGTAGATCAGCTCCTGGATGCACTGCCGCACGCCGTCGTAGGTCATCCGGTCGTGACGGATGAACGGGGCCATGTAGGTGTCGAACGACGAGAAAGCCTGGGCGCCCGCCCACTCGTTCTGCAGCGTGCCCAGGAAGTTCACGATCTGGCCCACGGCGCTCGACATGTGCTTCGGCGGGCCCGCCTCGACCTTTCCGGGGACGCCGTTCAGGCCTTCGTGCAGCAGCTGGCGCAGCGACCAGCCGGCGCAATAGCCGGCGAGCATGTCGAGGTCGTGGATGTGGACGTCGCCTTCGCGATGCGCAAGCCCGATCTCCGGCGCGTAGACCTGCGACAGCCAGTAGTTCGCGACGACCTTGCCCGAGACGTTGAGGATCAGCCCGCCGAGCGAGTAGCCCTGGTTGGCATTCGCATTGACGCGCCAGTCCTCCCGATCGAGGTATTCGTTGACCGATGCCGCGACGTCGACGATCGTCCTGCGGTCGTCGCGCAGCCTCGCGTGCCGTTCGCGATAGACGATGTAGGCGCGCGCCGCCTTCCGGAAACCTGCGTCGAGCAGTGCCGATTCGACCCGGTCCTGGATCGCCTCGACGGTGACGCCGGTCGCCTGTGGATCCGACCCGGCATCCGGCGACAGCGCTTTCGCGACGCTGCCGGCGAGTTCCGCCGCGCGCTCGGTTCCGAATTCGCCCGTTGCCGCGCCAGCGCGAGCGATCGCCGACGCGATCTTGCCGACGTCGAAGGCGACGCGCGCCCCGTCGCGCTTGGTCACTGTGGTGGGCGTGCAGCCGCCCGATCCGCGATTCCCCTCCGTCATGCTCGATGCCTCCGCATACAAGATGTTGTGGTTCCGGAGGACGATACCCGCAATCAATGGTGCAGGCGCGGCAGGCGGCCTGCCAGGTGCCGCTTTTTTCGGATTGCTTGATTTGGGTCAAGCGGCCACGCGGGGCGGCCCGCCGCGCCGCCAGCCGCGGATCGCTCAGACGCCGAGATGCCGGTGCAGGACTTCGGGCCGGGCACGCAGTCCCTCGCTGTCGCCGTCGAAGACGACGCGGCCCTTGACCAGGATCGCGCAGCGGTCGGCAAGCGCCGTCACCGCCTGGTAGTTGCGGTCGACGATCAGCGCCCCGATCCCCTGGGCGCGGATGTCGCCGACGACGCGCCAGATCTCGCGCGCGACCAGCGGCGCCAGCCCCTCGGTGGCCTCGTCGAGGATCAGCAGTTCCGGATGGGTCATCAGCGCGCGTCCGATCGCGAGCATCTGCTGCTCGCCGCCGGAGAGTTTCGAGGCCTCGTGGTCGAGGCGTTCGGCGAGCCGCGGAAACGTCGCCAGCACGCGCTCGAGCGTCCAGTCGCTGCGCGCCGCGTCCCCCGGTCGCGACGCCAGCACCAGGTTCTCGCGCGCCGTCAGGTTCGGGAACATGCCGCGTCCTTCGGGCACGTAGGCGATGCCCATGCGCGCGATGCGAAATGGCGACGCGCCGGTCATCGCGACGCCGCGGACCCTGACCTCGCCCTCGCGCGGCGTCACGAATCCGAGCATGCTGCGGATCAGCGTGCTCTTGCCCATGCCGTTGCGCCCCATCAGCCCGACGACCTCGCCGCGCGCGATCGCGAAGTCGACGCCGTGCAGAACGTGGCTCGCGCCGTAATACGTGTGCAGCCCGCGGGCCTCGAGCAGCGGTGTGGGCTGCGGATTCACCGCACGAGCCGTCCGGCGACGAGCCCGCGGCGGATCACACCGGCGCGCGCCCGGTCGCGGCGGATGACAGGGCCGTCGCCAGCGCCTGGTCGACGTCCTCGATCCAGACGAATTCGAGCCTTTCGCGGGCGTCGGCGGGGATCTCCTCGAGATCGCGCCGGTTGCGCGCAGGGAGCATCACGGTCCGGATGCCGGCGCGCAGGGCCGCGAGCACCTTCTCCTTGACGCCGCCGATCGGCAGCACGAGGCCGCGCAGGCTGATTTCGCCGGTCATCGCGACGTCGGAACGCACCGGGCGCGCGGTGAACAGCGACGCGAGCGCCACGAACATCGCGACCCCGGCGCTCGGCCCGTCCTTCGGGGTCGCGCCCGCCGGCACGTGGACGTGGACGTCGGACTTCTCAAGCATCTCGGCGGCGATGCCGAGCTGTGCCGAACGCGCCTTGACCAGCGACAGCGCGGCCTGGGCGCTCTCCTTCATCACGTCGCCGAGCTGGCCGGTGAGGATCAGCCGACCGGCGCCGGGCATCCGCGCGGCCTCGATGAACAGGATGTCGCCGCCGACCGGAGTCCAGGCGAGCCCGGTCGCAACACCCGGAATGCCGCTCGCCATCGCCACTTCGGCCTCGAACCTGCGGGGCCCCAGGATCCCCGCCAGATCGCCGGGGCCGACGACGACCTTCTCCGCAGTGCCCTCGGCGACGCGCACGGCGACGCTCTGGAACACCCGCCCGATTTCGCGCTCGAGGTTGCGCACGCCGGCCTCGCGCGTGTAGTCGTCGATGATCGCCGACAGCGTGTCGTCGCCGATCTCGCATTGGGCCGGGGCAAGACCGGCGGCGGCGAGCCGGCGCGGCACCAGGTAGCGCCGCGCGATCTGCAGCTTTTCCTGCGCCGTGTATCCGGGCAGCTCGATCACTTCCATCCGGTCGCGCAACGGTCCCGGGATGGTGTCGAGCACGTTGGCCGTGCAGATGAACATGACCTTGGACAGGTCGAAAGGCACGGCGAGGTAGTTGTCGCGGAATGTCGAGTTCTGCTCGGGATCGAGCACCTCGAGCAGCGCCGAGGCCGGGTCGCCGTGGAAGCCGCCCGCGCCGAGCTTGTCGACCTCGTCGAGCATCATCACGCAGTCGCGCGTGCCGGTCTTGCGCAGCGCCTGGATGACGTTGCCGGGCAGCGAGCCGATGTAGGTGCGCCGATGGCCGCGGATCTCGGCCTCGTCGTGGACGCCACCCAGGCTCGCCCGCGCGAACTTGCGTGCGGTCGCCTTGGCGATGCTCTGCCCCAGCGAGGTCTTGCCGACACCGGGCGGACCGACCAGGCACAGGATCGGACTGTTGCCGGTCGGATTGAGCTTGTGGACGGCGAGGTACTCGAGGATGCGCCGCTTGACCTTGTCGAGGCCGAAATGATCGGCGTCGAGGATGCGCCGCGCTTCCGCGATGTCGATCGGCGGTTCGGGTTCGCTCGCCCACGGCAGCTCGGTCAACCACTCGAGGTAGGTCCGGACCATCGACGACTCGCCGGCGCCTTCGGGCATGCGCTCGAGGCGTTTCAGCTCCTTGCGCGCGGCCTTCTCGACCTCCTCGGGCATGCGCGCCTCGGCGATCGCGCGGTCGAGCTCGGCGATCTCGGCCGTGCCCTCCTCGCCTTCGCCGAGCTCCTTCTGGATGGTGCGCATCTGCTCGCGCAGCAGGTGCTTGCGGTTGACGTCGGAGATCGACTCGCGCGTGCGCTCGTCGACCTCGCGGGACACCCTGAGCACCTCGACGCGATGCGACAGCAGCTCGAGCAACCGGTCGAGCCGTTCCCTGAGGTCGAACTTCTCGAGCAGCGACTGCTTGTCCTCGGGGGTCGCGTCCATCATGCCGGCGATGAAATCGGCGAGCCTCGCCGCGCCTTCGATCGCCTGCACGCCCGAGATCATCTCCTCGGGAACGTTCGGCAGCAGTTGCAGGATCTCGATCGCGCGCTGCTTCACCGTGTGCGCGCGCCCCTCGATTTCCGGGCCCACGGTCTCCGGATCGTCGACGAACTGCACTTGCGCGACCGTGTACGGCCAGCCATCGAGGAACCTGAGGACGCGGAAACGGCGCAGCCCCCGGGCGATCGCGTGGTGCGTCCCGTCGGGGGCGGTGATGTAACGGACGACCGCCGCGCTCGCGCCGACCCAGTGCACGTCGTCGGGTGTCGGCTCGTCGACCTCGGGCTTGCTCTGCAGCAGCACGCCCAGCGGCCGTTCCAGACGCACCGCCTCCTGGACCGCGGCGAGCGAGCGCTCGCGACCCACGGTCAGCGGCAGCACGACGCCCGGGAACATCACGGTGTTGCGCAGCGGCAGGATGATCAGCGCGTCGTCGGGCAACGGGCGCGACGCGGCATCGCCGCGCGGCTGGCCGGAGACCGCGGGCGATGCCGATTCGGCGCGCAGCGCGCCCTCGACGGACGCTGCGCCGGTGTCGTGGTCGTTGGTTTCGTTCATGATCCGGTCAATCCAGCTTGCGCAGGCGCAGCACCAGGCAGCCGTGCGCAATCTCCGGGGCGCTCGCCTCGAGCACCCCGGGCGGCAGCGCGATGCGACGCTCGAACAGCCCGTAGGGAATCTCCAGCTGCCGGATGGCGCGCCGCGCGCCGGCCGGGGCCAGCGCGCGAATGCCCCGCACGACCAGCACGCCCGGTTCGCTCGAAATCTCGATCCTTTCGGGGGCGACGCCCGGCATTGCGACGACGATGACGATCTCCCGGTCGTCCTCGAAGACGTCGGCGGGCGGCTCCCAGCACGGCTGCGACCTCGCCGAGGTGGCGAGCCGGAAGAACTGTCGGTGCAGCCGCTCCGCCTGCTCGATCAGGCCGAAGGCCTGCGACAGCATCCAGTCCGACGGATCAGTTCCGCGCGGCATGCGCCCTGATCCACTGCAGCAACTGGGCGGTCCCCAGCGCGCCGGATTGCCGCGCGATCTCCCGGCCATTGCGGAAAGCGACCAGCGTGGGAATGCTGCGGATGCCGAAGCGCGATGCGATCTCCGGCGCCGCCTCGGTGTCGAGCTTCGCCAGGTGGACGCCCGCGCCGACCTGCGCCGCGGCTTCCTCGTAGGCGGGCGCCATCGCCCGGCAGGGGCCGCACCACGGCGCCCAGAAATCGACGACGACGGGCACCTCCGACGATCCGATGTGGCGGTCGAAGTTCGCGGCCGTCAGCGCGAATGCGTGGCCCGGGAACAGCGGCTCCCTGCAGTTGCCGCAGGTCGGGCGCTCGTCCAGCCGGTCGCGCGCGACGCGATTGGTGGTCCCGCAATGCGGGCAGACGACGTGCAGCCTGTCGATGACGGTCGAGGAGTTCGCGGTCATGGGGGTCGCTTTGGGATCGGGGCGGCCGCTGGCGGCCATGAACCCATTGTGAGGTGCAGGATGCCCCGATTCAAGCCGGGGCCTGGGCGCGGCTTCGCCCGGGATGGGGTCCCGGGCCGACGGGATCGGACCCGCAGTGATCGGATCCGGTCGCCCCGCCGACGGCGGGGTCAGGCGGCGGCCTGGATGACGGTGCCGATGCGGCCGTCGCCTTCGTCGGTCTCCAGCTGCACCGCGAAACCCCACAGCCTGCGCAGGTGCGCGACGACCTCGGCCGCGGCCTCGGTCAGCGGCCGCCCCCGATGGCGATGATGGCGCAGCGTCAGCGAGCGATCGCCTTCGCGGTCGTAGCGCACGATCTGGACGTCGGGGACGTGGCTCTCCCGCGCGTACTGCTGCGACAGCAGCTTGCGCACGCGCCGGTAGCCGCGCTCGTCGTGGATGCTGTCGACGACCAGCGTGTCCTCGCCGGCGCGGTCGGCGATCGCGAACAGGTGGAACGCGCGGATCAGCCGCGGCGACAGGTACTGGGCAATGAACGATTCGTCCTTGAAGTTGCGCATCGCGAAGTCGAGCGTGAGCTGCCAGTCGCTGCCGGCGATGTCCGGGAACCAGGCGCGATCCTCGGCGTCGGGCCTCTCGCAGATGCGCGCGAGGTCGGCGAACATCGCGAAACCGAGCGCGTAGGGGTTGAGCCCGCCGTAGGCCCTGGAGTCGAACGGCGGCTGGGCGATGACGTTGGTGTGGCTCTTCAGGAACTCGAGCATGAACGCGTCGTCGACCCGGCCTTGCTCGTGCAGGCGGTTGATGATCGTGTAATGCCAGAACGTCGCCCAGCCCTCGTTCATCACCTTGGTCTGGCCCTGAGGATAGAAATACTGGGCCAGCTTGCGCACGATGCGCACCAGCTCGCGCTGCCAGGGCTCGAGCTTCGGCGAGTGCTTCTCGACGAAGTAGAGGATGTTTTCCTGAGGATCGGCGGGGAAGGGCCGCCGGGCGTGCACCGCCGAGCCGCGCGGCGCCTCGGGCACGGTCCGCCACAGGTCGTTGAACTGCCGCTCCCGGTGCGCTTCGCGCTCGGCCAGGCGCATCGTCTCGGCCCGCAGCGTCGCCGCCGCCGGACGACGGTAGCGGTCGACCCCGTGCGGCATCAGCGCGTGGCAGGCATCGAGGACTTCCTCGACCGCCTCGGTGCCGTGCCGCTCCTCGCATTCCATCACGTAGCGGCGTGCGAACACCAGGTAGTCGAGGATCGCATCCGCCTGCGTCCACTGGCGGAACAGGTGGTTGCCCTTGAAGAAGGCGTTGTGGCCGTAGCACGCGTGGGCGATCACCAGCGCCTGCATCGCCACCGTGTTCTCCTCCATCAGGTAGGCGATGCAGGGATCGGAATTGATGACGATCTCGTAGGCCAGGCCCTGCATGCCGTGGCGATACGCCTGCTCGTTGCGGATGAACTCCTTGCCGTACGACCAGTGCGGATAGCCGACCGGCAGTCCCGACGATGCATAGGCATCGAGCATCTGCTCGGAGGTGATCACCTCGATCTGGTTCGGATAGGTGTCGAGGCCGAACCCGGCCGCGACCTCGGCAATCGCCGTGTCGTAGCGCTCGAGCAGGTCGAAATCCCAGTCGGCCCCGTGCGAGATGACGCTCATGACGCATCCTTCCGGAAGAGTTCGCGGAACACCGGATAGATCTGCTCACGCCCGGTCGCCCGTCGCATCGCGAAATTGTCGGTGGCATCGGCAACGCGCTGGTACTCGGCCCAGAGCGACGACGCGCGGTCGCCGGATTGCGGCGCAGCGAGCTCCAGGTAGGTGCAGTAGCGGGTCGCCGGCAGGATCCGCTCGCGCAGGAACCGGGCGCTGCGGGCCGGGTCGGCGCCGAACGCGTCGCCGTCGGAGGCCTGCGCGACGTAGACGTTCCAGTCCTGCGCGTAGCGCGCGGCGCGGATCTGCTCGGCGAGGTCGAGCGCCGAGAAGACGACGGTGCCGCCGGAGCGCGTGTCGTGGAAGAACGTGTCCTCGTCGACCTCCTCGGCGTCCTCGGTGTGGCGGATGAAGACCAGGTCGACCTCGCCGTACTTGCGCGTCAGGAACAGGTACAGCAGCGTGTAGAAGCGCTTGGCGAGGTCCTTCTTGTCCTCGTCCATCGACGCCGAAACGTCCATCAGGCAGAACATCACGGCGCGTGCCACCGGCTCCGCTCGCCACGCGCGGTTGCGGTAGCGCAGGTCGGGCTCGTCGATGAACGGCAATGTCCCGCGGCGGCGCTGGACCCGCTCGAGCTCGGCGTAGGCCTCCGCCGCCCGTTGCGCATGCCCGGCGGCGACGGCGACGCCGAAGGTCGCCTCGAGCGCCTCCGACTCGCGCTGGAGGCTGCCCTGGAGCGCGATGCGGCGCGCGAGCGACTGGGTGAGCGTGCGCACGATCGCGAGGTTGGCGGGCACGCCGCTCTTGGCGAACCCGGCGCGCACGCTCTTCTTCTGCTCGGTGCGCCCGAACTGCGTACGCGCGAGATGCGGCAACTCGAGGTCGTCGAAGAAGATCTGCATGAACTCCTCGCGCGACAGCGAGAAGACGAACGCGTCCTCGCCGTCGCCTTCGCCGCCGTCGTTCCCGCTGCCGCCCCCGCCCGAGGCCCCGTCCGGCCGCGGGATCCGGTCGCCGGCGACGTAGTCGCGGTTGCCCGGCAGCACGAACTCGCGGTCGCCGCCCTGACCGAACGAGAACGAGGGCTCGGAGATGTCCTTCTTGGGCACGCGGACTTCCCCGCCCTGCTCCATGTCGGCGAGGCGCCGGTCGCCGACCATCTTCCTGACGGCCTGCTGGATCTGCGACTTGTAGCGGCGCAGAAAGCGCTCGCGATTGACCGCACTGCGCCCGCGGCTGCTCGCGCGCCGATCGATCAGTTGCACCATGGATTCCCGCCCCCGTACGCGCAGGCGCCGGTCACGATGACTTGTGGACGCGCAGGTACCACTCGGCGAGCAGGCGAACCTGCTTTTCGGTGTAACCCTTGGCGACCATGCGGGCCACGAAGTTCTGGTGCTTGTCCTTCTCGTCGGCGGAGGCCTTGGCGTTGAAGGAGATCACCGGCAGCAGGTCCTCGGTGTTCGAGAACATCTTCTTCTCGATGACCTCGCGCAGCTTCTCGTAGCTGTTCCACGCCGGATTGCGGCCGGCGTTGTTGGCCCTTGCGCGCAGCACGAAGTTGACGATCTCGTTGCGGAAATCCTTCGGGTTGGCGATGCCCGCAGGCTTCTCGATCTTCTCGAGTTCGGCGTTGAGGGCCGCCCGGTCGAAGCTCTCGCCGGTCTCGGGGTCGCGGAAATCCTCTTCCTGGATCCAGCAATCGGCGTAGGTCACGTAGCGATCGAAGATGTTCTGCCCGTATTCCGAGTACGACTCGAGGTACGCGGTCTGGATCTCCTTGCCGATGAACTCGGCATAGCGCGGGGCGAGATACCCCTTGATGTGCTCGACGTAGCGCCGGCGCGTCTCCTCGGGAAGGTCCTCGCGCGCGAGCCGCTGCTCGAGCACGTACATCAGGTGGACCGGGTTGGCCGCGATCTCGGTCTGGTCGTAGTTGAACACCGCGGACAGGACCTTGTAGGCGAAGCGGGTCGACATGCCGGTCATGCCCTCGTCGGGACCGGCGTAGTCGCGGTACTCCTGGAGCGTCTTCGCCTTGGGATCGACGTCCTTCAGCGTCTCGCCGTCGTAGACCCGCATCTTGGAGTAGACGCTGGAATTCTCGGGCTCCTTGAGCCGCGTGAGCACCGAGAACTGCGCCATCATCTCGAGCGTGCCGGGAGCACAGGGCGCGCCGGCCAGCGACGAATTGGCGAGCAGCTTGTCGTAGATCCTGACCTCCTCCGACACGCGCAGGCAGTAGGGAACCTTGACGATGAAGATCCGGTCGAGGAAAGCCTCGTTGTTCTTGTTGTTCCGGAAGCTGTGCCACTCGGACTCGTTGGAGTGCGCGACGATCAGCCCGTTGAAGGGGATCGCCGAAAAGCCCTCGGTGCCCTTGAAGTTGCCTTCCTGGGTCGCCGTCAGCAGCGGGTGCAGCATCTTGATCGGCGCCTTGAACATCTCGACGAACTCGAGCAGCCCCTGGTTGGCGAGGCACAGCCCGCCCGAGTAGCTGTAGGCGTCGGGGTCGTTCTGCGACAAGCTCTCCAGCTTGCGGATGTCGACCTTGCCGACCAGCGACGAGATGTCCTGGTTGTTCTCGTCGCCGGGCTCGGTCTTGGTGATCGCCACCTGGCGCAGCACCGAGGGAATCACGCGAACGACGCGGAACTTCGACAGGTCGCCGCCGTATTCCTGCAATCGCTTGATCGCCCACGGCGACATGATCCCGGACAGGTAGCGCCGCGGGATGCCGTAATCGTTCTCGAGCACCGGACCGAAGCGATCGGGCGCAAAGAGCCCCAGCGGCGACTCGTTGACCGGCGACCCCTTGAGCGCGTAGATCGGCCGCGTCTCCATCACCGCCTTCAGACGCTCGGCGATCGACGACTTGCCGCCGCCCACCGGTCCCAGAAGATAGAGGATCTGCTTCTTCTCCTCGAGTCCCTGCGCAGCGTGCCTGAAGAAGGCGACGATCTGCTCGACCGCCTCCTCCATGCCGTAGAACTCGCGGAACGCCGGGTAGCGGCGGATGACGCGGTTGCCGAAGATCCTGGACAGCCGCTGATCGTTTCGCGTGTCGACGAATTCGGGCTCCCCGATCGCCGCGACCATGCGCTCGGCCGCCGTCGCGTAGGTTCCCGGTTCTCGCTTGCACAACTCGAGGTACTCCTCGAGGCTCATTTCCTCGTCGCGGGTGGCCGAGTACTCCGAACGGAACTGCTCAAGCAATGTGGTCATCGTGATGTCCCAATCAGGTGGTTGCGCGCGAGCTCGGACGCGCGGGGTCTCGCCCTCGCTCCCGGCATACCTTATTGGTCTTGTGAAAATTCACGTGGCAGCGTGCCCATCCGCCAACCACAGAAAGGACGTGGCGATGGCGGCAATGCCGGACACCTGGACGCGACCGCATTCGATTCGAACGGTTCGCTGGACTGCCGATCCTTGAAGAAACCCGATGCAAGCGGCGCATAAGTCGTGCCATTTCAAAGTCATCGATGCACGCAACGTGCCAGAAGCTCATTCGCCTGCAAAGGCCGGATCGGATTCGTTCCGGGAGAGCCCGTGAAGGCGAGTCGGCGACGTTTCCGAGGAGGCCGCAGGGCCACCGCTGTCGTGCGCCGGAGACGGCAGCTGCCCTTCGACGGCATGGCGACGCGCTCGTTGAATGTGCCGGCGCCACCGCGGTGTGGACTTCGACGATGCGTCATCCAGGACTCGGCCGCGACTTCGCAGGATCGGGGCGATCCGGACCCGCTGGATTCATCGCGCCCGCATGCTTGGACATCGACGCAGTGCCGCAAGATTCATTGTCGCGATCAGCACTCACGGGGCTGGATTGCCAACAACGTCGCGAGGTCCCGCACCATCAAGGTACGCGCTGCGTCACAGCGTGGTGCGGGTGACGTTGCGCGTCGCGCCGGAAACGCGCTGCCGCGCCGTGCCTTCGATTGGCGGCCAACCGGGCCGGCGATCAAGACCGACCGCTCATCGCCCAGTGGAATAAGGATGCCGGCGACACCGCGGCCGGCCGGACGCAAGGGCTCGTCACCGCCGTGGGTTCCGAGGATGGCAAATGCCCAAAAAAAATGCCCGACGGCTCGCATCGTCGGGCATCGCAATGTCGTCTCGCGGAAGGTCAGTTGATCGTGATCTGCGCGGCGACCGTCACCCCGCCCGCCTTGTAACCTTGGTACTCGGCGCGCTGTCCGACGGCAAAGCCCGTCGCGCCGTTCAACGATACCACCGTGCAGCTCGGCACCTGGACAGTGACACTGCCCACGACGATGTAGCCCGCGCCCACGGCGGTGATCCTGTTCTTGCCCTGCGCCGACTTGGCGCCCGCGGGCTTGGTGCAGGAGTAGGTCGGCAGCGGAGTCGGCGCCGGCTTGACCGTCATGGTCGTGGCGGCGCACATTCCAGTCCCGTCGACCATCCCGACGTAGTCGATCAGTTCGCCCACGACGAATGTCGTGGTGCCTCCGGTGAACGTCGTGCCGGACTGCGGCGCATAGACGACGCTCTGCCCGCCGCCGGCGAGTCCGCCGTTGATGTCCAGCCAGAACTTGTTGACGCCGCTGATCGCGGCGTTGCTGCCCGAACAGGCAGCCGGCGCGGCGTTGATCACCACCGAAAGCGTCGTGCTGGTCGTGCTCGGCGTGCTCGCGCTGTCGGTGACCGACACGCTGAAGCTGTACGTCCCCGCGGTCGTCGGGGCGCCCGACACTGCACCCGTCGAAGGCGAGATGGAAAGGCCCGGCGGAAGCCCCAAGGCCGACCAGGCGTATGGCGCCGTCCCACCCGACGCCACCAGCGCGCTGCTGCTGTAGGCAATGCCGACGGTTCCAGCGGGCAGGCTTCCCGTCAACGCCAGCGCCGGCGGCGGTGCAGGCGGAGGCGTCGTCGTGTTGGCGCCGATCGTCCAGTTGGCACCCGAGGTGTTCGCCGGATTGACGATGCCGCTGTAGTTGCCTACGTAAGGCTGGCCATTGCCCGCCAGCGTGCAGCCGGCGATGCCGGTGCAGGACGCGTAGAACGTCGTTTCGGTCGCCTGGTCGTAGTTGTAGTGTCCGGTCACGAGGCCGGTGGCGCCGGGAATGTCCGAGCCGGGGATGAACGTCATCGTGTTCATCGTGTACGCCTGGAAATGGGTCCCGGTCATCGTCTGCGACGTGCCAGAGAGATTGCTGGCGTCGCCGAGGACGAACCACGCGTCGATGCCCGGATTGCTGATGCTCGCCGTCGCGTCGGTGTGGACCTGGAACGTCGACAGCGGAAGCGTGAAGCCGCTGACCACCCCCGTCGGGCCCACGACCGTCACCGCGCCGCTGATGACACCCGCATCCGCCCCGCTGAGGTAGCTCGTCGACGGCGCAAGCGGGGCCGAGGTCGTGAACGTGACCGCGACATGGTCGGTACCGCCCGTGAAGGTGGGCCCGACGTAGTTGTAGGTGTAGGTATCCGCATGAGCGACGGCCGCTGCACCGAGCAGGACACCCGCGATGACGGGAACCAGCCGGCGAATGCCGATGCCAATCCCGCGACTGGAGTTGAGGTTCATGGTTCCTGAATCTCCCTATGCTGTTGACGGCAACGGGATCGACCATGCCGATCCCGCGTCCCGATTGCCGCCCCTTATACAGAGCGAAGTTAAATCCAGGCTTAACGGGGCTCAGCGGGCGAAGCGCGCAGTCACCTCGAGGCCGCCCAGGGACGCCGAGCGCCCGAAGCTGAGCGTCCCCCCGGCAAGCTCGACGATGTCGCGCGCGATCGAGAGTCCGAGTCCGTACCCGGGCACCGACTCGTCGACGCGCTCCCCGCGCGTGCCGAGGACCGCCAGCGCTTCCGGCGCACAACCGGGGCCGTCGTCGGCGACCACGACGCGCACACCCTCGTCGTCGCGGATGTCGATGGTCACGCGGCGCGCCGCCCACTTGCATGCGTTGTCGGCCAGATTGCCGATCAATTCGAGCATGTCTTCGCGATCGAAAGGCATCGACCGCGCGGGCGCTGTCCATTCGATGACGAGCGGGCGATCGCCGTGGATTTGCCGGAGCAATTTCACCAGGCTTGGCAGCTCGGCGCGCGGCTCGAAGCTTCCGTGCGCTGGCTGATCGCCAGCGAGGCGCGCGCGCTTCAGTTCGCGATCGATCCGCGTCCGGATCGCGTCGGCCTGCTCCTGGATCTGCCGCCCGAGATCCACGTGGTCGGCCATCCGGGGGTCGTCCAGCAGGCGGAATATCGCCGTCAGAGGCGTCTTCACCGCGTGGGACAGGTTTCCGATCGCGGTGCGCGATTTTTCCAGGCGGCGCTCGACGAACGCGAGCAACATCGTGATCTCGTCGACCAGCGGCCGGATCTCCTCCGGCGCATCGGCGGCAAACACCGGCTTGCCGCCCGCAGGAACCTGAAGCATCGCGTCGCGCGCATCGGACAGCGGCTTGAGTGCCCACCTGAGTTCCCGGCGTTGCACCCACAGGGCGCCGGCGAGCACCGCGATGGACAACGCGACAAACAGCAGCCGGAATTCCAGCAGCTGGGCGCGCATCGGCGACAGGTCCTCGCCGACGCTCAACGCGATCGTCTTTCCGTCGACGTCGACGCTGGTCGTCAGGACCAGCAGCGGCTGGCCCTGCGGGCCCTCGACGTGCTCGAGCGTGTCGCGTCCCACCGAGGGCGGATCGAACGGCGGCGTGTCGGCGAACGAGGCGGAATGGAACTGCTGTCCGCCCACGCGCATGACGAAATAGTGGCCCGAGTACGGACGCTGGTAGATCGTGCCGGCCAGCCGCGGATCGAGGCGCGGCCCGCGGCCGTTGCCCGGATCGAGCGCCGCGAACAGGGAGTCCGCATCGTGCTGAAGGTGGGTCGCCATCTCGCTCTCGTCGACCCAGACGATCATCCGGTCGGCAACGAACCACTGGACGACGAGACCGCCCAGCAGCACCAGCAGGACCCGGTTCAGACGCTTGTGCAGCGACGTCATGGCGCGCCGTCGAAAACGTAGCCCTGCCCGCGCCGCGTCCGGATCATGTCCCGGCCGAGCTTGTTGCGCAGCCGATTGACGTAGACCTCGATGACGTTGCTGTCGGGATCCGCGTCGAGTCCGTACACGTGTGCACCGAGCCAGGACTTGGAGAGCACCTCGCCGGGATGGAGCATGAAGCAGCGCAGCAGGCGGAATTCGAGGCCGGTCAGGGATTCCGTACGCGTGTCGTCGAAGATCGCGCACTGGTGCTGCTCGTCGAGCTCGACGCCGCCGCAGGCGAGCCGGGCCGAGCGCGATGCCCCGCGCCGCAACAGCGCACGCACGCGCGCCTGCAATTCCTCGAAGTGGAAAGGCTTGCCGAGATAATCGTCGGCACCCGCCTTCAATCCCTCGACGCGCTCGTGCCACTGGTCGCGCGCCGTGAGCACGAGCACGGGGCTCGACATGCCGGAGTCCCGCCAGCGGCGCAGGACGTCGAGGCCCGGCAGGCGGGGCAGCCCGAGATCGAGCACCACGGCGTCGTAGTGCTCGGTGGCGCCCAGGAACTCCCCGGCTTCGCCGTCGGCGGCGACGTCGACGACGAAACCCGCGCGTTCGAAGTCGGCCGCGAGGGTCGTGCGCAACAGGTCGTCGTCTTCGATCAGCAGCAGGCGCATCGCAGGGCCCGGCGTTGCCGGTATGCGGGACCCCCGGCCACGAAGCCGGGTCGCTCCCGCCACTTCGCAGCTTACGGCCCGCACGATGGCCGGGATTCGACGCAGATCAAAGCCTCGTCCGATGCGGCGGCCGCCGTGCTAAGCTCAGCGGCCCACCCGTCCCCATGCACTGGAGCTGACCGTGCCCGGCTTACTTCCCGACGTCGATCCCGATGGCCTGCTCGAGTACTCGGTCGTCTACACCGACCGCGCGCTCAACCACATGTCGCGGCGGTTCCAGGGCGTGATGCGCGACGTCTCGGACACGCTGAAGCGGGTCTACCGCGCGCACTCGGCGATCGTCGTTCCCGGCAGCGGCACCTTCGGCATGGAGGCGGTCGCGCGGCAATTTGCGACGGGCCGGAAGTGCCTGGTGCTGCGCAACGGCTGGTTCAGCTATCGCTGGACCCAGATCTTCGACGCGGGGAAGATTCCGTCGGAATCGCTGGTGCTGAAGGCGCGGCCGGTGGCCGGCGGCAGCCAGGCGCCATACGCGCCGGCCCCGATCGACGAGGTGCTCCGCACGATCGAGCGCGAGCGCCCGGCACTGGTGTTCGCCCCGCACGTCGAGACCGCGTCGGGGATCATCCTGCCCGATGCCTACCTGCGGGCCGTTGCGGACGCCGTGCACGAGGTCGGCGGCATGTTCGTCCTCGACTGCATCGCGTCGGGCGCGATGTGGGTCGACATGGCGGCCAGCGGCGTCGACGTCCTGATCAGCGCGCCGCAGAAAGGCTGGAGCAGCTACGCGGGCTTCGCCCTGGTGATGCTCGGCGAACGCGCGAGGACCGCGATCGATTCGACGAACAGCACGAGCTTCGCCTGCGACCTGCGCAAGTGGCTCGGCATCATGGAGACCTACGAAGGCGGCGGGCATGCCTACTATGCGACGCTGCCTACCGATTCGCTGGCGCGCCTGCGGGACATGATGAAGGATACCGAGCGTTTCGGCTTCGACCGGGCCCGCGCCGCGCAGCAATCGCTCGGCGATCGCGTGCGCGCGATGCTGGCGGGCCGCGGTTTCGCGAGCGTCGCCGCCGAGGGCTACGGCGCCCCGGGCGTGGTGGTCAGCTACACCGACGACCCCGACATCCAGTCCGGCAAGCGATTCATCGGCATGGGGCTGCAGACCGCCGCCGGCGTCCCCCTGCAATGCGACGAGCCCGCGGATTTCCGCACGTTCCGCATCGGGCTCTTCGGGCTCGACAAGCTCCAGAACGTCGATCGCAGCGTCGGCTTCCTCGAGGAAGCGCTCTCCCCGGTCCCGGTCCCGTAATTCCGCAGGCTTCGCCGACGTCCTTGGCCGCGGGCATCGCCCGGCCCAGCATTCGCTGCGCGCGGATCAATCCCCCGGCGGCACGGCTCGCGCCGGTGCCCCGGCGTAGCGGGACCCGCGTTTCGCACGCCGGCCTGCATGCGCCGCGCGCAGGGCGAAGGCCACCTGCAGGGAGATCAGCAGCGCGCACAGGATGATGAAGGTCAGGCTGATCGGCCGTTCCAGGAACACACCCATGTTGCCGCGCGACAGCAGCAGCGCGCGGCGGAAATTCTCCTCGACCAGCGGCCCCAGCACGTAGCCCAGCAGGACCGGCGCAACCGGGAAATCCAGCGCCATGAAGATCGCGCCCGCGATTCCGAACACCAGCACCTCGTTCACTTCGAACAGGCTGTTGTTGGTGCTGTAGACGCCGACCGCGATGAAGAACAGCGCGCAGGGGAACATCAGCCGGTAGGGCACGCGCAGCACCTTGACCCACACGCCGATCAGCGGCACGTTCAGGATCAGCAGCAGGACGTTCCCGACCCAGAAGCTCGCGATCAGGCCCCAGAACAGGTCGGCGTGCTCGGTGATGAGCTGCGGGCCCGGCGCGATCCCCTGCACCATCAACGCACCCAGCAGCAGGGCCATCACCGGATCGCCCGGGATGCCGAGGCTCATCGTCGGGATGAAATCGACCTGGGTCTTGGAGTGCGACGCCGCCTCGGGACTGGCGACGCCTTCGATCGCGCCGTGGCCGAAGCGCTCCGGAGTCTTGGAGATCTTGCGCTCGAAGGCGTAGGCGATGAAGGTCGTGATCGTCGGGCCGGTGCCCGGCATTGCGCCGAACAGCGTCCCGATCAGGGTCCCGCGAACCATCGGGAAGAACGACTGCTTCAGCTCCTTCCGGCTGGGACGCATGTCGCGCAGGCTCACCTTGGTCTCATTGCCGACGAACTTCATCCGGTTGACGCTGCGCAGGAAATCGGCGGCGCCGAACAGGCCCAGCGCCAGCGCGACCAGCTCGACGCGGTCGGTCAGCTCGGGAAAGCCGAACGAAAAGCGGATGACGCCGCTGTTGACGTCGGTGCCGACCGTGCCGATCAGGAGTCCGATGACGGTCATCGCGATGCCCTTCAGCGGCGAGCCCCGCGCCATCGTGCCGCCGGCGAGCAGGCCCAGCAGCATGATCGAGCAGATCTCGGTGGGCCCGAACTTCAGCGCGACGTTGACCAGCAGCGGCGAGGCGAAGACCATCACCGTGATGCCGAACGATGCGGCGAAGAACGACGCGATCATCGTGACGCCCAGTGCCGCGCCCCCCCTGCCCGCGCGCGTCATCGGATAGCCGTCGAGGCAGGTCACCGCATGCGGCGGGTGCGAGGGCAGGTTGAGCAGGATCGCCCCGATCGCGCCGCCGTACATCGACCCGTAGAAGATGCCCGCCAGCATCAGGAAAGCCGGCACCGGGTGCATCGTGTAGGTGAGGGGGAGCAGCATCGAGATCGCCGACAGCGCCCCCATGCCCGGCAGCACGCCGATCAGGTTGCCGACCAGCACGCCGAAGAACGACCACATCAGGTTGTGCGGCTCCAGCGCGACGCCGAAGCCGTACCAGAGATCGGTGAGCGCCTGGTGCACGGTCAGCCCCCTCCCCACTGGAACAGCGGGAACTGCATCTGCAGCGCCCACCAGAACACGACGATGGCGACCGCGACGCTCGCCAGCGCGAGCAGGACGGCCCCGATGAACGTGTTCTGCCGGTCGCCCAGCGCGGAGATGAACACGATCGCGAACGTCGCGGGCAGCAGGCCACCGTATTTCCCGAGCACGACGAAGGCGACCAGCGCGCCGATGATGCAGAACCAGCCGCGCCATTCGGGCGGGAGCACCTCGAGCTCGCCTTCGTAGCGGGTGAAGCGCGCGCTGACCGCGATGGCGACGCCCACGGCCGTCAGGATTACGCCCAGCGCGGTCGGGAAGAATCCGGGCCCCATCCGCTCCAGCGTCCCGAGCTGGTAGCTCGAACCCTGGAGCGCCGCGGCCAGCCCGATGGCCGCCATCAGCATGCCACCGGCGTAGTCGCGGCTACGCTTGCTCTTCAATGCCCACATCGATGCTCCTCCAATGTCTTCACTGCTTGTTCCCGCCGGGGAACGCCGTCCCCGTTCGCGGCACCCCTTTGGTCACCACACGGTGGTGACTACGCGGCCTGCGAACCCGCAGGGGTGAGATTGTGCATCGAAAAGCCGCATGCCACGAGGTCCGCGACCATCCCGGCGGACTGGGCGGCGGTCAGCTCGACAAGCGGCGGGCGCACCCGCGCCCAGGCCGGGTCATGGCCCCAATGGGCGATCGCCTGCTTGAGCGCGGGAATCATCGGATACCTCTGGAACGTCGCGCGCACCTGGTCGAGCGCCCGCTGCATCGAGTCCGCGTCCGCGTCCTGCCAGTGCGACCAGAGATGATGGATCGCCGCCGGATTCACGTTGGCGGTCGCGCTGATGCACCCCTTGCCGCCGTTGCGCATGTTGGCCAGCAGGAAGCTCTCGCTGCCGACGAAGACATCGAACCCCTCGCCCGCGAACCGGTCGAGCATGGACTTCGAGTTGTGCCAGTCGCCCGAGGAATCCTTGACTCCGGCGATGGTTCCCGGCCAGGACTTCAGCAGCCGCTCGATCAGCGCGAGGCTGATCGGCACCTGCGACACCGGCGGGATGTGGTAGAGGTAGATGCGCAGCCGGGCATCGCCGACACGCTCGATGACCTCCGAATAGCTGCGGTAGAGGCCTTCGTCGGTGACACCCTTGTAATAGAAAGGCGGCAGCATCAGGGTCCCCGCGCAGCCGAGCTTCACCGCGTGGGCGGTCAGCCGGACCGAGTCGGTCAATGCGCAGGTACCGGTGCCGGGCATCATCCTCGCGGGATCGACGCCGGCGGCGACCAGCCGTTCGAGGAGGTCGATGCGCTCGTCGACACCCAGCGAATTCGCCTCCGAATTCGTGCCGAACGCGGCGAGGCCGACGCCCTGGTCGAGCAGCCACCGGCAGTGACGCACGAAACGCTCGACGTCCGGCGCGCCGTCGGCAGAGAAAGGCGTGACCACCGGCGCGAGCACGCCGGCGATGCGAGCATTCATGTCCATCCCGTACCCTCCGGAATTCCGTGGTCCGCGAGCCTCAGCCGGCCGCCGCACCGGGCCTGCCGGCGTTCATTTCCAGCATCAGCTGGTTGATGCGCTTGACGAAAGTCGCGGGGTCGTCGAGCTGCCCGCCCTCGGCCAGCAGCGCCTGGTCGAAAAGCACGCTGGCCCAGTCGTCGAAACGGGCCTCCTCTCCGCGCAGCCGGGCGACGACCGGATGCCGGGGGTTGATCTCGAGGATCGGTTTCCACGCCGGCCCGGGCTGGCCGGCGGCCTGCAGCATGCGCGCGAGATTGGCGCTCATGTCGTGCTCGTCGGCGACGAGGCACGCCGGGGATTCGGTCAGCCTGCGCGTGACCCGGACGTCCTTGACGCGCTCGCCCAGGCTTGCCTTGAGCCGGTCGACGAAAGGCTTGAACTCGTCCGCCTCCTGCAGGTCCTCGCTCTTGTCGGCCGCATCCTCCAGCGCGCCGAGGTCGAGCCCGCCCTTGGCGACCGAAACCACCGCATGCGATTGCCCATCGGCCTCGAACTCGGTCAGATGGCCCACGACCCATTCGTCGACGCGATCCGACAGCAGCAGGACCTCGATGCCCTTGCTGCGGAACACCTCGAGATGGGGGCTGTTGCGCGCTGCGTTGAAGGTCTCGGCGGTCACGTAGTAGATCCGGTCCTGCCCGCTCTTCATCCTGCCGACGTAGTCGGCGAGCGACACGGTCTCGTCGGCGGTGTCCGAGTGCGTCGACGCGAACCGCAGGAGTCCCGCGATCCGCTCGCGGTTCGCGGGGTCCTCGCCGATGCCTTCCTTCAGGACGCGTCCGAACTCGCGCCAGAACTTCGCGTACTTGTCCTTGTCTTTGCCGGCAAGATGCGCGAGCAGGTCGAGGACCTTCTTCGTGCAGCCGCCCCGGATCGCCTCGATGTCCCGCGACTCCTGCAGGATCTCCCGCGAGACGTTGAGCGGCAGGTCGGCCGAATCGACGACGCCGCGGACGAACCGCAGGTACGCGGGCAGCAACTGCTCGGCATCGTCCATGATGAACACGCGGCGGACGTAGAGCTTGACGCCATGGCGGGCATTGCGGTCCCACAGGTCGAACGGCGGGCGCGAGGGGATGTAGAGCAGCTGCGTGTACTCCGACCGCCCTTCGACGCGCGCATGCGTCCAAGCGAGCGGATCGTCGAAATCGTGGCCGACGTGCTTGTAGAACTCGCGGTATTGCTCGTCCGTGATCTCGCTGCGCGGCCGCGCCCACAGCGCCGAGGCCTGGTTGACCGTCTCGTCCTCGGCGAGCTTTTCGGGCTTGCCGTCCTTCCACTCCTCCTTCTTCATCCGGATCGGCTGGACGATGTGGTCCGAATAGCGGCGGATGATCGCGCGCAGCTTCGACCCGGACAGGAGGTCGTCCTGGCCTTCGCGCAGGTGCAGCGTGATCTCGGTCCCGCACGCGGCCTTGTCGATCACCTCGACGTCGAACTCGCCGGCGCCTTCGGACTCCCAGCGCACGCCCTGGTCGGATTTCTCTCCGGCGCGGCGCGTCACCACCGTGACCCGGTCGGCGACGATGAACGACGAATAGAACCCGACGCCGAACTGGCCGATCAGGTGGGCGTCCTTCTGCTGGTCGCCGGACAGCCGCGCGAAGAATTCGCGGGTGCCCGACTTGGCGATCGTGCCGAGGTTGGCGATCACCTCGTCGCGGTTCATGCCGATGCCGTTGTCGGCGATGGTCAGCGTTCTCGCCGCCGGGTCGTAATCGACGCGGATCGCGAGCTCGGCGCCATCCTCGAACAGCGCAGGGTTGTGCAGCGCCTCGAAGCGCAGCTTGTCGCAGGCATCCGACGCGTTGGAGACGAGTTCGCGCAGGAAGATCTCGCGGTTGGAGTAGAGAGAATGGATCATCAGGTCGAGCAACTGCCTGACCTCGGCCTGGAAACCCAGGGTCTCGCGCTTGGCGGAAGGAGCGGTGGTATCGGTCATGGGGGAAGGTGCGGGTCGCAGCGCGTGCTGCGCGGAATCCGGATTTTACGGCAGTTGCCTCGCGCGCAGCGCGATGCGACACTGCGCGGGGCCGGCGGGCCCTGCGTACCAGAATCCGGAGGTGCTTCGATGATCGACAATACGGTGGTCGAGCTGTCGCGATGGCAGTTCGCCGTGACGGCGCTCTATCATTTCCTGTTCGTTCCGCTGACGCTCGGCCTTTCCTTCATGCTCGCGGCGATGGAGACGGTCTACGTCACCACCGGACGCGACATCTACCGCAGGATGGCCCATTTCTGGGGCAGGCTGTTCCTGATCAACTTCGCGCTGGGTGTCGCCACCGGCCTGACGATGGAGTTCGAGTTCGGGACCAACTGGTCGTACTACTCGAGCTTCGTCGGCGACACCTTCGGCGCGCCGCTCGCGATCGAAGGCCTGATGGCTTTCTTCATGGAGTCGACGTTCGTCGGTCTCATGGTGTTCGGCTGGGAGCGCCTGACCAAGGCGCAGCACCTGATCGTCACCTACCTGGTCGCGCTGGGATCCAACCTGTCGGCCGTGTGGATCCTGGTCGCCAACGGCTTCATGCAGGATCCGAAGGGCGCGCAGTTCAATCCGCTGACGATGCGCATGGAGCTTTCGAGCTTCTCAGACCTGATATTCAACACCGACGCCCAGTCGAAATTCGTGCACACCAGCATCGCCGGCTATGTGACCGCCGCGATGTTCGTAGGCGGCATCAGTGCGTACTACATGCTGAAAAAGCGCCACATGGAAATCGCGCGGCGCTCGTTCCGGATGGCGGCGCTTTTCGGCGTGCTGGCGACCGCGGGGGTCATCACGCTGGGCGATGCGCTCGGCTTCGTCGGCGGCCAGGCACAGCCGACGAAGCTTGCGGCGATGGAAGCCCTCTGGAAGACCGAGCCTGCGCCGGCCGCCTTCAACGTCGTCGCGGCGCCGTCCCAGTCCGAACGGAGGAACCTCTGGCAGATCCAGGTGCCCGCTGCGCTGTCGCTGCTCGTGACCCACTCGCTGGACGACACGGTCCCCGGCGCCGACGAACTCGAGCAGAAGGCCGCGGCGCGAATCCGCAACGGCATTCCCGCCGTCCTGGCATTGAAGCGGCTGGCGCAGGATCCGACCGATGCGCAGGCGATGGCGCAGTTCACCGCCCACCAGCAGGATCTCGGCTTCGGATTCCTGGTCCAGCGCTACGCGCCCGGCCAGGACATCGCCAACGTGACGCCGGAAGCGATCGAGCAGGCGGCGCGCGACACGATTCCCCAGGTCGCACCGATCTTCTGGTCGTTCCGGGTCATGGTCGGCCTGGGATTGCTGATGCTCGGCTATTTCGTCCTCGCCGTCATCTACACGATGCGCAATCAGGTCGAGCACAAGCGCGGTTTCCTTCGCCTCGCGCTGTGGTCGATCCCGGTGCCTTTCATCGCCTGCGAGATGGGCTGGCTGGTGGCCGAGATCGGCAGGCAGCCCTGGACCGTCTACCAGGTCCTGCCGACCTGGATGTCGGCCTCGACGCACAGCGTCGCCTACATGGTGTTCTCCCTCGCCGGCTTCATCGTGCTCTACTCGATATTCATCGCCATCGAGATGTTCCTGATGGTCAGGGCGATCCGCGAAGGACCCGACGACCCCGGCTCCGACACCGCCGGCAACGAGGCCGCGATGCCGCGCATGGCTGGAATCGCGACCCCGCTCGCAAGCCGCTGGGAGGGCTGACCATGGAAACCTACCTGATCCTGAAGGTCGTCTGGTGGGCGCTGCTGGGGGTGCTGCTGATGGGGCTCGCCGTCATGGTCGGGATGGACATGGGCGTGGGCACGATCCTGCGCTATGTCGGCCGCAACGATACCGAGCGGCGCGTCGCCATCAACATCGTGGGGCCTCACTGGGATGGCAACCAGGTGTGGTTCATCCTGGGCGGCGGCGCGATATTCGCCGCCTGGCCGCTGATCTACGCGACCGCGTTCTCGGGCTTCTACGTCGTGATGCTGCTCCTGCTGTGGACCATGATCGTGCGCCCGCTGGGCTTCGAGTACCGTAGCAAGCTCGCGTCGGCGCAGTGGCGCGGCGCCTGGGACTGGGCGCTGTTCGTCAGCGGCTTCGTGCCGATGCTGGTGTTCGGCGCCGCGATCGGCAACATCCTGCAGGGCGTGCCTTTCCACTTCGACTGGAACCTGACGTCCTGGTACACGGGCAGCTTCATCGCGCTCCTGAACCCGTTCGCGATCCTCTGCGGACTGCTGTCGGTGACGATGTCGGTCTGGATGGGCGCGACGATCGTCATGGGCCGCAGCGAAGGCGCGATCCGCGAGCGTGCCCGGCGCCTCGCATCCTGGAGCGGCATCGGCGCGCTCCTCCTCTTCACCGCCGGAGGCTTCTGGGTGAGCGGCATGCAGGGATATCACCTGGTGCGGGGCCCCGATCCTGCGCTCGCCCAGACGCCGCTGCGCCAGGTCGTCGAGCGCGCGACCGGCGACTGGCTGGCCAACTTCCGCAGCCACCCGATCCTGTGGCTCGCGCCGGCATCGGCCTATGCCGGCCTTCTCCTCGGCCTCGCCGCCGTGCGCAGAGGCGCCTCGCTCGTCGCCTGGTGGCTCGGTGCGCTGGCGTGGATCGGCATCATCGGCACCGTCGGCGCGGCGATGTTCCCGTTCATGCTGCCGTCCTCGTCCGAGCCCTCGCACAGCCTGACCGTGTGGAACGCGTCTTCCTCCCAGCACACGCTGGCCTGGATGCTAGGCTTCACGGTCGTGTTCATGCCCCTGATCCTCTGGTACACGAGCTGGGCCTTCTGGGTCATGCGCGGCAAGGTGAGCGAGCAGCGCATCGAATCCGACGAGCACGCCTACTGAGGAGCCGGAACCGTCATGGGCACGTTCTCACGTTTCGTCGTCTACCTGTTCATCGCCATCTGCGTGATCGTCATCGCGGTGATCCTCGGCGCCTACGGGTCCTGGTATTTCGCCTGGATGGTCGGCACCGTGATGATGGTGCTGATCGCGGCCGCGGGTGCCGCGTTGCTCGACACCCAGGAAGAGGAGCGCCGGCACGGCGGCGGGCACTGACCCCGCCCGAAGCCGTCGGTCAGCTCGCCTCGGCGGGCAGGGAGAGGTGATCCTGATAGCGGGCGTAGCTTCCCCCGCGGCGCAGCAACTCGGCGTGGGTGCCGCGTTCGACGACGCTTCCGCGCTCCAGCACCAGCACCTCGTCGACGCGATCGCCGAGGTAGGCGAGCTTGTGCGTGATGACGAGCACGCTGCGGCCGGCCATCAGCGTCTCGATCGACTCGACGAGCGCACGTTCGGTCTGCGGATCGAGGCCCTCGGTGGGTTCGTCGAGCAGCAGGACCGGCGCATCCTTCAGCAGCGCGCGCGCGATGGCGATGCGACGCGCCTGACCGCCTGAAAGCCTGACGCCGGCCTCGCCCGCGTAGCTGTCGTAACCCTCGGGCAACGACACGATGAAATCGTGGATCTGCGCCGCGCGCGCCGCGCGGATCACGTCCTCGTCGCTGGCGCGCGGATTGGCGATGCGCAGGTTCTCGAAGATCGTCGTGTCGAAGAGATAGGTGTCCTGCGACACGACGGCGATCCGCGAGCGCAGGTCCTCGCCCCGGTAGCTTCGCAGGTCGTGGCCGCCGAAGCGCACCGTGCCCTCCTGGTACTCCCGGAAACGCAGCAGCAGCCCGACGATGCTGCTCTTGCCCGCACCGCTCGGGCCGACGATCGCGATCCGGCGTCCCGGCGGGAGATCGAGGTCGAGACCGTCGAGCGCCCACGCCTCGTCCGTGCCGTAGCGCATCCGGACGCCGCGCATCGAGATGCCGGCGTCCTGCGGCACCGGCGAGCTGCCCCGCGGGTCTTCCACTTCCGGCGTCGCGTCGACCAGTTCGAACACCCGGCGCGCGGCTGCAAAGGTTTCACCGACCTGCTGCATCGCGCCGGGCAGCGGCCCGATCGCATCGAAGCTCGCCAGCACGAACAGCGCGAGCATCGGCAGCTCGACCGGCATCAACGTCCCGCGCGACACCAGCATGACGCCCCACAGCGCGACGCCCCACAGCGCGAGACTCGCGCAGAGGCCCACCATCGCGGCCGAGGCGCCCGTCAGGCCTGCAAGCCGCAGCTGCTGCCCGTTCAGCGACTGCGTCAGCGTGTGGATGCGCCGCGCCTGCGCCTGCGTCGCGCCGTAGACGTGCAGCTCGGCCATGCCCTGCACGCCGTCGATCACCGCGACCCGCAGCGCAGCCCTCGCCTCGGTCCGCGCCACGCCCGGCGCCTCGCCCAGACGACGCATCGCGATCGGCACCGCGACGCCCGCGACGAGCATCGACACGATCACCGGCACCACGGCCTGCGGCATCAGCCAGGCGAGCACGATCGCCGCGACCAGCACGCCGGCGAGGCCGACGGCGAACGGCACGAGCAGGCGAAGGTAGGCGTTCTGCAGCGTGTCGATGTCGGCCTGGATGCGCTGGAGCAGATCGCTGCCCCGGTACTGCTCGAGGCGCGCAGGCGCGAGCGGTTCGAGCTGGCGAAAGAACCAGGTTCGCAGCTGTGCCAGCAACCGGAACGTCGCTTCGTGGGTGACCACGCGCTCGACGTAGCGTCCGCCGGTCCGCAGGATCGCGAACAGCCGGATCAGTGCCGCCGGAAGGAAATAGTTGAGCAGCACCCCGGCCGCCCCGGCCAGGGCCATTGCGGCGATGAACCGTCCCGCGACCGCCATCAGGCCGACGCTCGCCAGCTGGGTGATCAGCGCGCACAGCGCGCCGAAGGCGAGCCATCCCCGGTAGGGTACGGCGAGCGCCAGCAGACGCCGTGCGAGCCTGAGGTCGTCGCGCATGTCAGTCGGCGCGCAGCGCTGCCGGGGCCGGATCGGACGCCGAATCCGGCGCCCGCCCGGACACCGACGCATCCGGCGCGGCCCCCTGCGCATGCACCAGTCGCGCGTAGAGCCCGCCCGACCGCGCGAGCGCGTCGTGCGTCCCCTCCTCGACCACGCGCCCCGCGTCGATCACGACGATGCGGTCGGCGGCAAGGACGGTGCGCAGCCGGTGTGCGACGACCAGCAGCGAGCGGCCGCGCGCCAGCCGCGCAATCGCCGCCATCACCCGCGTCTCGGTCTCGGGATCGAGGCTCGCCGTGGCTTCGTCCATCAGGACCAGCGGGGCGTCCTTCAGGAACGCGCGGGCAAGCGCGATGCGCTGCACCTGCCCGCCCGACAGGTTCTGTCCTCGCTCGCCCACGGGCGTGTCGTAGCCCTGCGGCAGGCGCCGGATGAATTCGTCGGCGTCGGCGTCGCGGGCGGCGGCGCGAACCGCCTCGGCCGACGCAGCGGAATTGCCCAGCCGGATGTTGTCCAGGATGCTGCCCTCGAACAGGTGGGGACGCTGCGGCAGCCAGGCGACATGGGCGAGCCAGTGCGCCGGGTCGAGATCCGCGAGGTCGTGCGCGCCGACGCTTATGCGCCCGCGCTGGGCCCGGACGAAGCCGAGCAGCAGGTTGAGCGCGGTGCTCTTGCCCGCACCGCTCGGCCCGACCAGCGCCGTGACGCGACCCGCCTGCAGCGTGAAACTCGCACCGCGCAGCGCGTCGCGACCCGGCTCGTAGGCGAAATGCACGTCGTCGAAGCGCACGTCGAAGGCGCGGCCGAGGGCCGGGCGGGCCCCGGTCCCGGCCGATGCGGGCGCGGGCACGTCGAGCACGTCGACGATGCGCTCGGCGGCCGCGATCGCGTCCATCCGCGCGTGGTAATGCGTGCCGAGCGTACGCAGCGGAAGGTAGTACTCGGGGGCGAGCAGCAGGACGAACAGTCCGGTTTCGAGGCCCAGATGGCCCTGGAGCAGGCGAAAGCCGATCAGGACGGCAACCAGGGCGATGCCGACCGCGGAGAAGAATTCGAGCACCAGCGAGGACAGGAACGCGACGCGCAGCACGGCCATCGTGCTGCGTCGGTACTCGTCCGAAACGCGCGCGATGACATCGGCCTCGCGCCGCGATGCGTTGAACACCTTCAGGGTCACGAGACCCTGCAGCACGTCGAGAAAGTGCGCGCTCATCCGCGCGAGATCTTTCCACTGGCGCCGGTTGCGCCGCTCGGCGCGGGTCCCGACCAGGATCATGAACACGATGATCAGCGGCGCGCTCCCGACCAGCACCAGGCCCGAGATCCAGTCGCGCGGCAGGACGAAGGCGAGGATCGCGACCGGCACGAGCAGGGCCAGGGCCTTCTGCGGCAGATAGCGCGCGTAATACGATTCGAGGGCCTCGACGCCGTCGACCACTGCGGTGGCGACCTCGCCGCTGTGGCGCGTGTGCAGGAAGACCGGGCCCAGCGCCTGCAGGTGGCTGACGAGCCTGCCGCGCAGGTCCTCCTTGATCGCGACGGCACCGCGCATACCCATCTGCTCGGCGAGGGTCGCCACCGCAAAGCGACCCGCGACGATCGGAACCAGTGGCCACAGCTGCGGCAGGATCTGGGCGAGCGGCGTCCGGTGCAGGACCGCCGAGGCCAGCGTCCTGGCGAGCAGCCAGGCCTGCGCGATCACCAGCAGCGCGGCCAGGGTTCCGAGGCCGATCGCACCGGCGATCGCGCGCTGCGCGAGCGCGCGCTCCGCCTTCAGCCAGTTCTCGAATTTGCCGCCGCGCTTGCCTGCCATGACACCGTTATCGTACTAGATTGCTCAGGCACAAAAAGAGGCAGGCGGCTTGCACCGCCTGCCTCGCACTCTCGAAGGTCGAAACTTACCTGAACAGCGCCATCGACTTCTCGATTGTCGAAAGGACTCCCCAGGCAAGGGGAATGCCGACGTAAAGCCAGAACACGACGAGCAGCCAGCCGTTGCCGTGCTGCCGCGGAACGATTTCAGTCATGTCTCATCTCCTGATGCGTTGAATCCGGTGTCGGGCAGTCGAGGTCGCAACCGCGCTCGCTAGTCCGCGGCCGCACCGGAGGCCAGTGCGATCGCGTCGGTCTCGGTGACCTCATCCTGCGGCATGTGGTGCTTCTCGTGAACCGGACGAATGAACAGGTTGCACAGGAAACCGACCACCAGCAGCGCGGCCATGATGTACATCGTCACCGTGTATGCATCGGCCTTCGCCACGCCGTGATCGATCTGGTACTGGCGAATGTAGTTCACCAGCACCGGGCCGAAGACGCCGGCTGCCGACCAGGCGGTCAGAATCCGGCCGTGGATGCCGCCGACGAACTTGGTCCCGAACACGTCGGCGATGTACGCCGGAATCGTCGCGAAGCCGCCGCCGTACATGCTGATGATGACCAGGTAGCAGAGGACGAACAGCGCGACGCTGCCCATCTGTCCGGTGCCGGGCACCATCGCATACAGGAAGATGCCCAGTGCGAAGAACAGGAAGTAGGTCGTCTTGCGGCCGAGATAATCCGACGCCGACGCCCAGACGAACCGTCCGCCCATGTTGAACAGGCTCATCAGGCCGACAAAGCCGGCGGCCGCCGCGGCGCTCACGCGTCCGGAGAAGCTCTCCTGGATCATCACCGACGCCTGGCCGATCACGCCGATGCCTGCGGTGACGTTGAGGCACAGCACCCACCACATCAGCCAGAACTGCGGTGTCTTGAGCGCCTGGTCGATGTGCACATGGTTGCTGGTGACGAGTTTCTTCGGCGTGGCAGGTGCAACCCAGCCCGCGGGCTTCCAGCCAGGCGCCGGCAGCCGGACGGCGAGCGCGC
Source organism: uncultured Pseudomonadota bacterium (assembly GCA_963816415.1). Lineage (GTDB taxonomy): Bacteria > Pseudomonadota > Gammaproteobacteria > Burkholderiales > Casimicrobiaceae > VBCG01. Next base: position 355,687 of record CAWFKR010000001.1, read on the forward strand.
CGATGCACATCGAGATGAAGTAGATGATCCCCATCACGACGAAGGTCTCAGCCACGCCGACGGAGGCCGCCGACTGGAACGTGTGCATCAGGAACACCGACAGCGGTGCCCCGATCATCGCGCCACCGCCGAAACCCATGATCGCCATGCCGGTCGACATGCCGCGACGGTCCGGGAACCACTTGATCAGCGTCGACACCGGCGAAACGTAGCCGATGCCCAGGCCGCAGCCCCCGATCACCCCATAGCCGAGGTACAGCAGCCAGATCTGGTGCGCCCAGACGCCCAGCGCCGAGACCAGGAATCCACCGCCGAAACAGCACGCGGCCGCGAACATCGCGACCCGCGGACCGACCCGCTCGATCCATCGTCCGGCGAACGCCGCCGACAATCCGAGGAAGACGATTGCCAGGCTGAAAATCCAGCCCAGCGTCGTGAGCTTCCAGTCGTCGGGGGCCGACTGCGTGATGCCGACCACGCGGGTGAGGGGCCCGTTGAAGACGCTGAATGCGTAGGCCTGGCCGATGCAAAGGTGCACGGCCAGCGCCGCTGGCGGAACGAGCCAGCGATTGAAGCCTGGTGCAGCGGTGATTCTTTCCCTGGAAAAAAAGCCGGGTGTGGCGGACATCAGTTTCCTCCTCGTGTCGTTTTTCGATGCGCCGGGACCGGCGCATGCCCTCACTGCGCGCCTTTGATTCGGCGTTTCGCAGACTTCCACGACCGCTTCGCGTTTTTGGTCTGAACCATAGCAGCTACGCACCTATGTCGCAACACGGTATATCGTGACCGGATATGCACGCTCGCAGCGGCACGCCGGCATTGTGCAACGCACGGCGGCCCGGTTGGCGCGGCGTCGTGGAATGCGCAGCTGCCGGAACAGAGCGGCGTTGTGCACCGCACAGGCAGCCGCTCCCCGCTGCCGGCGGGGACGATGGGGCGACGGGACGATGCGACCGGAGAGCGCCGACGCGGACGCGGGCGGCCGCCGCCTACTCGCGCTTGAGGCCGGGGAAGTCTTCCTCGAAATACTCGAGCGGCTCGCGCAGGCCGCGCTGTCGTCGCTCGGCTTCGGTCCTGCGCAGCTCGACGCGGCGTATCTTGCCGGACAGCGTCTTGGGCAGCTCGGTGACGAACTCGATCCTGCGCACCCGCTTGTACGGGGCGAGCTGCCTGCGGGCGAACGCGAGGATGTCCTCGGCCAGCGCGCTTCCCGGCTGGCTCGCGCCCGTCACGGTGACGAAAGCCTTGGGCACGGCGAGGCGGACCGGATCGGGACTGGGGACGATGGCCACTTCGGTGACGGCCTCGTGCTCGAGCAATGCGCTCTCGAGCTCGAACGGACTGATCCGGTAATCGGAAGCCTTGAACACGTCATCGGCGCGCCCGACGAACGTCACGTAGCCGTCGGCGTCGCGCGTCGCGGTGTCGCCGGTGTGGTAGTGGCCGTCGCGCATCGCGTGCGCGGTCGCCGCCGGACTGTCCTCGTACCCCTGCATCAGTCCCAGCGGGTGTGCGGCGAGGTCGAGGCAGACCTCGCCTTCGTCCGCGACGCGGCCGTCGATGTCGAGCAGGCTGACGCGGTAGCCGGGCAGGGGCCGCCCCATCGAACCGGGCTTCAGCCGCTGACCGGGCGGGTTGCCGAGCAGCGCCGTCGTCTCGGTCTGGCCGTAGCCGTCGCGAAGCGTGATCCCCCACGCGTCGCGCACCTGCTCGATGATCTCGGGATTGAGCGGCTCGCCTGCGCCGACCAGCTCGCGCAGCTTGAGCCGTCCGCGGTAGGCGGCGAGGTCCTCCTGGATCAGCAGCCGCCACACCGTCGGCGGCGCGCACAGCGTCGTGACGCCGTGGCGCTCGAGGACCGCGAGGAGGCCCCCGGCGTTGAATCGCGCGCTGTTGTAGATGAACACGCAGGCACCGGCATTCCACGGCGCGAACACGCAGCTCCACGAGTGCTTGGCCCATCCCGGCGACGAGATGTTGAGGTGCACGTCGCCGGGCACGAGCCCGATCCAGTACATCGTCGAAAGGTGACCGACCGGATAGCTCTGGTGCGTGTGCAGCACGAGCTTGGGCTTCGACGTGGTGCCGGACGTGAAATAGAGGAGCAGCGGGTCGCTCGCCTGCGTCGGAGCATCAGGGGTGAACGCGACCGGAAACCCATCGGCCGCGTCGTGGCCGGTCCAGCCCGGCTGCGGCGCCCCGACGCAGATCCGCGTGTAGCTGCCCGCCACGTCGGCGAACTTCGGCACGTGCGCGCTCGCGGCGACGACGTGCCGCACGCGGCCCCGATCGATGCGGTCGCGCAGGTCGTCGGTGGTCAGCAGCGCGGTCGCGGGGATCACGACCGCCCCGAGCTTCATCGCGGCGAGCATCGTCTCCCACAGCGCGAGCTCGTTGCCGAGCATCAGGAGGATGCGGTCGCCGCGCCCGACGCCGAGGCTCTTCAGATGGTTGGCGACCTGGGACGAGCGCTCGGACATCTGGCGGAACGACCGCCTGTGCTCGCTGCCGTCCTCGCCAACGATCCAGAGTGCGGGCGCGTCGTTGTCCCTCGCCATCGGATCGAAGTGGTCGAGCGCCCAGTTGAACCGGGTGAGCGTCGGCCAGCGGAAATCGCGCTGGGCCGTTTCGTAGTCGGTGCGATGCGCGAGCAGGAAGTCGCGCGCGGCGGTGAATGCGGCACTGGCGTCGTTCATGGCGGTATCCGGGAGTCCGATCACGCGATTACACACCAACTGCGCGTGCGAATGAAGACTCTTCGTCCGATTTGCCGGCACCCGACGCGTCCGCCGTCCCCGTGACCCGCGAAGGATCGGAGTCCGACACGCCGGAATTCAGACGCGCCGGAACATCGTCCGCCTGGTGTTGACGAACGTCGGCCGCACGCGGTCGCTCCAGGGCGTCGCGCGGACGGCGAGCCACGCCGGGCTGCCGAGGGTCTCGGGCCGCACGAGGTCGTAGCAGGCGTGGTAGCGCGGATGGCCGTCGGGATTTCGGTAGCGCATCGCGCAAACGGTGCCGGGCACCGATGCGAGCCCGGGCAGATGCTCCTGCTCGTACCAGGCGTTGAAGTCCGCCTCGCGCTCGGGCAGCACGTCAGTCTCGACGATGTAATGCCAGGGCGCGGCTTCGCCGGAGGACGCACCTTCCACCCGGGCCAGCGCGGCGAGGCGGGTCACGGCCGCCCCGGGCAGCGCTCCCCGCAGCGAGTCCGCGAGCGATGCCAGCGCTGCGTCGTCGCCGGCAACGTCCACGTAGGCATAGCCTTCGTCGGCGTCGACGGCACGGAACACGCGCAGATCGCCGGCTGCCGGATGGACCGCGAGTGCACTGCGCAGCGCGGCGGCCGGATCGCCTTGCGGCCAGAGGAACTTGACGAGCAGCGCGGCCACCTGCGACGCCATCACCGGTGGACGACGTTCAGCGCGACGAGGAAGCGCGACACCATGTTGTAGGCGGCGACCGTCGCGACGACCTCGACGATTCCCCGCGCGTCGAAACGCGCCCGCATCCGATCCATCAACGCATCGGCAACGTCGACGTCGCGCGTCATCGCGTCGGTGAGCTCCAGCACCAGGCGCTCGTCCTCGTCGAACGGGTCGGACGCTGCGGGTGCCTGTGCCGATACGCCGCCGGGTCTCCAGCTCGAGAGCGCGTCGATCTTCGCCTGCGACACGCCCGCAGCAAGCGCATGCGGCACGTGGGCCTCGTACTCGAACGACGCGCGGTTGTGCACGGCCACGCGCAGGATGGCGAGCTCGCGCAGGTTCGGCGGGACCCGCGTGCGGTTGCGAACCGCGGTCAGCAGCTTTTCCCAGCCTTCGGCGATCGGCGGACTGTTGAGCAGCACCTGGTAGAGCAGCGAGATCCGCCCACGCTCGGCCAGGATCGATTGCTCGATCCCGGCGAGCTCGGGCCGGGTGCCCGGCTCGACCCGCGGCACCCGGATGTTCCCGGTCATCGCACGGCTCCCGCTGCGATCCTCGCTTCGAGACGGATCATCAACCCTCCGGCGAGATGTTCTTCGCCTTGATCAGCTTGCCCCACTTCCCGGTGTCGTGCACGAGCAGCTTCTCGAGTTCCTGTGGCGTCGACGACGCGGGCTCGGCGCCGGCTGCCAGCAGCTTGTCGCGCACCAAGGCGGTGGCGAGCGTCCTGCGCGCAGCCTCGTTCAGCGTCTTGATCACCGCGGCGGGCGTCTTGGCGCTGACGAACAGTCCGTACCAGTTGTCGGTGTCCACGCCCGGCAGGCCCTGCTCGGCTAGCGTCGGCACGTTCGGCAGCTCGGGATTGCGCTTGGGCGCTGCGATGCCGATCGCGCGCAGCTTGCCGCCCTTGACCTGGCCGATCAGGCCCGGAACGTCGCCGAAGAACGCCTGGACCTGTCCGCCGAGGAGATCGGTGATCGCCGGCGCCGCGCCCTTGTAGGGGACGTGCAGGAAATTCACCTTGGTCGACTCGGCGAGCTGCTCCATCGCGAGGTGGGGGATGCTGCCGATCCCCGTCGACGCGATCGCCACCGGTTTCGGCGACTTGCGCGCGTTGGCGACGAACTCCGCGGCGTTCTTCGCCGGATTGCTCGGGTTCACCACCAGAAGCTCATTGTTGTTGACGACCAGCGACACCGGCGCCAGGTCCTTGACGTCGTAGGCGAGCTTCTTGTAGAGAACCGGGTTGATCGCGACCGCCCCGACGCTGGAGAGCCAGATCGTCGTGCCGTCGGGCGTCGCGCGCGCGACGTATTCCGCCGCGACCGCGCCGTTGCCTCCGGGCTTGTTCTCGACGATCACGTGCTTGTGCAGCTCGTTGCCCAGCTGCTCGGAGATCGTCCGCGCGACGAAGTCGGTCGGACCGCCTGCAGGGAACGCAACGACGAGGTGGACGACGTTTTCCTGCGCGAACGCGGGCGCGGCGGCGAACGCGCCGATCAGCACCAGTGCGGAGGCGATTCTGCGGATCATCGGTTGCTCCTTCGGGTTTGACATTCTGGTTCTGTCAGTCGCAGCGGACCGTCATGCCGCCATCGACGACGACTTCGGTGCCGGTGATGAAACGGGCCTCGTCGGCAGCGAGGAACAGCACGGCGGCGGCGGTGTCGCGGCCATCGCCCATGAAACCCAGCGGAATGCGCGCGACGCGCTGGCGCAGCAGCGCATCGACGTCGCCGCCTGCGCGCTGTTTCGCGAGCCGCGCCTCGACCATCGGCGTATGCAGCTGGCCGGGGACCACGGAGTTCACGCGTATGCCCTTCTTCGCATACTGCACGGCGACGACGCGCGAGAACTGGATGACGCCCGCCTTGGTGGCCGCGTACGCCACCTGCGCCGCACCGGTCCAGCGCAGCCCCGACGTCGACGACACGTTGACGATCGCGCCCCCGCCCTGCCCTTCCATCACCGGGATCACGTGCTTGCAGGTGAGGAACACGCTCTTCAGGTTGAAATCGACCTGCGCGTCGAAGACGTCCTCGCCCATCTCGACGGGACCGCCGGGTGCCGAGCCGCCGACGTTGTTCACCAGCACGTCGATGCGACCGAACGCCTCCCGCGCCTCTCCGACGACCGCCGCGACCGATCCGGAATCGGTGACGTCGCACTGCGCGGCGCGGATCGACGGGCGAAGCTCGCCGGCACGCTCGAGCGTCTCCTCGACGCGGGCCAGGTCGCGGTCGACGGCGAGGACCCGCGCGCCTTCCTCGGCGAGGCGAACCGCGATCGCGCGGCCGTTGCCCCATCCGGGACCGATGCAACCCGCGCCGGTGACGATGGCGACCTTGCCTTCGAAGCGCTTCACCGCCGCGCCCCGAAACGGTACAGACGCTCGGGATTGGTCACGAGCAGCGCCTGCCGTGCCCCCTCGGAGGGCGCGATCTCGGCGATCAGGTCGGCGAGCAGGCCATCGTCGGGAACGTGATCGAGGTTCGGGTGCGGCCAGTCGGTGCCCCACAGCACGCGATCGCCTGCATCCGCGACCAGGGCCTTCGCGAAGGGGACGGCGTCGCGGTACGGCGGCCCCTGCCGCGAGGCCCGTTCCGGGCCGCTGACCTTCACGAAGAAACGCGGGTCCCGCATCAGTTCGCGCAGCCTGCGGAAATCGGGTTGGTCGAGCCCGCGCGAAGCGTCGATTCGCGCCATGTGATCGATGACGACCGGAACCGGCGAGCGCAGAAGCGCGGGGACGAGCTCGTGGATCAGCGAGCTTTCGAAGTGCAGCTGCAGGTGCCAGCCGATGCCCGCGAGCCGGTTGCCGAATGCGATGACGTCCTCGATCGGGGTCGCGGCGCCCAGGTGGCGCATGAAATGGAAGCGCGCGCCGCGGAAACCCGCGGCGTCGAGGCGTGCGAGCTCGGCATCGTCGACCGAAAGCGGCAGCAGCGCGATGCCGACGTAGGTGCCGTTCTTCGCCGCCAGCGCATCCTCGGTCACCGAGTTGTCGAAACCGTGCGCGTTCGACTGCACGACGACGCAGCGCTCGATGCCGAGCAGCGCGTGCAGCGCGAACAGCTTCTCCTTCGGCGCTTCGCAGGGCGTGAAGCTGCGGCCCGGTGCGAACGGAAACCGCGGCTGCGGCCCGAACACGTGGACGTGCGCGTCGCATGCGCCTCGCGGCAATGCAAGCTTCGGCCGGCCAGGTGACGCGTGGTACGAAAGCGGTGGGGAAGACACGACGGAACGGATGCCTTCGCGACAGCTTGGAAGGCGCGATTCTGCGGCGCCGCTGGCCAGAAGGGAAGCGCATGGGTAGCATAGCAGCAATGCGGGAATTCGATGGATCGTTCGTTCTCGTGAGGCCCCGGTGGACCTGACGCAACTGGCCCATTTCGTCCGGATCGTCGACGCCGGCGGGTTCACGCGGGCGGCGGCGCAACTCGACCTGACGCAGTCGGCACTGTCGCGGCAGATCGGCCTGCTCGAGGCCGACCTCGGCCAGCGGCTCCTGAACCGCACGGGCCGCGGCGCGGTGCCGACCGATGCGGGACTGGCGTTGCTCGGGCACGCGAAGACGCTGCTCGAACTCGCCGACCGCGCCCGCGACGAGTTGCGCGGATGGAACGCAAGCCCGCGCGGACGCGTCATCGTCGGGCTGCCGCCGCGCGTCGCGCACGTGATGGCCGCCCCCCTCGTCCACCGTTTCCGCGAGCGGTTCCCCGACGCCGTCATCAGCGTGGCCGAGTCGCTCAGCATCCACTTGCGTGAATGGCTGATCGCCGGCCGCCTCGACCTGGCCCTGCTGTTCGATCCGCCGGCCGCACCCCAGCTCGAATACCGGACGCTGGCGCGCGAGCCGCTGGTTCTCATCGCGCCGGGGTCCGGACCTCCGCTGCCGGCGCGGGTCCGGCTGGCCGCGTTGTCGAATTACGACCTGGTGTTGCCCAGCGCGCCGAACGCCCTGCGCAGCCTGATCGACGACGCGACCCGCTCGCGGGGCATCACGCTGCGCATCGTCGCGGAAGTGGACTCGGTGCGCACCGTGCTGTCGCTGGTCCACAGCGGCGCTGGGAGCACGGTGATGCCGCGGACCGGCGTCGAGGCCTATGGCCAGGGCCTCGATCTGCAGATCGCGCCGGTCGGATCGCCGATCGTGCGTAACGCCCTGGTGCTCGCCATCCCGCGCGCGCGGCCGCAAACCCGCCTGATGCGCGACACCGCGACGCTGCTCGGCGACCTCGATTTCTCAGCACTCGACCACGCCGCGAGGCCCCGACATGAATGAGCTTCCGTACAAGACCGCCCTGATCGTCGGCGCAGGCATGGGACTTTCCGCCTCGCTCGCCCGCCTCCTGCGCAAGCGGGGTCTCGCGGTGGCACTGGCCTCGCGCGAGCCGGCCGCGTTGAGTCCGTTGTGCGACGAGATCGGCACGCACGCGTTTGGCTGCGATGCCCAGGACGAAACGGAGGTCGCCCGGCTGTTCGACGCCGTCGACCGGCAGCTCGGGCCGCCGGATGTGGTCGTCTACAACGCCAGTGCGCGCGCACGGGGCCCTCTGACGGCGCTCGATCCCGCCGACGTCCGGCGGGTGCTGCTGGTCAACGGCTTCGGCGGCTTTGCCGTCGCGCAATGCGCAGCCTCCCGGATGCTGGCCCGGAGCGGCGGCGCGATCCTGTTCACGGGCGCGTCGGCGAGCGTCAGGGGCTATGCCGAATCGGCGCCGTTCGCGATGGGAAAATTTGCCTTGCGCGGGCTCGCGCAGAGCATGGCGCGGGAGCTTGCACCGCGGGGCATCCACGTCGCGCACTTCGTGATCGACGGCACGATCAGGCGCCAGGGCCAGGCCGCGGCCGAGGATCCTCCCGATTCCAGGCTCGATCCCGACGCGATCGCGAGCACCTACCTGCATGTGCTCGAGCAGCCACGCAGCGCGTGGACCTGGGAGATCGAGCTGCGCCCCTGGGTCGAGCGGTTCTAGGCCGCCATGCGTCGGACTCCGCCAGGCGCGGCAGGTGCCTTGTGCCCGCCGTTGGCCGGCCCCATTTGATTTTTCTTGAACCTCTTTTGAACCCCGATTCCTGACCACATGACCGCAATCAACGTTACACGCGCCAACTTCGACGAGGTGGTATTGCAGGGTTCCGGACGGCGTCCGGTCCTGGTCGACTTCTGGGCTCCCTGGTGCGGGCCCTGCCGCACGCTCGGGCCGATTCTCGACCGCATCGCCGCCGAATACGCCGGCCGCCTGACGCTCGCGAAGCTCAACACCGAAGACGAACCCGAGCTCGCGGGAAGCTTCGGCGTGCGCAGCATTCCGAACTGCAAGCTGTTCGTCGACGGCAACGCCGTCGACGAATTCACCGGCGCCCTGCCGGAGTCCGCGATCCGCGAGTTCCTGGGGCGGGCCCTGCCCTCGCCCGCCGCCCCGCTCGTCGCCGCGGCCAAGGCGCTGATGGCCGCGGGGAATGCCGATGCCGCGCTCATCAAGCTGGACGAGGCGCAGGCGATCGACGCGCAGGACGAGGACCTGCTGCTGACACGGGTCGAGGCGCTGCTCGCGGCGAGCCGCGCGGCGGACGCGAACGCGCTGATCGGCGAGATCGAGGCGTCGCGGCCTGCGCTGCGCGACGAACGCAGGCTTTCAGGCCTCAAGGCGCGCGCGGCGTTCGCCGGCGACGCCGGCACCGACCTCGCCACCCTCGCACGCCAGGCGGCCGCGGCCCCGGCGGATTGCGCCGCGAAGCTTGCCTATGCCCGCGCGCTGGCGGCGGGCGGCGATTACGAGCCCGCGCTCGAGCAGTTGCTCGCGATCGTGCGCACCGACCGCAAGTTCGGCGACGACGTCGGGCGCAAGACGATGCTGACCGTGTTCGCGGCTCTGCCCGGAGACAGCGACATCGTGCGCCGCTACCGGCGCGAACTGGCCGGCGCGCTGAACTGAGCGGCCGACGGGGCTCGCTGCGTCAGCCCCCGTCCGCAGCGCCAGCAGCGCCTCGAACAGCTCGGGCTCGTCCCAGGGGATGTCGGCCGGGTACTCGGTCAGATAAGGACTGTCGGGATCGCGCAGCCATTCGCCGGGGAAGAACACGCTGATGCCTTCGTCGCCCTCGGCGATGTCGGCGCCCGACGTCGACGGCCTGCCATGCACGCCGGCAAAGAGCGCCGCGCAGAAATCGACGTTGCGCGCGCTGCCGCGGTGGGATGCGGGCGTGATGCGCCGGTTGAGCTCGAGCAGGTTCGGCCTCGCCTCCCGGATCGGAGACCACGAATTCCGCAAAGAAGTGCCCGCTGATCCCGAACCCCCTGACGAGCCTCGCGGTGATCTCGCGCAGCACCGGCGCCCGGAAGTAGCGGGCGACCGTCGGCGGACCGACGGGCTCGGGATTGGCGACGACCTTCTCGCCCGCATATCCGGCGAGCAGTTCGCCGTTCCACGCGGTCGCGATGTAGTACTGGATGCGCCCCGGGATGTGCGCCTGCACCAGGTGCCGGTTGGCGATCCGGCACATCGGGTCCTGCGCGTTGACCCGCGTGAAATCCTCGAACGCGTGCCCGAGCGCGAGATCGTCCGCGCAGATCGCCACACCCTGCCCCGCGAATCCGTGTGCCCGCTTCAGCACCACCGGATAGCCCTGCGCGGCGGCAAATGCCTCGGCGTCCCGAAGCGCCTCGACCACGGCATGGGGCGGAACGCGAATGCCCAGCGCCTGCACTGCCGACGGCATGAGCGTCTTGTCCACGCTCGCCTCGTAATGGGCGGGATCTCCCAATGACTGCCTGATCAGCACCGAGAGCCGCAGGGCGAGGTCCGGTCGCACCACGGTTCGACCCGCCTGAACGAGCATGTGCAGCAGCCGGAACGCCATGTCGTCGCAGGGCACGACGATGCGCGGGGACGTCGCCTCGACCATCGCGCCGAACGCCGAAGCCCACTGCGCGGGCGTCGCGTTGTCGGGCAGGTAGCCGACCCGGGTCAGGTAGCGCCCCTTCTCGGCCAGCGCGTTCCGCGGCGTCAGCAGCGCTACGTCGAAACCGGCTTCGGCGAGTGCGCGCGGTATGCGCGCCGTCCCCAGCCATCCCGTGGCAGTGGACACGAGCAGCAGCGGCGTTCGGGACGGTGCTTCCATGGGAGACGGATTCGATTCGCGGCAAACGCGCCCATCGTACCAAGCCGGTCCGCGCTGCAGGGGTTTACGCCACCGCGGTCGACCCCGCGGTGGTTGACCCCGCAGTTGACCAGGCGCGGCGCCGCGTCGATACTGGGCTCGAGGGCAGCTTGCTGCATCGACGGACGGGCGTACATGACGAAGATCGGGGCCATGGTCATGCTGCTGTTCGCGCTTGGCGCGGGCACCGGTGCCGCGGTCGCGCAGCGCGCCGCACCGCAGCCGATCGACATTCCCCCGTGGTTCGCGACCACCTTCCTCGATTTCCGCGAGGACATCGCCGATGCCGCGCGCGAGCACAAGCGGCTGCTCGTCTACTTCGGCCAGGACGGCTGCCCCTATTGCGCAAAGCTGATGGGGGTGAATTTCTCGCAGAAGTCGATCGTCGAGACCACGCGCAGGCACTTCGTCGCGATCGCACTCGACATCTGGGGCGATCGCGACACGACCTGGGTCGACGGCAGCGTGATGCCCGAGAAGGAGCTCGCGCGAAAGCTCGGCGTCCAGTTCACGCCGACGGTCCTGTTCTTCGACGAGCAGGGGAAGGTCGTGGCCCGCATCGACGGCTACTTTCCACCGCAACGCTTCGAGGCGGTCCTCGACTACGTTGCAGGCAGGCACGAGCACCAGCAGTCGCTCGCCGCCTGGCTGCAGGCGCACGTGAAGGAAGAGGCGAGCCCGACGCTGCACGACGAGCCGTTCTTCATGACGCCGCCTTACGACCTCGCGCATCGCGCAGGAGGCAAGCCGCTCGCGGTGATCTTCGAGACCGTCGATTGCCCGGCCTGCGACGAGCTGCACCGTGAAGGCTTTGCCCACCCCGAGGTCATGGCGCAGGTCCGGCGCTTCGACGTCGCCCGCTTCTCGATCTCTGCGGCGACGCCGCTGGTCACGCCGGACGGCCGCAGCACGACGGCGGCGGCGTGGGCGCGCGAGCTCGGCATCATCTACACGCCGTCGGTGGTGTTCTTCGACGCCGGGGGCCGGGAGGTCTTCCGCATCGACGCCTACCTGCGTCCGTTCCACTTCTCCTCGTCGTTCGCCTACGTCGCCGACCGCGGCTACGTCGCCGAGCCGTCGTTCCAGCGCTGGCTGCGCGCGCGCGCCGAGCGCCTGCGCGAGGAAGGCAAGACCGTCGACCTCTGGAACTGAGCCGGGCGCCGCAGGGGATCGGCGGGCTTTGCACGGATCGCCCCCGATGCTATCCTCGCCGCCGCTCGACCCGACGCGAGCCGCGGCAAGGAATGCGCGCATGACCCAGGCAGCGGAGCGAACCGCGCCATCCTCAGGAGGAACACCGGTGTCCAACCACAGAAGATTCGCCACGGCGGCGCTCGCGCTCGCGCTGGGTGCTGCATTCGCCACTGCACGCGCGGCAGACAACTACGACATCAACGTCATCCTGCCGCAGACCGGCGGAGCGTCGTTCCTCGGCAAGGCGGAACAGCACGCGCTCGAGCTCGTGCAGAAGACGGTGAACGCCAGCGGCGGCATCCACGGCAAGCAGCTGCAGTTCAAGTTCTACGACGACCAGTCCAGTCCCCAGACCGCGGTGCAGATGGCGAACCAGGTCCTCGCGACCAAGCCGTCGGTCATGATCGGGCCTGCGATCGTGGCCATGTGCAACGCCGTTGCGCCGCTGGTGAAGGAAGGTCCGGTGATGTACTGCATGTCTCCCGGAATCCATCCGCCGGCGGGCAGCTACGTGTTCACCTCGAGCGTGTCCACGCACGATCTCGAGAACGCGCTGATCCGCTATTTCCGGATGAAGGGCTGGACGCGCATCGCGCTGATCACCAGCACCGATGCGAGCGGCCAGGATGCCGAGCGAGGCGTCGACGAGGTTCTGAAGCTCCCCGAGAACAAGGATGTCAAGCTGGTCGAGCGCGTGCACTTCAACCCGACCGACGTCAGCGTCGCGGCGCAGATCGAGCGCGTCAAGGCCGCGAAGCCGCAGGCCTTCATCGCCTGGAGCACCGGGGCGCCGATCGCGACGGTGTTCAAGGGCATCGTGCAGGCGGGGCTCGACGTCCCGGTGGCGACCACCGACGGCAACATGACCTACGCGCAGATGAAGCAGTACGCGGCGTTCCTGCCCAAGCAGCTCTATTTTCCGTCGGCGGCCTGGGCCGCGCGCGGGCCGGGCGTCGAGGTGCCCGCCGCGGTGCAGAAGGCGCAGGACGAGTTCTATGCGGCTTACAAGGCCGAGGGCGCGGCGCCTGATGCGGCGGCGAACCACGGCTGGGGCCCGGCGATGACCGTGATCGACGCGCTGCGCAAGCTTCCGGAGAACGCGACCGCCGCCCAGGTGCGCGACTACCTCGCCAAGCAGACGTCGTATGCCGGCATCAACGGCGTGTACGACTTCGAGAAGGTGCCGCAGCGGGGCCTCAGCGTGCAGAACGCGATCGTGACCCGCTGGGATGCCGCGCAACAGCGCTGGGAACCGGTCAGCAAGGCCACGGGGATTCCTCTGGCGAATTGACGGCTCCGGCGTTTCGCGGTGGAGCAAGCAGTACAGATCGTCATCGGCGGGTTGCTCCAGGGTAGCGTCTTCGCACTGGTCGCCCTGGGCTTCTCGCTGGTGTTCCGCGTCACCGGCGCGATCAACCTGATGCAGGGCGCGTTCTGCATCCTGGGCGCGCTGTCGATGTACTCGCTGGGACAGGTCTTCCACTGGCCGACGGGACTGGCAGCGGCAGGCGCCGCCGCCGGTGTCGTCGCGGTGGGGCTCGTCATCGGCGCTGCCTTCTTCGTTCCCGGGCTGTCGCGGCTGCCGGTCAGCGGCATGCTGATCATGACCGCGGGCCTCCTGACGCTGGTCGAAGGCCTGGCGCTGCTGGTCTGGGGCAGCCAGCCCTACGCGCTGCCGCCGTTCTCGGGCGAGGCGCCGGTCCGGCTGCTGGGCGTCCGCGTGCCGACGCAGGGCTTCTGGATCGCGGCCGTCGCCGCGGCGGTGATGCTCGGCCTGTGGCTGCTGCTGACACGCACGACGGCGGGCAAGGCGCTGCGCGCCTGCGCCGAGAATCCCGTCGCCGCCCGCCTGATGGGCATCGACGTTCCCCGCGCGACGCTCGCGAGCTTCGTGCTCGCCGCGCTGATCGGCGGGCTGGGCGGCATCGTCGTCGGTCCGATCACGTCGCTGCAGTTCGATACCGGGCGCTTCTTCACCATCTACGGATTCGTGGCGGTCGCGATCGGCGGCCTGGGCTCGTTCGTCGGTGCCGTCGTCGGCGGACTGCTGCTGGGTGTCGTCGAGCAGGTCGCGGCCGGCTACGTATCGTCGCTGTTCGCGAACTCGCTGGCCTTCGGGCTGCTGCTGGTGATCCTGCTGTGGCGCCCGACCGGGCTGTTCGCGTCGGGGCCGCAGCGCCGCACCGACGTGCGCGACGAGCATCGCGTCTACCCGCCGATCGTCCGGCTTCGCGGCAAGGGCGCGGCCGTGACGGGCATCGCGGCGGTCGCGGCCCTCGCTGCGTTGCCGCTCCTCGTGACCTCGGTCCCCGTGATGAGCTCCCTGGTCATCACCTTCATCCTGTTCATCGCACTGCTCGGTCTCGACCTCCTGATGGGCTATGCCGGCCAGGTGAGCCTCGGACAGGCCGGGTTCATGGCGATCGGCGGCTACGGGTCGGCGATTCTGGCGACCAACCACGGCTGGTCGCCTCTCGCGGCGACGGGTGCGGGCATCGTGCTCGCGGTCGCCTGCGCGATCGTCCTGTCGCTGTTCACGATGCGCCTGCGCGGGCATTACCTCGCACTCGCCACGCTCGCCTTCGGCCTGCTCGTCGACTCGTTCGCCGTCGGCCTCACCGACCTGACCGGGGGCCCCTCGGGGCTCGTCGGCATTCCGTCGTTCCAGGTCGGGCCGATCGCCTTCGACACGTCGGAGAAGATGTACTACCTGGTGCTGGCGCTGATCGTCGCGCTGGTGCTGGTGCTGCACGGCGGCGTGCGCTCGGGTTTCGGCCGGGCGCTGCAGGCGATCCGCACCGACCAGACCGCTGCCGCAGCGCTGGGGATCAACGTCGCGCGCCACAAGCTGATCGTGCTCGCGATCAGCGCCGCGCTGGCCGCGCTCGCCGGCAGCCTCTACGCGTTCTATTTCCACTTCCTGTCCCCGGAGATGGTGGGCACGCCGCGCTCGCTGGAGATGCTTGCGATGCTGGTGCTGGGCGGCGAAGGGACGCTGGTCGGTCCGCTGCTGGGGGTCGCGATCCTGACGCTGCTGCCCACGGTGTTCCAGCCGCTGGCCGCCTACAAGACCTTCGCGACCGGCCTCTTGCTGGTGCTCGCCGTCCGCTACCTGCCGGGCGGCATCTTCGGCACTGCGGTCGATCGCCTGCGCCGCATCGCGGTGCGCCCCGAGGCCGTGCCTGCCGCCCGGGCGGCCCGACCCGCGTCATGAGGCAGAACGGCCGCCCCGAGGGCGAATACCGGGTGCGAAGCACAAGGGCGGCCCGGTGAGCGCGCCGGCACTCGAAGCCATCGGCCTGTCGAAGAGCTTCGGCGGCCTGGTCGCCGTCCACGACGTCTCGTTCGCGGTTCCGCAGGGAACCCTGACTGCGCTGATCGGGCCCAACGGCGCGGGCAAGACGACGCTGTTCAACCTGATCACCAACTTCTACCGCCCCGACGCCGGCGACGTCCGGTTCGACGGCCATTCGATCGCGGGATTCGCGCCCGAGCGCGTCGCCGGCCTGGGGCTCACGCGGACGTTCCAGAGCGCGCGGATCTTTCCGGGAATGACGACGCTGGAAAACGCGCTGGTCGGCGCCCACCGCCACCTTCGCGGGGGACCGCTTGCGCAGATGGCGTGGCTGCCTTCGGTGCGCGACGACGAGCGCCGGGTCACCGCGCGTGCCGAGGCGCTGCTCGACCTCGTCGGCCTCGCACCGTTCCGGAACGCGCCCGCAACCACGCTCCCGATGGGTGCGCAGAAGCTGCTCGAGGTCGTGCGCGCGCTGATGGCGCGGCCACGGCTGCTGCTGCTCGACGAGCCTGCGGCGGGGCTCAACGACAGCGAGACCGCCGAACTCTCCGCGCTGCTCTCCGCGGTGCGTGCGAACGGCATCACCGTCGTCGTCGTCGAGCACAACATGTCGCTGGTCATGGAAGTCGCCGACGAGGTCGTCGTACTCGACGCGGGCGCGGTGCTCGCGCGCGGCGTCCCCGCCGAGATCCAGCGCGATCGTCGCGTGATCGAGGCCTACATCGGCCAGGGCGCGCAGGTGAACTGATGCTCGAGGCGCGCGGCCTGACGGTGGGTTACGGCAACGACGCGGTCGTGCGCGGCGCCAGCTTCATCGTGCGTCCCGGCGAGATCGTCGCGCTGATCGGCGCGAACGGCGCCGGCAAGTCGACGCTGCTCAAGGCCGTGTCCGGCCTGCTGCGTGCCCGGTCCGGCGAGATCCTGTTCGACGGCCAGCGCATCGACCGCACGTCGTCGAGCGAGCGCGTGCGGCTCGGCCTCGCGCAGGTGCCCGAAGGCCGGCAGGTGTTCGCGGGCCTGTCGATCGAGGACAACCTGGCGCTGGGCGCCTACGTGCACCGTCGCGCCGACGACGCCGAGATCGCGCAGCGCCTGGCCGAGGTCTACGCGCGGTATCCGGTGCTCCGGGAACGCAGGTCCACGCCCGCCGGCAACCTTTCGGGCGGCCAGCAGCAGATGCTCGCGATCGCCCGCGGCCTGATGTCGCGGCCGCGGCTCCTGATGCTGGACGAGCCCTCGCTCGGCCTGTCACCGCTGCTGGTCATCGAGATCTTCCGCATGATCAAGGGATTGCGCGCCGAGGGTCTCGCGATCCTGCTGTCCGAGCAGAATGCACGCCAGAGCCTCGCGATCGCCGATCGCGGCTACGTGATCGAGTCCGGACGCATCGCCACCGAGGGCTCGGGGCGGGACCTCCTCGACGACCCCCAGATCTCCGAGCGCTACCTCGGCACGGGTCGCTCGGTCGACACCGGCAGGGAGCGAGGGCCGCTCGCGCAGCGGCTGGGACACATCCTCGACGCCTGAACGGGCGACCGCGAACGCCGCAGGCGTTCGGATCGCGCTCAGATCCTGAACTGCTCGAGGGTCTCGGGCGCGAACAGCTCTTCGGGCGTCAGCCGGCGCTTCGACAGTCCCTGCTCGTGGTGGTAGCGCAGGAAGGTTTCGAGCACGTGCCGGTTCTCGGCAAAGCCGTAGGGCCACCAGTCGTCGCCCATCTCGCGCCGCACCTGCTCGACCTCGGCGATCTGCCAAGGCAGCATCGTCGTCAGCGCCGAGGTCGTGTAGAGGTTCTCGTAGACGCGTGCCTTGGCGGCGGCGAAGGCCTTGACCAGCGACTGCGCGCTCCAGCGGTTCGCCTCGTAGACGTCGCGCCTGATCACGACCGTGTGCATGATCGGAAAGATCCGGGTGCGCTGCCAGTACGCGCGCTCGACTGCCGGATAGTCCTCGAACAGCCGGCGCACGGTGCCCGGCCGCGTCGTGAACGTCGACGGAATGCGCGCGGTGTGCATCGCGTCGATCTCGCCGTCGGCGAGCATCTGCGCAAGCGTCTGCGTCGGCCCGATCCGCCTGACGCGGATCGACGGCGGGAGATCAAGTCTGATCTTCTCGTCGCGGCCGGGCTCCTCCTCCCCGCCGGTCCAGTACTCGACGCTGGCCGGATCGACGCCGTATTCGTCCTGCAGGATGCCGCGGATCCACACCGGCGCGGTCATCTGGAATTCCGGGACGCCGATGCGCTTGCCGACCAGGTCCTTCGGCTCCCGGATGCCGCCCTTCGCCGACACGAAAATGCACGACTGCCGGAAGAAGCGCGAAGGGAACACCGGAATGGCGACGAACGGGCAGTTCTCGCGCGAGGCCGCGACCGCGTACGATGACAGCGACATCTCGGCGACGTCGAACTCGCGGTTGCGCAGCATGCGGAAGAAGGTCTCCTCGACATGCAGGTTGAGGACATTGAGGTCGATCCCGTCGGGGCGCACGCTGCCGTCGGCCAGCGCGCGCACGCGGTCGTAGTCCCAGATCGCAAGGGTCAGGCGCAAGGCGCTCATCGCAGATTCACTCCCGGGTCGGTGTCGTTGCCGCCGTCGATCGGCGCTGGTGCCGTTCCATCGCCTCGTCCTCGGCCAGGTTTCGCAGCATCGCCAGCAGCGTCCTGCGCGTCGTCGCCACGTTGCGCTCGGGCACGCCGCGCACGGCGATCGCGTTGGCCTGCAGCGCGAGCGGGACCAGCACCCGCTCCATCGCGCGTCCCTTGGGCGTCAGGAACACGTGCACGTTCCGGCGATTGCCGGCGAGTTGCCTGCGCACGACGTAGCCGCGCTGTTCCATCGACTTCATCGCGGCGAAAGTCGTGGGCTCCATCACGCCCGCCTCGCGGCTCAGTTGCCGCTGGGTCAGGCCGTCGCCCTCCCACAGCACGCGCAGGAACACCCAATGCCCGAGGGCGACGTCGTGCCGGGCGAGCCGCGACTGCAGTGCCCGGTCGAGCGCGCGCATCGCGTGCTTGACCAGGTGTGCGAGGCGGTCTTCACGGCCGCGGGGCGCGGAGGCCCTGCGCTTCTCGACAGGACCCATCGAATCCGCTATCGTTGTTTAGGCGACTAATTTTATGCCTGCGGCCGGCGCCGGGCAACAGCACCACCGGGCTCCGCCGTTCCGTGCACGACTTTCGTCGACCCCGATCCACGCAACGTCGCCCCGCACCCGATGGACCCGACCCTCGCCGAGCGCATCGCCTCGATCCGACGCTCGCTCTACTTCGGCGGCGCATGGCAGGAACCCCGGACCGGACGCTACGGGGAAACCCTCGATCCCGGCAGCGGGGAATCGCTGGGCGGGGTCGCGATCGCCGGCGAAGCCGACGTCGACGCCGCGGTGGCCGCCGCACGCGACGGCTTCCGCACCTGGCGCACCGTCGCGCCACTGGAGCGCGCGCGCATCCTTCGCCGCATCGCGGCGATCCTGCGCGAGCACGCCGACGAACTCGCCCTCATCGACGCCGCCAACTGCGGCAACCCGGTGCGCGAAATGGGCGCCGACACGGCGATCGCGGCGGCCCAGCTCGAGTTCTTCGCGGGGCTCGTCACCGAGGCCAAGGGCTCGTCGATCCCGATGGGTCCCGACGCCGTCAATTTCTCGGTGCGCGAGCCGGTCGGCGTCGTCGCCCGGATCATTCCGTTCAACCATCCGTTCATGTTCGCGGCAGGCAAGTCGGCTGCACCGCTGGCCGCAGGCAATGCGGTCATCGTCAAGCCTCCCGACCAGGCGCCGCTGTCCGCACTGCGTCTTGCCGAACTGCTCGACGGCCTCCTGCCGCCCGGCGTCTTCAACGTCGTCCCGGGCGACCGCACGACGGGCGCCGCGCTCGCCGGCCACCCGGGCGTGGCGATGGTCGCCATCATCGGCAGCGTCAGCGCGGGTCGCGCCGTGATGCGAGCCGCCAGCGAAACCGTCAAGCCGGTGCTGCTGGAACTCGGCGGCAAGAACGCGCTGATCGCCTTTCCCGACGCCGACCCCGACGAGGTCGCCGCCGCGGCGATCGCCGGGATGAATTTCGGATGGTGCGGTCAGTCCTGCGGGTCGACCAGCCGCGCGTTCATCCACCGCGACATCTACGAGCAGGTGCAGCAGCGCATCGTCGCGCGCATCGCGGCGTTTCGCCCCGGCAAGCCGACCGACCCGACGACGACGATGGGCGCGATCGTCAGCCGCACGCAACGCGATCGCGTACTGGATTTCATCGCCAGCGGCAGGCAGGATGGCGCGCGTCTGCTGTGCGGCGGCGGGACCCCTTCCGATCCCGCGCTCGCCGGCGGCAATTTCGTGCTGCCGACGGTATTCGCCGACGCCACGATGTCGATGCGCATCGCGCGCGAGGAGATCTTCGGGCCGGTGCTGTCGCTGCTGCCGTGGAGCGACCCCGCGCGGATGCTCGCCGACGTCAATGCCGTCGAGTACGGCCTGTCGTGCTCGATCTGGACCCGCGACCTCGACACCGCCCATCGCACGGCGACGGCCGTCGAAGCGGGATACGTCTGGATCAACGAGGTGGGCAGGCATTTCCTCGGCGCGCCTTTCGGCGGCGTCAAGCAATCGGGATTCGGCCGCGAGGAATGCCTGGAGGAACTGCTGCAGTTCACGCAGCTCAAGAACATCCACCTGCGGCTGCGTCCCGCACCGGGCTGAATCCGCGGCGGTCGCTCGCGGATTCCGCGCCGGCCCGACGGGCGTGGATCGGCGCCGGGAACCTTTCGCCGGCCCGACGCGGGACACGGGCCCGTCAGGCCCGCGATCGCATCGTGATCGCGTCCTCCTGCTCGAGTTCCTCGAGACGCGTCTCGACCCGCGCGACCTGCTGGTCGAGTTCGGGCAGCAGCACGTCCTGCAGCGCCCGCGCCCTGCGCACCGAGCGCTGGTACTCGCGGGACAGTCGCGCGAGGTTCCCGCCGCTGGCGGCCAGCCGCGCGGCCTCGGCCACCAGCTCGACGTACGCCCGTCGGCAGGCCTCGGCCTCGGGCGAGGATTGCACCGACGCCGGCGGCCCCTGCGACGCAGGCTGCCACGCGACGTCCTGCAGGCGCACGCCCATCACCGAACGCGCCTCGCGCACGAGCGTCGCATTGCCCTGCGCCAGCGGCGGGTAGATCTGCAGGTCCTCGAGACCGTGTCGCGCGACCGCGGCCTGCAGCGCCGTGGTCGCGGCCCGCTGGGCCTCGACCAGCGATCGGTCGATGTCGGCATAACGTGCGAGTTCACGCAGGATCGCGCCGCCGAGCAGCAGGCACTTCTCGTCGAGGAACACGTAGCCCTCGTGCATCGCCCGCTGCTCGTCCTTCATCTCGAGCACGGCGGCGCGCGTGATGCTCGCTTCGCTCATTGCGGCTTCGCCACGTTGGCGGCGATCTGGGCGTCGGACAGCCGCGTCAGCTCGGTCGTCGGCAGTCCAGCCAGCAGGCGCCAGCCGACGTCCATGCTCTGCTCCAGCGTGCGCGCCTCGGGCTGGCTGATGAGGTCGCTCTCGAATGCCGCGCCGAACGCCAGGTACTGACGGTCCGTCGCCGCGAGCCCCTCTTCGCCGACGACGCTCGCCAGCACGCGCGCCTGCACGGCCCGGGCGTAGGCCGCATAGAGCTGGCTCGACAGGGCAGGATGGTCGGCATGGGTGTAGCGCTCGCCGATGCCGTCCTTCATCAGGCGGGACAGCGACGGCAGGACGTCGATCGGCGGATAGACGGCGCGGCGGTCGAGGTCGCGCGAGAGCACGATCTGCCCCTCGGTGATGTACCCGGTGAGGTCGGGAATCGGGTGACCGATGTCGTCGGCGGGCATCGACAGGATCGACAGCTGGGTCAGCGTTCCCTTCACGCCGCGAATGCAGCCCGCGCGTTCGAACAGGCTCGCGAGGTCCGAATACATGTAGCCCGGGAAACCCTTGCGGCTCGGGATCTCCCCCTTCGACGACGAAACCTCGCGCAGCGCCTCGGCGTAGTTCGTCATGTCGGTCAGGATCGCGAGCACGTGCTTGCCTTCGACGAACGCCAGATACTCGGCGGCGGTCAGCGCGAAGCGCGGCGTCAGCAGCCGCTGCGTCGAGGAGTCGCTGGCGAGGTTCAGGAACAGCGCCGTGCGCTCGAGGGCGCCGAGTCGCTCGAGGCTCGCACGGAAGAACTCGGCGCTGTCGTGGGGCACGCCGATGCCGGCGAACACGATCGCGAAATCGCTGTCCGCCGAGGACGGGCCGCGCAGCCGCGCATGGGTCGCGATCTCGACGGCGAGCCGGTCGTGCGGCAATCCACCCCCCGAGAATATCGGCAGCTTCTGCCCGCGCACGAGACTGTTCATCAGGTCCAGCGCGGTGACCCCGGTCTCGATGAAATCGCGTGGTCCGGCGCGCTGAACCGGATTGATGGGCGTGCCCTCGATGCGCTGCGTCTGCCGCGCCGCCACCGGCGGTCCGCCGTCGATGACCTGCCCGACACCGTTGAACACGCGACCGAGGATCGAAGGGGCGAGGCCGAAGCTCAGCGGCTCGCCGAAAAAACGCACGACGGTGTCGGAAAGGGCGAGCCCCGACGTCGACTCGAGGACCTCGATGGTCATGAACGATTCGTCGATCGCCGCGATGCGGCCGAGCCGCGTGCGGCCATCGCCGCCGAGGACCTGCACCGCATCGTTCAGGCCCACGTCGATGGTCCGCCGCAGGAACAGCAGCGGGCCCTCGATCCGAGAGGCGGTGCCCTCAGCCGTGAGTCGCATCGCCCGCCTCGTCGGTGTGCGTGACCTGTGCGAAATCGCGATCGAGGTCCGCTTCCAGCGTCTCGAAGCGCGCGAGCTCCGCCTCGGGAATGTCCTCGCCCATCCGCTGCAGCGCGCGCAGCGATGGCAGCGCCGCGAGCCGATCGGGATGGACCCCGGCCGCGACCGCGGTCTCCGCCAGGTCGACGAACTTGCCGACCAGCCGCATCATCAACGCCTGCCTGCGCGGACTGCAGACGCGGTCGGCCGGCGAGAATGCCGACTGCCGGAGGAACGCGTCGTTGACGAGGTCGGCGCAGAACAGCGTCAGCTGCTGCCGCAGGGGCAGCGCATCCTTGCCGATGATCCGTGCCATGCGCTCGAGGTGCGCCTGCTCGTCGAGCAGCGTGAGGAAGCGGCGGCGCAGCTTCAGCCATTCCCCGTTGCCGTTGGCCGCCCACCACGGCGCAAAATCGCGCGCATCCTCGGAGTAGGACTGCAGCGGGTGCACGGCCGGGTAGAAGCGCGCCTGCGCGCGCTTGACGTCGAGCGTCCAGAACGCCTTGACGTAGCGCTTGGTGTGGCTGGTCACCGGCTCGGACAGGTCTCCGGAAGGCGGACTGATCGCGCCGATCACCGTCACCGAGCCCCGGTCGCCTCCCAGCGTCTCCACGATCGCGGCCCGCTCGTAGAAATCGGCGAGTCGCGACGACAGATACGCGGGATAGCCGCCTTCGCCGGGAAGCTCGCCGAAGCGCCCGGACACTTCGCGCAGCGCTTCGGCCCAGCGGCTGGTCGAATCGGCCATCAGCGCGACGTCGAGACCCTGGTCGCGGAAATATTCGGCGACGGTGATCGCGCAATAGATCGACGCCTCGCGCGCCGCGACCGGCATGTTCGAGGTGTTCGCGATGATGACGGTCCGTTCCATCAGCGGCCGCCCGGTCTTCGGATCGGTCAGCTGCGGAAATTCCTCGAGGACCCCGGCCATCTCGTTGCCGCGCTCGCCGCAACCCAGGTAGACGATGACGTCGGCGTTGCAGCCCTTGGCCAGCGCTTCGAGCAGCACGGTCTTGCCGGTGCCGAATCCGCCCGGCACCGCGGCACGCCCGCCCTGCCCCACCGGGAACAGGCAGTCGATGATCCGCTGACCCGTGACCAGCGGCGCGACCACCGGCAGCCGCCGCCGCACGGGGCGAGGCGTGCGCACCGGCCAGTCGTGGCGCATCTCCAGCGCGTGGGTGCGACCATCGGCCAGACGCAGCGTGCAGACCGTCTCATCTTCCCGATATTCGCCCGCGGGCACGATCGTCGCCACCTCGCCGCCGATATCCGGCGGGCAGATGCAGCGCTGCTCGCGTCCCGCTGCCGCAGCGGCCACACCGTAGACCGCACCGGCCGCGAGCGCATCGCCGGGCGCGACCCGCGGCTCGAACCTGAAGACACCGGGTGCGGCGCGGCGCATGCCGGGCGCGACGAACGCCGAATCCGCGCCCGACAGCGGCCGCAGCAGGCCGTCGAAGATGTTGCCGAGCAGTCCCGGGCCGAGCCGGATCGCCAGCGGCAGGCCGTGGCCGACGACCTCGGCGCCCGGACGCAATCCCGTCGTGTCCTCGTAGACCTGGACGACGATGTCGTCGTCGTGCAGGCGGACGACTTCGCCCAGCAGCGCCTGCGCCCCGACCTCGACGGCTTCGCGCAACCTGAACGGACCGGTGGCACGCGCGTGCAGTACCGGACCGCTGATCGACCGGATCGTCGCGCGACTCATGCCGGATCGCCTTCGCGCTGCGCACTCCGGCATTCGCCCTCGGGGCGGGCCTTCGGGCTCATCCGGAGACCTCCAGTTGGCGCAGGAGCCTCGCCCCGATGTCGTCGCGGTCGGCGACGATGCCCGTGAGCGTTCCATCGACGACGTTGCCTCCGGCGACGATGCGCAGCCCTGCACCGATACCTGCGTCCGCGACGAACTCGGGCTGGACGTCGCCGTCCCGTGCAAGGCGCGCCGCGAGCGCCTGCCGCTCGGCCTCGGGCCAGTCGGGCGCATGAACGATCCGCCAATTCCCGCCGGGCAACAGCCGCTTCGCGTCGGCCACCACCGCATCGGTCCAGAGGCTGCGGCAACGGGCATCGCGCCACCGCTCGCGCAATGCATCCGGCAGGCGCTGCCAGCCGAGGTCGAGCAGGGCGGCGCTGTGATGCTGCTCGTGCAGGCGTCGCCGCGTCTGCAGGTTGGCGAGCGCGGCAGCGACACGGTCGTGCGCCCGCTGGCGTTCCTCGACCCAGGCGCCGCGCATCCGCGCGCGCGCATCGGCGTGCGACTGCGCCACAAGCGCCGACGCTCGTGCGCGCGCTTCGGCGATCAGCGCATCGCTTCGGGTCCTGCGGTCGGTCTCGACCAGGTCGAGCAGCGCCTGGGTGCGTCGGTCCAGCGTCATGCCGGCAGCCCCAATTGCCCGCGAAGTCGCGCGGCCAGGTCGGGCCGCGGCACCGCGCCCTGCGTATCCGGAACGATCACGACCAGCGGCGCGAGCGCCGCCAGCGCCTCCCTCAGCACATGCGCGTCGATGCGCGCCGCGACGGCGGGCGAGACCAGCACCAGCGGGGCCGTCGCACGAGCCTCCTGCAGCGCCTCGGCCTCTCCGCCGATCGGGGGAACTGCGGACTCCACGCCGGCGAGCCGATATCCGGCCGCGGTCACTTCGTCGCCGAGATACACCGGGGCCGGCATCAGGCGAGCCGATTGAGGATCAGGATTGAAACGATCAGGCCGTAGATCGCGATGCCCTCGGCGAGACCGACGAAGATCAGGAGCCGCCCGAAGAGTTCGGGCTTTTCGGCCAGGGCCCCCACGGCCGCCGTCCCCACGCGGGCGACGGCAAGGCCCGCGCCCAGCGCCGCGAACGCCGTCGACACCGCCGCAGCGATCAGGCCGAAGCCCGCCGCATCGCCCGCGCCGCCGCCACCGCCGCCAGCCGCAGCCCCAGGCGCGGTGGCGGCGAACGCCGGGGCGCCCGTGACCAGCAGCGCAGTCGCGCCGATGCCCATGACCAGCGCGAGTGCGACCAGCGCCGCGGTGAACTTGTACGACGTTTTCATTCCTCTCTCCTGCAGGGTGGACGGGGGAACCGGCAGCGGACGGAACAGCCGTCCGCCCGCCGCAAGGAACCGGGTGAAGAACTCGAACAGCACGAGGCGCGTGGTCTGGATCGAGACGACCAGTCCCTCGAGCACGATGACGATGGCGTTGCCGGCGATCAGCACGAGCGCCTGCAAGATTACGTTGCCGCTGGCGTGCATCAGCGTGACGATCGCCGACGACAATCCCGCATGCGCGAGGGCGAATGCCCCGACGCGGGCGAACGACAGCGTGTTGATCATGATCTGCAGCGTGCGCTCGACCAGTTCGCCCAGCGCGCCGGCGATCGCGGCGAACCGGCGCTCCCGCCAGCCGTGCCCCAGACAGAACACGCACGCGCCCAGCGCCGCAACCGCGAAACCCGCAGGCGCCACGAACCCGACGAGCAGGCCGACGTAGACCGCGATGAATCCGGCATCGCTGACAAGCCACGCCTCGAACTCGCCTCGCCAGAACGCTTCCATTGCCGACAGCAGCAGGCCGATCGCGAGCAATGCGGCACCGCCGACCAGCGGAAGAAGCAGTACGGTCAGCGGATCGTCGAGGGGCTCGAACCACAACGGGTGGAAGCCGCGCAGGCTGAACACGCTGCCGAACAGCATCCCGAACATTGCCGCGACCAGCCCGCCGGCAATGAACAGTCGCGCGAGCGGGAAACGCCTGCGCAGGACGAAGCCGGCAAGCGCGATCAGCAGGCCCTGCCCGACGTCCGCGAACATGTAACCGAACATCAGCGGAACGACGAGCGCGAGCAGCACGCTGACATCGGCCTCGTCGCGCGACGGCATGCCCATCGCCCGACTGAAGATCTCGTACGGCCGCGCCCACCACGGGTTGGCCAGCAGCAGCGGGGCCGAGGTTGCGGCAGGTGGAGGCGGATCGTGGAGAATCGAGCGCACGGGCGAACGATCGAGGGCGGCAGCGAGACGCTGCCCGGCGAGGTCGCTGGTCCAGCCGGTGATCCAGCAGAAGAGCTCGCCCGATTCCAGCGCACGCACGTTCTCCAGCACCCACTCGAGGCGTGCGGCGTCGCCGAGCACCCCGCGCAGATCGTGGCGATCGGCGAGTTCGGACAGTTGCGCGCGCGCCGAGGCGCCCTCGCGTTCCAGCTCGGCCAGCCGGGTCGCCGCGTGCGCTTCGTTGCGCGCGTTGTCGGACTGCAGCCATGCAGGCAGCGCCCACACGCCACCCTTCTGCGCGGTCGTCTGCTGGGCGAGACGCTCGATGTTCTCCACGGTTCCGAGCGCCAGCGCGTGCACCTGTCCATCGGCCTCGAGGCGCCTGACGAGCAGACCCGGCGGCGCGGCCGGCTCGGCGCCGTGCGCGAACACGAACAGCCGCGCCGCCAGCACGGGCCCCGCGCCGGCCATCTGCGCCAGGTCGATGCGGCTTGCGGCCAGCGCATCGAGAACGCGTCTCGCGCGCAGGAGATCGCCGCGTTCCGCTTCGCCGCGCTGCAGCTGACCGATCACGGGCTCCGCCTCCTGCGCCCAGCTGCGGATCCTCGACAGGCAGCGCTCCAGCGTCGTCGCCGGCGGCTCCGGGAACGCCGAAGCCCGCCAGCGATCGGTCGGCCAGTAGTCGTGGTAGCGCAGCGCAAGCTCCGAGAATTGCTGCATCGGAACGCGGATGTCGGTGAGCGCGGCGGGAAGCATCGCGGTCGGTCGCGCCTCGAGCTCGATGGCACCGGTGCCGGCGAGCGCCTCGAGCGCGAGGGTCGCGTCGTCGCGCGCGACGAGCAGCTCGAACCAGCGTGCGGGTCGCGGACGGATCACGCGGCGAGCGGCAGGCGCGGAAAGGCGACCCTGCGCAGGATCTCGCCGCGCAGGCGCTCGAACTCCAGCGCCGACAGTGCGAGGAAGACGAACGCCACCGTGGGGTCGAGGGTCGCGCGTCGGAACAGGCGCGTGAGGCGGGCGTGCAGCCGACGCCGCGCTGCCCAGCCGTCGGCCAGCCCCGGATCGCGCCATGCGTCGACGTGCGCGTCGATCAGGCGCACGAATTCGGCGAGCAGCGCAAGGCGGCCGGGTTCCTTCGGCAGGCGCTGCTGCCACCCTTCGCGCCAGATCGCGCCGAGGCGCTCCGGATCGACGTCGCCCGTGGCGAGGAATGCCTCGACCGCCTCGCGGCGGGCGGGGTCCACGTCGTCCAGCCAGCCGGGCGCGGCACCGCCGCGCGCGAGGTGCTGCAGCAGCGGCAGGTCGACCAGTACGCCGCACCACTCGATCGAAGCCCGCCATGCCGGCGGCATCCATGCAGCGATTGCGGTCACGCGTTCGATCAGATGCGCTCGCATCGCACGTTCGACGGCATGGGCGTCGGCATCCGGGCCGATCCGCGCGACCCATGGCGCCAGCGGCGACGCCCGCGTGGCTTCGAGCAGCGCGGCAAGGTCGCGAATGGTCTCGATGCGCCGCCATGCGGCCTCGTCGGGGCGATTGCCGAAGCGCGCCGACAGGCGCGCATGTGCGTACTCGAGACTGCCCGCCTCGATCACGGACTCCCTCCGGTCATCGAGGCAGCGAGCACCAGGATTGCCTTCTCGACCTTCGCGACATCGTCGGCGGTCGAGATGGTCGCCGCATCGAGCGCCGACGCCTGCGCGTCCAGCGCAGCGACCTCGGCCGCGGTCCGCGCAGCGAACGCTGCGCGCGCGGCAGCGATGCGGCGGTCGGTGGCAA
Source organism: uncultured Pseudomonadota bacterium (assembly GCA_963816415.1). GTDB lineage: Bacteria > Pseudomonadota > Gammaproteobacteria > Burkholderiales > Casimicrobiaceae > VBCG01. Next base: position 383,338 of record CAWFKR010000001.1, read on the forward strand.
CGGCGATGCGCCGCACCCGCTCGCGTGCGTCTTCCGCGATCACGCCGGCCGCGCTGCGCGCGCCGGCGACGGCATCGCGTGCCGCGGCTTCCGCCTGCAGCACCTGCGTGATCGCGGTCTCGACCGCGGCGTCGGGCAGCGGCTTCTGGTCGTCTGGCGCCACCGGATGACTCCGATTACCTCGCATGGTGACACGAAAGCATCGGCCGTCGCCATCCATCCCGGCGCGCGACCGCGCGACGCGCTTATTCGAAGCGCATGTATTCCTCGGCGAGCGCGTCGGGCCCGTGGCGTTCGATCAGGGCGTCAATTTCGGCGACGAGCGTCTGGTCCTGGTCGGGCTCGATGACGCCGTCGCCGGCGAGCCGGGCGATCAGGCCAGCCGCCATCGCGTCCCGCACCATGCCAAGTGTCGGTTGATGCTTGATGCGCGACGCCTCGATCGCGAATTCGATGACCCGCGACAGCTGCTCGCTCGCCTTCGCTGTGATGAAGTCGATCGCCAGCGCGTCACCGCCGAATTCCTCGACCAGATCGTCGATCTCGGCCAGCAGCGAAGCCCGCTGCTGCGGATGCAGCGACTCCTCGCGCCTGTCGGCGGCGCTCGATCGGTGATGCACCAGGGATCGAACGTCCTCGAGGGTTGGCGGCGCCTCGCGGTCCGGGTCATCGACCATCGTTTCGATCAGCGCGGACAGTTCGCTGCCCACGCGCGTCGCGGCGTCGGTGGCGGGTTTCATCATGTGTTCCTCGCAGACAGGCCTCGGGAAGGACAGCACGCGGGCGTTTCGAACGCAGGCCGTGAACGACCGCCCCCACGCGCATGGCCCGAAAATACCGCGGCGGCGCGCGTGCGGATTTGCGCTAGCTCAAGCTTGCCGAAGAATGAAGGCTCGCAATGCTTGCAACGACGCGGGCGACCTCGTCGTCGGGCAGGGGCGGACGGCAGCGCTGGCGGTTCCATGCCAGCAGAAGCTCCAGCGCGATTTCCGGATCGAGACCGTGCCACAGCAGGCTTCCGGCGAGCGACGCGAGGCTTGCGTTGCGCTGGCCTTCGGCGACACCGTCGCGAACCAGGTCGCGCCAATGCTGCTGCGTGTGCCTACCCTGTACGGTGGCCTCGCGGATCCACGTCGGCGCCGACGCAAGGGGGCTCTCCCCCGGCGCCCGCGCGTCGACCCATGCATAGCGCCTGCCGCTCGAGTGCACCGAAGGCGGCGCCACGACGCAGCCACCGTCCCCGCGAAGGTCGATGCCCGGCGCGAGGCCGACGCGGTTGCCGACCGTGCCTCCCGGATGCGCGAAATAGAGATGGCTTCCGCCACCCCCGGTCGCCGCTTCGACGGTGCGGGGCAGTGCCCCGTGGCTACGCTCGAGTTCCTGCAGGCTGGCCTCCCCTCCATGCCGCGGGTCGACGTCGACGACGACAAGACCCGAAACCGCGCCCGTGACGATGCCGACGTTGGCATCCGGCCAGCGCCGGAACCATTCGTCGACCTCCGCTTGCGAAGGCAGGCGATGCTGGAATGCCGTCCAGGGAACGCGGGGGCGCTTGCCTCGCGGTTCGACGGGGATGACCGACCAGCCGCGCGCGACGTACGCGCGGGCGGCCGCGTGGAGCTCGTCCGTCGATCGCCGATCTGGCACCATGGAGCGCAATCTTCGCATGCATTGTCCCCGACCCATGCTCGCGATCGACGGCGCCTATGGCGAGGGCGGCGGGCAGCTGCTGCGCACCGCGGTGGCGCTGGCCGCCATCACGCGGCGGAGCATCGTCATCGACAACATACGCGCCGGGCGCCCGCAGCCCGGGCTCGCGGCCCAGCACCGGACGGCGATCGCGGCCGTCGCCGCGCTGTGCGACGCAGACGTCGGCGGCCTCGCTCTGCGTTCGCGCTCGCTGACCTTCACGCCGGGCAACCTGCGGGGCGGCAGCCACTGCTTCGACATCGGCACCGCGGGCAGCGTCACGCTGGTGTTCCACGCGCTGCTGCCCGCGCTGGTGGCCTGCGGCGAACCCGCGGACGTCACCCTGCGCGGAGGCACCGACGTGCGCGCGGCACCGCCGCTCGATTACTTCACGCACGTGACGCTCCCGCTGCTTTCCCGGATGGGCATCGATGCCCGACTCGCCGTCCGCAGGCGCGGATATTTCCCACGCGGTGGCGGCGAAGCCACGTTGACGGTCCTGCGCCCGAAGCTGTGCCCCATGGAATTTCTCGACCCCGGCTCGCTGAAGCGCATCGACGGACTGGCGCACGTCGCAGGCATCGAGCCGGGCGTCGCACTTCGCATGCGCGACGCCTTGCTCGCAGGCCTCGCCGCGGACTCCGGTCCAGCGGCGTCGGTTGCGCCGCGGATCGAGGTGGCCGCGCTCGCGCCGGAGAGCGCAACGGGCTCGGGAGGCGCGATCGTCGCGTGGGCGCAAACCGAATGCGCGCTGCTCGGTGCCGGCCGGGTCGCCCAGCGTGGCGTGCGCGCCGAAACGCTCGGCCGTGCGGTCGCCTCGGAACTGACCCAGGACCTCGGCGCGGAGGTCTGCCTCGACGTGCACGCAGGCGACCAGCTTCTCGTCTACCTGGCCCTCGCAGGCGGCGGATCGTTCTCGACGCGCGAGGTCACCCGCCACGCCCGCACCGCGATGTGGTTGATCGAGCAGTTCCTGCCGGTACGATTCGAGTGCACGGCCGAGGGTCCACGCATGCGCGTTCGCATCGTGCCGACCGGAGCTGCGCCGCGATGATCCCGATCCAGGACCTGCTGCACCGGATACGCTGGGACCCCGCGTTCGGTCACGGGCATTTCGAGCTCGCCTACTGGGACCGCGTCGATCGGCGCGAGGTCCGCGCTCCCTTCGACCGCGACGCCTTCCCGGGAGGCGAGCATTTCTTCTTCACCGCCGTGACACCCGACGGCGGGGTGCACACGATTCCGTTGCACCGGATACGGCGTGTGTACCGCGACGGCACCCTGATCTGGCACCGCTAGTGGCACCGTGCCCCGGCGCGCCCCGCACGTCGGGCGCCCGGTACCCGCGCCGGGGGACGCAACGGCCCGCACCCCGCGCGCGCGGACGGTGTCAGACGAGCGGCGGCTGCAGCTTCTCCGCGGCGAATGCGCGCTGCACGGCCGGGCGCGCCAGCACCCGCTGCAGGTAGGGACCGAGGTGCGGCAGGCTGCGCGCAGGGCGCGCGAAACCGCGTGTCCAGCGGCAGAGCATCAGCACAAAAGGATCGACTGCCCGATAGGTCGCGCCGAGGAGCCACGGCCGGCCATGCGACGCGAGTTGCGCGTCGAGCTGGTCGAGCATGCCGCCAACCCGCGCTTCGGCGTGCTTCCTGACCTGCGCCGCGCCTTCGTCGTTGCCTTCGTCGAGAAGCCGGCCCCCGTAGAAATAGAGCATCAGCGTCGCCTGCATGGTGTTGGTCGCCCACACGAGCCACTTGTAGAAATGGGCGCGCTCGTGAGTGCCAAGCGGCGGGGCGAGCCCAGAATCGGGATGGGTGTCGGCGAGGTGCAGGCAGATCGCGGCCGTTTCGTAGAGCACCAGATCGCCGTCGACCAGCACCGGAATCTGGCCGTTGGGATTGAGCTTCAGGTATTCCGGCGACTTGTGGGCGGCATTCGCCCGATCGACCAGTTCCAGCTCGAAGGGCACGCCGAGTTCCTCGAGCACCATGTGCGGCGTGAGGCTCGCGTTGCCGGGAAAGTAGTAGAGCTTGATCATCGCAGTGTTCGATGTCCGCGGTTCGATGTCGGGCCCTGGCCGGGTCGGGTCGGTGCCGCGCCCGATGCTCGAGTCGGATGATACCGCCGGCGCGGGTGCGTGCGTCCCGGCGCCTGCCGACGATCCCGCTCGACATCGGCGGGCCGGGCGGCTATGTTCGAAGCGGCACCGCACACGGCTCTGCGCATCACCGAAGGGACACGCCCATGACCTCCCCACCCACATCGACGTCCACCGCATCGACGTCCACCCCCTCGCCACCCACGGTCGTCGCCGTGCGTCCCGACCGCGAAATCCTCACGCGGCAGCGGCTGCCCTATTTCGTCGGGGTTTCCGGCGAGACCACCGGCAGCCGCGGGCTGTCGATGCACATGGTGGTCATTCCGCCGGGGGGCTCCGCCGCCCCGCACCGGCATCGCGGCTACGAGACCGCCATCTACGTGCTCGAAGGCCGCGTCGAGACCCGCTACGGTCCGGGATTGCGCGAGCGCATGGTGAGTGCCGCCGGCGAGTTCCTGTTCATTCCACCGGACGTTGCGCACCAGGCGTTCAACCTCAGCGACAGCGAGCCCGCGCGCGCGATCGTCGCCCGCAACGATCCGGCGGAGCAGGAAAACGTGGTTCCCTACGATCCGGCCGAGGACGCCTGAGGGCTGCACCGAGCGCGGCCCCTGCGGGCCCCCGCCGCCCGTGCCGCCCCCGACGGCCGGTCACGCTCCGCTGAACGTTTCGGGACGATAGGGGATCCCGACCGGGTGGGTCGGCGCGAGCGTGAGCCAGCTCCCCAGCAGGCCGTCGAGCGAAGCGGGCTGGAACCGGTTCAGTCCCTTGTTCGGATAGTTGGTGAGCTCCCCGAACACGATGCGGCCGGCGATTTCGTAGAAATCGACGCGGAGGAAGTCGATGCCGGCAGCGAGCGTCTGCGCGGCTTCGATCATCCGGGGAAGCGTGACCGGCGGCGCGAGCGGCGCACCCTGCGCCGCGGCGACGATGCCCTCGATCGGGCGCCACTGCGGGTCGTAGAGCACCTGCGTGTGATGCGCGTAGCGGTCGCGATCGACCTGGATCAGCCGCACCTCCCCGTCGAACGCGAAGAGCTTGAAGTCGGGCGGCAGCCCCCCTGAATCGGCGCGCAGCAATTCCTCCGCATAGACGGCGCGGCGCACGTCGCGGTAGGCCCACTCGCGGCCGACGAGGGTGAAATCCGTAGCGAGCCATTTCGCCGCGAGCCGCACGAGTTCCGCCCGTCCGACCTCGCTCTTGCGTGGGACGATGCGCACATAGCCGCTGCCGTGGTTCGCCTTGAGCACGAACGACTCCGGAAGCGAGTCGAAAGGCATCGATCCGGCATCCTCCGACCACCAGTAGAGCTCCGGCAGCGCCACTCCGGGCGTGTGCTGGCGCACGTAGTCGCGCACCCGCAGCCGATCCGCGAACAGCGTCAGGTATTCGCGGCGGTCGTTGAGGATCTTGACCAGGATCTTTTCGTTGAAACCCGACGGATGGTCGAGCTCGGGCAGGCGTCCGAACCTCTTGCGATAAAGACCTGCGAGATACGCGCGGTCGCCGATGAAGCGGGCGGCCATGCGCCGGCGCAGTTCGATGCGCCAGTCACGCCAGCGGCGGGACAGCGATTCCTGCGGCATCGTGATTTCCGGTTCGGGTTTCGGGTCGCGAAGTTCTCGAGGCGCCCCAAGATAGCACCCACGATCGTGGCGGCGCGCACATCGATTCTCGCCAAAGTCTGATGCCGGTCAAAGCCCGCTGCACCCGGGGTGCTAGCTTCGCTGCTGGACCGACGAGCTTCCTTTCCCGGCCAACCCATCGCACTCCGACCGACGATCGCACCCATCTCGCTGCCGCCCGCGTGTTCCCGAAGGCAGCGCGCATGCGCGAGGTGGCCGTGACCGTGGCGACGGCCGTCGCCGCGGTGGCCTTCGACGAGCAGCCGCTGGATGTCCCGCGCCCGGACGACCTGCGCCTTGCGGCGCGACTTGCGATGTACCAGCCCGCGTACCGGTCGTGAAGCTCCGGTGGAAAGCGCACGCGCCGCCGGCCGTCGGCGCGACCTGGATGGCCGCGATCCGGTGACGGCTCGACCGCGTCACTTGAGGCGCGCGCCCGTGCTGTCGTAGACCTCGACGTCGACGTCGATCCCCTGTCGCACGCTCTGCGCGACCGTGCAGAACTCCTCGAACTGCCCGAGAGCGCGATCGAGGTGCTCGAGCGTGGATGCGGGGACGCCCAGCGTCACGCGCACCGCGATGCGCTGCACGCGCAGCCGGTTCTGCGGATTGCGCCCGACGCTGGCCTCGACGGTCGTGCGGATCGGTTCGGGCGCCTGCTTGAACTTGCGCAGGGCGAACAGCAGGCTGTCCGAAAGGCAGTTGCCGACCGCGGCCGCGAGGAGCTGGACCGGGGTCGGCCCTGCTCCTCCGCCCAGCGGCGGCGATTCGTCGGCGTCGAGCGCCGGAATCGAACCGCCGAAGCGGATCTTGAACTGGTAGTCTGCCTGCTGCTCGAGTTCGACCGGATTGCTCATCGGTTGCCTCCAGAAGATCGAAGCGCCGCCGTCACGGTGACGGCGATGCGGCGATCGGACCTGCAACGATCTGACCGTGGCGCGCGACGACGAGTTCGCCCTCGGCGAGCGCGCGCCAGCCGGGTTCGTCGGTCAGCGGCACGCTTGCCGCGAGCAGCACGTCCTGGTGTGCGCGGGCCGCGACGCTGACGCCGTCCGCATGCCATGCACCGGGATCGCCCGCGCAATGCCGGGACAGCACGTGCAACCCGGGCGGATGCGGAGCAAGTCCGTCGCCGTGCATCCGTCGATGGCCGTGCAGGAACAGCGCGTCGCCGTCGGCGTAGATGAAATTGGCAGGACCCAGGGTCCGCACCACGCCCGCGAACTGCAGCACGACGTCGCGCCGCGCCTGGAGCGACGGCTCGTGCGGCTCCCGCCACAGGGGCGCCAGCAGTTCGAGCAGCGCGCAGAATGCGTATTCGGAATCGGTGTCGCCGACCGGCCGCCAGCTGCCGAGTCGCAGGCGCGATCGGAGTGCTGCGGGGTCGAGGTCGCCGTTGTGCGCGAACACGTGCATGCGTCCGCCCAGCTCGCGCGCGAACGGCTGGGTGTTCCTCATCGAGGGCAACCCCTGGGTCGCCCTGCGTATGTGGCTGACGACGATCGACGACGCGAACGGTTGCTCCTGCAGAAAGCGCACGCACGCGCTGTCGGGCGCGGGCGCAGGCTCCTTCAGCAGACGGACGTCGTTCTCCTGGTAGTACGCAACGCCCCATCCGTCCTTGTTCCGTCCGTCCAGTCTCCCCCGGTGCGAGAAAGCCTCGAGCGAAAACCGGACCTCGGTCGGGATGCGGCTCGAGAGCGCGAACAGTTCACACATAAACTTATCGTGAAATGCGGGTCCGCCGCGGCTGGTCGTGCACAACGACGATGGTACGCCGCCGGGGGCAGCCGTGTCGGTCCCCGCGCAAGGGAATCTTTGGCCGCCCCGCTGTTTCGTTGTACGATCGAGCAAAGAGAGGTCCATTGATGCCGGTTAACGCATATCGCCCGCTGGCGCGCGGGCTTGCCCGCGCATTGCGTATTTCGGAATCGTGGCTGTTCGCCCGCGAGTTGATCAACCAGCCGGCGGCGATCGGCGCCATCTGGCCCAGCTCGAGCCGGCTGGCCACGCGCATGGCCGCCCGCGTCCCTCGCCATCGCGACGGGCTGGTGGTCGAACTCGGCGCAGGGACGGGCGCGGTGACACGGGCCCTGCTGCGGGACGGCATCGCGCCCAGGCGGCTGGTCGTCATCGAGCGGTCGCCTCGATTCGTCCGCTACCTGCGCGTGCGTTTTCCCGGCATCCGGGTGCTGCAGGGCGATGCGGCCCGCCTCGTCGAATTGCTGCCGCCCGGTCACCCGATCGATGCGATCGTGTCCAGCCTGCCATTGCGCTCGCTGCCGCCGAATGTGGCCGCCGCCATCGTTGCCCAGTGGTGGTCGCTGTTGCCGGTCGGCGGCACGGTGGTCCAGTACACCTACGACCTTCGCGCGCGCGGCCTCGCATCGCTGCCGGGCTTCATGGAGCGCGCGAGCGACATCGTGTGGGCCAACCTGCCCCCCGCGCGCGTGCTTGCGCTGGAGTGCCATTGCGCGAGCCCCCAAGCGAGCGGCGCTCCCGCCGATTGAACGACACCGGCTTGTTGCGACGCAGCACGAGGGTGGCGATCGTGGTATCATTGCCGGTTGCGGCGCTCTGCAAGTCCAGGACCTCATTGAAGGTTGCCCGCCGCAACGCGCAGTACAACGCGCAGCATCAAGGCAACCGGTTCATCGGCAACTGATCTCTCCGGGCGAATCCTGTTCGCCCGCGTTCCTGCCCTGCGGCCCGACGGCCTCGACGGCAGGGTTTCCATGGCGAAGCCTCCACGGGGCTGCCGGTCAGCGACGATGGCTATGCAGTACTTCTGACCCGGTTGCCGCCGTCCGCAGTCACCTGCGCCCGGTTCCCCTCCGGATTTTCAGGGCGCAGACCGTCCGGGACACGGCCGCTGCGATGACGCCCATTCGTGCATGGTCGCGAGCCGCGCTCGCGCAGGCACGTTCGTCCCGACGGGAAATCGACATGCGTTTCGAAGAACTCAATCTCGCGCCCGCGCTCCTGCGGGCCCTCGACGAATGCGGCTACGCCGAGCCGACGCCGATCCAGGCGCAGACGATTCCGCCGCTGATAGGCGGACAGGACGTGATCGGCTCCGCACAGACGGGCACCGGCAAGACCGCGGCTTTCGTGCTGCCCGCGCTCCATCGCCTGGCCTTGGTGCCCGTCGCGACGTCGCCGAAGCGTCGAAGCGCCGGAACGCCGCGGGTGCTCGTCCTCGCCCCCACCCGGGAGCTCGCACAGCAGGTCGCCCAGCAGGCGGTCCGCTACGCACAGCATCTGCGCGTGCGCGTCGTATGCCTGTATGGCGGCGCGCCGTATCCGCAGCAGATCCGCGAACTGCAGCACGGCGTGGACATCCTGGTCGCGACGCCGGGCCGGCTGCTCGATCACGTCGAGCGCGGTCGCGTCGACCTCTCGGCGCTCGAGATGCTCGTCCTCGACGAGGCCGACCGCATGCTCGACATGGGATTCTCGGAGGACGTCGAGCGCATCTGCGCGCTGACGCCCGCATCACGGCAAACCGTGCTGTTCTCGGCGACGATCGACGGCGCGATCGCGCGCCTCGCGGGCAAGCTGACGCGCGACGCCGTGCGCATCGAGGTGACGGCCGCCGACTCCAAGCCGCTGGCTATCGACCAGTGCGTGCATTTCGCCGATGATCGCGCGCACAAGCACCGGCTTCTCGATCACGTGCTCTCCGACGTATCCCTCAAGCAGAGCATCGTGTTCATCGCCACGCAGCGCGACGCCGAGACGCTCGCCCTCCGGCTGCAGGACGCGGGCCACGTGGTCGCCGCACTGCACGGCGGCATGAGCCAGCGCGAGCGCAATTCCACGCTGACGAAGCTGCGGCGCGGGGGTGTGCGCACGCTGGTCGCGACCGACGTCGCCGCGCGCGGCATCGACGTCGCCACCATCACCCACGTCATCAACTTCGACCTGCCGCGCCAGGCCGACGACTACGTCCACCGCATCGGTCGCACCGGGCGCGCAGGCGCAACGGGTACCGCCGTGTCGTTCGCGAACCACAGCGAGCGAGGCACGCTGCGCATGATCGAGCGCGCGGCGGGCCAGCCGATCCCCGCCCGCGTCATCCCGGGGCTCGAACCCCGCGCGCGCAGCACGAGCCGCGACGAGCCGCGCCGGCCCGGGTTCGCCAAGGCTGGCGCGAACCGCCGCCACGGCGCGGGTGGGCAGGTCGCCGGTCACCGGTCTCCGAGCGCCACGAACCCATCGCGCTGGCGCGACCGCTAGGCGGTCCGCAGCCCTCGGCCTCCTCGTCGTCCGGAGCCGATCCGCGACACCCGCGTATCGGCCTCGCGCGGGCAGTCGCGATCGGCTCCGATCCCCGCACGCGGGGCCCCTCGTCGCCTGCTCGGCCCGCTAATCCTGCAGCGGCAGGCCGGTGCGCGGATCGAGCAGGAGCTTTTGCGCACCCGCGACTTGACGGCCGAAGTCGAACATGTTGGTCAGCGGACCCGCATCGACGTCGAGCGAACCGCCCCCGATCCTGCCGGTGTTCCAGTTGTCCTCGATGAAGCGCAGGATCGAGCTCTGGTCGGTCAGCGTGCCGTCGACGAAATTCGCCTTCGCATAGGGCGAGATCACCATCAGCGGCAGCCGCGGGCCGTAGCCGCAGCGCCCCTCGATCGGGTTGCCCTGGTCATCCTCCAGCAACGCCCCGTTGCCGCAGCGGCCCGCGCCGTTCAGCTGGTCGCTGTTCTTCGTGTCGCTCGCGTTCACGACCGCCGACGAATTGATCACCGGGCTCATCTGGTGGTCGTACCAGCCGTCCGAGTCGTCGTACGAGATCACGATCGCCGTCGACTTCCAGTACGGGGATTTCATGATCGCGTTGATCGTCTGGACGAGGAACGCCTGCTCGAGCAGCGGATCGGAATAGCCCGCATGGCCGTCGGCGTAGGCCGGCGCCTTCAGGAAGCTGACCGCGGGCATGTTGCCGGCCGCGAGGGCATCGAAGAAGTCGTGGAGGTCGTACTCGTGGTTGGCCGGTCCGTCATGGCCGATCTCCGCGACCGATGCCGGGCGCGTGTGTTGCGCATTCATCGTCGACGCCCAGTACTGGAAGAAGGCGTGGTGCGGGATGTAGTCCCGGGTCGGACCGCCATTCGCCGCGGTCGCAGGGCTTTGCCGGTCGCAACCCGTGCTGCCATCGGCATTCGCCTTCGTGAGGTCGAAGCCGCCCATGAACGAGCCCCAGCTGACGCCCCTGGCGCTCAGGAGGTCGCCGACGCTCCTTCCGCCGAGCTGGACCGTAGCCCCCTTCGAGCAGAGGTCGCCGGTGGGATCGAGGTCGCCGACCAGCGTCCCGGTGCCGTTGCTGGCCACCGGGCCGCTTGCGGTCACGACCTTGGGCGACGCGCCGGTCAGCGTCGCCGGATAGGTGTTGCCGGCGACCAGGTTCAGCACGCCCGGCGTCGAAGGCCCGAACGTCGTCCCGTAGGAGTTGTCGCTCATCGCGAAGTGCTGGGCGTAGTTCCACAGCGCGGTGACGGTGTTCCCGTCGTAATACCCCATGACCAGGCCCCTGTCCCTGCCCCAGGCATAGGTCCCGGCGCAGTACGAACTGCCGCCGACGCCGACGCTGCCCGGGAAGTAATCCATCAGTCCCTGGTCGAAGGCCAGCTGCTCGTGGCCGTAGTTGTGATCCTGGTCGCAGGTCGAGGCCTGGCTGCGGTCGAGACGGAATGGATTGATCGCGGCGCTCCCGTTGGCCGGATTGTTCGCATTGGGGTTGTCGGTCAGCAGCACCCCTGCCGGCGCGCCGCCGATCAGGGTTCCCAGACCGTTCACCGACGGCGTTCCCCGGGCGGCCCTGAACGACGGCTGGCCCATCGGATTCATCGCAACCGGATAGGTCGCGAAATAGTGATCGAAGGAGACGTTTTCCTGGAAGATGACGACAACGTGCTCGATCGGCGTTGTGGTGGACGACTCGCCGCTGACGGCGAGCGCGACGGCGGGAAAGCCCGCGCCGCCCGCGAGGCAGAGCGCCCCCGCGACGGCGGAAAGACGAAAGACGGAAGACAGGTACCGGTGGTGTTTCATGGTTATCCCCTTGCGATGGCGTTGGACTGCCGTGCCATTTCAGCCGGGCCCGGTTACGCGGCGATGAATTGCGCGTGATCCTTTTGTGACCTTGGCGCTGGCAAGCTAATTGCCGTACCAGGGGAATGCCGGACATTTCGCTTGCCGAGCGGGCTGATCCATGCCCCCTGCCGTCACTTGTGATCCACGAGCGCGCCGGTGGATCGACCGGATCGCCGGCGGCACTGGGGGACGCTGGGTCCGCGGCCCCGGCCCCGCAGACCGCCGACGTCCCCGCGGCGGATGACGCCGGCGTGCCCACGTCGGGAACCACGGGTGCGGACCGGGCGCGCGCGCTGGCGTTCGTGGGAACGGCCCACCGGATGCGCATGCTGGGTCTGGCCGTCGGTTTCGTCTGCGTCGCCTCGGTGCTGCGGCTGCACCGGCAGCCGACCGCCTGGTGGCTGCTGCTGTTCGCAGATGCTTTCGTCTGGCCGCACGCGGCGTGGCTGCTCGCCAGGCAAAGCGCAACGCCGCGGCGCGCCGAATTCAAGAACCAGCTGGTCGATTCCGCGCTGGGAGGCGTCTGGATCGCCGTGATGCGATTCAATCCCCTCGCCAGCGTTCTGCTCGCGACGATGCTGTCGGTCGACAAGATCCTCGCGGGGGGCCGCGCGCAGCTCCTGCCCGCGTCGGTCGTGCTGCTCGCGGCCTGCGCGCTGACCTCGGCCGCACTGGGCTTTCCGGTGGACCTGGCGACGCCGCTGTCGGTCGTCGTCGGCAGCATGCCGTTGCTGATCGTCTTTCCGATCGCGATCAGCAGCGTCACCTACACGCTGGCGTCCGAGCTCGCGCGTGCGAACCGGCGCCTCGACACGCTGGGCCGCACCGACGCGCTGACGGGACTGGCGAACCGCCGCCAGGGGTTCGCGCTCGCGGAGGTGGAACTCGAGCGCTCTCGCCGCAGCGGGCGGCCGGCGGTGCTGGTCATCCTGGACATCGACCATTTCAAGAACATCAACGATCGCCATGGACACCCGGCGGGAGACGCGGTGCTGCGTGCGATCGCCCAGGTCCTGCGCGAAGCCTGCCGTAGCACCGATGTCGTCGCCCGCTATGGCGGCGACGAGTTCCTGCTGGTCCTTCCCGACCTGCGGTTGCCGGCGGTCGAAGCGGTCGCCGATCGCATTCGTCACCGCCTCGACACCCTGATCGTCGAAGGCGCGCCGGGCGCGAGCTGCACGGTCAGCCTCGGGGCGGCCGAAGCGACTGCCGAGATGGCCGACGTCGAGGACTGGATCCAGCAGGCCGATGCGGCCCTTTACCGCGCCAAGGCTGCGGGTCGCGATCGCTTCGTCGGTACGGCGATCGGCACCGCAAACGACGCGCCCTGATCCGGGCCTAGGCGGGATGCGACGGCGTGCCGTCGCGGGCGAGGTCGACGCAGCCTACGCGGCCTGTCCTGCGGCGTGACCCGAGGCCCATGCCCACTGGAAGTTGTAGCCGCCCAGCCATCCGGTCACGTCGACGACCTCCCCGATGAAATGGAGACCGGGAACGCGGGTCGAGGCCATCGTCTTCGACGACAGGCCGCGCGTGTCGACGCCGCCGAGGGTGACCTCGGCCTTGTTGTAGCCCAGCGTGCCCGAAGGCAGCACCTCCCAGCGATGCAATTGCGCCACGATGCCCCGCAGCCGCTCGTCGGAGAGCGTTCCCATCGGCACCGCAACGTCATGGGCCGCACACCACTGGTGTGCCAGACGCTTCGGCAGGCGCTCGGCGAGCACGTTGTCGAGCCTCGCGTCGGGTCGGGCGCGCGTGTGCAGCCAGGCGTTGGCATCGAACCCGGGCAAGAGGTCGATCGAAATCGGTGACCTGCCGTCCCAATAGGACGAGATCTGGAGGATCGCCGGGCCAGACAGCCCGCGATGCGTGAACAACAGGTTCTCCCTGAACCGCGCATTGCCGAACGCGACCTCGGCATCGACCGAGATCCCCGACAGATCGCCGTAGCGCGCGAGGGCCTCCGGCGCAAATGCGAGCGGCACGAGCGCCGGCCGGGTCGGGACGACCACCAATCCGAACGCTTCGGCAATGCGATATCCGAAAGGCGTCGCGCCGATCTTGGGTACGGTGAGCCCGCCGGTGGCGATCACCAGCGATTCGCAGCTCACCCCGCCCTGCGACGTGGCGAGGGCGAAGCGATCACCCTCGCGCGCGACGTGCCCCACTGCGCACGGCATCCGCCACTGCACGCCGCCGCGTTCGCATTCCGCCTTGAGCATCGCGATGATGTCGCGTGCGGAGCGGTCGCAGAACAGCTGCCCGAGCTTCTTCTCGTGGTAGGGGATGCCGTAACGCTCGACCAGTCGGAGGAAATGGGCGGGCGTGTAGCGCGCGAGCGCCGAACGGCAGAAATCCGGGTTCTGCGACAGGTAGTTCGCAGGCCCGGCGTTGACGTTGGTGAAATTGCAGCGGCCGCCACCCGAGATCCGGATCTTCTCGCCGACGACGTCGCAATGCTCGATCAGCAACACCCGGCGGCCCCGCTGTCCCGCCTGCGCGGCGCACATCATGCCGGCCGCGCCGGCGCCGATGACGACGACGTCCCAGGCCGTGGCAGAGGTCACGGAACCCAGTGCAGCACGGCGCCGATCGCCCACAGGATCGCGCTGATCGTCACGAAGGAGCTGACGGTGGCGACGAGCAGGGCGGCCGCGCAGAAGCCTTCCTGGCCGTACTTCTGGGCAAGGATCGGATAGATGCTCAGCATCGGCGCGGACGCATAGGCCACGGCAGCCGCGCGCAGCTTGCCGTCGATCGGCGGGAGTGCCAGCAGCAGCACGAACACCGCCAGCGGATGCAGCAGAAGCTTGCCGAATGCGACGGCCGCGACCTCGCCGAGGCGCCCGGTGAGCTCCAGACCGACCAGCGATCCGCCGATCACGAACAGTGCAAGCGCCGTGGAGGTCGCCGCCAGCAGACCGACGGCCCGCGAGACCCAGTCGGGTATCTGCACGCCCGACAGCGCGACCGCGATTCCGAGCAGGATGGCGACGATCATCGGGTTCCTGAGCATGCGGCCCAGGGTCTTGGCGAGCGCCCGCTGCCAGGTGTCGCCGTGCGCCCCGCCGCTTTCCGCGAATGCGAGCGAAAGCGGAATCATCACCAGGTTCTCGACGGTCATGCACATCGCCAGCGCGATCGCCGCTGGCGGACCCAGCCATTGCAGCACGATCGGGTAGCCGACGAAGCCGCTGTTCGACACGCTCATGCCCATGCCGACGAGCGCGCTGTACGAGGCGTCCTTCCCGCGCCCGTATCGCGCGAACGCGTACGCGCCGAGCAGGATCGCGATCGAGGCCGCCCCGTAGGCGAGCAGATAGCCGGGATCGAAGATCTCGCCGACCGGACGCTGCGACAGTGTCTTGAACAGCAGCGCCGGCACCGCGAAATTGACGACGAACTTGCCCAACGCCCGCAATTCGGGCCGCGAGAACAGGCCCAGACGCCCGCCCACGAATCCGAGAGCGATCAGCAGGTAGATCGGGCCGGTGATGACCAGTATGTCGAGCATCGGATGCAGAGGGTGACCGCCGGCAGCGACCGGACGGGTGAAGGGCTGCGATGCTACGTCATTCCTGCCGCTCGAGGAACGTTCCCAGCCACGCGAGCGCCCGCTCGCCGGCGGGCCGCCGCGCCCACTCCCCGTAATCGATGCGCCGGCTGGCCGAAAGATCGCGATCGAAGTCCTCGAGCAGGCGCGCGGCGAGCGACGGGTCCATCACCGCCATGTTGACCTCGTCGTTCAGCGCAAACGAACGGCTGTCGAAATTGGTCGAGCCCACGACCGCCCACGTGCGATCGACGACCAGGATCTTGGCGTGGATCATCGACGGCTGGTATTCGTGGATCTCGACGCCGCCGCGCAGAAGGTCGCCGTAGCGCCGGCGGCTCGCACGCCGCGCGATCGGATGATTGTTGGCCGCCCCCGGCGTGATCACCCGCACGCGAACCCCACGCGCGACGGCGCGCGTCAGCTCGCGCCGCACGCTGGCGTCCGGCACGAAGTACGGTGAATTGATGTCGATCGAGTCACGCGCCGAAGCGAGCAGCACCTGGAACAGCACCCGCGCACGCGATGAGCGCGCCGGCGACGGCACGCTGATCACCGTCAGCGCAGGTGCCCCCCCCTCCGCGGCAGGCAGGGACGGGAAAGTGTCGGGCCCCGCCAGGATCTCGCCGGTGGCTTCGAGCCAGTTCTCGATGAAGCAGGTCTGCAGTGCGGCGACGACGCTGCCGGTGACCCGCAGCATCGTGTCTCGCCACGGGGCCTCCCCCGCCTCGCCGCCGTCCCAGTGGGCGCTGATTCCCGCGCCACCGATGAAGCCGATCGCCCCGTCCACGACGATGACCTCGCGGTGGGTGCGATTGTTGAACCGCTTGAGCGTGTACCAGCGGATCGGCTGATACCAGACGACCTCCCCGCCGGCCGAGCGCAGCCCGGCGAAATAGGCGTCCGGGGTCGGCATGCTCCCGATCGCATCGACGATGACCCGGACCTTCACGCCGTGGCGCGCACGCTCGGTCAGTGCGGCGAGAAAGCGATCGGCGACGCCGCTTGGGTGGAAGATGAAAGCCTCGACGTGCACGCTGACGCGCGCCGCGTCGATCGCCGCCAGTTCCGCCGCGTAGAAGGAGGGACCGTTGGTCAGGACCTCGCGCGAGTCCGCGCGGCGCACACCCGAATTGGCGACCACGCCCAGCAACCGGACGAACTCCGGCGAGTCGAGGGGAAGCTGCGGCGGCGACACCCGGTACTCGAGCCCCGGCTCGAACAGCACGAGCAGGGCCAGCGCGCACAGCAGCAGGATTGCGGCGGTCTCGAGGAATTCCAAAGCCATGGCTCCCGGCGACGCGAGGACCGACTGCTGCCGTCAGGGCCCCGAAGCGGGTTGCGCCTCCAGCAGTCGCTGCGCATTGTCCCGCAGAATCCGGGCCCGCAAATCAGGCGCGGCGTCCGCGAGCTGCGCGTGGGGATCCGGAAGCCCCATCGGAAACGGCCAGTCCGAGCCGAACACGACGTGGTCGTCACCGAATACCCGCGCCGCCAGCGCCAGTGCGGCGGGATCGTGGACGATGCAGTCGGCATAGAGTCGACGCAACGACGACGCGGGCGGCTCGATGTCCGGATCGACACCGGGCCGCGCGGTATCGCGTCCCCGCTGCCACCGGCCTGCGAGCATCGCCGCCGTCCCGCCTCCGTGCGCGAGGCACAGGCGCAGGCGCGGAAACCTTTCCGGCACGCCGCCGAACACCAGGTGCGCCGCGGCAATCCCGGTCTCGTACGGATTGCCGGCGAGATTCTCGAGATAGAACGCCTGCAGCCTCCCGTCGCAACAGTGCCCGGGATGGATGAACACGAAGGCGCCGGCGGCGTCGAGCCTCGCCCACAGCGGATCGAGGGCGGCGTCCGAATACGCGTGCCCGGCGTGGCCGCCCGCGGCGATCGCGAATCCGGCGGCATCGCGTCGAAGCCACGCGGCGGCCAGGTCGGCGGCGAGCGAAGGATGCTCGAGCGGCAGGTGGAAAAGAGGCGCCAGGCGATCCGCATGCGCGTCGCAGATCCGCCGCAGGCCGGTGTTGAGACAATCGGTCCACCGGGCGGCTGCGGCAGCGTCCAGATGCTGACGGTAGAGCGGCGGCGGCACCGAGATCCACGCGCGGGACACGCGATGCGCCTCCATCCAGCGCAGCAGCGCGGAAGGATCGTACAGAGGCTTCATCGCGACCGGATGACCGTCGACGACGAGAACGCCGCGCGCCGCGTCCCAGGCGACGCCGTCGATGCCGGCGAGCGCCGCGGGCAGAACCGGCGCGAGGTGGGCGTGAACGTCGAGCGCGATCAACGGGGCTCGAAGTTCGCGTTGTGCTCGTGGGTCCAGAACTCGGGCGACCATTCGGGTCCCCAGATGTAGGGCAGGCTCTGCCAGTCGCGGCATTGCCACGCGTCGCTGACCATGTCCATGTCGGCGTAGCACTCGATCCAGCTTCCCCAGGGATCGCGAGTGTAGTGGAAGAGGTTCGAGGCGATCGCGTGCCGGCCTGGACCGAAGCCATCCTTGTAGCCGGCTTCGCGCATGCGCCAGGCGGTGAATCCGATGTCGTCGATGCCGGCGACTTCGAAGCTCGCGTGCTGGATGCCGCGATGCGTGCCGTTGATCAGGCCGAAACAGTGGTGGTCGATGACGCCCTCGCCAGCTGCCATGAAGGCGACGCGGCCCTGCGCACGGTCGGTGGTGCGAAAGCCCAGGACCTCGCAGTAGAACGCTTCGACGCGCTCCCACTCCTGGGTGAACATCAGCATGTGCCCGATCCGGCGTGGCACCGGCTTGCGATCGAGTTCCTGCCACAGCGCGACGTCGACGCGATCGCGCCGTCCTCCGGCGTTGGGAATCGGAACCGCGGCGACGGGCACCGGCTCGGTTCGCCGGGGGTCGAGGTGGATCCACATCCCCCACGGGTCCTGGAACCAGAGTCCGGCGGCAGCACCGGCGATCGGCGGCGTCTCGTGGACCGCGAGTCCTGCCGCCTGCAGCTTGTCGGCGAAGGCGGTCTTCGCTTCGGGCGCGATGAAGAACGACAGGTGCCGCAGCCGCTTGGCGGGCCCGTTCACGATCACGATCTCGTCGTGGCCGCGGCCGGGGCTTCGCAGCGAGACGCCGGCATCCTGGTCGCGCGCATCGAGACCGAACGCCGTGTAGAAGCGGCGCGCAGATTCGAGGTCGGGCACTTCGAGCCCGAACCCCGCCAACCCGAGGATCTTCGGTACAGCCATCGTCAGTCTCCCTAAGTTTCCCTCAGTGTCCCTCGGTGTCCCGATCTTCCCGCGAACCGGCGGCGATCAGGCCGTCGCGGCGAGGCGCACGCTCGAATCCCCGAAGAGATCGGTCTCCACCAGCCGATTGCGCAATTCGCCGATGCCCTCGCCCACGGTGACCACTTCATCGCCCGCCTCGAGGAACAGCGGCGGGGTGCGCGCGTGCCCGACCCCGCTCGGCGTGCCGGTCAGCAGGATGTCGCCCGGCATCAGCGTCATCCCGAACGACAGCTCGGCGATGAGTTCGGGAATCGGGAATGCCATCTGCGCGACCGATGCGTCCTGCAGCGTGACGCCGTTGACGATGCATTTCAGTCGGACCGAAACCGGATCGATCTCGTCCGCAGGCACCACCCACGGGCCGAGCGGCATCGTGCCGTCGATGCTCTTGCCCTTGAGCCATTGTCCGCCGTGCCGGCGCTGGAGATCGCGCTGCGAGATGTCGTTGGCGAGGCAATAGCCCCACACGTGCTCCAGCGCGCGACCCGCGGGAATGCTGCGCCCCTGCTTGCCGATGACCACGACGAGCTCGGTCTCGTAGTCCCATTTGGCCGAGATGCGCGCATCGTAGGCGATCGGGTCGTACGGACCGATCACCGAGTCCGGGCCCTTGGTGAAGAAGGTCGGCGCGACCGGCCGCGGCACTTCCTGGCCATCGCGCTTGCCCACGCCCTCCTCGAAGTGGTCCCAGTAGTTCCAGCCGGTGCACAGCACGTCGCGGCGGAAGCGGCGGATCGGCGCGAGCAGCGCCGATCCGGACAGCGGCACGCTCTGCGCGCCCGGCGAGGCGCACTGACGCCTCGCCTCCTGCAGGGCCGCCGGACCCGCGGCGATCAATGCGACGAGGTCGTCGACCTGCGGCGGCAGAAGCCGGATCGTGTCGTCGACGGCCATGCCGACGCGGACCGCGCCGGCATGGCGAAGGGTGACGAACGGGGAAGGCATGGGCGGTCGATCCTCGGCGGGTCAGTGGTCACGCATCGGGAAGAACGGCGATCGCGTTGATCTCGATCAGGTAGTCGGGCGACACCATCTTGGTCACCTCGACCATCGTCGATGCCGGCGCCGGCGCGGCGAAATATTCGCGCCGCACCTTGTGGATCGCGTCGAAGTGCTCGATGTTGCGCACGAAGACGTCGACGCGGCAGATGTCGGCGAGCGTGCCGCCCGCCGCTTCCATCGCCGCCTTCAGGTTCTCGCACACCTGCCGCGTCTGCGCCTCGATGTCGCCGATGCCGGCGATGCTGCCGTCGGGGCGTCGCGCAGTCATGCCGGAAACGAATACAAGGCGTCCGCGCGCCTCGATGGCGATCGCCTGCGAAAAATGCCCCATGGGCTTGCGCACGGCGTCGGTGGTGATCTGTCGCTTGGCCATCCGGTTCCTCGTCGATTCGTGTCGTTCGATAATCAGCATTGCTCGAAAAGTCCGTCGTCCGCCACGCCCAGCGACGCGCCCAGCCCAGCAAGGGCCTTCGCGGTCTCGCCGGCCAGCGGGCAGCTGTCGGCATTCGCTAGGCGCGTGCGCGCCGTGCGATCGCCGGGAACGGCAACCCGCGCATGACCGGGCGCGGGCGCCGACTCGCGCACACGGCTCGCCGACGCCGTGACCGCATCGGCGAAAGCGCGGAGGTCGCGAAAATGGGCGACGTCGATCGCGATGAACAGTTGTGCGCAGGCATAAGGCTCGCCCGGATTGCCGTAGAGCGCTCGCACGGCGTCGCCGATCGCGCCGCCCGAAAGCCCCCCGCACAGCAGGTCGATCATGAATGCCAACCCGAATCCCTTGGCGCCGCCGGTCGGCAGCAGCATGCCCTTGATCGCCTCCGCCGCATCCGTCGTCGGAACGCCGCGCGCGTCAGTCGCCCAGCCTTCGGGAATCGGAGCCCCGCTCGCGGCGGCGAGCCTGACCTTGCCCATCGCGCCCGCGCTGGCCGCCATGTCGAACACCACCGTCGTGCCCCCCGCTGCGGGAATCGCGATCGCCAGCGGATTGTTCCCGACGACGCGCTCGGCCCCGCCCGGTGCGGGCATCAGCGGCCGGGTGTTCGACATCACGATGCCGACGAGGCCCTCGCGCGCCAGCGCTTCGGCCCAGTAGCCGGCGGCACCGAAGTGGAAAGCGTTGCGCACGGCGACGGCGGCGAGTCCGTGGACGGGGGTCCGCTCGGCGAGCAGCCGCGTCGCCTGCTGGGCGGTGACCTGGCCGAGCGCGTTGCCGGCATCGATGACCAGCACGCCGCCCCGGTCGGAGACGATTCTCCCGCGGTCCGCAGTCGACACCGAGCCTGCGCGCAGGCGCTCGACGTACATCGGGACCAGCATCGCCCCGTGCGAAGGCACGCCCGCGCGATCGGCGTCGACGAGCGCGCGCGCCGCCACGGTCGCGGACGCCTTGCCGACGCCGGCAGCGTGCAGCAGTCCCGCGATGAACGCGGCGAGCCGCGCCGGTGCCACGCGAAGGCCGGCCGCCCGTGCGGTGGCGGGCGTTGGCGCGGACGCTGCGGCCGTCTCAGTGTGCGTCCCGCTCATCGGTGTACCAGGAGGGTTTCTGCGGATAGTGCGGGCCGTCGTAGATCTCGAGCACGACGGTGTCCTCGTGGGCATAGGTGGGCCCGTGCACGTTGCCCCTGGGGTTGCAGTAGAACGAGCCCCGGGTGAGGGTCACGCCGGTGCTCGTGTATTCGTAGCGGCCTTCGAGGCAGAACATGAACTGGTTGGACGCGTGCGAGTGGGGTTGCGGAATCCCGGCACCGCGCTCGAAGCGGATCAGCGCGATGGACGCGCCGGTCGCCTCGTCGCGCCACAGCATCTTCTCGGAAAGACCTTTCAGGGACTTCGGACGCCACGGCATGTCCTCGACCTGAAGCAGGATCTCGCCGAGATCAGGTGCGCCCGCGACCGCTTGCGCGATCGCCTTGGCAGCATCTTCCATTGGTTCTCCTCCTTGTGGTTCCTGCGGAATGAACGGTGCGACTCGATCAGTGCAACAGCGGCGACTCGCCCGCCCACACGTCGAGCGCACGTTCGAGCAGCGCGACCGCGCCGTAGAGGGCGATCCCCAGCGCCGCGAGGGCGAACAGGGCCGCGAACGCCAGCGCGGTGCTCATCTGCGAATTGGCGACCAGCAGCAGGTTGCCCAGTCCCTCGTTCGAGCCGACGAACTCGCCGATGACCGCACCGATGACCGCGAGCGTGACCGCGACCTTCGATCCGGCCATCACGAACGGAATCGCCGAGGGGAACTGCACCTTGGCGAAGGTCTGCCACCGGGATGCCCGCAGCGAATGGGCCAGCTCGAGAAGTTCGCGCGGGGTTGCGCGAAGCCCGGCTGCGGTATCGACGACGATCGGAAAGAACGCGACCAGCCAGGCGATGACGAGCTTCGACTCGATCCCCGTCCCGGCCCACACCAGCACGATCGGCGCCAGCGCCACCTTCGGCACCGACTGCATCGCGACGAGCAATGGCGAGAACATGAGGTTCAGGACGCGCGATCCGGCGATGGCCACCGCGATCGGAACGCCCAGCGCGAAGGCCAGGGCGAAACCATAGATGCATTCCTTGAGCGTCACGAAACCCTGTGACAGCAGCGTCGCGCGCTGGTCGATCGCGGCGTCCAGCACCTGCATCGGCGTGGGCAGCAGCGCATACGGAACGCGGAACTGCACGACATAGACATGCCACGCCGCGACCAGCAGCAGGGCGCCGGCCAGCGGATAAAGGATGCGCGCCCCCATCGAAGTCCTCACCTGAGCCTCACTTCGAACCCGTCGACGGCGGCCCGGCGATCCGCCCCGCGATCACTTGACGATCCCCAGCGCGGCGCCCGCGCGGTGCTCGAGGGAGGTGAACGCCTCGGTGTAGCGCAGCGCCGTGGTTCGCGGCTGCGGCAGGTCGACCCGAATCCGCGCTGCGATCCGCGCGGGGCGCTGGCTGAACACGACGATCTGGTCGGAGAGATAGACCGCCTCCGAAATGCTGTGGGTGACGAACATCACCGTTGCGCCGCTGACGCGCTGGATGTCCTTCAGCAGATCGTGCATCTCCATGCGCGTGAGTTCGTCCAGCGCGCCGAACGGCTCGTCCATCAGCAGCAGCGCCGGTCGATGGATCACCCCGCGGCACAGCGACACCCGCTGCTTCATGCCCCCGGAGAGCTGATGCGGACGCGAGCGCGCGAATCCGGCGAGGCCGACGAGTTCGAGCAGCTCGTGTGCCCGCGCGACCGCGGCCCTGTCGCGGCGGCCGAGGATCTCCATCGGGAACAGGACGTTGTCGAGGACCGTGCGCCAGGGCATCAGATTGGGCGTCTGGAACACGAAACCGAAATCGCGCTGCGGCCCGGTGATCGCGCGCCCCCCGATGCGCACGCTGCCGCGGTCGAAGGTTTCGAGGCCCGCGACGATGCGCAGCAGCGTGGTCTTGCCGCAACCGCTCGGGCCGAGCAGCGATACGAGCTCGCCCCGGTCGAACGCCAGCGAGACCGCCTCGATGGCGACGAAAGGCTCGCCCCCGGCGTGCGCCCGAAACACCTTGGCTACGCCTTCGATGACACCGAACCCGGAGCCTTCCCGGCCAGGATGGGCTTCCCGGCCGGGAGTAGCCGACACTGCGGCCTCCGCCTGCGTCACGGCAGGATCGGCGGCTTCGGCAGGAATTCGGTCGTGTAGATGTCGTTCACCGCAGGGGCGGTTCCCTGGATGCCGATGTTGTTCACGACGAAGTCCAGGCTCTTCTTCATCATTGCCGGGTCGATGGCGCCGTAGCCGTGCGCCTTCACGTCGGGTGTCACCGCGAGTTCCTTCAGGATTCCGATCTCGGCGACGACCACGTCGGGATTGAGGCCCTTCACGTACTCGGCTTCGAGCCTGGCGGCTTCCGCGGGATTGGCCAGCGCATCCTTCCAGCCCCTGAGCGATGCCTGGACGAACGCCCTCACGATCTCGGGATGGCTCTTGATGTAGGCGTCACGCGCGAGCAGGCCGTTCGAGTAGAGTTCGAGGCCGTGGTCTGCGAAGAACAGCGTCGCGAGCTTCGGGCCCTTGAGGCTGCGCTCGATGCCGGGTCGCGCGAAGATGTAGGTCTCGACGGCGGGAACCTTGCCACTCACCATCATCCCGACGCGGGCGGAGCCATCGACGTTCACGTATTTGACGGTGGAAGGATCGAGCTTGTGCTCCTTCATGAAGCCCTCGATGACCTTGGGCGTGAAGCTGCCCGCGCCGCTGGCGATCTCGAGGCCCTGCAGCTTCTCGGGCGTGGTCACGTTCGCACCCGGATCGAGCGAGAAGACCGCGTAGGGAGCCTTCTGGTAGTTCATCGCGACGAACTTCGCCGTCGACGCGCCCCGCGAGCGGGCGATGACCAGCGAGGTCACGTCGGAGAATGCGAACTGCGCAACATCGGTCTCGAGCGCCTGCAGCGCCTGGGCCGTCCCCTGCCCCGGGACGATCTTCACGTTGAGCCCTGCGTCCTTGTAGTAGCCCTTGGCCAGCGCCACGTACCACGGTGCATGACGCCCCAACGAGATGAAATCCAGGTTCAGCGTCACGTCCGTCAGCGGCTTGCCCTGGGCCTGCGCCTGCCCCACGGGCGCGACGAGCGCCATGAGCGCCGTCGCGGCTGCGAACGCCATCATTGTCCTACGCTTCATTTGCCTCTCCCGATCGATGAACCGCCACCCGTCGCGCGAGCCGCGCATCCGGCGTACCCGGGCCGGGAGCGCCGCCCCGCCCGGGGCGCCGGCCCCGCAACCCCTGCCGGGCTCGGCCGCGTGCCATAATGTCACTGCAACTTCTCGTCAAATGCTACGTGATATTTCACAGCGTCACAAGCGCGCAAGAGACTCTGCGGACTCCCTGCGCGAACCTCGGGACGATGCAGGGATGAAGTCCTCGCAGACCCCGCGCGCCGGCGCACGCGCCGCGCAGGAGGCTGCGCGCGCCTCGTCGGTGCAACCGACTCCGGCCGGCGCCGGTCGCCCGCCTTCGCTGTCGGACCGCGCCTACGAACAGATCAAGCAGAAGATTCTGTCGCTCGAGTTCGGGCCAGGCCAGTTCCTCAACGAGATGGGGATCGCGTCGATGCTCGGGCTCGGACGCACGCCGGTGCACCAGGCCGTGCATCGGCTGAAAGGCGACGGCCTGCTCGACGTCATTCCGCGCAAGGGCATCCTCGTCCGTCCCGATTCCCTCAACGAGGTCCTGGAGCTGATCGAGGCGCGACTCGCCGTCGAGCCCGGCATCGCGGCGCTTGCGGCCGAGCGCGTGACGCCCGACCAGGTTGCCGGGATCAGGGCCCTGCTCTCCCGGTCGGGACGCATCACCCACCAGAAGCACCGCCAGCAGTTCATGGCGATCGACCGTGCATTCCACGGACTGGTCGCAGGCGGCGCAGGCAATGCGATCCTCGCCGAAGCGATCAGGCCGATGCACGAGCGATCGACCCGCATATGGCATCTGCAGGTGTGGCAGGCCGACGACCTCGTGGTCACCCAGGCCGAGCACGAGGCGATCCTCGATGCCATCGCACGCGGGGACAAGTCCGGTGCGGCGCGGGCGATGCAGCAGCATCTGGCGTCGCTGCGGCGGCGCATCGTGCGCGGCCGCTGAACGCGGCTCGGGCACGCCGCGTCGACGCGGCGCATCGTCAGCGCGAACGCGCCTCGGCGATGCAGAAGTCGGAGACCCGACCGAGCAGCCGCTGCAGTGCGTCGTTCGCCGCGACGACGCCGCCCTCGGCATTCTCGTGCGGCGCGTTCTCGACCTCGTCGAACACCTTCGTGGCAATGACCCGCCTTTCACGCACGTCGACGAGCTGGGCGCGCAGCGTGAACTCCACCCGGCTCGGCCGTACCGTGAAATCCTGCTCAAGACGGACGATTTCGGTATCGAGCCGGACATCGGCAGGCACGATGCCAGGCGCGCGGACGACCGAGCGGAAGCTTCGGGTCTGTTCGAGCGCGCGTGCGACCAGCGGCTGAAGCATCCGCGCCGGGGTATCGGCCCAGCGGCTGGCCGCGTAGTAGTCGAGCTCGTACGGACGCCGGACGTAAGCCATCCGCGCCGTTCCGAATCCGGGCCAGGCGCGCGGCAGGGCGACCTCGACCACGAGGTCGTGACGCGGTCCGGCCGCCTGCGACAGCGGATTCGCGGCCAGCACGTAGAGCGTCTGGTCCTCGACCTTCGGCGGCTGCAGCGCGGCGCAGCCGGCCAGCAGCGCAGTCAGCGCAAGCAAGGCGAAGCGCCGGCGCCTGGCAGACGGGCTTCGGCGGGCAATCACGTCACGGTCCGCATGCTTGGGAACGCCGTAGTCGCTGCGCAGATCGTCGGTCATCGTCTTCACTCGCCAGGCCCGCGTCGCGCCGGAGGTCGTCCCCACAGCAGCACGCTCGGATTGCGCTCGACTTCGCTGCCGACACCCTGCAGCGTGCCCGCGACTTCCCGCAGTTCGGTCACCAGCTGGCGCACTTCGGGCAGCCCGACGCTGGTGAACCGCTCCAGGTCCGCGCGGGTGCCGTCGAGGGTGCGGGTCGCGCTCGTTCCGGCGCTGGCGACGGCGTCGGCCATGCGGTCGATCGCGTCCGCGCTGCGTTGGATTCGCTGCAGGAGCGCCGGAAGCTCCTCGGAGACCCGCGCCGTGTTGTGCGTCGTGCGCGCGAGATCGACCAGGCCCGCATCGATCGCCGATGAGCGCGCGGCGAGGGTCTGCGAAACCTGCCGGAGGTCGGCAAGCGTCTTCGCGACCGCCTGCAGGTTGTCCTGGCTCAGCAGCACGTTGAGGCTGTCGCTCGCGCGTGTCATGCTCGCGAGCAGCGCGGTGACCGCGCCGTCGAGGCGTGCGAGCGTCGAGGGCCCGGACACGATCACCGGATATTCCTCGCCGGGCTTGACCTTCAGCGGCGGCGAATTGCCGCGGCCCCCGTTCAGCTCGATGTACGCGATGCCGGTCACGCCCTGGACCCCCATCGTTGCGACCGTGTCCTGCTTCACCGGCGTCCCGCTCAGGATCGACAGCGTCAGCTCCACCCGCTCGGCGTTGGCAGGGTCGAGTCGGATGGCGCGGACGAACCCGACGTCGACGCCGTGGTACTTGACCGGCGAGTTGAGCTCGAGCCCGGCGACCGACTCCGTCATGTAGCTCCGATACAGCGAGTAGCTTCGACCGTAGTACTGGCCGCTGCTCAGCCAGAGGACGCCGCCGATCAGCGCGGCGCCCAGCACGAGCACGAAGATTCCTACGACGGTGAAGTTGACTTTTGCTTCCATGCCTGCTCCCGCGCGGCTCTTCCGCGCGGTCCGTAGAAGTATTCGCGGATCAGGGGGTCGGTGAGCTCCGAAAGCTCGGTCATCGTGCCGATGCCGATGATGCGCCCGGACCCGAGCACCGCGACCCGATCCGATGCGCGCCACAGCAGGTCGAGATCGTGCGTCACCAGCATGATCGTCAGGCCCAGGACCTCGCGGAGATTCCGCACCAGTTCATCGATCCCGCTCGCGCTCAACGGGTCGAGCCCGGCCGTGGGTTCGTCGAGGAACAGGAGCTCGGGGTCGAGCGCGAGCGCGCGGGCGAGTGCGGCGCGCTTGCGCATGCCGCCCGAGAGCTCGTTCGGGTACTTCGGTCCCGCATCGGCCGGCAATCCGGTCAGGGCGATCTTCAGTGCGGCGATCTCGTTGGTCAAACGCGGCGACAGGCCCGTGTGCTCGTGCAGGACCATCGCAACGTTCTCGGTGACGGTGAGCGAACTGAACAACGCACCGCGCTCGAACACGACGCCCCAGCGACGACGCAGCGGCAGCGCCTGTTCGTCGCTCAGGCCGACCACCTCGCGACCGAACACCCGGATCGATCCCGACGCCGGCGGCTGCAGCAGGATCACCTCCCGCAGCAGCGTGGACTTCCCGCAACCGCTGCCGCCGACGATGGCGAAGATCTCGCCGCGGCGCACCGAGAGATTGACGTCCTCGTGCACGACGGCGTCTCCGAAGCGCGTGGAGAGCCGTTCGATTTCGACGACCGTGTCGACGGCATGGGCGGGCGCTGTCATCGGGTCAGAGATCGAGCCGATTGAAGATGATCGAGAACAGCGCGTCGATGACGATCACCAGGAAGATCGCCTGGACGACCGAGATCGTCGTCTGCCTGCCGACGCTGTCGGCGCTGCCCTGGGTCTGGAAGCCGCGGTGGCAGCCGACCAGCGCGATGACCATCGCGAACACCGGTGCCTTGAAGAGGCCGGTCAGGTAGGTCGACATGACGATCGCCTGGTCGAGGCGGTCCAGGAATACCCGGTAGCTCAGGCCGAGCTGGGTTCTGGCCATCAGCATCCCACCGAGAACCCCGGTGATGTCGGTGTAGACGGTGAGCAGCGGCAGGACGACGACCAGCGCAAGCATCTTGGGCAGCACCAGCAGCTCCTGAGGCACGACCCCGACGGTGCGTAGCGCATCGATCTCCTCCGTGACCTTCATCGTTCCGATCTGCGCCGTGTAGGCGGACCCCGAGCGGCCCGCGACGATGATCGCGGTCATCAGCGGCGACAGCTCGCGGAGCATCGCGATGCCGACCAGGTCGGCAACGTAGATGTTCGCTCCAAAGCGCTGCAGCTGGTCGGCGCCCTGGTAGGCGATGACCACTCCCAGCAGGAACGACAGCAGCCCGGTGATCGGCAGTGCGTCGAATCCCGCCGTCTCGATGTTGTGCAGGATCGCGCGCCAGCGGATGCGGCGCGGCTGCAGGATCGAGCGCCACAGGGCGGTGAACGTCTCGCCGACGAAAGCGAGGAAGTCGCCGACCTCGCGCGCATCGCCGAATGCCTTGCGGCCGAAGATTTCCAGCACCCCCGGCCGAGGCGCCGGCACCCCGGCCGCGGGGGCCACCGCGCGGGACGCGATCAGGTCCGCCAGTGCACTGAACTCGGGGCGCAGGCCGACGAGACGGACCGCGAGGCCCCGCGCTTCCAGGTCTCGCACCGTC
This sequence comes from uncultured Pseudomonadota bacterium, assembly GCA_963816415.1. Classification (GTDB taxonomy): domain Bacteria; phylum Pseudomonadota; class Gammaproteobacteria; order Burkholderiales; family Casimicrobiaceae; genus VBCG01. Next base: position 411,638 of record CAWFKR010000001.1, read on the forward strand.
CGCTGCAGCAGCCAGGCGCCGGCCGTGTCCAGCGCCACGATCGCGGACGCGTCGATCGCGACCTCGCCCGCCGGCGGCCAGCGCAGGCCATCGATCCGGCGCTCGAGGCCGGCGATGCCCGCGAGGGTCCAGACGCCCGTGCAGCGCGCAGCGCCCGGGGCGATTCCGGCCCCCGGCGCGGGACCGACGGTTAGCTCGGCGGGATCGCCCGTCATGATCGGAGAATGACCCCGGAGGGCCTGCACTGAAGGGTACCCGCTCGCACCGCGTCATCCCTCACGATCTCGCCCCAAGGTCCTGAGTCCTTTCCGCCATCGTAGCGCTCCCGTCGTCGACCGTGAGGACGAACCTCGAGCCGCCTACGGCGTTGCCCGCGCAGCGAGCTGCCGACGGCGTGCATCGGCAAGCAATGCCATCACGACCGTCGACGCGAGCCGCGAGCGAATGGAGTCGGCGCGGCTCGTCAGGACGATCGGCACGCGGGTGCCGAGCACGATGCCCGCGCTGTCGGCCCCGGCGAGGTACTGCAGCTGCTTGGCCAGCATGTTGCCAGCCTCGAGATCCGGGGCAAGCAGGATGTCCGCCTTGCCAGCCACCGCGGAGACGATCTTCTTGGTTCGCGCCGCCTCCTCGCTGACGGCGTTGTCGAAAGCGAGCGGTCCATCGAGGATTCCGCCCGTGATCTGTCCGCGATCGGCCATCTTGCACAGTATCGCGGCATCCACCGTCGCCTGCATGTCGGGGTTCACGGTCTCCACTGCGGCGAGGATCGCCACGCGCGGCTCGTCGATGCCGAGCACGTGCGCGAGATCGATCGCGTTCTGGACGATGTCGGCCTTGTCGCGCGCCGTGGGGGCGACGTTGATCGCGGCATCGGTGACGAGCAGCATCCGCGGGTACGCCGGCACGTCGAGCACGAAGACGTGGCTGATGCGTCGATCGGTCCGCAGCGCGGAGGCGGAAGGCACCACCGCAGCCATCAGTTCGTCGGTGTGCAGGCTCCCCTTCATCAGCGCCTGAACCTCCCCTGCACGCGCCATCGCGACGGCCTTTCGGGCGGCTTCGGGGCCGTCCTCGGCGTCGACGATCCGGAAAGCGGCGAGATCGGCGCCTGCGTCGAGCGCCACCGCCCTGATCGTCGCTTCGGGACCGACGAGAACCGGCTCGATGATCCCGCGCTTTGCCGCCTCGAGGGGCCCCAGCAGCGCGTCCTTGTCGCACGGATGCACGACCGCGCAGACGACAGGCGCCATCCCCTCGCAGCGCCTGATGAGCCGCGCGAACATGTCGCTGCGCCGCAGGACCACATTCGGCGGCGTCACGTCGTCGTAGCGCAGCCGCGCAGTCGGCGCGGCGACCGTCACCGTACCCCGGACGAGCTCGTCGTCGCCCCTGCTCACGCGGCATTCGAAGACGATCTCGTTCCCCTGCCCGCGCTTCTCCTTCGCGGCGACCGTGGCTTCGATCTCGTCGCCCACGCCCAGCGATCCGGTGAAGTGAAGTTGCTGATCGAGGATGGTCGTCCCGGGGCCGGGCAGCCGCCGCTGCAGCAACCCGGACACGAGCGCCTCGCCGGCAACGGCTTCTGCCGTCAGCGCATTGCCGCGCGAGTCTGCGCGATCGATGATGAAGGGTCCGACGTCGCCGGACACGAACGCCAGTGCCTCGACGTCGGCGCTGGTCAGGCGATGGGAGACCCGGACCGATTCACCGATCTCGATTTCGTCGAAGGTTCGATTGGTGAACGAGGTCATGGTGGCGAACCGCGGCGTCGGGGATTGCGCAGACGCGATCGCAACCCGCTCAGCGCGATCCGGAGGTCCTTCCGGACGTTGCTCCGGACATTGAATAGCACCGGCCGCGCCGACCGTTCTTGCGCCAAGTCAAACAAGGTGGCGCCGATGCGGCCCGCCCACCTGCCGGATCCACGGCAAGCCGGGCATCGCCACTACCGCTGGCTGCGCGAACTCAGGGGGTGAACGAGATCACCCGCAGCAACCGCTGCTCCGGCAGCAGCTCCAACCGCGCACCCGATGCCACTGCCGACGTGATGTCGCAGTCGAACCCGGCGAGCATCGTCAGGTCGGCGAGCGCCGTGCCCTGCGCGATGATGGGATTGACCGAATTGAACACCAGCGCGAGCGGGGTGACGCCGCGCGCCTTCATCTCGTGCAGCATCCAGGCGGAAGCCACGCCGCCCTTGGCGGTGTCGAGCACCAGGATGCGGTCGCGATACGACTGCCCCGCGAGCTTGTGCGCGGGCCGAGAGAACACGCCCTGGATCCGGTCGAGATCGTAGCGCGCCGAAAAACCGTCCTTCGCGACCAGCGCGACACCCTCGACCCGCGACCCCATCGCGTGCTTCGCCTGGAATTCCGTCGCGCTCATCGGACAACCTCCACGCCTGCGGCCGGCGCAGCGGCACTCATGCCAGCCTCCCCGTGCAGCCCGCTTCGACACACTCCTCCATCGACGCGAGCATCGGCCGGTAGCCATAGCCGCCCAGGATGTTGACCATCTTGGCGCTGTTGGTCACCAGGGTCTTCCAGCCGTTGGCTTCCGCGATCTCCCGCGCATACGACTGGTAGAAGCACATGCCGGAGAGCACGGTGCCGCCCGACTCCTCGATGCGCGCCGTCAGTCCCATCCGATCGGCATCGGGCTTGATCTGCGGACTGGTCACCGCGAGCACCGGCACGGTGAACCGCCGCCCGTCGCACAGGTCGGCGAGCGCGGCCAGCTCGATCAGCGACAGCTGCGGCCCCGAGAACACGACGACGTCGACCTTGTCGTCGCCGCGATACGACGCCTGCAGCGCCATCGCGTCGGCGCGACCGACCCGATGCTCGGGAATTCCCGGAGACGCAACGTCCTGCAGGCGCGCGGCCTCCGGCGTCACCCCCAGCATGTGGAACAGCGCGATCGAGCCGAAGCTCGCCATCGACGCGCCGAAGTGCTTGAGCTCGTCCGAGCCGGGCGCGCGGTCGATGCCCTCGATGACCGGCACCGCCCAGTAGTTGCCCGCAAGCCGGCCGACGACTCCGCCCAGTGCACCCCATTCATTCAGCGTCGCCGGGGTCCAGTCGGTGCGCACCCGCAGCGTCGCCTGTCGGTGGCTGTCCAGGTGATAACCGTAGCGCGGCGTGCGCCCGGTGAGGCCCGCTGCAAGCGCCGACGGACCGCCCTCGAAATTCGAACGCGCTCCGCCGACCGAATTGGTGTAGATGACCACACCCGTGTCGCCGAAGGCCACGTGCTCGCCACGGGTGGCCGCCAGTACCGTCTGGTAGTTGATGCAGGTGTCGGTCATCATCACGCCGAGCTTGACGAAGGCATCGATCGCGCGCTGCTCGAGGTCGAGCATCCAGACCGCCTGCTTGAGCAGCGCGGCCTTGGTGAAATCCGTGCCGCGCGGATCGGTGATCGTCGGGATGCGCACGCGACGCTCGGTCACCGGGTGACTGGCGAGCTTCTCGAGCCAGGCCACACCCGCTTCGCCCAGGCTCTCGGTGTCGGCCATGATGTGCGCCTGGGTGACCGGGACCAGATCCTCGGCGCCGAAGAAATCGCCGACCTTGATCTGGTGCTGCAGCGCGATCTGCCGCACCGGTCCCATTTCGCCGGCGTGCATCGCCTGCTCGTGCTCGGTCAGTCGCATGTCAGTCGACCGATGCGCCCGACTCGCGTACAGCCTTGCCCCACTTGACGAGTTCATGCTGCTGGAACTCGGCAAACTCGGCGGGCGTGTCGCCGATCACCGTGACGCCCTGCGGCACCAGCAGTGCGCGAAAGCCTTCGGTGCGAACGACGGCATTGATCGCCTCGTTGAGTTGCGTCGCGATCGCCGGCGGAAGTTGGGCAGGGGCGAACACACCCCACCACGCGGTCGCCTCGAAATCCTTGAGTCCGGACTCGGCGAACGTCGGCACGTCGGGCACGGCCGGCGAGCGGACCCTGCTGCTGACGGCCAGCAGCTTGAGCCGGCCCGCGCGCACCTGCGGCAGTACCGACTGGAGCGGGTCGAACATCAGCTGGATCTGCCCGCCGAGTAGGTCCGATATCGCCGGCGCACTGCCTTTGTACGGGACGTGCTTGAGGTCGGTGCCGGTCGCCGCGCGGAACATCTCGCCGGTCAGATGCCCCGGCGTGCCGTTGCCTGCGCTTCCGAAGTTCAGCGTCCCCGGCTTGGCCTTGGCGAGCGCGATCAGGTCGGCGACCGAGTTCACCGGGACCGACGGATTGACGACCAGTGCCACCGGTGCCGCGGCCACCAGCGATATCGGAGTGAAATCCTTCACGGGATCGTAGCCGAGCTTCTTGTAGAGCGTCGCGTTGATCGCCTGGGTGCCGACCGTCGCCATCAGCAGCGTGTAGCCATCCGCAGGCGCCTTCGCCACCACCTCGGCGCCGATGGCGCCCCCTGCGCCGCCGCGATTGTCGACGATGATCTGCTGCCTGAGGCGCTTGCCCAGGAACTCGGCGAGGGGCCGAGCGACCATGTCGGTCGGCCCGCCGGGCGGGAATGGCACGACCAGGCGGATCGGCTTGTCCGGATAGCCGGCCGCCAGCGCCACCGGCATGCACATCGCGGCCGCGAGCAACAGGATTCCTGACCGCAGGACGTTGCGCAATCCCAACCACGGGCGCTGCTTCATGGGTGATCTCCGTCAGGTGCGACTCGCGATGCCAGTCGCGATGTGAACCGGGATTCGCGACGTACCGCTGCGCTCGCGCGAACGACCGCGCGCGGCAATGCGGCCAGGCGAATCTTCATTTACCGTATCACGCCGCGGCCTGCAGTCGCAATCGCGCGATGTCGCGCCACCGGAACGGAGCATTTCGTTGAGTGAAACCGGGCGCTTGAACGGGCGCGACCTTGTCCGTAAGCTCGCGGCACGCCGATCTGCCCGTCCAAGGAGTTCTCCGATGAAAGCGCGAACGCCCGTCGCCGCCACCCTGCTTGCCCTGATCCTCGCCACACCCCTGGCCACTCCGCTGGCGCGCGCGGCGGAGGTCACCGTCTTCGTGCCGGGCGCGGTGCGGGCAGTGGTCACGCCTCTCGCCGAGGCGTACGCGAAAGCCCATGGCGACACGATCAAGTGGTTCGCCGGCACCGCGGGCGCCACCGAGAAGCGCGCGGCGGCCGGCGAGCCGTTCGACGTCGTGATCACGACGGCCAAGGGCATCGACGAGCTGACGAAGGCCGGCAAGGTCGCTGCCGGCAGCCGGGCCGACCTCGGCAGCATGGGCGTGGGCGTGGCGGTGCGCACGGGTGCACCCAAGCCCGACATCTCGACCCCCGAGGCTTTCAAGCAATCGATGCTCGACGCGAAGTCACTGATGTACGCCGACCCCGCGCTCGGGGGCCAGAGCGGCATCCACACGGCGAAGGTCTTCGCGCAACTCGGCATCGCCGAGCAATTGAAGCCCAAGACCGTGCTGCTGCCCGGCGCGCCCGAGGGACTGAAGCGGGTGGCGGCCGGCGAGATCGAGATCGGCATCGGCCAGATCAGCGAAATCCTCGCGGCAAAAGGCGTGACGCTGGTGGGGCCGTTCCCGCCTGCGCTGCAGCAGTCGCTCACCTTCTCCGCGGGGCTCTCGCCCAAGGCTGGGCCGGCCGCGCGCGGACTGGTGAGCGAACTCACCGGACCGGCGGCACGCGAGCGCTTCCACGCCGCGGGCTTCGAAATCCCGCACTGAGCGCCAGATCGCGGCCGGCGGGTCGATTCGACGGCCGGCGCTGCCGGGATGCCGTCAGGTCGGCGCCGTGCCCCGTGAAGGAGGCCCCGGGCGGGGCCTCCTGGACGACGGTGTGCTACAGGACGGATTTCGGCGGGCTGGGATGGATGTACGCCCAGCCCTGTGCCTCGCGCAGCGTGATCTCGCCCATTCCGGACGGCACGATGCTGACGAACGAATACAGATCCTTGCGATCGACGTGCAGTTCGTGCAGCGTGTTCGAGCACTGGGCCAGGATGACGCCTTCCTTCTGCAACTCCTTCAGCTTGTCCTCGAAGCCGTTGTTCTTCACGTAGATCGCAAAGCCCTTGCTGTTCGCGATGAGCTCGACCTGGACCTTGCCCTTGAGGCGCGGATCGTGCAGCAGGTTCTCGACGTTGGTCAGGGTCTTCTTGATCGTCGCCTGGCCGCCTTCGTCGATGTGGAAGATCACGCCGTAGTGGTCCTTGGTCGGTTCCGCACCCGCGAAAGGCCCCGCGTGGGCCGGTGCCGCCGCCAGCAACGCCGCGGCACATATGCCCGCGAGCGCACCTCCGAACTGCCTGGTCGCTTTCATTGAATGTTCCTCCTGGTCGATATGCGGGAAGGTTCGTCCTGCCCTGCGTTGAGGGAAGGCTCGTCCATCCCGGCGCGCGATTATAGGCGGCGACGGATCGGATATCGCAAGTCGACCCAATCCCGGGGACCGCGCCGCCCCGCGAGCGGACCGGGGAGCTGTCGGTCGGCCAGGCGGGAGCCCGCGTCACGCCGGCTGCCGCTGTTCCGCCCTTTGCGGCAGGAACAGCAGGCAGGCCAGGATGAAAGTCGCGATGACGGCGGAGGCCAGATACCGGCTCAATGCCAGTCCCCCGTCCGCATGCGGCTTGTCGAGCAGGTCACCCACCGTCGCCCCGAGCGGTCGCGTCAGGATGAACGCTGCCCAGAACAGGAGCGTGCGGGACACGCGGGAAAGGAAATATGCGAGGGCGACCAGGACGAGCGCACCCGCGAAGACCAGCGCCGCGCCCTTGTACCCGAGTCCCGTGCCGTCCGCGATCCAGTCGCCGAGTGCAGTCCCCAGCGTCTGGGAGAGCATGATCGTCAGCCAATAGAACGCCTCCGCCTTGCGCGACGTCAGGTTGTCGACGGAGACCGATCCCAGAGACCGGTACCAGACGGCCAGCGACGCAAGGAGCAGGAGGAACAATGTCGATGCGCCTCCGGCGTAGCCGATTCCCAGCGATCGGTCCATGAAATCGGCCAGCGTCGTGCCGAAAGTCGTGGTCGCCACGATCGTGGTCCAGAACAGGAACGGGCGGAACTCCCTTGCATTGATCTGCGCCGCGATGGCCACGACGAAAATCGTCGCGAAAATCGCGCTGCCGACGAGGTATCCCAGCTTCATCGACATGGTCACCGCGTCACCGCCGGTCTCGCCCAGCGTGGTCGCGGCGATCTTGATGAGCCAGAAGATCAGCGTGACCTCGGGCACCTTGCTCAGAGCGTGGCCGGATTTCGCGGTCATGAAATTCTTTCCTCCAGGACTGGGTTGCGCCGGCCGCGCCCGGCTGCTCGGGTAGGAGCAAGGCGCCTGCGAACCACGGGGACAGGCTCCGGCGCCCGTTGGTTCCCGCCGGCGCGTGAACCGGCGGCGCGCGCCGCTGTCCTACCGGCGGGTCGACACGCCGCCGCGCCGCGAAGTGGTCGGTCCCGAACTGACCCGTGCAAGCGACCGGTCCGCGCGGGGACAGCCGGGGCCCGGCGCTTTGCCCGTTCCACGTCGGCAAACTTCGTCGACAAATTTCAGCGGGAAACCCGAGTCCGCCGATGCAGGCGACAATCGACCATTGCGCGAGAATTGCACGCACCCGCGGCGGCGCAACGCCATCGGCAGACCGGGGCCGCCGGCAACGGGCGCCTGCGGGCCGGCACGCACAATCATTCAGACATCAACGATCGAACCTGACCTCCGGGAGCCGCATCCGATGAACTTTCGTCCTTTCAAACCACTGGCTGCCGGCATTCTGCTCGCATTCGGACTGCTTGCCGGCCCGGTGTCTGCCCTGGCCGCGGTCGCGCATCCGGGCGCTCCGGTCGTGGAGGGCGGCAATGTGCTGCGCGCCACCCTCGGCAATGGCCTGCGCGTGGTGATCGTGCGCGACACGCTGGCGCCGACCGTCACCACCCAGATGACCTATCTCGCCGGCGGGTATCAGACCCCGCAAGGCTTTCCCGGCACGGCCCACGCGCTGGAACACATGATGTTCCGGGACAGCAGGGCGTTCACCGGCGCACAGCTCAACGAGATCACCGGCAAGATGGGCGGCGAGAACAATGCGTTCACGACCAACGATGCGACGCAGTACATCTTCGTCGCGCCGGCCGCGTACCTGGGGATCATCCTGCACATCGAAGCCGGCCGCATGCGCGGGGCCCGGCTGACCGACAAGGACTGGAGCCTCGAGAAAGGCGCCATCGAGCAGGAAGTCTCCCGCGACATCTCCGACCCGGGCTTCCTCGCCTTCGAGCAGGCCGAAGACGTCCTGTACGCCGGGACCGGCTACGCCCAGGATCCCCTCGGCACCCGGCCCTCGTTCGACCGGACCACCTCGAAGACCCTGCACGCGTTCTACGACGCCTGGTATCAGCCGGGCAATGCGATCTTCGTGGTCGTCGGCGACGTCGACCCGCAGGCGACGCTGGACGAGATCGAGGCGTTGTTCGACCCGATCCCTTCCCGGCCGACACCTGCCCGCAAGCCGGTGGTGCTGCGGCCGTTCGAGGCGCAGACGATCGTGCGCACGACACCGTCCGGGACCGGATCGGTGCAGTTCCTGTACCGGATGCCGGGCGCCATGTCGAAGGACGACGCGGCGGCGCAGGTGCTGCTCGACGTGCTCAACAATCCGCGCAGCGGGCTCTCCGACCTGGCTGCGCAAGGCAAGGTGCTGAGCGCCGATGCGCAGATCCAGCCCTTCAGCCACGGCGGCATCGGTGTTGTCGAGGCCGCCTTTCCCAAAGGCGGCAATCCGACCCAGGCGAAGGCGGAGCTCGACCACGCGATCGACGCGCTGGTCGCCAACGGCGCGCCGCCGGAACTGGTCGAGGCCGCCAAGCGTTCCGAACGCGCGCAGTTCGAGTTCAACAAGAACAGCGCGGTCAGCATCGCCGGTTCGTGGTCGCAGGCCCTTGCCTGGCAGGGACTCGATTCACCGGAAGCGGCCGAGCAGCAGATCCAACGCGTGACCGTCGACGACGTCAACCGCATCGCGCGCGAATATCTGCGTCGCGACCGGCGCGTGACCATCGTGCTGGCCCCCGACCCGAATGGCAAGCGTCCGCCGAACAGCGCGGGTTTCGGAGGCAATGAATCGTTCGCGGGCAACGACAAGCTGGACGTGCCGCTGCCCGACTGGGCGGCGAAGGCGCTGCGCAAGCTCGAGTTGCCGCACTGGACCCTGGCCCCGACCAGGATGACGCTGCCCAACGGGATCACGCTGGTCGTGCAGCCGGAAACCGTCAGCAAGACCGTCACCGTGCTCGGCCACGTCGACCACGATGCAGGGCTGCAGGAACCCCGGGGACAGGAAGGCGTCGGCCGCCTGCTCGCCACCCTGTTCGACTACGGCACAACGACGCTCGACCGGACGGCGTTCCACAAGGCGCTGGACGCGATCGCGGCGAGCGAATCCGGGGGCGATGATTTCACCCTCGCGGTGCCGAGCGAGGGCTTCGATCGGGGCGTGCAGTTGCTCGCCGACAACGAACTGCACCCGGCGATTCCGGAACAGGCGTTCTCGGTGCAGCAGCAATCGCTGGCGCGGATGCTCGCCGGCGAGCTGGAGTCGCCTCGCTACAGGATGCTGCGCGCGCTGAGGCACGGCCTGCTGCCCGCCGGCGATCCGCACCTGCGCGAAGCCACGCCTTCCACGGTGGGCAAGCTGGCGCTGGCCGACGTGCGGCACTACTTCGACGCGACCTACCGCCCCGACCTCACGACCATCGTGGTGGTCGGCGACGTCACGCCGGATGAAGCGCGGGCGACCATCGAGAAGTATTTCGGCGGCTGGCATGCGCAAGGGCCGAGGCCCGACGTGATCCCGCCGAAGGTGCCGCTCAACCCGCCGGGCTACGTCGTCGTGCCGAACCCCTACGCCTCCCAGGACCAGGTGCTGATGGGTCAGGTCATGGATCTCGATCTGCACAATCCCGATCGCTATGCGCTGCAGCTCGGCAACGACGTGCTCGGTGGCAACGGCTTTGCCTCGAGGCTGATGACGGATGTGCGTGTCAGGCACGGCTACGCCTACGACGCACGTTCCGGAATGAGCTTCGACCGCTCGCGATCGATCTTCTACACCGAGTACGGCAGCGATCCCGACAAGGTGGCCGCCGTCGATGCGTTGGTGCTGCGCGACATCGAGGCCATGCAGCGGACGCCGGTCAGCGGCGCCGAGCTCGACAATGCGCGGCAGTACCAGATCCGCTCGATCCCGCTGGAGGTCGCGAGCGTCGATCGCATCGCGGGCGCGCTGCTGACGTGGAGCTACAAGGGCGAACCGCTGGACCAGCCGATGGTGGCGGCCAGGCGCTATCTCGACCTGACCGCGAAAGAGGTGCAGGACGCCTTCATGCACTACCTGCAGCCGAAGCACCTGGTGCAGGTCGTGCAGGGTCCGGCGCCGAAGGAGCACTGACGCCGGCCCGATCGTGCCCGCCGCTGCGGAATTCGGCCTCCATCTCGCGCCGGAACCGCACGGCGGCGTCCGCCGGGTCGAATGCGACGTCGTCCCACGCGACCGGCTGCCCGCGGGCGACCGGTCGCAGCAGCCTGACGCGATGCGCGAGTCCGAGCGGCAGTCCGCCGAGCGCAAGCGAGCGGTCGGCGGGCATCAGCGTGCCGTACACGGTGTAGCCGCCTTCGCCGTCGAGGACTTCGCCTTCCCGCAGGTCGCGCTTCGCGGTGGCGACGACGTCGCCGCGCCAGCCGGTCGCAACGCCCGTCGCCTCGCGGCGCAATCCCGCCGATGCGACGCTGATGCCGAGCTCGAGGCCGATCAGGTGGTAGGGCTTGTACATCGCGGTGTAGCGGCCGCTGTCGTCGGTGAGAAGGCCGTATTCCCTGAAGCAGTGCTCGACGTACCCGGTCCCGGCCTCGAAGGTCACGTAGACGCCCCAGCGCAGATCGCGGAACACCGGACGGCCATCGCGTTCGAGGCTCGATACGACTTCCACCTGCCCGTGATGGTGCAGCTGCCCGCCGACCTCGCACGGCCGCAGCACATGGGCAAGATCGTCGACGCCACAGGGCGGAAACGCCAACCCGTCCGGAGCGGGCGTCAGGCCGGTCGCGTTCGCGACTGCGGCCATTTCGATCGCCGACTTGGTGCCGTCCAGGAACGAATTGAACATCTGCGCGTTCATTCCGCCGCGCTTCGCATCCTCCGGCGAAAGACCGTAGTGATGCCACACCGTTTCCGGCGTCGACGCGTGGTACGCCGGCAGGTACTTGGTTCCCTTGCCTGCCGCGACGACCTCGAAGCCGGCCGCGCGCGCCCAGTCGACCATTTCGCAGATCAGCGCCGGTTGATCGCCGTACGCGAGCGAGTAGACCACGCCCGCCTGCGCCGCCCGCTTCGCGAGCAGCGGTCCGGCCAGCGCGTCCGCCTCGACGTTCACCATCACGATGTGCTTGCCGTGCCGGAAGCAGGCGAGCGCGTGCGAAATCCCTGCAGCAGGACTACCGGTCGCATCGATGACGATTTCCGTTTCGCCGGCGGCGATCACGCCCTGTGCGTCGTCGGTCACGTGCGTGGTGCCGCGGGCGAGCGCGTCCGCGCATGATTTCGCATCGATGCGTTCGCCCGGCCATCCCGTGCCGGCAAGCGCCGCGCGGGCGCGCTCGGGCGCCAGGTCGGCGACGGCGACCAGGTGCATGCCCGGTGTCACGCGCACCTGGGACAGGAACATCGAACCGAACTTGCCCGCGCCGATCAATGCGATCCGCAACGGCCTGTCCTGCGCGTGCCGCTCCTGCAAAAGTCGATGCAGATTCATCCCGGACCTTTCCGCTTTGCGCGCACCGCGCGCGCTGGCACAATGTAGCAGAGGCTCGCAATGCGATGATTTCGGCAGTGGCCCCGGCCCTGGCCGTCGCACCTGTCGCGGCGGTCGACACCGCGGCTCAGGCCCCCGCAGTCTCTGCGCAGTCTCCCCGCAGTCTCCGCGCAGTCTCCCCGCAGTGTCCCATGTCATTCCCGAGGACCGCACATGACCCCCAGCCCCGTTCGCCGCGCCGATGGCCGGATCGAGCATCCGGAAGACGATCCGGGTACGGCACGCCGCCTGGCTGCGGTGGCGTAGCCGTGGCGGAACGCCGCAGAGGGCGCTGCGCTCATCGTGCACCGGCACTCCTGATGGATCTGCGCCGTTGCCTGCCGCTCTTCGCCCTGTGCATTGCCGCCCATGCGTTCGCGGAGCCGGTCACGCAGCCCGCGCGCGCGGTCAGCTATCGTCCGGAGACGCGCGCGTGGGCGCGCGTGGAAAGCGTGGCCCCGCTGGAACTTCGCATGCCGCTTCCGGCGAGGGTCGTGCGGGTGGACGCCGTTCCAGGCCAGGCGATCGCGGCCGGGACGACGCTTGTTCGGCTCGCGGGTCCGCACTTGACGAGCGAACTCGCAGCGGCCCGGGCGCGCACGAGCGCGGCACGCGCCGAGTTGTCGGCTGCGGAACAAAGCGCCGCCTCGGTCGCGCGCAACTACCCTGCGCTCGCCGATCGCCGCACGCTGGATACCGCCCGGGCGAGCGCAGCGGCAGCGCGGGGTCGGCTCGCACAGGCCGAAGCAGCCGAAACCGGCCTCGAGGCGCAGACGCAGATCACGAGCCCGATGGCGGCCGTCGTCAGCGCGGTCAGCGCCGTGCCGGGCGCCGACCTTCCCGCCGGGGCACCGCTCGTCACGCTGCAGCCGGACGGCCACCTATGGCTCAGAGCCGAGGTGTTCGGACCACGTCCGGAACCCGCTGGCGAAGCACGATTCGTCCCCGGCGATGGCCCGGCCATTGCGGTGCGCCTCGCGGACGAACTGCCGGCGCGGGCCGCCAATGGCGCACGGATCATGAATTTCGCGCCCGTCGGCGGAGAAGCGCACTGGCAGGCAGGCGAGACCGGCGAGGTCGTGATCTCCGGCGCACCGCATCCCGCCGTCGCCGTTCCCGCCGCGGCGCTGATCCTCGATGCGGGGCACTGGTACGTGCTGACGGACACCCGCGGCAAGCTCGCGGCAAAGGCAGTCACGCCGGGACCCACGCGCGGCGATGACGTGCTGGTGACCGACGGACTCGATCCAGGCACCCCGGTGGTGGTGCGGCAGGCGTACCTGCTCTACCACCGCGATATCGCCGCGCGCTACACGCCGCCTGATTGATGCGCGTCCCGCCGCTGTTGCGCCGCCCGTTGCTGTGGGCCATGGTGTATGGGGCCATGATGGCCTTCGGACTCTATGCGCTGTGGCGCATCCCGGCCGAGGTGCTGCCGCGCTTCGATTTCCCCCAGATCAGCGTCGTCGTCCACGCGCCGGGGTATTCGGCGCTGGAAATGGAATCCCTGGTGGCACGGCCGCTCGAGGGCCAGGTCATGGGGCTGGCGGGCCTGTCCGCGCTGCGCACGACGCTTGGCGGAGGCACGGCGGAGCTCACGCTGCGCTTCGCGCAGGGAATCGATCCCCAACTCGCACTGCAGGCGGTCTACGGCGCCATCGATCGTGCACGCGCGGGCCTTCCCGCGAGCGTGGCGCCGTACGCCGAGATCATGGGCAACGCCGTCAACGAGGTCGCGGACTACGGCATCCGCCTGCCCGACGACGCACCGGCCTGGCGCGTGGAAGAGGCCGTGCGCACACGGGTGCTGCCGGCGCTGCGGGCGATCCCCGGCGTGCAGCGCGTCGATCTGTTCGGCGCCGGCCCGCCGACGCTGTGGATCCAGCCCGATCCAGCGGCACTGGTCCGGCATCACGTCGGGATCGCCATGCTTGCGCGTGCCGTCGGCGACGCAGTGGCCCTCGCGCCGACCGGCCGCCTCGATCTCGGGCATCAGGACGTGCTGCTGGAGTTGCGCAGCCTGCCCCGCAGCGCCGGCGAGATCCTGGACCTTCCGGTGCCTGCGCCTGGCGGTCCGGTACCGCTTGCGGCCCTTGCGCGTGTGGTCGCCACGCCGGCGCCCGTGCATTACGGCGTGCAGCTGAACGGACACCCGGCACTCGGGCTGGTCGTCTTCAAGCAACCCGGGGCGTCGACGGTCCCGGTGGATGCTGCGCTCACCCGTGCGCTTGCCGGACTGCAGGACCAGTTGCCGTCGGGAACGCGCTGGGTGCCGGTGTACCGCCAGGCCCATCTGGTGTCGCTGATCGGGCGCGACCTTTCGCGCAACCTGCTGATCGGCGGCGCGCTCGCCATCGTCGTTCTCGCATGGCTGCTGGGCCGCCGCGGCGGCGTCGGCATCCTTGCGCTGTCGATTCCCACGGCGCTGCTGCTGGCCATCGGCGGGCTCTACGCGACGGGACAGCGTCTCGACCTGCTCACCCTGGGCGCGCTGACGGTGGCGGTAGGCCTGCTGGCGGACGACGGCATCATCGTGGTGGAAGCGATCCAGCACCGTTGGGAGACGGGCCTTGCCGGATGGGAAGGCGTGCGCGCGGGCGTGGCGGACATCGCCGGTGCCGACATCACCGGAACGCTCACGACCGTCGCGGCCTATCTTCCGCTGCTGGCGGTAGGCGGCCTCGCCGGGCTGTTCACGCGACCCTTCGCGCTGGCCATGAGCCTCGCGCTCCTCGCATCGCTGGCCGTGTCGCTGACCCTCATTCCGCTGCTGCTCGCGCGCAGCAAGCGCGCAGGTCGCGCACCGGCGAGCGGACGACGCTTTCTCGGGTGGCTCGCGCGCGGCAACGAACGGCTGCTCGACATCACGCTGCGCCGGCCGGGTGCCAGCCTGATCGCCGCGCTCGCGGCGTTCGCGCTTTCGATCGCCGCACTCGCGATCGTCCCGGTGAATTTCCTGCCGCTGCCCAACGAAGGCGTGCTGCTCGACAGCTTCACGCTGGCGCCGGGCAGTTCGCTGGACGAGACGATCACCGCGGTCGACCGCATCAGCGCTGCCTTCAGGAAGGATCCTGCGGTCGCGCAGGTGTATGCGCGCATCGGCTCCGCCCGGGACACGGCCTACACGGAGAAGAGCTTTGCCGGGGAGATCCAGGTGGTGCTGCGGCCCGAGGCCAATGCCAACCACCTCGACCGGATCGCGGCCCGCCTGCGTGAAGACGCCACGCAGCCCGGTGTGCAGCAGAGCTTCGACACGCCCACGATCGAGCGCGTCGGAGAAAGCCTCTCCGGCCTGCCGCAGCCGTTCGAGGTGACAGTCTACGGCGAGCGCATCGGAACGCTGCGCAGCGTGTCGGATGCGGTCACCGCGCGGCTTCGACGTGTGCCTGCGCTTGCGGACATCTTCAACAACGACGCCTATCCGGTGACCCAGCTGGTCATCGACCCGCGGCCCGAGGCGATGCGCAGCGTCGCCCTCACCCCGGCCGAGCTCGCAGACCAGCTGGAGCTCCTGCTTCGAGGACGGGTGCTCGCGCGATTGCCCGACGGGCCCAGCCATCTGGATCTCTACCTGCGCCTTCCAGACGCCCCGTACCTGGGACTCGACCAGCTCGCGCGCCAACCCATCCACACGGCGAGTGGATGGGTACCGCTCGAGCGGGTCGCGCATCTCGAACTGCAGATCCAACCCAACCAGCTGCGCCATCTGAATGGCGGGCGAGCCATCGAGATCCTCGCCACGCCCCAGGGTCCGCTGGGCAGCACGATCGCGGCCGCCAGGAGCGCGCTGGCGGGACTCACGCTCCCGGCCGGGTACCGCGTCGAATTCGGCGGCCTCTATCCGGAGCTGGTGCATACCGCCGAGGCGCTCGGCGCGGCCGTCGCAGGTGCCCTGCTCCTGACGCTGGGAATCCTCGGGCTGCAGTTCGGTGGCCTGCGGCTTCCTCTGATCCTGCTGATGCAGGCGCCGCTCGCCTTCACCGGCGCGGCCCTCGCGCTCGCGATTTCGGGCGTGGGCCTCAACGCGACGGGCCTCGTCGGATTTCTGACCCTGATCGGCGTCAGTCTCAACCACGGCATCGTGCTGCTGGCCTACGTTCGGGCACATGAACGGCAGGGTCTCGCAGCGGAGGACGCCGTTCGCCGTGCCGTGCGCGAGCGCTTCAGGCCCATCGTGCTCACGACGCTCACCGCCGTGCTGGGAATGCTGCCCACGGCCCTCGGTCTGGGCGTGGGCGCGGCCCCCGAGCAGGGACTCGCGGTCGTCGTGCTCGGTGGCGTGCTGGGGAGCGCGATCCTGTCCACCAACCTGCTGCCGGCGCTCTACCTGCGCTGGGGCACGCGGCGCGCAAGCGCGCCCGGGTGAGCCCATGCCCGCATTGAAACAGCGCGCCGTCCTGCTGCTCGGCGTGGCGCTTGCCGGGTGCGCGAGCTACCAGCCGCTCCCTCTCGACACCGACGTCCGCGCGCCGGTCAATCCCGCCGACATCCGGATCGACGTCTCCGCCATGCCGCTGCCGCAATTGCGCCACCATGTGTTCGACCCCGGCGACGGCCTCGACATGACGGAAGTCGCCATGCTGGCGGTGGCGAACAATCCCGGCCTCAAGCTCGCCCGCGACGAACGGGGCATTGCACATGCGCAAGCTTTCGCCGCCGGACTGCTGCCCGACCCGGTGCTCGACCTCGCGGGGGGATTTCCATTCAGCGGTCCCGACGTCGACTCGGCCTTGCGCCTGGGCCTCGCCTACGACCTGCGCTCGCTGCTCACGCACTCCGAGGCGACGCAGGCGGCCGAGGCTTCCGCACGCCGGATCGACCTCGATCTGCTGTGGAAGGAGTGGCAGGTGGTGAGCCGGGCGCGAGCGCTCTTCATCCGCGACAACTACCAGAGGCAGGCGCTGGTGTTGCTCGCGCAGGAGCACCAGCGCCTCGCGCAGCGCCACGCCGCGATGGTCGACGCACACCGCAGGGGCGACGTCGCCCTCGGCGTGCTGGGCGCCGACCTCGTCGCCTTGCAGGCCATCGAACGACGCATCAACGATCTGCAGCGTCGACGCGCGGCGACCGACCAAGACCTGAATTCGCTCCTTGGACTGTCGCCGCGAGCCGCACTCGACCTGGTCGGGTCGCCGACGATCGCCCCGGTCAGCGAAACGACGGTGAACCGCGATCTCGCGGAGTTGCCGCGCCGGCGTCCCGACCTTCTCGCCCTCGCAGCCGGATATCAGAGCGAGGACGCGCGCTACCGGAAAGCGATCCTCGAACAGTTCCCGGCGGTCGACGTGGGATTCGTGCGCGCACGCGACACCGGCGGCACCAGCACGCTGGGCTTCGACGTCTCCATGACCCTGCCCCTCTTCAACCGCAACCAGGGCAACATCGCGATCGAACAGGCGACCCGGCAGCGCCTCCATGACGAGTACGCCACGCGGGTGCTGCGTGCGCGCGCCGACGTCGAACGCATCCTGCGGGATCAGGCGCTCCTGCGGGCAAGGCGTCACGACCTCGAGGCAGGCATCGCGCTCGCCGCAAGGATGCGCGACGCGGCTCGCGCAGCAATGTCACGGGGAGACCTGTCCGGGGCCGGCTACGCGCAGATCGAGGCCGCGTGGATCGACGACCGCCTGAACCTGCTGGCCGTCGATCGAACGATGCTGGAGCAGCAGGCTGCGCTGCAGGCCCTGCTCGGGGGCCCGGTCCGCGGATCCGCCATTGCGGCAGGCGCCCCTGCCGCTTCGGCCGGCACTCGACAGGGCCATTGACTTCGGTCAACGCGTTGCGGGCATGCCCGCCTAGACTTCGTCGGATGGCTGGCGGGATCTTGGCGGCGATCGATGATGCCGCGGGCCCGACGCCGATTCCCGGGGAGAACGTGATGACGATGAAATTGCAACTGCGCGGCCTGATCTTGCTGGCGTTCACGGTCCTGGCGGTCGCTGCGGCCGGGATGGCCCGGGCGGACGAGGTTCCGCTGGTCACCGGCGAGCAGTGGACCAAGTCGTCGGAAGACATGAAGAAGGCCTACCTGGTCGGCATCGCGAATATCGCCCGGCTGGAAACGGCGTATGCGGCAGCGAATCCCCCGCCCGACGCACAGAGCATCGTCCCGCGTCTGGTCAGGGGATTGAAGGGTCAGACCCTCGACAGCGTCCGGGACGCACTCAACCGTTGGTATGCCGCGCACCCCGACCAGTTGCAGCGTCCCGTCATCGAGACCCTCTGGTTCGAGATGGTCGTGCCAGGGCTTCATCAATCCCGCTGAAGGAGGCCGGACATGAAACGAATCGGAACGATGGTCGCGCTGGTGGCAGCGACGTCCGTGATCGGGTGCACGACGATGACACCGCAGCAGCAGGGAACCGTGAGCGGGGCTGCCATCGGCGCCGCAGCCGGAGCCGGCATCGCCGCCATTTCCGGGGGCAGCGGCTGGACCGGTGCGGCCGTCGGTGCCGTCGTCGGTGGCGTCGCCGGGAACATCAAGGGCAGCAAGCAGCAGTGATGGCCGGCCCGCGCCCAACGCCTTTGCATTTGCGCAGCCATGCCGAGGGCCAAACCAGGGCGTTTTCGCCGTAGCCCTACGCCTTGCCGACGCCGAGGGCGGGATCGGACAAGCCGGCCCTTAGCGCCGCGTAGCGAGCCGCCCCCAGCAACGCCGCGGCGTCGTTGAGAACGACGCGCACCGGCGTGGCCTCGAGCAGCGCCTGCATACGCCCCTTGGCCGGGAACGCGCGCATGAATGCAGGGCCGGTCAGCGCGTCGAGGATCTTGGGTGCGATGCCGCCGCCGAGGTAGACCCCGCCCACCGCCATGACCTTGAGCGCGAGGTTGCCCGCCTCCGCTGCGTAGAGCGAGACGAAACGCTCGAGCGCCTGCCTGCACAACTCGCATTGGCCGGCAATCGCGGCTTGCGCGATCGCAGCTGCCGCATCGCCCTCGTGCATTCGCTCACGGACCCACGGCAGCTCGGTGCCGCGCCCGGAGTCGCGCAGGAACGCGTAGATGTTGCAAAGCCCCGGACCCGAAACGACGCGCTCCCAGCTCACGTGTCCGAACCGCTGGCGCAGGTGCTCGAGCAGTTCCATCTCGAGCGGGTCGCGCGGCGCGAAATCGGCATGTCCGCCTTCGCAGGCGAACGGAACCAGCCGTCCACCGTCCCGAACCGCCCCCGCCTCGCCGAGCCCGGTGCCGGCTGCGATCACCGCCACGTTCCCGCATGCGTTCACGTCCCCGGCATTGAGCACGGCGAAGTCGCCGGGCGGCAGTGCCGCGATGCCGTAGACGTTGGCTTCGACATCGTTGAGCAGCGACACCGCAGCGACGCCGAGCGCAGCGGACAGCTTGCCGGCATCGACGGTCCACGGCAGGTTCGTCGTCGCCACCCGTCCTGCGCGAACGGGGCCGGCGATGCCGAAAGCGGCATGGTCGATCGGGTGGCCGTCGGTCCCGACGAATTCACGCGCAATGGCGTCGAGCCCGGCATAGTCGCGGCTCGGATAGTCGTGTGCCGAGGTCAGCTGCAGGCGCCCGCCGCTCGCGTCGAACCAGGCGAGCCGGGTCGTGGTGCCCCCGATGTCGCCCGCCAGGATCACGCCCAGACCATCAGCCCGGTCTCGAACCGGTGCGCCAGCGCGTCGTGCCACGGATAGGCGCGGATCGCGTAGTCGAGGTGTCCGCACAGCTCGGGGGCGAGATCGAACGAATAGACCTGCTCGCCGTCGTCGCCGACCGGACCCTCGGGCGCGAGCGGGTAGACGCAGCGATCGTCGTCGCCGCCGATCCGGCGCGTCATCACGGCCTCGACGGCGATGTCGTCGGGGTGCAGGCCGTTGAGGCTGATGCCGATCCGCAGGGAGATGCTTTCCCCGAAGCCGATCCGCCGCACCGGCGTGTCCAGCCGGCGTATCGCCACCCCTGCCCACGCGCTGCGAACGCGCGCCTTCCAGGCGGCGACTCCGGCTGCCAACGCGCCGCTGGCCTCGGCGTAGCGGCGTCCCAGACGCGCCGCCGGCAGGTAGCAGTCGGAAACGTACTCGCCGACCATGCGTGCGGCATTGAAGCGCGGCAGCAGACTCGCGATCGACCGCTTGGCCATCGCGATCCATCCGGGCGAATGGCCCATGCTGCCCCGCGCGTAGTACAGCGGAATCACCTGGTCCTGCAGGATCTCGTAGAGCGTACGCGCCTCCTCCTGGTCGCGCTGCTGCGGATCGAGACGGGTCGACGCCGGCTTGATCGCCCAGCCGTTGTCGCCTTCGTGGCCCTCCCCCCACCACCCGTCGAGCACCGACAGGTTGATCACGCCGTTGATGCCCGCCTTCATGCCCGATGTCCCCGATGCCTCGAGCGGATACACCGGATTGTTGAGCCAGACGTCGCTTCCGGAGACCATCCGCCGCGACAGCCGGAGGTCGTAGCCCTCGATCAGCAGTATCCGGCCCTCGAACCTCGGCATCCGCGCGACTTCCTGGACGCGCCGCATCGCATCCATCCCGGGACCGTCGGCCGGATGCGCCTTGCCCGCGAACAGGAACACGATCGGACGCTCGGGGTCGGACATGATCTCCGACAACCGGTCGAGTTCGTCGAACAGCAACGTCGCGCGCTTGTACTGGGCGAAGCGCCGGCCGAATCCGATCGTCAGCACGCCGGGATTGGCGGGATCGACCCACTTGAGCAACCGGTCGAGATGCGCCTCGCTCCCGTGATTGCGGAAGTGCTGGACTTGCACCCGATGGCGCACCAGGTGAAGCAATTGCGCTTTCAGCTGCTGTCGCACGCTCCAGAACAGGTGGTCCGGTATCGCCTCGAGGCCGGCGCGCAGGCCAGGTCCGGAATAGCGCGGCTCGGCCGCCAGCTCCATGTAGCGGTCGAACAGCATCCGCATTTCCGGCGCCAGGAACGTCGGGGTGTGCACGCCGTTGGTGATCGACTTCACCGGATTCTCTGTGCCGGGGATCTGCGGCCACAGGTCCTTCAGCATCCGCGCCGTCACTTCACCATGAATGCGGCTCACGCCGTTCTGGAAGCGCGACCCGCGTACAGCGAGCGTCGTCATGTCGAACTCCGCGCCGGCGTCGCTTCCGCCCAGCGCGAGCAGTTGCTGCTCGGTCGCACCCGTGTCGCGCAGGAGACCCTCGAAATAGCGGCGAACCATCGCCGGTTCGAACCGGTCGTGGCCGGCGGGCACCGCGGTGTGCGTGGTGAATACGGTGCTCGCAGCGACCATCTCGAGGGCGCTCGCGAAGTCGGCCCCCTCCGCGACCTTCCGGCGCATGCGCTCCAGGACGAGGAAGGCGGCGTGCCCCTCGTTGATGTGCCACACGGCGGGCTTGAAACCGATCGCCGCCAGCGCACGCGCGCCGCCGACACCGAGGACGATCTCCTGCTCGATGCGGGTCACGCGATCGCCGCCGTAGAGCCGGTGCGTGATCTCACGGTCGGCGTCGGCGTTCGAGGCGAGATCGGTGTCGAGCAGGTAAAGCATCACGTGCCCGACCCGCGCCTGCCAGACCTTGACCTCGACCTGTCGCGAATCGAGATCGACGACGACGTGCAGTTCGCCGCCCCCCTCGGTTACGACCGGCGTTACCGGCAGGTCGTCGAAATCGGCGTCGTTGTAGGCGGCATTCTGGTTGCCGTCGCTGTCGATCGTCTGCAGGAAATAGCCCTGGCGATACAGCAGCCCAACACCGACGAACGGCAGCCGCAGGTCGCTCGCAGCCTTGCAGTGGTCGCCGGCGAGAATGCCCAGGCCACCGGAATAGATCGGCAGGCTCTCGTGAAAGCCGAACTCGGCGCAGAAATAGGCGACGAGATCGTCCTGCTCCAGTCGCTCCCCGGCGATCCGACGGCGCGGCTCGCCGTGATAGGTGTCGTATGCCGAGAGCACGCGGTTGTAGCGATCCATGTACAGCGGATCGTCGGCAGCGTCGATCAGCCGCTGCTCGTCGACGCGATTGAGCAGCGCCTTCGGACTCTGACCCACGGCTTCCCACAGCCGCTTGTCGAGGTGCGCGAACAGGAACCGCGTCGGTCGATCCCACGCGTACCAGAGGTTGTCGGCGAGTTCGCGCAGGCGGATCAGGCGCGGAGGAATCCGCGGACGGACCTCCAGGACGTAATTCGTGCGGTGCGACCCGTCCATCGCGTCAGTCTTCCCGTTCCATGTGCGGATCATAGCTCCCGCTGCGCGCGAGACCGTTGAGCCGCGCCCGCCGGTAGAATGCCCGCTGGGCGATCGCCGCATTGCCGGGATTGCCCGCCCAGGCTTTCATCGGCGTATCCTGCAGCGCCCGCCCGTAGGAGAACGACAATGCCCACGGCGCTGTCGGGTACCGGGCGTTCATCGCATTGAGGTTTGCCGTGGCCTCCTCGGGCCCCTGCCCTCCCGACAGGAAGTTGATTCCAGGCACCGCGGCCGGCACGCTGCGCTTCAGCACCCGCAGCGTCGCCGCCGCGACCTCGTCGGGCGTCGCCTTCGCCTGGTGCTCCTTGCCGGGAAGCACCATGCTGGGCTTGAGCAGCGTGTGCTCGAGAACCACGCGATGGCGATGGAGGGCGCGGTAGACGGCGTGAAGCACCTCGTCGATCACCTCTTCGCAACGCGCCATCGTGTGGTCGCCGTCGATCAGCACTTCGGGTTCGACGATGGGCACCAGCGCCTCCTCCTGGCACACCGCCGCGTAGCGCGCCAGGACCTCGGCGTTGGCCTCGATCGCCAGCGGTGAGGGATTGCGCGGGCCGATTTTGTACACCTCGCGCCACTTGGCGAAGCGGGCCCCGAGTTCCCGATAGGTCTTGAGGCGCGCCGCGAGACCGTCGAGCCCCTGCGTCACCTCGTCGCCAGGCGAATGCGCAAGGGGAACCTTGCCCTGGTCGACCTTGATTCCCGGCACGATGCCGACCCGCGCGAGTACTTCCGGCAACGGGGTCCCGTCGTCATCCCGCTGGGCAAGCGTCTCCTCGAACAGGATGACCCCGCTGATGAACGCCTCGGCCCCGGGCGTCCTGAACAGCATGCTCCGGTACGCCCGGCGGTTCTCGGGCGTCGATTCGACGCCGACCGCGGCGAAGCGCTTGCCGATCGTGGGAAGGCTCTCGTCGGCGGCGAGGATGCCCTTGCCGGGTTGCACCAGGCGCGCAATCGTCGCCTGCAGTTCGTCATCGACGTTCATGGTATCGCTCCTTCAGTGCGCGGCGGCCGCAACGCTTGCCTTGCGCTGCGCCAGTGCGCCGTAGAGTTCCTCGTAGCGGCATGCCGAAGCATCCCAGCTGAAATCGCGCGCCATCGCGGCGATCTGGACCTTTCGCCACGTCGCGGGATCCTCGCGAAACAGGCGGAAAGCCCGTTCGCACGCCGCGTAGAGCGCGTCGGCTTCCGGTTCGTCGAACACGAAACCCGTCGCGCTGCCGTCGGCGAGGGTTTGCCGCGTGCAATCGATCACCGTGTCGGCGAGCCCGCCGGTCCGGCGCACGACGGGAAGCGTGCCGTAGCGCTGGCTGTACATCTGGTTCATGCCACAGGGCTCGAAGCGCGACGGCATCAGGAACGCATCGGCCCCCGCTTCGATCCGGTGTGCGAGGGCGGCATCGAAGCCGATCTGAACCGCGATTCGCCCGGGGTGCGACGCCGCCAGCCCGGCGAGCCGGCGCTCGAGGCCGGAATCGCCCTCGCCCAGCATCACGAGTTGCACCGGAAGTGCCGCCAGGCGGGGTGCGACGTCCGCGACCAGGTCGATGCCTTTCTGGTCGACCAGTCGGCTCACGACCGCGAACAGCGGGATCGCGGGACGTTCCTCGAGGCCGAACTCGGCCCGCAGCGCCGTCGCATTCGCCCGCTTCGATTCCAGGGCATCGCGATCGTAGCGCCGCGCGATCAGCGGATCCTGGGCCGGGTTCCATTCACCGGTGTCGATCCCGTTCAGGATGCCGACCAGTGCGGCGTGTCGCGCGCGCAGCACGCCCCCGAGCCCGACACCGCCCTCGTCGGTCTGGATCTCGCGTGCGTAGGTGGGGCTGACCGTCGTGATCGCATCCGCGAACTGAAGCCCGGCCTTCAGAAACGACACCCAACCGTGGAACTCGAAACCGACGGGTGTGAAGCCCTCGCGCGGCAGCTCGATCCGGCCCAGCCAGTCCGAACCGCACAGTCCCTGGTGGGCAAGGTTGTGGACGGTCATCACGCTCGCGCAGGAACTTCGTGCCGACCCGCCCGACCGCAGGTACGCGGGACACATCGCCGAATGCCAGTCGTTGCAGTGCACGACATCGGGCTTCCAGTCGAACGGACTCGCATCGCCCGCGAGGACGGCAGCGCCTTTCGAAAGCAGACCAAAACGCAGTGGATTGTCGGGCCAGTCCGCACGGCCTTCATCCTGGTACGGACCGCCCGGCCGATCGTAGAGCGACGGATGATCGAGCACGACCAGCGGAACGCCGCTGGGCAATTCCGCTTCGATCAACCGGCTCTCGCCGGCGTGCGCAAGAATGGTGAAAGGGCGTGCCGACGGGTTCGGCCGCGATCGCAGTGCATCGAGCACGCGGCGGTAGCCCGGCAGCAGCACGCGGACGTCGACGCCACGCTGCCGCAGTGCCATCGGCAGGGCGGCGCTGACGTCGCCCAATCCGCCCGTCTTGACCAGCGGAGCGCATTCGGCCGTCGCGAACAGCACGCGCAGCGGGGCATCGACCATTCTGTTCCTCGTGCCTCCCCGGAGACGGCGACCTCATCGGCAGACGACCGGACCGGAATCGCCGAGCTTACCCTCGGCGATGTGCCGCCCCTTGACGGAGATCAATGGCGCCGACGGGGACGCGAACCGTCATTCGAAGTATGCGTCGCGAACGTACCCGTCGAACATCCGCGTGATGTTGAGGAACGAACCGGCGAGTCCGATGTCCTCTCCCGAGAGGTGCGCGACCCTCCGGGCCGCATCCTCCGCGTCGGCTTCGATCGCCTGCATCGTCGTCGTCACGAACGGGGCGCCGCCGGATTCCAGCGCCTGTCCGGGCGACGCCCGATATCGCCGAATTGACCAGGATCAAGACCTGTTGCCGCACGTACACCACAATCTCCGCATGAGCGAGCACCTCGCGGCGCAGTCGCGGTACGAGGGGCTGGAACCGCGAGGGAGGATCGACGATGATTGGGCAGCTTGAAGTCGTTCGGGTGATCGACGGCCACGTATTCGACGCCGAAAGCTACGAGCGCGCGACGATTTCGGAATCACCGACGCCGCCTGCGAGCGGCTTCTACGTGGTCGCCTGGCCCGAGGGCTCCACCGCGATTCCGTTCGACATGCGCGCGGTGTTCGCCGGTCCGTTTGCCACGCCGGAGCAGGCGAACAAGGCTCTGACCGAAGCACGCCGCGCGTGAAATCGTGGCGAGGCGTCGCCAACCCGCCGGACCGAAGTCGGCCCCATGGCCATCGGGTAGCGGCGCCGGGTCGCTCGTGTCACGACGCCTGCGGTTGCAGCAACAGCGCTGCCAGCGGCGGCAGCGTCAGCTCCAGCGACTGGGGGAAACCCATCGCCGCGACGTCGGACGACCACACCGCGCTGCCGTTTCCGACATCCCCACCGCCGTAGTGGCGCGAGTCGGTGTTGCACACCTCGCGCCAGGCCCCGCGCAGCGGAACCCCGATGCGGTAGCGATGTCGGACGACGGGCGTGAAATTGAACGCCGCCACCAGCACCGCGCCGTCCCTCGCGCGACGCAGAAAGACGAGCACCGATTGCTCGGCATCGTGGCAGTCGATCCAGTCGAATCCGCGTTCGTCGAAATCGAGGTCGTGCAATGCGGGCAGGTCGCGATAGAGCCGGTTCAGGTCCCGGACGAGTCGGCCCACGCCGGAGTGACGTGCCTCGGCCGCGGCCGTCGTCCAGTCGAGCTCGGACGCGGCGTTCCACTCCCCGCGCTGCGCAAGCTCGTTGCCCATGAAGTTGAGCTTCTTGCCGGGCCAGGCGATCTGCAGCGCGACGAGCAGCCGCAGGTTGGCGAAGCGCTGCCACACGTCGCCGGGCATGCGCGCGAGCAGCGATCCCTTGCCGTGGACGACTTCGTCGTGCGACAGCGGAAGAACGAAATTCTCGGAATACGCGTACAGCCGGGGGAAGGTCAACGCGTCGTGATGGAACCGCCGGTACACCGGATCGTGGGCGAGATAGCCGAGGGTGTCGTGCATCCAGCCGAGATTCCACTTCATCGAGAAGCCGAGGCCGCCCCGCTGCACCGGACGCGAAACCATCGGCCATGCCGTCGACTCCTCGGCGATCGTGATGCAGCCCGGGAATTCGCGATGCACGACGACGTTGAGCTCGCGCAGGAACGCCATCGCCTCGAGGTTCTCGCGTCCGCCGCGGACATTGGGCAGCCACTCGCCCGCCTTGCGCGCGTAGTCCAGGTAGAGCATCGACGCCACCGCGTCGACGCGCAGGCCGTCGAAGTGGAATTCGCTCAACCAGTAATGGGCGCTGGCGAGGAGGAACGTCTGCACTTCGTGCCGCCCGTAGTTGAAGACGCGCGTCCCCCATTCGGCATGGAACCCGCGCCGGGGGTCCTCGTGTTCGTAGAGTGCGGTGCCGTCGAACCGGGCGAGCCCGGCCGCATCCTCGGGAAAGTGACCGGGCACCCAGTCCAGGATGACGCCGAGCCCCGCCCGGTGGCAGCAGTCGATCAGGTAGCGCAAGTCGTCGGGCGGCCCGTAGCGACTCGTCGGAGCGAAATAGCCGGTGGTCTGGTAGCCCCACGATTCGTCGAGAGGATGCTCGGTCAGCGGCAGGAACTCGATGTGCGTGCAACCGAGATCGCGCACGTACGGCACCAGCGTCTCGGCGAGCTCGCGGTACCCGAACGGTCGTCCGTCAGGGTGGCGTCTCCACGACCCGGCGTGGACTTCGTAGGCGTTCAGCGGCGCATGCAGCCAGTCCCGACGGATGCGCGCACTGCGCCACGCGTCGTCCCCCCAGGCGTAGGAGCTCCTCTGCGCGACGCGCGACGCGGTCCCCGGGCGCATCTCGAACGACTGCGCATAGGGGTCCGTCTTCAGCACCACGCCGCCGGAACGCGCCGCGACCTCGAATTTGTAGAGGTTTCCCGGCCCGACGCCGGGAACGAATATCTCCCAGAGGCCGCTCGCGCCGGGCGCCGCCAGCGGATGCAGCCGGCCATCCCAGCCGTTGAAGTCGCCCACCACGCTGACCCGCTCGGCGTTGGGCGCCCAGACGGCAAAGCGCGTCCCTGCCACGCCTGCCTGCACCATCGGTTGCGACCCGAGCGTACGATAGGCCTCGTGCAGCCTGCCGGCATTGAACAGGAAACGATCGTGTTCCGAGATCGACGGAGCGAATGCGTAGGGGTCGACGCCTTCGCGCATGCCGTCACCGCGCTCAAACCGCACACGCCAGGGTCGCGGCGGGCGCACCGGAACGCGCAGTTCGAACGCACCGGTCGCGCCCAACGGGCTTGCCTCGCGCCAGCCGTCCCCGGCGTCGATGAAGGCCGCCCGGGCCTGCGGATCGAATACGCGGATCACGAAGCGATCCGCGGCGCCGTCCGCGCGCTGTGCGCCGAGGAGCGCGAACGGATCGTGCAGCCGGCCCGCGATCAATCGCTCGAGCAGCGGATACGCAGCCGATTGGGCGCCTTTCACGATCTGCGCATTATAGGCGCCGCCCATCGGCGCGTCGCCTGCACGGAGCGGCGATGAGCAGCGAGACGTCCGAACCCAGGTCGAACGCCGATGCGCAGGCGCACGAACGGATCCGTCAATCGGACTCGCTGGCCCGCAGCACGCTCGCGCTGATCCTTGCGGGCGGGCGGGGAAGCCGACTCGAGCACCTCACCGACTGGCGTGCGAAACCCGCCGTGCCTTTCGGCGGCAAGTTCCGGATCATCGATTTTCCGCTGTCGAATTGCGTCAACTCCGGAATCCGCCGTATCGGCATCTGCACGCAGTACAAGGCGCAGAGCCTGATCCGGCACGTGCAGCGCGGCTGGAGCTTCCTCGACGGGCGCTTCCACGAATTCATCGAGCTGCTGCCGGCGCAGCAGCGCATCGAGCCGATGTGGTACCGGGGTACCGCCGACGCGGTCTACCAGAACCTCGACATCCTGCGTCGTCATTCCCCCGACTTCGTTCTGGTGCTGGCCGGCGATCACGTCTACAAGATGGATTATCGGCGCATGCTCGACGATCACGTCGAGCGCGGGGCACAGATGACGATCGGCTGCATCGAGGTGTCCGCCGAAGAGGCGCGCTCGCTCGGCGTGATGGGCGTCGACGGGGAGCGACGCATCGTCGACTTCCGCGAGAAGCCGGGAGATCCCGCGTGCATCCCGGGGCGACCGGGACGCGCCCTCGCCAGCATGGGCATCTACGTGTTCGACGCGGGCTTTCTCTACGACGCGCTGCTGCGCGACGCCGATCTCCCGGGCTCGACCCACGATTTCGGCAGGGACGTCATCCCCGGCGCCCTGGCGGCCGGCGCACGCGTCTACGCCCACGATTTCGCCAACAGTTGTGTCAACGTGCACGACGGGGTTCCCTACTGGCGCGACGTCGGCACCGTCGATGCGTACTGGGAAGCCAACATCCGGCTCACCGACGTCGTTCCGGACCTCGATCTCTACGACGAAACCTGGCCGATCTGGACCTACCAGGAGCAGTGGCCGCCAGCCAAGTTCGTGTTCGATGATGCAGACCGGCGGGGCATGGCGCTCGATTCCATGGTCGCAGGCGGGTGCATCATCAGCGGCGGCAGCGTGAGGCGATCGCTGCTGTTCTCCAACGTCCGCGTGCATAGCCACGCGACGGTCGAGGACAGCGTGGTGCTGCCGAACGTCGAGGTCGGTCACGGTGCGGTGTTGAAGCGAACGATCGTCGACAAGCACTGCCGCATTCCGCCCGGACTGGTCGCGGGCGTGGATCCCTCCGCCGACCGCGAGCGCTTCCACGTCACGTCGCGCGGCATCACGCTGATCATCCCCGAAATGCTCGGCCAGACCGTCCATCACCATCGGTGACGGCGCCATGTCGACCATTCCGCAGGGTTCGAAGCGTGTCGACCTCGTGCTGCTGTGGCACATGCACCAGCCCGATTATCGCGACCACACGACGGGGGAATTCCAGCTGCCGTGGGTGTACCTGCACGCGCTGAAGGACTACACGGACATGGCGTGGCACCTGGAGCGCCACCCGGGTGTCCGCGCGGTCGTCAACTTCGCGCCCGTCCTGCTCGACCAGCTCGACGACTACGTCGACCAGTTCGCTTCGAATCGCGTGCGCGACCCGCTGCTGCGCCTGCTCGCGCGTCCGGACGGCACGCCGCTCGCGCCCGGCGATCGGGAATTCATCCTGGATCGCTGCTTCCAGACGAACCACGAGCGGGTCGTCAAGCCTTTCGCACCCTACCAGGCGCTGCTCGACATCGTCACCGAGGTCACGCGGCACGGCCCGGATGGGCATGCCTACCTGTCCGACCAGTACCTTCGCGACCTCCTGACCTGGTACCACCTCGGCTGGACCGGGGAGAGCCTGCGCAGGGAGGCTCCGCTCGTCGCCCGGCTCATCGCCAAGGCCTCGCGGTTCACCTACGCCGACCGGCGCGCGCTGTTCGAGCTGATCGGCGCGACGCTGCGCGGGATCGTTCCGCGCTGGGCCCGTCTGGCAGCCCGCCGCCAGGTCGAGCTGTCGACGACACCGGAGTACCATCCGCTGGCGCCGCTGCTCCTCGATTTCGCGACCGCGCGCGACGCCCTCCCCGCATGCCCGCTGCCGGCGCAAGCCTATCCCGGCGGGCGCGAGCGGGTTGCCGCCCAACTCGACGCGGCGCTCGCTGCACACGCGCGTCGATTCGGCGCGCCGCCGGCAGGGGTATGGCCCGCCGAAGGGGCGATCTCCGCGGAATTCGTCGCCCTTCTTGGCAGCCGGGGCGTGCGATGGGCCGCGAGCGGAACCCAGGTGTTGCGCAACAGCCTCGGCCACGCCGCGGAGGCGCCGGCCGCGGACTGGCTCTATCGTCCCTGGCGCCTGCACGGCCCGGCGCAGCAAACCGCCTGCTTCTTCCGCGACGATTTCCTGTCGGACCGGATCGGATTCGAATACGCGAAGTGGAACGGCGATTCCGCAGCCGCCGACCTGATCGGGGCGATCGAGCGCATCGGCGCGACGGCGAGCGACGATCGCACGCCGGTGGTCAGCGTCATCCTCGACGGCGAGAACTGCTGGGAGTACTACCCGTACAACGGCAACTACTTCCTCGATGCGCTCTACCGGGGCATCGCGACCCACCCGACGATCCGGCCGACGACGTACGCCGATTGGCTCGACGGCGGGACCGCCGGGGATATCGATGCAGGCGTTCAGGTTTCCACGGGCACCCTCGACCACCTGGTCGCGGGCAGCTGGGTCGGCGGCGATTTCTCGACCTGGATCGGCTCGCGGGAAAGGAACCATGCGTGGGATCTGCTGTGCGCAGCGAAGGCGCGCTACGACCTTGCCGTCGCCGGCGGCAGGCTGACGCGGGAGCAACTCGACCTCGCCACGCGACAACTCGCGGCGTGCGAAGCCTCCGACTGGTTCTGGTGGCTTTCCGACAGCAACTCCGCGTCCGCCGTCGCGGAAATCGAGAGCCTGTTTCGCGCCCATCTCGCGCACCTCTATGCCCTTCTTGGCGAAGCGCCGCCCGCCGCCCTGGCACTGCCCGTGGCACGAGGCGGCGCCGCCCCGGACACCGGCGGTGCGATGCTGCGCGCCTCCCCCAGGGAGCCTGAAGCACGGGCGAGCCAACGATGAATGGCAGGGTCTCGTTGCTGTTCGGCGTCCACGCGCATCAGCCCGCCGACAATTTTCCGGAGGTCATCGACCGCGCCTTCACGCAGTGCTATCGGCCTTTTCTGGAGACGCTGCACGGATTTCCGGAATTCCGCTTCGCCTTCCATTGCAGCGGCCCCCTGTACGAAATCCTCTGCGAGCGCTACGCCGCGGACCTGCAACTGCTCGAGGCGATGGCCGCGCGGGGCCAGGTCGAGATCCTGGGCGGCGGCGCGAGCGAGCCGGTGCTCGCCGCGATTCCGGATCGCGATCGCCGCGCCCAGCTCCGGACGTTCTCGCGCAGACTGGCATCGCGCTTCGGCGCGGCACCTCGCGGCGCGTGGCTCACCGAGCGCGTCTGGGAGGCGACGGTCGTGCCGGCGCTGGCCGACAGCGGAATCGAATACGTGCTCGTCGACGACTATCACTTCCTGTGCACCGGACGCGAAGTGCATGAACTGACCGGCCATTTCACCACGGAAGAGGACGACTGTCGGCTCGACGTGTTTCCGATATCCGAAGCACTGCGCTACCGGATACCCTTCGCGCCCGCGGCCGACGTCGTCGCCTGGCTCGAGGGGCACGCCGACACCGCCGACGCCGGAGCGGCGGTCTATTTCGACGACATCGAGAAGTTCGGGATCTGGCCCGAGACCTTCGAGTGGGTGTACGGCCGGGGCTGGCTGGTCGACTTCATCAAGGCGGTCCTCGCCTCGGAGCGCATCGTCACGAGTACCTACGGCGAGTTCCGGTGCGCCCACCGCACGCGCGGCATCGTCTACCTGCCGAGCACGTCCTACATCGAGATGAACGAATGGACGCTGCCAGCCGCCGCGGCCGCGCGCTACGCCGAGCTCACCCGGCGGGAACGCGACCAGCGCCAATATGCCGAGGTGAAGGCGTTCCTGCGCGGCGGCATCTGGCGCAATTTCCTGTCGGTCTACCCGGAAGCGAACTGGATGCACAAGCGGATGCTCGCGCTGTCCGCCCGGCTTGCCGCGCTGCCGCGCGCCCTCGACGATCCGTCGCTGACGACGCTCCTCCATGCGTCCCAGGCCAACGACGCGTATTGGCACGGGCTCTTCGGCGGCCTCTATCTGCCGCACCTGCGCCGCGGCATCTATCGGGCACTGGTCGAGCTCGAGGGCACGCTCGATCGCATCGGTGCGCGCCCGCCACGGCACTCGACCGACCTCGATCTCGACGGCATCGACGAAGTCTTCCTGACCAACGACCTCGTGCAGGCCATCGTCAGGGATGACGGCCGAGCCGCGGTCATCGAGCTCGATTCCTACCGGCTGAAGCAGAATTTCGGCGATGCGCTGCGCCGGCACGCGCAGGCCTATCACCACGCGATCCTCGAAGGCGCGGGGCGCGCGGCGCCCGCCGAAGGCATCGCGTCGGCCCACGACCGCATCGCCTATCGCGATCCGATCGAGCCGGCCGACCTCGTTCCGGACCCGGAACCGCGCGCGATGTTCGTCGACCGATGGGAAGCGGGCGACGCCTCGTCGACGCCGATTCGCGACTACGTGATGACCGACCCGGATTCGAAGCTCCCGGTCGCGGCCTTCCGCGCCGCGCCGGGAAATGTCGCGGTGGACAAGCGCCTGGCGCTGCGCGACGGGCGGCTCGACGTCGAGTGGCGGTTCTTCGCTGCGCTGCCGGGGCGCTGGGTGACCGAGCTCGACATCGCCATGCCCAGCTGCGACGGCGTCGGCGGCCGCTTCGTCCACGCCGGATCGATACGCGGCGGCTTCGGCGAGACGCACACGCTCGCCGACGCCAGCGAAGTCTCGCTCGAGGACACCGAACTGGGCGGCGCGATCACCATTCATTGCGTTCCGCCGGCGAACATCGTCGCGCGACCCTATCGCACGGTGTCCCAATCCGAGCAGGGTTTCGAGAAGATCATGCAGTCGGTGACGCTGACCCTTTCGTGGCCCCTCGGTGGCGGCCTGCGGGAGATCGCGGTTTCGCTGCGCGTGGTGCCCGGGCCCGACGCCTGAGGGCAGACCGCGATTCCGGATGACGTACCGTCTTGCGTTTGCGGCCAGACGGTGGTGCGAGATTGAGCGCCGGATGATCCGGAGCCGTCGCGCGTCCGGCTAACTTGCAATTTCCACGCGATTCCTGCCGCTCGCCTTGGCGCGATACATCGCCTCGTCGGCCAGGCGGATCAGCCCGTCTTCGTGCTCGATGCCGTGATTGGGAAACGCCGCCCCGCCGACGCTGACCGTCACCCGGACCGTCCTGTCACCGTCCGGAACGGCACTCTCCAGGACGGCACGGCGCACGCGTTCCCCGACCTGGCGCAGGTCCTCGGAGGACGCCGCGGGCAGGATCGCGACGAGCTCCTCGCCGCCATAGCGCAGGAGCACGTCACCCTCGCGCAGCGTCGAGCGGGTGATCGCGCAGATCGACTTGATCACCCGGTCCCCGGTGAGATGGCCGTAGGTGTCGTTGACCGCCTTGAAATGGTCGATGTCCAGCATCAGCACCCCCAGCGGCGCGGCGGCGCGCACCGCGCGCCCGAACTCCTCGTGCAGCCGACCCAGACCGAACCTGCGGTTGTAGATCCCGGTGAGCGGATCCATCGCGGCGAGGTGCTGCAACCGGTCATGGGCGATGGCGTTGTTGAGCGCCAGTCCCAGGCCCTGCAGAAACAGGTCGATCAGTCCCCGCTGATTGGTGGCGAAGGTTTGCGCGGTGGCCAGCACGGCGACGCCGAGCGAGACGCTCTTGTAGGTGATCGGAAAGACGAGGATCTCGCCGGGCCTGAAGTCCGCCAGGACGCCCTCGATGCGCACGTCGTCGGGGATCCTGATGACCTGTCGCTGCCCGCTGCGCACGGCGGCCTCGACGTGACCGCTTACCGCGACCGACTGCGGGTCGCGCAGCCCGCGCGACGCGGCGAGCCGGAGCTCGCCGTCCGCCTCGTAGAGGATCAGACCGCCGGCGACGCCGCCGTGCTCGAAGAACTGCCGCAGCGCCTCCTCGGCGAGGGTACCGATCTCGAGCTGGCTCGTCAGCATCTCCGAGAACGATCGCACCGCCAGCAGGGTCCGCATCGATGCGGACAGCGCATTCACCAGATGGTTGAACGCAACGGCGCTTTCGCCGATCTCGTCCTCGGAGTCGACGACGATCGAGCACTCGGCCGGCGTGCAGGCGGACAGGTTGCCGCTCACCGTCATCGCCTCGAGACTCCCGCCGACCTGGCTCATCCTGGCGGCCAGGAACTTCAGGCGCGCGCCCACCACGCGGCGAGAGATCCGGTAGTTGATGACGCCGGCCAGGGCGCCCGCGAACAGGCAGGCGGTGAAGAACAGGGGCGTCAGCGCCATGGCGCCCGGCACCCCGAGCAGCATCACGAACGGTGGAAATGCAAGGCCGATGCACAGGCCGAAGAAGATCTGCCAGATGGCGAGGTCGTGAAAGACCTTGCGGGTGATGCGCATCGGAATCCCTCCAGGCTGCGGCCGGATCAGGTGCCGGGTCGTGTTGTGTGAAACGACGGAGGAGACGCCCGGGTCTTGCGCCCGGCTCGCCCTCCAGGTGCGGGCCGGCGCCGATGCGCCCTGTCACCCGATTGTCGGATTCTCGCCCAGGCGCGCCGCCGATTCCAGAGGCACGCACGGGCTTCCCGGTCGCACGCCGTCCAACCGAATCAGCGCGTGAACACGATCACGCCGGTCGGACACAGCTCGCGCTTCAGGTCCTCCGCGATGCCGCGATCGAACCTGCGCACGCTGTCGATCGCCCGTTGCGGCACCGCAACGGCGGCCAGTCCGCTGTCGGCAACCAGGCTCGTGAAGGCCTCCTCGTAGACGTGCGAAAGCCCGGGCTGGGCCGGATGGACCTCGACCTTCGACAGCCCCAGTTCCGCGGCCAGCTGCTCGAGGTAGGGTCGGTCGAACACCCACTTGTCGTCGAGCTCGCGCGTCCAGGGCTTCTCGACGGGCGGCCCCAGCCGCGACTGGATGTCGAGCCGCATCGCCTTCATCAGCCGCGCGAGCGGGCCGTCACCCTCGCCCGATGCCGCGAGCTCGGTCAGCACCTGCGCGAACATCGCGACCAGCACCAGCGAACCTGATTCCAGTGGCTCGACGAGGATGATCCGGCCGCCGGGCCTGAGGGCCGCGGCCACGTTCCGGAGGGCCGCGCGTGGATCGAGCAGGTGGTGGAGTATGGCTGCGCCGATGACCACGTCGAAGGTATCCGGCCGGAAGAACCGCCTGTGCAGATCGAAGCAGAACGCCGTGATGCGTCCGCGAAGATCTTCGCGGGAGTCGACGTACGCGGCCAGGATGCGAAGAAGCTGGGGCGAGATGTCCGAAGCCAGGATCTCGGCCCGCGGCAGCAGGCGGCACGCCGCGAGCACGCTGGCGCCGCTCCCGGATCCGATGTCCAGCACGCGCAGCGGACGGCTGCGGTCGACCTCCGCGAGCTTCAGGCAGTAGTCGACCAGATCGGTGAAATCGAGGCGTTCGAAATAGCGCTCGTGGTAGGTCTTCGCGTCGTCGGTGAACTGCCCGGTCACACCCGCCGGCGACCACTCCCGGTCGATGAGGATCGAGCCGTCGCGGACCACGTCGACGCCTGGGGCGAGGATGTCCGCGAACGCCGGGTCGGCAGGCCCCGAACGCAGCTCGGCCGCCAGCGCAGGGGTTGCGCCGCGGGACCGGGAGGCGCGCAGCAGCCGCACGGCGCTTCGCTTCGCCGCCCGCAGCAGGCGTACCGCCGATGAGCTCGCTCGCATCGCCGCGCCGTCGACGCTAGTACCGCGCTACATCCATCGACGTTCGACGCGAGGTCGCGAGGAACGGCAGCGCCCGGCGTGCAGCGGGCCGCGGTTGACGACGAGTACCCGAAACGAAATACTCGGCCCCGTGCGCCTCCATCCCCGTGTCTGCCGGGGCCCTCCTGCGTGAACGACCGCTTCGAGAACATCAACCTGCTGCGCGCCTTCGCCGCGACGGCGGTCGTCGTCTACCACGTCATC
This sequence comes from uncultured Pseudomonadota bacterium, assembly GCA_963816415.1. Taxonomy (GTDB): domain Bacteria; phylum Pseudomonadota; class Gammaproteobacteria; order Burkholderiales; family Casimicrobiaceae; genus VBCG01. Next base: position 447,272 of record CAWFKR010000001.1, read on the forward strand.
GAACTCACTCACTGGAAGAGTTTCCCGATCACGGGTCCGCTGCTGACGTTTCGCATTGGATGGATTGGCGTCGACCTCTTTTTCGTGATCAGCGGCTTCGTCATCACCTCGAGCGCACTTGCGCTGTATCGCAAGGATGGTTCGGAGTTCCGCCGAACGTACTGGACGAGACGCCTGTCGCGCATCGTGCCGCTCTACGTGCTCACCGGCGCACTGTGGATCGTCTTCTTCGGCCAGGACCTTCTCGACGAGCCTGTGCGCAGATGGGTCTGGCAGATCGTAGCGCACCTGAGCTTCACGCACACCTTCTGGCCGGCGACTTTTTCTTCAATCGATGGCGTGAACTGGACGTTGGGCATCGAGATGCAGTTCTACCTCGCCGTCGCACTGCTGACTCCGTGGCTCGCGCGGACCGCCGGCTGGCGCATCTGGGCCTACTGCATTCTGATCGCATGGACGTGGCGGGCTACGATGTTCTACGCCTCCGGGCCGGTCGACCCCTACCGCCTGTTCATGCGCGTGATCCAGTTCCCGGGGACGCTCGACGAATTCGGCGCAGGAATCTTCCTGGCCAAGATCCTGCAGGCCCGACCCTGTCCGAAGCCGACCGCCGGCTGGGCTTGGGCGATTGCGTCCGTCGTCCTGGGCACCACTTGCATGGGTCTCTATTGGCCACACGCATATTACTGGAACGAAGCGGGCATGGTGATCTTCTGGCGCACGTCGCTCGGCATCTTCTTCTTGGGTGTCGTCGCCGCCGCCGTGCATCTGCCGCAAGTCGCGCAGATGTGGCTGCTCCGGCCCGTGCACTATCTCGGTGTGGTCAGTTACGGCATCTACCTCTGGCACCCCTTCGCGATCGAGCTCTGCCTGCGTCTCCACGGAATCACGCAGCTGCGAGCGCTGGCACTGACGCTCGGCCTGACGCTGATACTCGCCTCCGCGTCATGGCACTTCTTCGAGAAGCCGATTCTTGAATTCGGGAGAAGGCTGTCCACTTCGAAGGCACATCCGATCGCTGCCGCTGCCCCGCGGGACGCGTGACCGGATCCGCACGGCATCGGAGCAAGGGCCCCCTGCAAGCCACGGCGCGACCTTCCTGGCGATCTGCGGGGCTGCAGTTGCCGGTCAGATGATCACTCTGACGAGCTTTCCCAGCAGATCCTCGAGCGAGATCATCGTCAGCAGCAGCGGCGCGATGGGCAACAGCGCCACCACGACGAGCTGCAGCATGGTGTCCCGCGTGACCGGCATCAGGCGCATGCCGCGCACGACTTCGAAGCTGTTCGCCATGTCGGCAAGCGACTGGACGTCGGCGCTGCCCACCAGAGGCTCGCCGCGCCCCTCGCCGTGCAGCCACTTCGCATCGAACTCGTCGACGTACCGCTTCGCCAGGTGCCCGTAATCGCGCAACCCGGCGCGCTTCGCGCGCGACAGCGGGACGATGAAGACGAGCAGCGGCGCGAGCACGACGCCGACCACGATCACGACGAACGTGAACACCTCGAGCTTGAACGCGGGCAGCACCGCGCCCTCGAAGAAGATCCGGTTCGCGATCATGCCCGCCAGCAGCGCCCCCTGAGCCAGCACCAGCGGTGCGAACGCGTACCCGATCTGCGACAGGAAGCCGAGGCCGCCGTTGCGGTCCGGATGCATCGGCGCGTATGCGATGTCCAGGCGCGAGACCTGCCACAGGAACCGCGCCCAGACGAACAGGCGAAAGTACCAGCGCAGCAGCATGAACTGGAACAGCGGCAGGCTCACGATGAAATACCACCAACCGGCCAGTTGCAGCCGCAGGTTGTCGCCTTCGGGCGTTGCGTACCAGGTCGGCGTGCCGAGCGCGGAGTAATGGCGCCAGACCACGAGGATCCCGACGACGTAGACCAGCGCGATGATCAGCACCTCCGCGAACACCGAGTTGCGAAGGCGCATGGCGCTGGCGATCGCTGCGTCGAAGCGCTCCCGCACGGCGTCGCGCACCAGCCCGCGCGTCACGAATTGCATGACGATCCCTCGCATGCGCAGGTGAACGACGAGCTCGGCGACGATGAGCAGCGGCAACGCGACCAGGAAGCGCACGTGCGCGTCGACGTCGTAGAGGAACGGGACTGCGACGGCGCCTCCCCAGGCCTTGCCGTCGATCGCCGAAAGCACCAGGAGGGGAATCCAGGCGATGACTGCTGCCGCCAGGATGCGCCTGCGCACGAGCTCGAGCGTGTCGCCGGTCAGATGGGCACGGCGCAGCGCCTGAAAGAGCGGTCCCCCGATGACAATGGAAAAGTCCTGCTCGAGCGGCGACGCTCGCGTGCGTTCGATGGTCGTTTGCTCGGGCGTCACGGGTTGATCGAGTGCCGCATTGATGGAGTGGTCTTCGGCCGGCTCGGGGCACCGGCTCGGGGCACCGGCTCGGGGCACCGGTTCGAGGCACCGGCTCGAGGCATCGGGTCGTGGCATCGGGTCGGCCCCCGCGCCTCGGCCTGGCACAGGTTGCATGCTAGAACCCGATGGCTTTCCGTTATTGATGCGGGTCAAGCAACATCCTGTCACCGGCCTCGCCGGGCTGACGCGCTACGTACGGTCCGGGGCCATCCGTGGCCCTTCCCGGGACCCGACGCTTGCGCTGGATCAATGCCAGCCACGCAGGCGCGATCCAGAATGGCGCTACCCCTGCCGACGGGCGCGGCGCGGAACGCGGCGCAGCCTCGCGGGGTCGAACCCGAGCGAATCGCGGCGCGATGCCTGCCGCGGCAACCGATTGTCACCAGGGAATGCCCGCCATGAGCAAGATCGACGTCGTACTGTGCAACCCGGTCCGCACCGCCATCGGCACGTATGGCGGCGCCCTCAAGGACATCCCCGCGCCCGCCCTGGGCGCCGCCGCGATCCGCGAGAGCCTGAAGCGCTCGGGATTGCCGGGAGACAAGGTACAGGCGCTGGTCATGGGCAACGTGATCCAGGCCGGGGTGAAGATGAATCCCGCCCGGCAGGCCGGCATCGCCGCGGGCCTGCCGGTCGAGGTGCCGGCGCTGACCGTCAACCGCGTGTGCGGCTCCGGCGCACAGGCGATCGCCAGCGCGGCGCAGGAGATCTGGGCCGGGATGGCTGAATGCGCGATCGCGGGCGGCATGGAAAACATGGATCGCGCGCCTTACCTGTTCCCGCAGGGCCGCTGGGGTGCCCGCATGGGCGACGTGGCGCTGCTCGACAGCATGCTGTCCGACGGGCTCAACGATGCCTTCAGCGGCCAGCACTCGGGATGGCACACCGAGGATCTGGTACAGAAAGCCGGCATCTCGCGTGCCGACCAGGATCGCTGGGCGCTGCGGTCCCAGCAACGTTTCTCCGAAGCGCAGGCGGCGGGACGATTCCAGGACGAGATCGTCAGTGTCGAGGTGCCGAGCCGCAAGGGCCCGGTCGCGTTCTCGAAGGACGAGCACAACCGCCCCGAGACGACCGCAGAATCGCTGGCCAAGCTCAAGCCGGCCTTTCGCAAGGACGGCACGATCACCGCGGGCAATGCACCCGGACTGAACAGCGCCGGTGCCGCCATGATCGTTGCCGAACGGGACTGGGCCGAGCGCAATGGACTGGCGCCGATGGCGCGGCTCGTCAGTTACGGGCTGGGGGCGGTGGAGCCAGGCTTCTTCGGCCTCGGTCCGGTCCCTGCCGTGCGGCAGGCGCTCGCGCGCGCGGGCTGGTCGACGCCCGACGTCCAGCGTGTCGAAATCAACGAAGCGTTCGCCGCGATTGCGCTGGCGTGCCTGCGCGAGCTCGGATTCTCCGAGGACATCGTCAATGTCGAGGGCGGCGCGATCGCGCACGGCCATCCGATCGGCGCGAGCGGCGCGGTGCTGACCACCCGCATCCTTCACTCGATGAAGCGCGATGGCTTGAAGCGCGGAATTGTCACGTTGTGCATTGGCGGGGGCCAGGGCATCGCGCTCGCGCTGGAAGCGCTGAACGCGTAGCGGGCGGGCGATGGGCAGCGTGCCCGGCGCGGCAGCCGTCGGGCCGCGCCACCCGCGGTTGCGCGCGAGCCGTCAGCGGTCGAAGACTCCGGCGCTTGCGGCGCGCCACAGGTCGGCCTTGACGTCTTCACGGCTGCGCTCGTAGACGATCTCGCGTCCCATGGCGCTGCCGACATAGGCCGAGCCGCTGCGTGTCGGCAGCAGGTCGCAGCGGACGCTGTGCGCACCTTCGCCCAGCACGACCTGGATCAGGTCCAGGCGCTTCACCCGGACGACGACGCCAAGCACCTTTCCGCTGCCGGTGGCACGGACCTCTATGGTTTCATCGTCCATCTGACGATCCATCGCATCACCCCGGGACATGACGCGCCCGACCGGCGCGGCGCTGCCGATCAGTGTCTCCTGCGCTGGGGGGTCACCGGGGTGCGTCCCTCGATGTGCCGGAACCTGATGCGGCCGATGCTGAGGTCGTAGGGAGAGAGCTCCAGCATGACCTTGTCACCGGCAATGATTCGAATGTGGTGCTTGCGCATCTTCCCCGCGCTGTACGCAATGAGCTTGTGGCCGTTGTCGAGCGTGACGCGATAGCGGGAATCGGGCAGCACTTCGGCCACGACGCCATTCATTTCGAGGAGTTCTTCCTTGGCCATGATCGTGCCTTTCGGAAAGTGGAAAGAAAAGGCCCGGCGATTGCCGGGCCTTTCGGGCAGGACTGACGGCATGGCTGCAATGCCGTGCCCGCCTGCGAACTCAATCCGCCGAGCGGATGTTCGATGCCTGGTCGCCCTTGGGGCCGGTGGTGACGTCGAACGTGACGCGCTGGCCTTCCTTGAGGGTCTTGAAGCCCTGCCCCTGGATCGCGGAAAAATGGGCAAAGAGATCCTTGCCGCCATCTTCCGGCGTGACGAAGCCGAAGCCCTTGGAATCGTTGAACCACTTCACGGTGCCTGTTGCCATGTCTTGATATCCTGAAAGAACAATGAAAGGGGGAAGCCCCCAACGTGGGACGAAGATCAAGACGGCGGGTGATGAGCAGAAGTACCGCAGAACTGCGGAACCGGACCAGCAACAGCACTGCTTGAACGTCGAACTAGTGCATTATGCGCCGCAACTTTCGCACTTGCAAGGAAAATCTGCGCCGCGCCGATCGGGCCGCGAGATGCCGCATCGAGCCGGCGTCTCGATTCACCTCCGGCGGTGGCTCATTCGACTTCCGGCTTCGCCTTCCATTCGTACGCCCGCTGCCTCGCCGCGTCGCGCTGGTCGTTCGTCATCTTCGCGCTGACGTCCTGCATCGCGTGGGCGACGTCCATGCGCGGTCCGCCCGCCGGCAAACCACGAAATGCGATTTCGAGCCACTTCAGGGCCTCGACGTTGTCCTGCGCGACGCCATTGCCCGACGCGTAGAGGAGGCCGAGGTTCAGCTGCGCGAATGGCATCCCCTGGTCGGCTGCGCGCCGAAACCATTTCGCCGCGTCGGCGTCGCTCTTGTCGACCCCGGTTCCCGCCGCATAGCTGGCGCCAACGTTGTACTGGGCAGCTGCATTTCCTTGATCGGCAGCGCGCTTGAACCACATGAAGGCCGTCGCGTCGTTCTGCGTGACCCCCTTTCCCTCTCCGTACAGGGTGCCGAGGTAATACTGGGCGGTCGGGTCTCCCTTTTCCGCAAGCGGCTCCCACAACGCGGCGGCCTTCGCGTACTCCTGTGCGTGATACGCGGCGCTGCCCTCCTCCAGCGGCCCCGCCGCGGCCGGCGGGCCGAGGGCCGCTGCGACGACGCATGCAGCCAGCAGATTGCGAACGATTGCCTTCATCTTCAGTACTCCGCTGCGGATTCGATCGGCGCAATCCTGGGTGGCAGGGTCGCCGGCGTCGGGCCGCAATGATAGCCGCTGGCGGGCCCGGATTGCCACGACGACACCCGGACGCGCTCGTCGCGGCGTATCCTCCTGATCACTCGCAGGGCAAGCGACGACGTCGGGAGAAACGGTTCGGGCGCGGGTCATGGTCGACAGAATCTGGCTGAAAAACTATCCGCCGGGCGTACCGGCGGAGATCGATCCCGACCGCTTCACCTCCATCGGTGACCTGTTCGACAAGACGGTCGCCGCGTTTTCCGGCCGACCGGCGTATCACAATCTGGGCTACACGCTGACCTTCAGCGCCCTCGATCGGATGTCGCGCGATTTCGCGGCCTTTCTACAAGGGCTGCCCGGCATGGGAAAAGGCGAGCGGGTCGCCATCATGTCGCCGAACCTGCTGCAATACCCGGTGGCGCTGTTCGGCATCCTGCGCGCCGGGATGACGGTGGTCAACGTCAATCCCCTGTACACGCCGCGCGAGCTCGAGCATCAGCTGAAGGACGCCGGCGCCAGAGCCATCGTCATCGTCGAGAACTGCGCGCATGCGCTTCAGCAGGTGCTTCCGAACACGCCGGTCGAGCACGTGATCACCACCCAGGTTGGCGACCTGCTGCCGACATGGAAGCGCTGGATCCTCAACTTCGTCGTCAAACGCGCCAAGCGGATGGTTCCGGCATGGTGCATCGAGCGCGCCGTCAGTTTTCGCGCGGCGCTCACGCGCGGTGCGAAGTCTCCGCTCAGGGCGGTCGACGTCACGGCCGGCGACATCGCGTTCCTGCAGTACACCGGCGGGACGACGGGCGTGGCGAAAGGCGCGATGCTGACCCACCGAAACATTCTTGCCAACATCGAGCAGACCGGGGCATGGCTGTCGGGCCGATTCAAGGAAGGCACCGAGATCGTCATCGCCCCCCTGCCGCTGTACCACATCTTCTCCCTCACCTCGACGCTGTCGTTCATGAATTGGGGCAGCCTGACCGTGCTGATCACCAACCCGCGCGACATCCGGGCCTTCGTCAAGGAACTGGGAAAGTGGAAGTGGAGCGTCATGACCGGCGTCAACACGCTGTTCAACGGCTTGCTGAATGCACGCGGCTTCGACCGGCTCGACTTCTCCGCAGTGAAGGTGGTCGTCGGTGGCGGTGCCGCGATGCAGAAGCGGGTCGCCGACCGCTGGAAGCTGCTGACCGGACATCCGATCACGGAAGCCTACGGCCTGACCGAAACCTCCCCGGGCGTCTGCGCGAACCCGCTGGACGCCCCATGGCGAGGCTCGATCGGCCTGCCGTTCCCTTCCACCGACGTCTCGATACGTGACGAAGCCTTCAGCGAATTGCCCGCATGGACCGGCGAAGGTGACCTTGAAGCCCACACCGGCGAGCTCTGCGTGCGGGGGCCGCAGGTGATGAACGGTTACTGGAACAATCTGGAGGAAACCGCCCAGGTCTTGCAGGACGGCTGGTTGAAGACGGGCGACGTCGGCCACATGGATGCCGACGGCTACTTCACGATCACCGACCGCAGGAAGGACATCATCGTGGTTTCCGGATTCAAGGTCTATCCGAACGAGCTCGAGGATGTCGTGGCGACCCATCCGGGGGTGCTCGAATGCGGCGTCGTGGGCGTGCCGCATCCCAAGACGGGCGAGGCGGTGAAAGTGGTGGTCGTCAAGAAGGATCCGAATCTCACCGCGCAAGACGTGCTCGAGCACTGCAGGACCCAGCTCACGAGCTACAAGCGCCCGCACCGCGTGGAGTTCCGCAGCGCCTTGCCGAAGTCACCCATCGGAAAGGTCCTGCGGCGCGAGCTCCGCGATGCGCCGAAAGCCTAGCCGGCGCAGGCGAGACCGATCGTCCCGCGCCGCGGTACGCTAGCTCTTGTCCCGGTAGTGCTTGCGCCGGCGCGCCTCGGAGACGAACTCCTCCAACGCCGGATCCATCGCGCTGCGGGCTGAAACGATCCCGACGACCTTGCCGTCCTCGACAACGGGCAGGTGTCGGAATCCGCGTTCGTGCATCTTCAGCAACGCGTAACCGAAAGGTTGGTCGGGATCGACCGTATCGGGCGTAGGCGTCATCACGTCGGCAAGCCGGGTCGTCCCGGCGTCCAGCCCCCGGGCAACGACGCGAAACGCGATGTCGCGTTCGGTGAAGATGCCGATCAGGCGTTCGTCTTCAACCACCATGACCGCGCCGACGTTCCTGCCTGCCATCAGCTTGGCCGCCTTGCTGACGAACGTCTGCGACGACGCCTTCACGAGCTTGCGTCGCTGCATCAGGCTCCTGACCGGCTCGTCGAACATGTCACTCCTGCGCCCGCGCCATCGGAATGGAAACCATACTCGCGCCGCGCCCGAGGGACGTTGACATTGATCAAGCCGCGTTGAGGGTTGGCGCACGCACGGCGCTCCGTCCATCCTGATCCGGCCGCGATCGCCGATCGTGCCCGGGACGCGTCCACCCGGGGCTTCAGGCGCTACCGTACGGCGAGCAACGGCAGCACGAGCGCCCTTGCATCGACGCGTGCCCCGATGCGGGCCAGCAGCAGAAACGAACCCACGAGCTTGCGATGCAGGAACATCGTCTCGGGAGGCGGCGGCCGCAGCAGCCCGCGCCGGAAGACGAGATCGAACGCGAGCGCGCGCACTCGCGCCGGCAGGTCCGACGCCGCAAAGTCGTAGCGGCCGGCATGGCGCAGGGGCTCGCAGGCGAGGAAGATGACATCGACTGCCGCCTGCACGCGTTCGGGTGGGTCACCGGCCACCGCATACCCGATCCGGATCGCCTCGCGCGCGACCGCGTCGCGATCGCCGGCGATCACGCTGCGCGTAATGCGGGCGTAGTTGGCGACGAGGGGCGCCTCGAGGCGTTGCGTGGCGCCGAAATCGAGCAGCACGACGCGCCCGCTGGCCGGCTGGTATAAGTAGTTCGCGAAGTTGGGATCCGTCTGCATTACCCGGAATTCGAACAGCTCGCGGAACACCAGGCGCTCGAGCAGCGATCCGACGGCATCGCGCGCCGCCTGGGACGCCTGCGCCAGTACGTCCAGGGGCTCGCCATCGACGAAATCCATGGCCATGACCCGACGCGTCGTCAGGTCCCAGTGCACGCGGGGAACGACCAGCGCCGGCTCGTCGGCGACCAGTCGCGAATAGCGCTCCAGGAAGCGTGCCTCGGCGAGGTAATCGGCTTCCTGCCCGAGCTGGCGCTTCGCCTCGGCCGCAATGGCCGTGACGTCGAGGTCGATCGGCAGCAGATTGAAAAGCCGCAACAGCACTGCGACGTTGTCGACGTCGCTCTCGATCGACTGCGCCACGCCAGGATACTGGACCTTGAGCGCGAGATCGCGGCCATCGTGCGTGGTCGCTCGATGCACCTGCCCGATCGAGGCCGCTGCGATCGGCTCGAAGTCGAAGGTGGAGAATCGTCGCTCCCAGCCTTTGCCGAACTCGCGGCCGAGCGCGCGCCGGAGCTGCTGCGGGGGCATCGGCGCGGCCTGGGCGCGCAGCACTGCCAGGGCCCGCGCGAATTCCGGTGGCAGGATGTCTTCACCCTGGAGCGAGACCAGCTGCCCGATCTTCATCGCGGCGCCACGCAGGCGGGCGAGCCGCGCCGCAAGCCGCCGCGCGTTGGGCGCTGAAAGCAGCGCACTCGCAACGTCGCCGGACTCGCCTCGCGCAAATCGCCGCAGTCCCTCCGCGGCCGCGCCTGCGGCAAGCTCTCCCGCGGCGAGGCCGATGCGCGCCAGCCGGCCGAGGCGGGTCTGCGGTATCGCGGCGGCTGAAGGTCTGCGCGTCATCGAGCGTGTCGCGGTGCTCGGGTCCGCAGAGGATTGTACGCGGCGCACCGATTGATCAAGATGCGTGCAACGGGTCGCATTTGACCGAAGTCGACCCGAACCGGAGATTGGGACATGGAGCTGAACACAGACTTGAGCACCCGAGTGGTGATTGACACGCGAACCGCCCCCTGGATTCCCTCGCCCGAGCCGGGTGTCGAGCGCAAGCTGCTCGACCGCGTCGGTGACGAGGTCGCGCGGGCCACGAGCATCGTACGGTACGCACCCGGATCGAGCTTCGTCGCCCACGAGCATGCGCTCGGCGAGGAGTTTCTGGTGCTCGCGGGGACCTTCGCGGACGAGCGCGGGGAATATCCGGTGGGCACCTACGTCCGGAACCCGCCGGGTTCCCGGCATCGGCCGTCTTCGGCGGCGGGCTGCGAGCTCTTCGTGAAGCTGCGCCAATTCCGACCTGACGACGGATCGCGCGTCGTGATCGACACCCGGCGTGCAGAATGGTCTCCCGGCCTCGTGCCGGGGCTCACCGTGCTCCCGCTGCACGAATTCGGCAGCGAGCACGTCGCGCTGGTCCGTTGGGCACCCGGAACCCGCTTCCAGGCGCACACCCACTGGGGCGGCGAGGAAATCCTCGTGCTCGAAGGGGTGTTTTCCGATGAGTTTGGCCACTACCCCGCCGGCTCCTGGATCCGGAGCCCGCACCTCAGCCGCCATCAGCCCTTCAGCGAACCGGGCTGCCTGATCTACGTGAAGGTCGGCCACCTCGCCCAAGGCTAGGAGCGGACGATGCAGGCTCCGGGAAAGTGCGACACGCTGATCATCGGCGGGGGCGTCGTCGGCATGGCCACCGCCTATTTCCTGAAAACCCTGGCCCCCGCGATGGAGATCGTCGTCATCGAGCGCGAGCCGGGCTACCAACACGGCTCCACGCTGCGCGCCTCGGGTGGATGCAGGGTCCAGTTCTCCTGCCCCGAGAACATACGGATGTCGCTGTTCGGAATCGAGTTCATCCATCGCTTCCCGCAGCTCATGGCCACGCCCACGCACGAGGCTCCGATCGACTGGGTCGAGGGCGGCTACCTTTTCGTGGTCCCGGCCGAGCACGCAGGCCTGCTCGAGGCCAACCATGCGATCCAGCGCCAGCACGGCTGCGAGGCCGACCTCCTCGACCCTGCGGCGCTCGCAGCCTGCTTCCCTTCGATGCGCGTGGACGACCTCGGCGCAGGCGTCCACACCCCGCGAGACGGCTGGTGCGACCCCTACCAGATGCTGCACGGCTTGCGCCGGAAGGTGATCGACCTGGGCGGCCGCGTCGTTGCGGACGAAGTTGTCGCCCTCGACGTGTCCGGCAATGCCGTCCGCTCGACGATGCTTCGCTCCGGCGCGCGCGTCGCCGCCGCCAGCTTCGTCAATGCCGCGGGTGCGTGGTCAGCGCAGGTGGGTGCGATGGCCGGCATGCCTCTCCCGATCTCGCCGCTGCGCCGGTTCGAGCATTACTTCACCTGCGGCAATCCCGTCGAGCGCCTGCCCTACGTGAAGGATGTCCAGCGCATGGCTTTCCGTTCCGAGGGCGTGGGCTTCTCGGGGGGCGTCGTCGATTCCAGCGAACCGCGCGGCTTCAACTTCGAGGTCGACCATCACTACTTCGAGCGTGTCGTGTGGCCGGCAGTCGCCCATCGCTTTCCGGCCTTCGAGGCCGCGAAGTGCCACCGCACCTGGTCGGGTCTGTACGAGCAGTGCGAACTGGACGGCAACCCCATCATCGGCAACTGGCCAGGCACCCTGGACAATTTCCACGTGTGTGCGGGCTTTTCCGGACACGGCATGATGCACGCGCCTGCCGCAGGGCGTGCGATCGCGGAGCGGATCATCCACGGCGAGGACCGATCCATCGACCTCTCGCGCTTCGGGTACGAGCGGGTCGTGGCGAACCGGCCCTGCCCGGAACGCGGAATCCTATGACCGGCGCAGGCAACCTGCTAGTCGAAAGCCCAGGCAGCCAGGCAGCTTGGCCCCACCGATCCCCGCCACAGCCTTCGCGCCGGCGAGTCCGAGCCGGCGCCGCTTGCCACCATCAGCGGCATCAGGTGCTCTTCCCGGGGATGTGACGCGCGTCCCCCGGGAGCATTGCTCCATCGGGCAAGGCGCTCGCTGCGCTCGGCCCAGTTGCCGGACAGCGCGCTGTCCAGCCAGTCGTGAAACGCGTAGGAAGCAGCGGCGGCGGCGTTGAAGTCCCGCAGGTTGTGGAAGCTCATGCCGGCTCCCACGATGAGCACACCGTTGTCGCGCAGGCTTCGAAGCGCAGCGCCCAGTCCGCAATGCAGCGCCGGATCCAGGCTCGCGTGAAGGGACATGGCGACCACCGGAATGTCGGCATCCGGGAACATGACCTTCAGTGGGATGAATACACCATGGTCCCACCCGTAATGCGGATCGACCACGGCGGTGTAGCCCGCCTTCCGGATCAACGCAGCGGCGCGCTCAGCCAGCTCGGGGTGGCCCGGGGCGCCATAGCGCAGCTCGTAGGTCTCGGGTGGGAACCCGTAGTAGTCATAGATCAGCTCGGGTCGTCTGCCACCCGTGAAACTGGGCACCGCCGTTTCCCAGTGCGCGGTCGCAATCAGGATCGCCGTCGGCATTGCGGGAAGCAGGCTTCGAATGCTCCGCAGGAAGTCCTCCGTGGGCTGGTACATGCGCTTGCGTTCGCCCGTCATGAAAAACGAAGGACCTCCGCCGTGCGGCAGGTACATCGCTGGCATGCGCGAAGCATTCAATGGAACCCCCATGGCGTTACACGAGCCTTTGGCCGGAAAGGTAGCATTGTCATCAACTCGGCGGCCGGTGCTGGCCGGGCTCACCAACGTGGCGTGCCGATCGCAGCGCAGACGGCACCGTTGGATGTAACATCGACGGCGAAACACGGCAGTCGCCCGTCCCCTCGGATCGGGGACTCGATCGCGGCGGTTCAGGCTATTGTTCATTCGGGACTCTTGACGGTTGCATGACGGTGGATGCATGAGCAGAACTGGCCCAGACAAGCTGGACCGCATCGTCGCCGATGCCCGGCGCGCCGCCGAAACGTGCGAGCAGGGCTACCGGGAACAGGCGTTGAAGATCTACCCTTGGATTTGCGGGCGCTGCGCCCGCGAATTCACGCGTGCCAACGTGCGCGAACTGACCGTTCACCACCGCGACCACAATCACGACAACAATCCGTCCGACGGCAGCAATTGGGAACTGCTGTGCCTGTACTGTCACGACAACGAACATCAGCGGCAACTGGAAGCAGTCGGTGGCGCAGGCAGCCGCGTCGGCGACGGCCGCGTGTCGACCCACACGCCCTTCGCGGATCTCAAGGCGCTGCTGGCCAGGCATCAATCGTCAAAGTGACGCGCGGCCTTTGGAAGGCTGCCGGCGTGGTCCGGTGATCGCCACGCGGTTGCGCGAATGGCAGTTTCGCAGCCGCCCTCCCTTCAATGACGGCAACCATCGACCCCGCCGACATCGAATGGTCGGCGATTCGTGCGCAAGGCGCCGGTGGACAAAACGTCAACAAGGTGTCGACGGCGCTGCATCTGCGGTTCGATATCCGGGCATCCAGCCTGCCCGCAGCGATCAAGGCACGCCTGCTCGCCTACAGCGACCAGCGAATCAGCGCCGATGGCGTCATTGTCATCAAGGCGCAGCGCTACCGCAGTCAGGATCGGAACCGCGACGATGCCATCGCGCGCCTGCAGGCACTCGTCGACGAGGCAGCGGCCATTCCGCAGATACGCAAGTCCACGAGCCCGACCAGGAGCTCCAGGCGCCGTCGCGTAGACGACAAGGTACGGCGCGGCAGGGTCAAGGCCGGGCGCGGGCGCATCGATGAATAGCCGGCCCGGAGCGGTGGGCCGCGGGCAACGGGACCGGGTGCTCAAGCGTGACGACGAAGAGCGCGGACCAGCGTAGAGTGAACCTGTCCGCGCGCTCCGGAGACACGCGCGACGCTCTGTCCAGTTGCGATTGCGATCCATTGCAGGAAGTGTCCGGTCTTCGCGATCTGCCCCGCCTAGACCATCATCGGGGACTACCCGCCCGAAGCCCGACAAGGTGAATCATGCCGATCTTCCGGCAACTCTTCGATTCTCAATCCTCGACCTACAGCTACCTGCTCGGCGACCGCGCGTCGGGCCGGGCGATCCTGATCGATCCGGTGTTCGAGCATGCAGCGCGCGACGCGGCGCTGGTCCGGGAGCTGGGCCTTGCCCTCGTCGCCACGCTGGAGACGCATGTTCACGCCGACCATGTGACTGGAGCCTGGCTCCTGAAGAAACGCCTAGGCGGACGAATCGCCATTTCGGCGGCGAGCGGGGCCGAGGGCGCGGATATCCGGCTCGCCGACGGCGACCGGATTGCCTTCGGCGGGCGCCATGTCGTCGCGCTCGCCACACCGGGCCACACCGACGGCTGCATGTCGTTCGTGCTGGACGACGAGAGCATGGCCTTCACCGGCGACGCGATGCTGATCCGCGGCTGCGGACGGACCGATTTCCAGCAGGGCAGCGCGCACCGGCTCTACGTGTCGATCAAGACGCGGATCTTCACCCTGCCCGACGATTGCCTGCTCTGGCCGGGGCACGACTACCGCGGACTGACGGCGACGAGCGTGGCCGAGGAGAAGGCGCATAACCCGCGCCTGGGCGGCAACGTTTCCGAGGCCGATTTCGCCGGCTACATGCAGAACCTGGGCCTGCCGCATCCTCGGCAGATCGACATGGCGGTCCCCGCCAACATGGTCTGCGGTCGGCCGCCCGACGAGGGACTGGCGACGAACGACCCGGGCTGGGCGCCACTGACCTTCACCTTCGCCGGGTTCTGGGAGATCGAGCCGGCCTGGGTGGAGGAGCATGGGGCCGAGTTGCAGATCGTCGATGTGCGCGAGGCAGACGAATTCGCCGGGGCACTCGGCCACATCGCAGGTGCTCGGCTGCTACCGCTGGCCGATCTCGAGAAGCGCGCCGGAGCTCTGACGAAGGACCGTCCCGTGGTCACCGTGTGTCGCGCCGGGGCGCGCTCGGCACAGGCGGCAGCGATCCTCAGGAAAGCCGGATTCGAAAAGGTCGCCAACCTGGCGGGCGGCATGCTGCGCTGGCGCGCGCAAAACCTGCCGACGCAAGGCGCGCGGGACTGACGGCGGGTGGGACACCCCCGGTCCATGGATCCGCAAATCATCCAAAGCACGACCGCGGTCTTGCTGAACTGACCCAGTCTCCAACCCGAAGGAGGAGCTCATGCTTTCCCGGATCCTGCAGGCACTGATACTCATGACGGTCATGGCCGCAATCGCACCTACGCACGCGGCCGATTCGGCGCCGGCGGAGCGGGTCATGAAGGTCGTCTGGCACGTCGACTTTGCCGATCCGCGACGTCTGAGCGCGATGATCCAGAACGTGAACAACATGGTGACCTCGTATCAGAACGATCTGGTGGACTACGATGTGCGCATCGTGTTCGTTGCCGCGGGCATCCGCTTCCTCACTGAAGATCCGCTCGCCAAGACGCCTTTCGCCGAGGATGCAGAGCTGAAGGCGCGCCGTTCGGAGCTGATCCAGCGGCTCGAACAGCTGCGAACGGTGCAGAACGTCAAGCTGGAGCTCTGCGAGATCACGCGCGAGTCTGTCGACCTCCCGAAGGACAGGATCATCCCCGGCGTGCTGCCCGTCCGCTCGGGCGTGGTCCGGATCGCTGACCTGGAGCACCGCGGCTACGCCTACCTGAAGGCTGAATAGTCGACGATGCGCGCGAACGGTCGCGCTCCCGGACTCTCGGCGCGGGTCCACGCCTGACTTGCTGGTCGACGCGCTGGCTCGGTCGATGCGCGTCCAAGCGCCACTTTCGTCGCGATGGGAATCGAAGACGGAAGCGGCAGGTCCCATCGGGCACGGCCCGCGCCTACCGGGGCACGTCCCAGGCATGGTCACTCGGGCGCACATCGTTCGTAGAGCGTCGCCCCAGCGCACGTAGATCGGATCGATCCCGGGCGACCGCGGTGCAGGCGCGCAGACGCGTCTTCGGCGCCGGAAACTCTACGCGTCGTTTACGCGCCCTGCCCCGATCTTTATGCCGTCTTTACGCGGCCCGTACTAGGCTTGCCTTTGTACTGCGCGGCTGTTCCCCAGTGGCCGGTCGCGCAGTGGTGGCGTCGTCAGGTCTCGGTTCTCGGTCCCGGGTGGTTCGCGCATGAGAACGATGCTTGACGAGCGTCGATTCACGCACGGCCCCGCGTGGGTAAGACTGGCCCGCGCTTTTTCAAAGGGAGGCATCCATGGATGCGCTTTACGTCGTACTTCTCGCCGCCTGCGGCGCGCTGACCGCCGCCCTCGTGTACGCCTGCGAGCGCTTGCGGAGCAGGCCATGAGCTGGGTCTATCTGCTCTCGGGCGCGCTGGCGCTGGCGATCTTCATCTACCTCGTCGTCGCGCTGCTCTTTCCGGAGAAATTCTGATGAGCGCGAACGGTTACTTGCAGCTCGCCTTCTATGTCGTGGTGTTGTTGGCATTGGCGAAGCCACTCGGCGGGTACATGGCGGACGTGTACGAAGGAAAGGGGCTCGCGATTCGCATCGGCGGTGGGGTCGAGCGCCTCTTCTACCGCGCAAGCGGCATTGATTCCAAAGCTGAGATGCGCTGGACCGAGTACGCGATCGCCATGCTCATTTTCAACCTGCTGGGGGGCCTCGCCGTATACGGATTGCAGCGCCTGCAGGGGATGCTGCCGCTGAACCCGCAGGCGTTCGGTGCCGTCTCGCCCGATTCGTCGTTCAACACGGCCGTCAGCTTCATGACCAACACCAACTGGCAGGGCTATGGCGGCGAGAGCACGATGAGCTACCTGACGCAGATGGCGGCGCTCACCGTGCAGAACTTCCTGTCGGCGGCGACCGGCATGGCGATCGTGGTGGCATTGATACGCGGCTTCTCCCGCCAGAAGGCAACGACCATCGGCAACTTCTGGGTCGACATGACGCGCTCGACCCTCTATATCCTGCTCCCGCTCGCCTTCATATTCGCGCTCGTCCTGGTTTCCCAGGGCGTTGTCCAGACGTTCTCCGCCTACAAGACGGTTCCGCTCGTGGAGTCGATCCAGTACGACAACCCGAAGCTCGATGCGGCCGGGCAGCCGGCCAAGGATGCGAAGGGCAATCCGATCGTCGAGAAGGTGACCCAGAAGGCGCAGGTGCTCGCAGTGGGCCCGGCGGCGTCGCAGATCGCGATCAAGCAGCTCGGCACCAACGGCGGGGGATTCTTCAACGTCAATTCGGCGCATCCGTTCGAGAACCCGACGCCGCTGTCGAACTTCCTCGAAATGCTCGCGATATTGCTCATTCCGGCGGCGCTCTGCTACACGTTCGGCAAGATGGTCGGCGACACCCGCCAAGGCTGGGCGCTGCTCGCCGCAATGACCATCATGTTCGTCGCGCTGCTCGCGGTCTGCGTGTCGGCAGAGCAGTCGGGCAATCCGCTCCTTGCGAAGGCGGGCGCCGACCAGACGGTCAGCGCGCTGCAGCCCGGCGGCAACATGGAGGGCAAGGAGGCCCGTTTCGGGGTCGTCAATTCCGCCTTGTGGGCGACGGCGACGACTGCCGCCTCGAACGGCTCGGTGAATTCGATGCACGATTCGTTCACGCCGCTCGGGGGCATGGTACCGATGTGGCTGATCCAGCTTGGCGAAGTGATCTTCGGCGGTGTCGGCTCGGGACTCTACGGCATGCTGCTGTTCGCGATCGTCGCGGTGTTCGTCTCCGGCCTGATGATCGGCCGAACCCCGGAGTATCTGGGCAAGAAGATCGAGTCCTTCGAGATCAAGATGGCGTCGATCGGTGTTCTCGTTCCGATCTTCACCGCGCTGGTCGGCACCGCCATCGCGGTGATGGTCGACGCCGGCAGGACTGGCGTTGCCAATCCGGCGATGCATGGGTTCTCGGAGATCCTCTATGCGTTCTCCTCGGCGAGCGGCAACAACGGCAGTGCCTTCGCAGGACTGTCTGCGAATACGCCGTTCTACAACACGGCACTCGGCGTCGTGATGTTCTTCGCACGCTACTGGATCATCGTGCCGGTGCTGGCGATCGCCGGCGCCCTCGCCGCCAAGAAGAAGATTCCGGTCGGCGCCGGAACCCTACCCACGCACACGCCTCTCTTCGTCGGCGTACTGATTGGGACCGTCATCATCATCGGCGCGCTGAGCTTCTTCCCCGCGCTCGCCCTCGGCCCGGTGGTCGAGCACCTCGTCATGATCGGCGCGCGCTGATCGGTCGACATTCCGGAGCAACCCATGACTACTCAAGTCGCCCATCACCCGACTGCGGCCTCGTTGCACCGCGGGCTGGTGACGCCGCAGATCTTCCGGCAGGCGCTCAAGGATTCGCTGGTCAAGCTGCTGCCGCAGCACCAGTGGCGCAACCCCGTGATGTTCGTCGTGTGGATCGGCAGCATCCTGACGACCGTCCTCTGGGTCCAGGCACTCGCGGGCGCCGGTGAGGCGCCGGCAGGATTCATCCTCGCGATCACGCTGTGGCTGTGGTTCACCGTGGTGTTCGCCAACTTCGCCGAGGCGATCGCCGAGGGCCGCAGCAAGGCGCAGGCCGACGCCCTGCGCTCGGCGAAGCGCGACGTCATGGCCAAGAAGCTTGCGTCGGCCGACCGCGCGCGCGCACACGCGCTCGTCAAGTCCACCGCACTGCGCAAGGGTGACATCTTCCTGGTTGAAGCCGGCGACTTCATTCCCGCGGACGGCGAGGTGATCGAGGGCGTTGCGTCGGTCAACGAGTCGGCGATCACCGGGGAGTCTGCGCCGGTGATCCGCGAAGCGGGCGGGGACTTCTCGTCGGTCACCGGCGGCACGCAGGTGCTCTCCGACTGGCTGGTCGTGCGCGTCGGCGTCGATCCGGGCGGGGCGTTCCTCGACCGGATGATCGCGATGGTGGAGAGCGCACGCCGCCAGAAGACGCCCAACGAGATCGCGCTGTCGATTCTGCTCGTCAAGCTCACGATCGTCTTCTTGCTAACGACCGTCACCCTGCTGCCATTCTCCATCTACGCGGTCGAGGTGACGAAGTCCGGCAATCCGGTGACGATCACGGTGCTGGTCGCGCTGCTGGTCTGCCTGATCCCGACCACGATTGGCGGGTTGCTGTCGGCGATCGGTCTGGCGGGGATCGGACGCATGCTTCGAGCGAACGTCATCGCGGTGTCCGGCCGCGCCGTCGAAGCCGCGGGGGATGTCGATGTCCTGCTGCTCGACAAGACGGGCACGATCACGCTGGGCAACCGCCAGGCGGCGGCGCTCGTCGCCGCGCCCGGCGTCGGCGAGCGCGATCTCGCCGATGCCGCGCAACTCTCGTCGCTGCCTGACGGAACCCCCGAAGGCCGCAGCATCGTCGTCCTTGCGAAGGAGCAGTACGGCCTGCGGGAGCGGGACATCCGTGCGCTGGGGGCGACGTTTGTGCCGTTCTCGGCCCATACGCGGATGAGCGGCGTCAACCTGAACGGTCGCGAGATCCGCAAGGGTGCGGCCGACGCGATCCGCGCGTTCGTGGTAGCCAAGGGTGGGACGTTTCCGGGCGAGGTGACGGCCGCGGTCGAGGCGGTCGCCCGCCGCGGCAGCACACCCCTCGTGGTCGCGGACGGGTCTCGCGTGCTGGGCGTGATCGAGCTCAAGGACGTCGTCAAGGGCGGCATCAAGGAGCGTTTCGCGCAACTGCGCCGGATGGGCATCAAGACCATCATGATCACCGGGGACAACCGTCTCACCGCGGCCGCCATCGCGGCCGAGGCGGGCGTCGACGACTTCCTCGCCGAGGCAACCCCGGAGGCCAAGCTCAAGCTGATCCGCGATACCCAGGCCGAAGGACGCCTGGTCGCGATGACCGGGGACGGCACCAACGATGCACCGGCCCTGGCGCAGGCCGACGTGGCCGTCGCGATGAACACCGGCACCCAGGCCGCCAAGGAAGCCGGCAACATGGTCGACCTCGACAGCAACCCCACGAAGCTCCTCGAGATCGTCGAGACCGGCAAGCAGCTGCTGATCACGCGGGGTTCGCTCACGACCTTCTCGATTGCCAACGACATCGCCAAGTACTTCGCGATCGTCCCGGCGGCGTTCGCGACGACCTATCCCCAGCTCAACGTTCTGAACGTCATGCACCTCGCGACACCGGCCAGTGCAATCCTGTCGGCGGTGATCTTCAACGCGCTGATCATCGTCGTGCTGATCCCGCTGGCACTGAAGGGCGTGAAGTACCGCGCCGTGGGTGCGGCGCGCCTGCTGCGCGACAACATGCTGGTGTACGGCGTCGGTGGCATCATCGCGCCGTTCGTCGGGATCAAGGCCATCGACCTGATCCTCGAGCTCCTGCATCTGGCCTGAGCCTTCCCGGAGATTCCCCATGCTCACGCAATTTCGACCTGCGATCATCCTGCTGATTCTCTTCACGGTTGTCACGGGGCTGGTCTATCCCGCCGTGGTCACCGGGATCGCCCAACTCACGATGCCGGGAAAGGCCAATGGCAGCCTGATCGAATCCGATGGCAGGGCCGTCGGCTCCGCCCTCATCGGACAGCCGTTCAGCGACCCGAAGTACTTCTGGTCGCGCCCCTCTGCCACCTCCCCCTATCCGTATAACGCCAGCGCGTCATCCGGCTCGAACCTGGGCCCGACGAACCCGGCGCTCGCCGATGCCGTCGCCGCGCGCGTCAAGGCGCTGCGCGATGCCGATCCGGGCGACTCTGCGCAGGTCCCCGTCGACCTGGTCACCACATCGGCGAGCGGGCTGGATCCGGATATAAGCCCGGCGGCTGCCGAATACCAGGTCGCCCGGGTGGCGAAGGCGCGTGGCATGGAGCCCGCCAAGCTGCAAGCGCTGGTCCAGCAGGCGACCGACGGGCGGCAGCTCGGGTTTCTCGGCGAGCCGGTCGTCAACGTGCTGGAACTCAACCTTGCGCTGGATGCCGCGAGCCGGGGTCCTGCCCGCTAGACTGCCGCGATGACCGACGCTCGCCGCGATCGCCCCGACCCCGACGCGCTGCTCGCGAGCATCGCCGACGAGCGCGCGCGGGCCGCACGTGGGCACCTCAAGGTGTTCTTCGGTGCGTCGCCGGGTGTCGGCAAGACCTATGCGATGCTCGCCGAGGCCGGGCGCCTGCGCGAGGAGGGACGCGATGTCGTCGTCGGCGTTGTCGAGACGCACCGCCGGGAGGAGACTGCCCGCCTCGTCGCGGGTCTCGAGGTCCTGCCGCGCAAGTCTGTCGAATACCGCGGACACACGTTGCAGGAGTTCGACATCGACGCGGCGCTGGCCCGCAAGCCGTCGATTCTGCTCGTCGACGAGCTCGCACACACGAACGCGCCGGGATCGCGCCATGCCAAGCGCTACCAGGATGTGCTCGAGCTGCTCGGCGCGGGGATCGACGTCTACACGACCGTCAACGTCCAGCACCTCGAGAGCCTGAACGACGTGATCGGCGGCATTACGGGCATCAAGGTACGCGAGACCCTGCCCGACCGCGTCTTCGACGAGGCCGACGAGATCGTCCTCGTCGATCTTCCCGCGGACGACCTGCTGCAGCGCCTCAAGGACGGCAAGGTCTACCTCTCCGAGCAGGCGGAACACGCGATCCAGAACTACTTCCGCAAGGGCAACCTGCTCGCCTTGCGCGAACTCGCGATGCGGCGCGCGGCCGACCGCGTCGACACGCAGATGCGCAGCTTCCGGAGCACGCTGCAGGGAAGCGCAGTCTGGAAGGCCCGTGATGCGCTGCTGGTGGCCATCGGCCCGGCGGAAGGAAATGACACGGTCGTACGGTCCGCCTCGCGTCTGGCAGCGGCCCTCGACGCGCCCTGGCATGCCGTGTACGTCGAGACGCCGGAGCTGCAGCGACTTCCGGACGCTCGCAGGCGCAAGATACTTGCGACGCTGCGGCTCGCTCAGGAGCTCGGCGCCCAGACGGCGACGATCGGCGCGCCGGATGTGGCGCGTGCGCTCGTGAACCATGCGCGCATGCACAATCTCGGCAAGCTGGTCGTTGGTCGCGCGCCGAAGCGAAGGCGCCTCGCCGATCGATGGCGCCGATCGCTGGCGGACCGCGCCAGCGCCATTGCGCCCGACCTCGACGTCGTCGTGGTCACCCGCGACGAGGCGCGAACATCGACTGCTGTCGAGGCGCAAGCGGAACGCGAGCCCCTCGCCTGGCAGGGATATGCCGGCGCGCTCGGCCTCTGCATCGCGGTCACGCTGGTCACGACGCCCCTGTTGCACGTCTTCGACCTGGCCAACATCGTCATGCTGTTCATGCTGGCCGTGGTCGTCGTCGCGCTGCTGTTCGGCCGGGGCCCGGCCGTGCTCGCGGCGGTGGCAAATGTGCTCGCGTTCGATGTCTTCTTTGTGCCACCCCGCCTTTCGCTGGCCGTAAGCGACGCCCAGTACCTGATCACCTTCGCAGTCATGCTCGTCGTCGGCCTTGCCATCGGCCAGCTGACGGCGCGCCTGCGTTATCAGGCACGCGTCGCATCGTCAGGGGAGGACCGCGCCCGAAGGCTGTTCGAGATGGCGCGCGAGCTCGGCCCCGCACTCGCCGCGGAGCAGGTCGCCGCGATCGGCGAGCGTTTCGTGGCGGACGCCCAGCGCAGCAAGGCTGCCGTGCTCGTCATGGATGAGAACGACACGCTCGTCGTACCCGAGCCCGCTCCGTCACGCCCCGCGGTCGACCTCGCGGTCGCGCGCTGGTGTACCGATCATGCCGAGGCGGCGGGCTTCGGCACCGACACGCTGGCTGGCGCTGCCTCGCTCTACCTGCCCCTCAAGGCGCCCATGCGCACCCGCGGCGTGCTCGTGGTCGAACCGTCCAATCCCCGGCTACTGATGATCCCCGAGCAACGCAGGCTGCTCGAGACATGCGCTACGCTGATCGCGATCGCCCTCGAACGTGTGCACTTCGTCGCGGTCGCGCAGCGGACGCTCGTGGACATGGAGTCCGAACGCCTGCGCAATTCGGTACTCGCCGCGCTTTCACATGACTTGCGCACGCCGCTCACGTCGCTGGTCGGCTTGTCGGATGCGCTCGCCCGGGAGATCCAGGGAGGTGCAGGCGCATCCAACGCGCTGGCCCTGCGCGACCAGGCGAAGCGCACTGCCCAGCTCGTCGACAAGCTGCTCGAGATGGCCCGACTGCAGGCGGGGCGGGTCGAATTGCACCAGGACTGGCAGTCTCTCGAGGAACTGGTCGGCAGCGCGCTCCAGGCGCTGGCAGGCCCGCTGGCGGGCCGACCGATCGAACTGTCGCTGCCCGAAGACCTGCCGCTCGTGCGCTGTGACGGCGTTCTGATCGAGCGCGTGCTGGTCAATCTGGTGGAGAACGCGGCGAAATACGCGCCCGCGGAGACTCCCATCCGGATCGCCGCACAGAAGACTTCTGCTGTCATCAATGTCCTGGTCGAGGATCGCGGGCCCGGCTTGCCCCCGGGACGCGAGTCCGCGATCTTCGACAAGTTCACCCGTGGCGAACCTGAATCGATCGTACCGGGGGTCGGGCTCGGTCTCGCGATATGTCGCACGATCATCGAGGCCCATGGCGGGACGATATGGGCCGAGAATCGCGATGGCGGGGGTGCGCGTTTCACCTTCACGCTCCCCGCCGGCACGCCGCCTCCGATCGAGCAAGAAAGCGACTCGCGCTTCGCGAAAGCCTAGCGGGGTTGCCATGAATGTCGCGATGCAGCTCCTGCTCGTGGAGGACGATCGTGACATTCGCGGCTTCGTGCGGGGGGTGCTCGAGCGGGAAGGATTTGGAGTGTGCGAAGCCGCGAATGCGCAGCGGGGCGCGATCGAGGCCGGCACGCGCAAGCCCGATCTCCTGATTCTGGATCTCGGTCTCCCCGACCGGGACGGCGTCGACCTGATCCGCGACCTCCGCGGATGGACCCTCGTACCGATCCTCGTGCTGTCGGCGCGTGTCGACGAATCCGACAAGATCGAGGCGCTCAATGCCGGTGCCGACGATTATCTGACCAAGCCGTTCGGTGCCGGCGAGCTCATCGCGCGCGTACGGGCGATATTGAGGCGCGGCGCAAGCGGCCCTGGGCGCGATCCCCCGGTCTGCGAGTTCGGCCGGGTGCGCGTGGACATGGCCAACCACACGGTGACTCGCGACGGCGTGCCCGTGCACCTGACGCCCGTCGAATTTCGACTCCTGGGCCGATTGGTCGTTCACGCCGGTCGGATGATCACGCATCGGCAGCTCCTCAGCGAGGTCTGGGGACCCGACCACCTCGAAGACAGCCACTATCTGCGCATCTACATGGGACACCTGCGACGGAAGCTGGAGGTCGATCCAGCGCGGCCGCGTCATTTCATCACCGAAACGGGCGTCGGCTACCGCTTCGTGCCATGACTCGCTCTGCTGCCGCAGTTCGTTCCACGGCGTCAGCCCACCCGCGCGAAATGCGCGGCTCGCAAATGGCCGCGAAGCGCATCAACCGATACGTGCCGCCGGCGGCGAGCAGAGCGAACGTCGCGACTCTGTTTGCCGAGCGGATAATTCGGCACTCCGACGGGCAGTGGCGCGAACGGCTGCTTTCCCGCGAATGGGGAGGTGCGGGAATTGACGGACGTCCCGGAATTTTCCAGGGGTATGCTTGCCCGGTGAACCGTGCGTACTCAGTTCGACCCCCTGCCCGCGAAGAAGCCTCCGAGCCACCGGAGGTCGAGGTCGTCATCGAAATTCCTCGCGGCAGCTTTCTGAAGCGCGGATCGACGGGTCACATCGACTTCATCTCGCCCCTGCCCTGCCCGTTCAACTATGGCTCCGTGCCACGCTATCTGGGCCTCGAGGGCGATCTGCTGGACGCGGTGGTGCTCGGACCGCGTCTTCCGCGTGGCGCGCGAACACGCGTGAAGGCGTGGGGCGCTGTAATCCTGACCGACCGCGGCATGTCGGACGACAAGCTCGTCTGTGGCAAGCGCCCCCTGGATCCGTCGACGCGCCGCCGGGTGCTGCGCTTTTTCCACTTCTACGCGAAGTGCAAGGGCCTGCTCAATTTCTGGCGCCGCCGTCCCGGACGCAACGCGTGCGAAGGCTGGTGTGAAGCCCGCGAGGCACTCGCTCGCGCCCGGCCGCGAGACGATGCATGGCACGGCCCGCCGATCGAGTTCTGATCGGGGCAGCTCGGAGCGCGCGATTCACCCATGAGCGCCGCTTTCGATCACGCCGACCGGCATGTCGCTCCCGCCTCGATCTATTGACGGAAAGTAGCCGCCGGGGTAGCGTTAATCCGATCGCAGCCAGTCCACTGGAGGACGAGACGTGCAGAAATCACTTCACATCAATGCGGACAAATGCACGGGCTGCCTGCAGTGCGAAATGGCCTGCAGCTACGAAAACTACGGCACCTTCAATCCGGCCAAGTCGCGCATCAAGGTCTTCGATTTCCACGACACGGGCAAGAAGGTTCCCTACACCTGTACCCAGTGCGACGAGGCATGGTGCCTGCATGCCTGTCCCGTTGAAGCGATCGTGGTCGATGCCTCGACCGGCGCGAAGGTCGTTCTGGACAACGTGTGTGTGGGCTGCAAGGTCTGCACCATCGCCTGCCCGTTCGGCACGGTCAATTACGTGCAGGATAGCGGGAAGGTGCAGAAGTGCGATCTCTGCGGCGGCGACCCCGCGTGCGCGACGGCCTGCCCGACCGGTGCGATCACCTACATCGACGCCGACTGGACCGGGCTCGAGCGCATGAAGCAGTGGGCTGGCAAGGTCGGCAATCAGCCGATCGCGTAAGGAGGACGACCATGGCCTGGACTGGAAAAATCCTGCGCGTCAATCTCACCAACGGGACTTGCACGCCCGAACCCCTGAACATGAAATGGGCGCGCGATTATCTCGGCCAGCGCGGCTTGGCGACCAAGTACTTCACCGAAGAGGTCGACGCCAAGGTCGAGCCCCTCTCTGCTGCCAACAAGATCATCTGGGCCACCGGACCGCTGACCGGCACGATGGCCTCGACCGGCGGCCGCTATTCGGTCATCACCAAGGGTGCGCTCACCGGCGCGATCGCCTGCTCCAACTCGGGCGGCTACTGGGGTGCCGAGCTGAAGATGGCCGGCTGGGACATGATCGTCTTCGAGGGCAAGGCGGCCAAGCCGGTCTATCTGTTCATCGAGAACGACACCGCGCAACTTCTCGACGCCGGCTGGCTGTGGGGAAAATCGGTGTGGGAGACCGAGCCCGCGATCAAGGCCAGGCACCAGGACCCGCAGATCCGCGTCAGTTCGATCGGACGCGCCGGCGAGACGGGCTGCCTGTACGCCGGGGTGGTCAATGACCTGCATCGCGCCGCCGGACGCTCGGGGGTGGGCACGGTGATGGGCAGCAAGAACCTGAAGGCCATCGCGGTGCGCGGGACCAAGGGCGTGGGCAACATCCGCGATCCAAAGGCCTTCATGAACGCAGCCACGGCCGCCAAGAAGGTGTTGGCCGACAACGCCGTGACCGGACAGGGCCTGCCCAAGTACGGCACGCAGGTCCTGATGAATGTCATCAACGAGATCGGTGCGCTGCCTACACGCAACCACCGCGACGTCCAGTTCGAAGGCGCGAAGGATATTTCTGCCGAAGCGATGCATACACCGCGCAAGACCGATGGCAAGCCGAACCT
Organism: uncultured Pseudomonadota bacterium; assembly: GCA_963816415.1. Classification (GTDB taxonomy): domain Bacteria; phylum Pseudomonadota; class Gammaproteobacteria; order Burkholderiales; family Casimicrobiaceae; genus VBCG01. Next base: position 473,594 of record CAWFKR010000001.1, read on the forward strand.
GGTCACCAACCAGGCGTGCTTCGGTTGCACGATCGCGTGCGGCCGCGTCTCCAAGATCGACGAGACGCATTACACCGTGCAGAACCGCCCGCAGTACTGGGGAGCGTCTGGCGGATTGGAATACGAGGCCGCATGGGCCCTGGGTGCCGCGAACGGCGTCAACGATCTCGAAGCGCTCACCTATGCCAACTTCATCTGCAACGAGGATGGCTTCGACCCCATTTCCTTCGGGGCCACAGTGGGCGCCGTCATGGAGCTCTACCAGATGGGCGTGCTCACCAAGGAGCAGCTCGGCATCGAAGCGCCCTTTGGCTCGGCCAAGGCGCTCACCTACTTCGCGGAGATCACCGGCAAGGGCGAGGGTTTCGGCAAGGAAATCGCGCAAGGCTCGAAGCGGCTGACCGCGAAATACGGCCATCCGGATCTCTCCATGAGCGTGAAAGGGCAGGAGTTTCCCGCCTACGATTCGCGCGGGATCCAGGGCATGGGGCTCGCCTATGCCACCGCCAACCGCGGCGCCTGCCATTTGCGCGGCTACACCGTGGCCTCCGAGGTCCTCGGCATTCCGGTGAAGACCGACCCGCTGGTGACCGAGGGCAAGGCCGGACTCGTCAAGGCCTTCCAGGACGCCACCTCGGTGTTCGACTCCGCCGGCGTGTGCATTTTCACCACTTTCGCATGGACCCTGGCCGACCTCCAGCCACAGCTGGCTGCGGCCTGCTCGGACGAATTCACGGTCGACGAACTCAGCCTGATCGGCGAGCGCATCTGGAACATGGAGCGCGACTTCAACAATCGCGCAGGCTTCACCCAGAAGGACGACACCCTGCCGAAACGGTTGCTCACCGAGCCCGCGAAGACCGGCCCGGCCAAGGGACTGGTCAATGGCCTGGACAAGATGCTCCCCGAGTACTATCAGCTTCGCGGTTGGGACGAGACCGGAAAACTGAAACCGGACACCCGGAAACGCCTCGGCTTGTGAGGCGGCGCGGCCCGCCGCATCGCGCCGGTCCGGACACGGGCGGTTCCTTGCGAACCGCCCTTTTTGATCGCGGAGACCCCCATGAAGCACGTCATTCTCGGCAACGGTCCCGCGGGTGTCATTGCGGCCGAAACCATTCGCAAGCATGCGAACGACGATTCCATTGTCCTGGTCGGCGACGAGCCCGAACCGCCGTACTCGCGCATGGCCATTCCCTACCTGCTGATGGGCAACATCGGCGAGGACGGGACCTACCTGCGCAAGGACAAAGGCCACTTCGGGCGTCATCGCATCGAATTGCACGCAGGGCGGGCCATCGGAATCGATACGACGGCGCGCATGGTGCGGTTCGACGACGGCGCCCGAACTCCCTTTCGACCGGCTGCTGATCGCCACCGGTTCAGTGCCCGTCCGGGCGCCGATCCGCGGCATCGACCTGCCGGGGGTGAACGCCTGCTGGACGCTTGCCGACGCTCGCCGGATCATGGCGCTGGCCAAACCCGGCGCGCGGGTGCTCCAGATGGGGGCCGGCTTCATCGGGTGCATCATCATGGAAGCGCTGGCCGCACGCGGCGTGCAGCTGTCGGTCGTCGAAATGGGTGATCGCATGGTGCCGCGCATGATGGGCAAGGCGGCGGGCAGCATGATCCAGCGCTGGGTCGAGAGCAAAGGGGTGAGGGTCCACACGTCGACACGCGTGGAAGCCATCGAGGGCGGCGACACCGCTTGGCGTTCGGCTGTCCAACGGCACGCATCTGGAGGTCGACCTGGTGATCTCCGCAACCGGGGTGCAGCCCAATATCGGGTTTCTCGAAGTTTCCGACATCAAGTGCCTGCAGGGCGTGTTGACCGATGAACACATGCAGACCAACGTGCCGGGCGTCTACGCTGCGGGAGACTGCGCGGAAGCATTCGACGTGATCACGGGCAAGACGACCGTCAGCGCCATCCAGCCGAATGCCGCCGATCAAGCCCATTGCGCCGGGATGAACATGGCCGGGAAGCGCACCATGCTGCGCGGCGTGACGCAGATCAACGTGCTCGATTCGCTGGGCTTGATATCGACGTCGTTCGGCCAGTGGCAGGGGGTGGCAGGGGGCGAGCGTGCGGAGCTCACCGATGAGGCGAACTTCCGGCACGTCAGGCTGGAATTCGACGGCGACGTTCTGGTCGGCTCCAACGCGATCGGCTTCACCGAGCACGTCGGCGTGTTCCGCGGACTGATCGAGTCGCGAGTCAAGCTGGGCGCCTGGAAGGATCGCCTGTTGCGCGATCCCTTGCGGCTTCCCGAGGCCTATCTCGCCAGCGCGCAGGCGCAGCAGGTATGGGGCATGCGGGCTCCCTGAGCGACTCCCGGGCACGGCGCCACCGTGGAAATCACCCTCAAGCTCTTCGCCACGCTGAGCGACTACCTACCGCACGAACTCGACGGCAGGGTACGGGTTCACAACCAGCTGCCGCTGGAAGTGGCCGATGGAACGACCGTGCAGGCGGTGATCGACCGGATGCACCTGCCTCCGAAATTGACTCACCTGGTGCTGGTCAACGGCGTCTACATCCCGCCGCGGGCACGCGCGACCCACCCGTTGCAGTCAGGAGACGCGTTGGCGGTGTGGCCTCCGATCGCGGGCGGATAGGAGCGCGTGGCGGATGCATTTCGACTGAATCGTGACATGGCGTGCACGCGCGCCGAGTTCATGCGCTGGCTGCCTGGCGCGATCAGGATGGCCCCATTCGAGATCGACGGTGACGTCGTAACCGTCATGACCCACGGCGGCCGCGTGCAGATTGCCGTGGAAGAGAAGCTGCCGCGGCGCATCGGTTCGATGGCGCTGCCCGTGCTTGGCGTCACCTTCTGTTTCCGGGACGTGGACGAACCGGCCCGCAGCGAATTCCTCGCCTATTTCGACCTGTACACCAGGCGCGGTGGCGGCTAGCTCGCCTCGGCGGCGCGCAGGCGCTTCGCGAGCGCCTGCAGGAGCTTCCAGCCGATGGCGCCGTTCCCCTCGACCAGCGGGCGGAACTCCCAGAACGTGAGCCCATAGCAAACCAGGTCGGTCGCTGCGGTCACCGTGGCCGAGCGGGGACCGCCGTCGATCAGGGCGATCTCGCCGAAGTAGTCGCCCGGGCCGAGGGTGGCGACGTCGACACCCTTCCTCGAGACCGTGGCCTCCCCGGAGTCGATGAGGAAAAAAGCGGCGCCCCCGGAGCCCTCCATGATCACGATCTCGCCCTTCGCGAATCGGCGCTCCTTGAGCAGGCGTGCGAATTGCTCGGCCTGTCTCCGGTTCATATCGGCGAAGAGCGCGACTCGATGAAGCGCGGCCACCGGGTCGCGCGGGGGCGGACCGGCCGGCGGTGACTTGCCGGTGGTGACGGCGCGGCACTGGAGGAGGTAAAGCGTTCCATCCTGGAACGCCCATTCGATGTCGCGCCGCGGGCCGTACACCTTCTCGCACTGAAGGGCGAGCGCGCCCAGGGCCGCGAGCTGGGCGTCGTCGACGCACAGCTGGTTCACCTGCACCGGTGACACCTGCTCCTCGAAGGTGCCCCCATTCGGGAGCGAGCGGATCGCGACCTGCTTGCGCCCGACCTTGCGCTCGAGCACCTGGCCGGACCGGTCCAGACGGAAGTGGTCGGGGATGACGAGGCCGGCGACCACGGCCTCACCGAGGCCCCAGCTCGCTTCGATCAGCCGCTCATCGGCGCCGGTGACCGGGTTCTCCGTGAACATGACCCCGGCGACGCCGGGGTTGAGCAGCGTCTGGACGACGACGCCGACACTCGGCCGCGTGAACAGGCCGACACGCTGGCGGTAAGTGATCGCCGAGTCCGAGTTCGCAGACCACCAGACTTCACGGATGGCGCCGGGGACATCGGCTGGCGAGTGGACGTTGAGCACGGTGAGGTGCTGGCCGGCGAAGCTCGCTGCCGCGCCGTCTTCGTCGACGGCGGACGAGCGGACCGCAAACGGAGGCGTCAGGGTGGCGATGGCCTTCGCCACCGTTTCGATGGCTCGGTCCTCGCCCGAGGCGACGGCCTCGACCAGGTCGCCCGAGAGCGCCACGCCGGGCGGGACCGGGAGCCCATGGCGCGCAGCGTCGCCGAGCCCCACAGCCTTCGATCCATAGAGCGATGTCTCGCGTGCGCTCGTGAATGGGACGACCTTTTTCACCCGAGCACCGTGACTTCTCCGGAATCCCCGTCGACGCGAACGCGGACGCCGTCGGCGATGCGCTCGGTCGCCTCGCGGGTCCCGACGACACCGGGGATTCCGTACTCGCGCGCGACAATCGCCGCATGCGAAAGGAGACCGCCGTTGTCGGTGACGATCCCGCCAAGGAGCGGGAGGAGGATGTTGAAGGCCTCGGACGTCGACTCGGTGACCAGCACGTCGCCCTTGGCGATGCGGCCGAACTCGGAGGGGCCGGAGACGCGGCGCGCGGGTCCTTCGTAGACGCCCTTGCTCGCCGCAAGTCCGTGGAGGACCTTTTCTTCGTTCCGCGCCTGGGAGCTCCCGAAGAGGTGACCCAGGGCGATGAAGGTCGCGCGCATCAGGCGGCCGACCGATGGAGGCAGGGCCGAGAGGTCAGGCGGCGGCGGTTCAGGCGGGCCAAGGAACGGCGGGACGTCTTTGGCGGTGTGGCTCGCGCGGTAGTCGGCGCGCCTGGCGAGTTCGTCCGCGGACGGTCCGCCGGTGCCCGCGACCAGCGCGCACATCTCGTCGAGGCTCGCGTCCAGCATGTGCTGGGGCGTGGCGATGCGGCCACGACCCGCGACCCGCCGGCCGGCCGCAAGGGCGGCGCGGCGCATGAGCCCCGAGGCCCAGATGTCGCTGTAGACGCCACGCTCGTCGCGAAGTCGATAGGTGAGGCGGGCCTCGCCGAGCAGCTCGTCGAACTCGGCCTGGTGTGCCGCGGGGACCCGGGCACGGACTTGGGCAATGCGGGCCTCGACTTCCGGGGCCGATTGGGCTTCTCCGGAAACGGCGATGCGGATGGACCTGAGGAGTGCGTCCGGCAATTCGAGCGCCGAGGGCTCGGCGATGTCGAAGCCGTCGACGAGGCGGTTGCCGACCAGGTCGAGGTACCCGGAAACCGCCGCGCCTGCCTCGCCCCCGAGGGAACGCAGGCCCGCGAGCACCTGTGCCGGGTCGCCGTCGGAGGCGAGGGCCGCGCGTGCAGCAGGGTCCTGGGCGAACGCGCGCTTCAGGCGCTCCATCTCGTCGGAGCCCCCCGCAGACACCGTTGCCGAACCCCGCATCAGGCCCAGCAACTCGGACGGAGGCAGGCCCGTCCAGTCCCCGACATGTGCGAGGAAATCCCCGGTGGGGAGCACGGCACAGGTGGTGAAGCGCATGTGCTGGGCAATCATCGCCGAATGGTGGTCGCGACAGCGCGTCAGATACGCGACCAGCTCCGCGTCGGCAAGGGCATCGGGGTCGACGGACTGCAACGCCCGGTGCGCGGCGATCGACGATGGCTTGCGATTCTCGTCCCAGTCACGAAGCTGCTCCCGCCAGAGCTTCTGCGCGAAGACTTGTTCAGCGCGCTGGAAGCGCTGGGGAATTTCGGCCTCCGGCGCCGGCAGCACCTGGTGGTAGCCGAAGCCATTCACGTAGCTCATCTGGAGGCCGTCGATGAGCATCCCGTAGAAACGGGCGAACTCGTTGGTGCCCCTCTTGAACGAGGATGCTTGGGTCTCCTCGAAGTAGCGCGTCATCGCGCGCGGGAAGTGCACGGCGTCCTGAGCCCACGATCCGGGTCCTGGCGGGTCAAAGCGGAGTTCGGTCGAAGTGTCTGCATCGGACATGATGGTTGCTCTCTCCATGGGACGGCCCGCGGATCTCGCGTCGGCGCCCGCGATTATTTTCCCGTTTGGAGCACAGGGCAAGGGCTTCGAGGCGGCTCGCGATGCGACATAAGGACCCGATCGTCTCCTTGCGTCGACCCGGGCGCATGCACAGGTCGGGGAAACGTCAAACCGGGCCGATGCGGCACAACCGCGAACCGTGCCCGGCCGTTCGCGATCCTTGAAAAAAATGGCCGCAGCAACGTGCGGCCATCTCCAACATCTTCAGATTGAAGATTCGACTTGTTCGAGCGTCACTTACCCGGCTGGTAGTAGACGTAGCCGCTCTGTTCGAGGTCGATCAGACGGCCGACAGCGCCCTGGTTGACATAGATCTTGCCGTTGGGGCTGGCATAAACATCGGTGTTGGTCCACTTGTTCCCGTGCATGGTGACGGCGCATATTTCCAGTTGAATGTTCACACCTTGGCTTTTAAGCGCGAAGATCTTTTCGATATAGGATTTGTAGGGATTTCCACTGTACTGGCTGTTGGCCTTCCACCACGCATCGCTAAGAAGCCAGGACGCGGCGTCTCTACCGTGAAAGACGCCGATGACCGAGACGTGTTGCGGCTGCATCAACCCGGAATTGATGCGACTTTGCAGCGCCCCGCCCAACTGGACCATGTGCAACAGGGCGATGGGCATTAGGATCGTGTTTCCGTACGGGCCTACCGGGCCCGGGATCGCGTCCGGGATCGGGGTTGGACCTGCCGGTACCGGCACGATTGCATTCAAATTGTTGTTGAACACGACCTTCGCCTTGTGCAAATTCACCGGCACATCGACGCAGACGTCGGTATTGGTCGGGTCGCCGACGATGGGCGGGTAGGAACACGGTTCGACGATGCCGGTGCTGATGGTTCCGTCGGCGAACGACGCCGTGGACGCGAAGAGAAGGCCCGCAAGAAACACAGCCTTGAACAGGTAATCCTTTTTCACATTAGTTCCTTCTTTCATCTGCTGGCGGCGGGTCGGACGCACAATCACCGAACGGCGATCCCCACCGGACGGATCGCCTCGTCATTCTGTTGGTTGCTCGATCGCTTGACGTGCATTTGCGAGCGCGGTCATTCCCTCGGGGGCACGCCCGACCCACCGCAACGCGGTAGCCGGGGCTCGCGGCTCGTGGCGCCGGACATGTTCGCCTGGAACGCGACCACGTTCGCCGCGAGCGTCGGCGCGTTACGTGCTGTTCCCCGGATCAGCGATTCGCATGGATCGGCGGTAGTCCTCCAACTCCGCCGGATCTCGCCTGGATTCGAAGCAGCTGCGGGTGTGGGCGACGAGCGAGATGCCTGCGGTCGACCGTAATTGTTGTTTCGGCGAAAATACCATACACGGCAGTGTATGCGACGGCTGGCCGATGGGTGGCTCGAGCAGTCCCTCGGCGGCCCGCGGCCGGGCCTGCCGTCATGTCCTGGCCGTTGCCTTGGGCGCGGCGTCGAGCTGCGGGAGCGCGCGCCCGGGCCTTCCGCCCGAAGCATTCGGTCATGCCATCGCAGCGAGGGTCTTCCGGAATCGCGCCAGGGACAGGGAAAACAGCGTTGCCCCGATCACGGCAAGGGCGATGAACTGGGGCCAGACCACCGCAAGCCCTGCCCCCCGGAACAGGATCGCCTGCGCAAGCGCGACGAAGTGGGTCGTCGGCGCGGCCAGCATGATCAGCTGTACGAGCTGCGGCATGCTCTCGCGCGGCGTCATGCCCCCCGACAGGTTCTCCAGGGGCAGCAGCACCAGCAGCAGCAGCAGGCCGAACTGCGGCATCGAGCGCGCGATGGTGGCGAGAAAGATGCCCATCGAAGCCGTCGCGAACAGGTGCAGCGCGGCGCCCGCCAGAAACAGGGCGATCGATCCTTCGATCGGCACCGACAGCAATCCTTGCACGACGAGCGTCAGGGACAGCCCCGCGGCGACGAGCACCACCACGCCCATGGCCCACACCTTGGCGGCCATGATCTCGAACGGCGTCACCGGCATTGCCAGCAGGTGCTCGACCGTTCCGTGCTCGCGCTCGCGAATCAGGGCGGCGCCGGTGAGCACGATCGACAACATGGTGATGTTGTTGACGACTTCCATCACCGAGCCGAACCAGCTCTTGTTCAGCTCGGGATTGAAGCGCACCCGCAAGGCCAGGTCGACTGCCGCTATCGATGCAGCCCGGTTTCGCGCGACGAAGGCGTTGACCTCGCCGGTGACGATGGACTGGACGTAGGCACTGCCGGTGAAAGCCTGGCTCATCCGTGTCGCGTCGACGTTGAGCTGCACCGTGGGGCTGCGCCCGGCCAGCACGTCGCGCTGGAACCCGGGTGGGATGTCGATGGCAAAGGTGTCGAGGCCCTCGTCCATGCGTGAATCCATCTCGGCATGCGTTATCCGCCGAGGCGGAAGGAAGTGCGGGGGATAGAAGGCGTCGACGATACGCATGGAAAGCGGCGAGTGATCCTCGTCAACGATGGCGATGGGCGCCTTGTGCAACGTCTCGGGCATTGCCGTCGCTGCGGTGTAGATCGCGGCCGTGAAGGCGTAGACGATCAGCACGACCATCATCGGGTCCCGCAGCAGGCTGCGAAACTCCTTGACGCCGAGGTGCAGGACGTTGGCCGCGCGCATGTCAGCTCCGAAAGGCTCTCGCGAGGAACTGACCCGCCCCCCCGCATGGAGGCAGCGAGCAAAACGAGCGTGGGGGTCGCTTCATCCTAGCGCGCCTGCTTCCTGAGCAGAACCACACCGAGGCCGACCAGCAGCGGCACTGCAAGCAACAGGGGCACGAAGGACGCCTGGAGATCGGCGAACGTGAGGCCCTTCGAGAACGTGCCGCGCGCAATCGTCAGGTAATAGGTGGTCGGGTAGATCCGCCCGATCAGCGCGCCGGCGCCCTCCAGCGAGGAAACCGGATCGAGCAGGCCGGAGAACTCGACGGCCGGCAGGATGGTCAGCAACGCGGTGCCGAACAGGGCCGCGACCTGGCTGCGCACGAAGGCTGACATCACCAGCCCCAAGGCAGTGGCCGCCATCACGTACAGCAGCGTGGCCGACGCGAGCGCGGCAAAGCTGCCCTTGACCGGCACGCCGAACAGGAAAATGGCCAGTGCCGTGAGCAGGAGGAAGTTGACCATCGCGAGCACGACGTAGGGAAGCTGCTTGCCGAGCAGGAACTCCAGGCGCGTCACCGGCGTGACATAGAAATTGACGATGGAGCCCAGCTCCTTTTCCCGGACCACGGACAGCGCAGTGAGGATCGCGGGGATCATCATCAAGAGCAGCGGAATCACCGCCGGCACCATGGCCGGCAGGCTCTTCACGTCCGGGTTGTAGCGAAAGCGCGTCTCGATGCCGAACAGTCCGGCGCTCGCTGCCACGCCACGGGCTTCGCGCGCCCGGGTCGCGAGCCAGTGCGCGTGCATGCCCTGGACATAGCCGCGCAGCGTCTCGGCGCGCGTGGGCATTGCGCCGTCGATCCAGGCACCGATCTGCACGTGGATGCCCCGGGCAACGTCGCGCGCAAAGCCGGGCGGGATCTCGATCGCGAGACTCAACTCGCCGGCGCGCATGCGCCGGTCCAGGTCCGCGTAGTCGCGGATCGGCGCGCGCTCGATGAAATAGCGCGAGCCCGCGAGATTCGACACATAGTCTCGGCTGAGCACGGTCTGGTCGCGGTCGAGCACCGCGAAGGTGAGATTCTCGACATCCAGCGTGATGCCGTAGCCCAGCACCAGCATCAGGATCGCGCTGCCGAGGACGGCCAGCGCCTGCCGGATCGGATCGCGGCGCAGCTCCAGCGTTTCCCGCCACGCATAGCTGAGCAGCCGGCGCAGGTCGAATCCGACGCTCCGCGGAGTCTGCCCGGGGCGCCGCCGCAGCTCTCCGGATGCGACCGTCGACGCCGACGCCGGTGCGTCGCGGGCCGACGCCGGTGCGTCGCGGGCCGACGCCGGTGCGTCGCGGGCCGGCGCAAGCGACCCGCCTTCGCCGGCGACATCTTCCAGGTGACTGATGAACGCCTGCTCCAGGGTCGGCACCCGGCGCTGCTCGATGATCGCGGCCGGCGTGTCGCTGACCAGCACGCGGCCCGCATGCATCAGCGAGATGCGATCGCAGCGCTCGGCCTCGTTCATCAAGTGGGTCGAGATGAAGATGGTGACCTTCTCCCGGCGTGCCAGGTCGAGCATGATCTGCCAGAAGGCGTCCCGCGCGACTGGATCCACGCCGGACGTCGGTTCGTCCAGGATGAGCATTTCCGGGGAGTGGATCATCGCCACCGCCAGCGACAGGCGTTGCCGTTGGCCCAGGGGTAGCGCGCCCGGCAGTTGGTCCATGACCTGAGCGAGGCCGAACGGCTGCGCCATCTCCTCGATGCGCGGGCCTATCCTGTCCTCCGGGATGTTGAATATCCGGGCGTGCAGGACGAGGTTCTGTCGCACGGTCAATTCGCCGTAAAGCGAGAACGACTGCGTCATGTAGCCAACCCGCTTGCGGGTGTCGAGGTCGTGCGGGTCCACCGGGTGGCCGAACAGCCAGGCCTGCCCTTCGCTCGCCGGCAGCAGGCCGGTGAGCATCTTCATCGTGGTGGTCTTGCCGCAGCCGTTCGACCCCAGGAAGCCGAAGATCTCGCCCCGCTCGATGCGGAAACTGACGTGTTCCACGGCCGTGAAATCGCCGAAACGCATCGTGAGATCGCGCGCTTCGATCGCGGCCGCTCCGCCCGAAGCCGGCGCGCGCGGGGGTACGACCACAGGGCGGTAGCCCTTCTTCTGCTCGGCAGGCAACAGGGCGACGAAGGCCTCCTCCAGCGAGGCGCAGTGCGTGCGCTCCCGCAGTTCGCGTGGCGCGCCGGTGGCAAGGATGCGGCCGGCGTTCATCGCCACCAGCCAGTCGAAACGCGCGGCCTCCTCCATGTACGCCGTGGCAATCAGCACGCTCATGCCGGGCCGATTGGCGCGAATGCCGTCGACGAGTTCCCAGAACTGCCGCCGCGACAGCGGGTCGACGCCCGTGGTCGGCTCGTCGAGGATCAGCAGGTCGGGATCGTGGATGAGCGCGCAGCACAGGCCGAGCTTCTGCTTCATGCCGCCCGAGAGCTTGCTGACGGCGCGATCCGCGAAAGGCGCGAGCCCCGTGGCATCGAGCAACCGGGCGATGCGCGACTCGCGCTCGCGGCGGGCGTGTCCGAACAGGCGACCGAAGAAGTCGACGTTCTCGAACACCGACAGCGTCGGATACAGGTTCCTGCCCAGGCCCTGCGGCATGTAGGCGATGCGCGGGCACACGACACGCCGGTGCCTGGCACTGGCCATGTCCCCGCCCAGCACCTCGATCCTGCCGGTCTGGATCGCCCTGGCGCCCGCGATGAGCGAAAGCAGGCTCGACTTGCCCACCCCGTCCGGCCCGATCAATCCGACGATGCCGCCTGCCGGGATCTCGATGCTCACGTCATCCAGCGCCTGCGTCTTGCCGTAGCGAAGCGCAACGCCCTGCAGCGAAGCGACCGGCGGCGTCACGACGCGTGACGTGTCGGCCGTCGGTTCGCCCGGACTCATTCCGGCAGATTCATCTGCAGGCGGGCTGGCCATTGCACATTGGGGTCCAGTCGCACGTAGGCGACGCCGGGGAGTCCGGTCTTGACCTGCGCGATGTGCTTCTTGAGCAGGTCGGGCGGGATCTGTGCGCGGATGCGGAACATCAGCTTCTCGCGCTCGCTCGCCGTCTCGACCGTCTTCGGGGTGAACTGGGCTTCCGAAGCAATGAACGATACGCGCGCCGGGATCACGTACTGCGGTGCTGCGTCGAGCACCAGCCGGACTTCGGACCCCAGCGCGACCCGCCCCGCCGCTGCAGTCGGCAGGAAGAAGGTCATGTACACGTCGCTGAGATCGAGCAGGTTCAGCACCCGACCGCCCGCGGCAACCACTTCGCCGTCCCGCGCGACGATGTATTGGACACGACCATCGCGCGGCGCCTTCAGCGTCGAATCGTCGATGTCGGCCTGGATCCGCTCGATGTTTGCCTGCGCGGCAACCGCAGACGACTGCGCGCCGGCCACCTGCGAATGGGCGCTGGCGATGGCTGCCTCCGCAGCTGCGACCTGCGCACGCGCGGCACGTAGGACCGCCTGCGCGCTGTCCACTCTCGCCTTGACGTCGTCCACGGCCTGCGCGGACACGAAGCCTTTCTCGGCCAGCGTCATCGAACGCGACAGCTGTCGCCGGGCGGCACTGAGCTCGACCTCGCGCTGCGACACTGCGGCCTGCGCTGCCGCCTTCTCGCTCTCGCGCTGCGCGAGCTGGCTGCGCGCAGTCGCCACCGCCGTCTGTCCCTGCTGCAACTGCGCCTCGGCCTGCCGCTTCTGGGCCTCGAGCACGTCGGCGTCCATCACCGCCACGACCTGCCCGGCCTTGACGAATTCACCCTCGTGGACCGGGATCTCCTTCAGGCGACCCGCGGTCCTGGCGGCAACGTCGATCTCCACGGCCTCGATGCGTCCGTTGCCGCTGACGATCCCGACGTCCCCGTCGCCGAGCCGGTAGTGTTGCCAGGCCACAACCGCCAGAGCGCCGATGGCCAGAACCCCTGCCGAGGCGATCACCCATTTTCTGTGCTGCACCGTCATTGTCGACATTCCGTGGATTCGGCGCTTCGGCGGCCTCGGCGAAAGAGCCTTGGCAACCGATGGTGGCTCCGCAATTCGTGGGGCCTGAAGCCACGTGTTTCGGTGACCCCGAGGGCCCTGCGCCCATGGCATGTCGCCTGCTCGATGCGCACGTATGCCTCGGGCGATGTGACGCCGGGACAATGGTCTCGCCGCTCACCACCGTGCCATGCGTCCGAGCGTCGCGGCCTCTCGACACTCGACGCCGACGTTCAGCGGCGGCGCGAGGAACCCCGTCCGACGGGTTTCCGCGGCGCGCCCTGCGCGCAGCGAAGTCGCCGCCGCACAGGGACAGGAAGTTGCCTCACTTCTCGGGCGACACCTGCATCCCGTTCAAGTCGAGCGAGAGTTCCAGCCCGACCTGCTTGCCCCTGACCTTCGGCTCCACGCCCTTCGAGTTCTTGAGGTCGAAGACCTTGGCGCCGCCGGCGGCCGCGACGCCTGCCTGCGCCGCCGAGGCCAGGTTGGCGTCAGCGTAGGCAGCTTGTCGCGCCTCGTCATTGTCCAAGCGGCCCGGGCATCGCACGCCTGCTCGGGCGGGGCCGAAGGCCCGCTTCCGCCATCGCCGGTCTTGGACCGCGGGATCATTGTGCATCGCGGCGAGACACGCGGATTGACACTCGTCAAACATCGCTGCCATAGGCAAGACAGCGACCGGTTCGGCGTCGAAACCCGAGTTGGCGAAGCGCGCTCAGCGCGCCGGGGGTGCGAGCGAAACGCCTTCGATCCGGTGTCGTGCGAGCGACTGCGAGACGAATCCGGACCCTTTCAGCTCCTCGACGAAGTCGCGCAACCAGGGCAGCGCAGCCTCGCGTCCCCGCGGCATCCCCATCGCCTGGCTGATCGCCATGAAGCGGCCTGGAAGCAGCCGCAAGCCGGGAATCCGCCGCGCGTCCGACTCGAGCTGCTGCCTGACACCCGCTGCGACGTCGAGCGACTGCGCCACGAACTGATCGACCACATCCTGCGAGGTCGGCACCCGAACGAGCGTCGCCAGCTCGAGCTCGCGTGACAGGAACAGGTCGTATGCGCTGCCCTTGGCAACCACGACTCGCGTCCCCGGGCCGTCGACCAGGTCGTTCGCGGCCAGCTGCGAGCCCTCGCGGACCAGGTACGCGCCCTCGATCACGACGTAGGGGGCGGTGTAGGCGATGTCGACCGCACGCGCCGGATCGATCGCAAGAAACGCAACATCCCAGGCCGCGTCCTTCAACCCGTCGACGACCTTGCCCGCCGAGTCGTACGTCACGAACTCGACCGGCACCCCGAGCCGTCGCGCGAGTTCGCGGGCAAGGTCTACGGACACGCCGGCCGGCTGGCCCGCAGCGTTGCGGTTGGCGAGGATCGCATTTCCGAAATTGATCGCGGCGCGCAGCGTGCCGTTCGGCGCAATCTGCAAAACAGTCGAGCCGGACGGCACAGACAACTGCCGGGGCACCTGCGTCGAGGTGGATGGGATGTCCACCGAAGCGATGTCAGTGGGCGGGGCACGCACGGTCGAACAGGCGGCGATGATCGTCCCCGCAGAGCTTCGCGGTGGGGATTCTCGCCGCCGTCGCGCCATCGTTCATCGTTGCCCACCCTGCGGCGGCACGTGGAAGCTCACATGTTGGGGCAAGGCGCGCCCTGCTGCAACCCAGCAGCTCCGCGATGAACGAGTCGGCGTGGGACGCCAGCGCTCGTCCGGCGCGGCGGCACGGAGGGCCGCTTGCGGGCCCATCCGCTGGCGAGGCCGCAGGTCTGCAATTGGCTGAACCCGGCCGTGTCGACGATTCGAGTTCGACCCCAAGCGCTCTTCGGACATCGAATGCGCGACGACCGATTGAGCTTACGGAAGCTTGGCCGGAGACGAAAACGGCCGGGTGCCATCCACCACGAACATCACCAGCGCGTGCAGATCGGTCGAACCGCTGCTCGAAACCTGCATCGGAATGTCCCCACCCTGCCCCGCTGCCGCCTGGCCGGCCGCAACGCGCATTACGCCGTGCGGACCGCGGATGCTTTGCTCCCCGCTCAACACGAAGAACGCCTCGGAGCCCGGATGGCTATGGATCGGCGTGGTGCTGCCGGGAGGGCCGCTCGCTTCATTGATCCGCAGCAGATACTGCGAAGCGACGACCGGCGGGATGGGGCCCAACTCGGCCACCTTGGTGCCGCCCGGCGTGCTTTCGCCCGGCGCGCCGAGCGTGAACAGCCAGGCCTTTCCCGCGGACTCCGCAACCAACGACCAGGTGCCCTCGGCGGCATGGGCCTGGGCGCGATCGGGGAAGTTCTCGATGCGCCAGAAAAGCGGCCCAGGTGGCAGGTCCGCGACTTTCTTTTCTGCCAGCGGCTTGATGCTCAGCGGCTGCTGCGCAATTGCCGGCGAGGCCGATAGCACAAACCCGCACACCAACGTCACAAGCGCGAATGCGATCCGATTCATGGGAAAACTCCTGGGTTGACGCCTTCCGAAACCACCCCGCCAGGCGCGCCGGGGTTGCAGACGGCGGAAGCTGCAGTCGGAATTGGAAACGCAGGACAGCGCACAACGCCCGACGAAACGGTTATGCTTTCCCCACGGAATTGTTTTCCTAGCGGGATCAGTACGTTGCATTCGGACGGCGAGGTGCCTCCCAGTGCCTGCACAAAGCGTCAGCCCCGATGAGCGAGTGCGCCCGCGTGCGCAGATCGGCGAATGGTCGGCCGACCGGGAGAGCAACGAGTTGAGCCGCGGCAGCCAGACGGTGCGGATCGAGCCGAAGGCGATGGACGTGCTGATGCTGCTCGCGGACCGCGTTGACCGCGTCGTCAGTCGCGAAGAGCTCTTTGCGGCGGTGTGGCCGGGTGTCGTCGTTGGCGACGAAGCGCTCACGCAGACCATCAACAAGCTGCGCAGGGCACTGGGCGACAATTCCCGCTCGCCGTCCTACATCGAGACCATTGCGAAACGTGGCTACCGGCTGATTGCGCCGGTGCGGCGGAGCGAAGCGCAGGGCGCGCCCCCTCCCGGCGTCGATGTAACCGTGCCGGCCCAACCTCGGGCCGATCCACGCCGTCATGCGCGATCAGTCGCGTGGCTGGCCGCTGTAGTGCTCGCGCTCGCGTCGGCCGGCCTCTATCTTCTCCGTCCGACTCCGGGCGTGCCACCCACGCCGGCCGCCTTCGACCCCGGGGACGCCCGTCAACCAGGCTGGATCACCGTCACGGTCGTGCCGTTCGTCTCGCTGAGCCCCGACCGCGAGCAGGACTATCTCGCACGCGGCATCAGCGACGACCTGATCGCTGCGCTTTCGCGCCTGTCCGGCTTGCGCTTGATTCGTGAATCAAGCGCCGCAACGGGCAATCCAATGGAACAGGCCGCCCGGTATCGCATCCTCGGCAGCGTTCAACGCGAAGCCGGGACGCTGCGGATCAACATCCATCTGGTCGACACCCGGACCGACGAGGAACTTTGGTCCCGGCAATTCGAGCGGCCATTCGGCGATCTGTTCACGGTCCAGGACGACATGGCCGCCAGGCTGGCCGAATTGCTGCCGGCCAAGATCAGCGACGTCGAGCGGCGTCGGCTCGCCAAGCGGTATACGAGCAGCCTGCAAGCATACGATTATTTCCTGCGCGCCCAGGCGTTGTTTCTGGTTCGACAGCGCGACGAGAACGAAACGGCACGAGCGCTCTATCGCAAGGCGCTCGATCTGGATCCGAAGTTTGCGCGCGCATATGCGGGACTCGCCATGACCTATGCGATGGACCCCCGTTTACGGGAATCCGCAGATCCATCGCCTGCGCTCGGCAGGGCGCTCGAGCTCGCTGAAACGGCGCGACTGATCGATCCCGACCTGCCGGAGATCTATTGGGCACTCGGCTTCGTTCACGCCCAGAATCGTCACCATGAAGAAGCGATCGCGTCGCTGCAGAAGGCAATCGAGCTTGATCGCTCCTTCGCCGATGCCTATGCGTTGCTTGGCGGCATCGACACCTACATCGGGCAGCCGGCGAAGTCCATACCGTTGCTGCGCACGGCGATGCGGTTGAATCCTGACGGCGGATATCTGTACTTCCTGCTCCTGGGCCGCGCGTACCTGTTCGAGAACGACACTGAGCAGGCGCTGATCAACCTGCGTGCAGCACTGATGCGCAATCCAGTCGACATCGAATCGCACGTATATCTTGCGGCGGCTCTGGTGGCGGCCGGAGATCTTCCCGCCGCCACATGGGAAGCCGATGAAATCCGCAAATTGGCGCCGGGCTTTTCGATTCACCGCTGGCTCGAGACCTACCCGATGACCAGCGCTCGTCAGACGAAACGGCTGCAGGGGCTCGTCGCCAGCCTGGCGCTCTAGAGAACGGCCTGCTCCCGACCGCCGATGTTTCTTCAGACCCGAATGATCTCCGCCTTCAACGAATAGAGTATCGCGACCACCTCGTTGCACGTCGGCTGATCGATGCCGTTCTTCGCCAGCGCCCCCAGGATATCGTCCATCACGGCAATGTATTCCTGCTCGCTGATGTTCATCCCCTGGTGGGTCCTGAGCATGTCGCGGCCCGTATACGGCTCGGGGCCGCCGCTTCCGGCACAGAAGAACTCGATCGCCATCTTCCTTGCACGGTCCATGTCCTTGATGCTCTCGAAACGCGCCTTCACCAGAGGATTCGCAAGGTGAGCGGCCATGGTGTCGTCGACGATGCGGCTGATTCCCTCGTTCCTGCCCAAGCGTTCATAAAGGCTTTCCATCGCCATTCCCCCTTTTTTCGTTGAGGCGTCCACGCTCGAGAATTCCAAGCGGCATTGGACCGTGCCGCCCGCCCCGGAACCGGGCTTGCGCCGTGGAACGGCGCATTGCGCCGGTGACGCGGCGCCTACGGCGTGGGGCCCGCCGCGTACGGGCATCCCGTCGGCGAGTCGCGACGCCGGGACCTTTTACTGGGTTCGCGGTGTCTCTTGGTTGCTGTCAAACTACCATTCCATGGATTGATTGACGAAGGACGCTCATGCCGAATATCGGCGCATTGTTGAAGCAGGAGATCGGGCGGCTGTCCCGCCGGGAGATTCGCAGCCAGGTACACACGACGAAGAAAGCGTCGGCCCAGCATCGGCGCGACATCGCCGCCCTCAAACGCGAGGTGGAGGCGCTGAAGCGCCAGGTTGCGTTGCTTCAGCGCCAGGTTCTCAAGGCGCCATCGCCCACGCCCGGCGCATCGGCCACCCGCAAGGTGCGATTCGTCGCCAAGGGGTTGAGGTCGCAACGGAAGCGTCTCGGGGTCTCGGCCGAGGACTACGGAAGGCTGGTGGGGGTGAGCGCCCAGTCGATCTACAACTGGGAGCAAGGGAACACGACGCCGCGCGCCGAGCAGCTGGCGGCGCTCGCCGCACTTCGCGGCATGACCAAGCGGGTGGCCGAGGCCCGCCTCGCGCAGCTGGGCACGAAGGCGCTCAGGAAGCCGCGCAAGCCGTGACGCCGGCGGCGGACGGGAAACCACACCCGGCCCGACGCAGGCACTGCCGGAGCGCGCTGGGCCGATCGGCGAATCAGGCGTCTACGCGGTTGCCTTGCACTCCGCAGCCGTCAGCGAATGGTCGTACCTGAATCGGCCCCGGACCGATGCGGGCGCGCAGCCATGCGTCTCGAAATGGCTCGCGGCGAGTTCGACATCGGCGACGCGGTCGATGAATCCGGCATCATAGCCGGTGACGATCAGCACCGCATCGACGCTCGCGTCCTTGCCGCGGATCCGCTGCTCGTCGGTCATCGGCGGCGCGATCGCGGATTCGAGAATGTGCGCGCTCGCAAAGCCGGGATCGGAGGCGATGCGCGGCAGCGCATCCTGCAGCAGCCAGTCGCGCAGCGCCTGCCTGCGGCCTTCCAGGGGCGAATAGTGGACCTGGAGCAGCGCATGTCCGAGTCCCAGACCCACGCTTCCCTCGACGCGGCAGAAGCCCCGGCGCATGCCGCGCACGTACTTCATGATCTTCGACGTCCATGCGGACGGGTTGTTCAGTCGCTGCAGGTAATCGGTCCCGATCAGGACATTCACATCGCCCACTTCGTAGATGACGAGGTAGCGCGGCGAGGCGCCCTCCGCGATCCAGCGGGTTCCACGCAGGAAACCGGGAATCGAAAGGCGCTCCGGCATGTGCTCCTTCGTATGCCAGTGGTCGTGCTCGGCAAGTCCCGCGGGATCCACATCGAAGTTGAGCACCAACGCCCCATTACCGCACAGTCCCATGATCGCTCCTCGTACTAGCCTTGCCACACGCCGTAACCCTCCTCGCGCAACGCGATTCCGAGTTCGACTTCCATCTCCTGCGCCCCCGCGTACGGCATCGGGTTGTACACCTCGTACAGCGACGGCAGCAGCCGTTGCCCATAGCGCTGGACGAAGCGATTGGCCTTGATGCCTGCCTTGTGCTTGTCGAAGCGCTCGTCCGGCGTGAGGCCGGTCATGCCCACATAGACGCAGGGCTTGCCGGGCTGGTAGTCGGGATTCGCCTTGCGGAACCGGGGTTCGTACAGCACGTCGAGCGAAAGCTCGACGACGTAGACACTATGGTGGTGGGCACGCAATCAGGCGGATCGGCGCAGCAGGCGCACAAGCATCGGACGGGTGAAACGCGCACCACCGGGGCCGACGTGCGGCTCGAAGACGGCGCGGACCGCGGCGAGCTTGGCGTCGTCGATGCGGTGGTCGGCGTAGGTCGGCCGCATCATGCGCTGCTCGAAATCGGCGAAGTCCGATGAACTGCACGGGCATCTCGAAACGCCGTTCGGCAACCTGTTCCCACGGACCCGATCGCAGCGCGGCGTCCAGTGCGGCCTGCGCTGCGGCGCGCACCACGCCTTCGTCGTTGTACAGACGCACAATCTCGTTGAGCGCGCCGTCGTAGACCGGCTCCGACACGTAGAGGTGCCCACCCGGCCGCAGCACCCGCGCCACTTCACCGAGCGCCTGCGCCATCAAGGGCCGTGGCACATGGTGCAGCGATTTCAGCATCAGCGCCAGATCGAAGCTCGCATCCTGGAAAGGAATGGCCTCGGCTCCGCCGGCAACGAAGCGCAGCCCTTTCTGGGGCGCAGCGATGTTCTTGGCATGCTGCCGCTCGTCGACTTCCATGCCCGTCACGCAGCTGTCGGGATGGCGCTCCAGCAGCGTGCGCGCCAGCCTGGCGGCACCGCAGCCGAGCTCGATGATGTCCTGCCCGGCGAGCGGGACAAGACCGGCCAGCACGTCGAGCTCGTCGTCGATCAGGGTCGTCATCATTGTTCGTATGATCGTGCTTCGTCGAGTTTCGTCAGCGAGAAAACGTGCGCGCGCCACGGCGTCTCATCGAGATAGAGTCCGCGCGCCTGCAAATCGTTTCCTTCCCGCAGGTAGTTCGCGTCACCGATCAGATCCTCGAACCGCCATTGACCGTTGCCGAGGGCCGCGAACGGCAGCCGTACGTAACACTGACTCTGATTGGGCGCATAGTTCACCGTCACCAGCAGCCGCTCGTCACCCGGGCCCTGCCAGGCGAAGACCAGGAAGCAATCCCAGGTCCAGTTGCCCTCCCACGCCGGGTTGCAGTCGAGCAATTGCCAGTGGCCGTCGCGCACCGCCGGCCGGCGCAAGTGCGACCAGCAGCCGCTCGTAGAACTGTACCAGCCTCTGGTCGGCTGCTTCCCGAGGCGCGCGAACCAGATGGGGAGAGATGCGTTTCTTCCGCCCCTGGAACTGACCCTGGTGGAAGAAACGCAATCCCGGCGACAGGAACGTGATGACCGCCGCGGCTTCATGGACGTCGGGTGAGAACGTAGCCGCCGCGCGCGGTTCGTCGTGGTTCTCCAGGAAGCGGGCCAGCTTTTCCTGGAAATCGAGCCCGGCGTGGAAATGCTCGCGTACCGGCCGGGCGTGCCCCTCGCGCAAGCGGTCGTACAGCCGTTTGTCGTAGGCGTAGTCGAAGCCCTGCTGCTGCATCGTCCATTCCAGATCCCAGTAGACTTCGGCCATGAACAGGAAGTGCGGATGCTTTCGCCGCACGGACTCGGTTGCGTTCGGCCAGAACAGATCGGCCCGAATGCCCCAGGTGCGTTCGAACACCTCGGGCAGTACCAGCATCGCCATGTCGCAGCGCACGCCGTCGCATTGCCCGGCGATTCTCGTGAGCTCGCCGATCATCGCCTGCTGCAATTCCGGATTGCCGTAATTGAGCTGCAGCGTATCGGGCCAGCCGTCGAAGTACGGGTCCCGGCCGTGGGCGAGCAACAACGGGCCTTTCCTGGTCTGCACCCGGCAGTAGTTCTGCGGTGCGCGAGCCAGGTCGCTCTCGCTGCCGTGGACAAAGTAATCGGGATGCTCGTCGATCCACGGGTGATCCGGCGCCATGTGGTTCGGGACGAAGTCGAGCATCAGCTTCAAGTCCCCGTTCCTGCAGCCGCTGTCGCAGGCGTGCGAGGCCCTGCAGCACCCCCCAGATCGCGATGCACGGTGTAGCTCTGGATGGCGAACCCGGAGCCTGCGATGTCGTCGTCCGTGAGGTCCGGCAGCGTCTCGGCGAACTCGCGTCGCCACCCTGGATTCGCGCGCGAGATCGCCTGCGCCGCCGGGCCGGTCTGCCACACGCTCAGCAGCCAGACCCAGTCAAAGCCCATCTTCGCCAGGCGATCCAGTTCGGCGTCGGGAACATCGTCCAGCGTCGCACGCCTGCCGAGCGCGCGGGACAGATCGGTCAGCCAGACGCGCGTGTTGATCTGGTACAGCGCCGGGTAGCGCGGATCGGGCACGTTATCTCCTTGACTCATGACAGGCCCGGCGGGTCCGACAAGGGAGCGGTCGTCAGGCACCCGCACGGAAGCGTCAGGAGGTTGTTTCTGCTGCGCGCGGTCGTGCGCCTTGCGGGGTGCCTTGGGTGAACGCGGCCTGCTTGCCGACTTCGAGGGCCCGCTTGGGATCCAGGAGGCCGTAGAGCTGGATGACCTTGGCCACCAGCCCCGTCCAGCCGGTCTGGTGACTGGCGCCGAGCCCTGCCCCGTTGTCGCCGTGAAAGTACTCGTAGAACAGGATGTGGTCGCGCCAGTGGGGATCGGTCTGGAATTTCTCCGTGCCGCCGTAGACGGGTCGCTTGACCATGCTCGTCGCGGGTGAAGATCCGGGTGAGCCGGTCGCCGATCTCCTTGCTCACCTCGAAGAGATTCATCATCTTCCCCGACCCGGTCGGGACATTCGATCTTGAAGTTGTCGCCGTAGTACAGGTAGAAGTTCTGCAGCGCCCGGATGATCAGCGCATTCACCGGCATCCAGATCGGGCCCCGCCAGTTGGAGTTGCCCCCGAACATGCCGGTGTTCGACTCGGCCGGCAGGTAGTCCACCCGGTACTCCTGGCCTTGCACATGGAAGATGTACGGATGCTGGTCGTGGAACTTGGAAAGCGAGCGGATGCCGTAGGGGCTCAGGAACTCGTTCTCGTCGAGCATCTTCGTGAGGATCCGGCGGAGCCGATCCGGCCTGAGCAGCGCGATCATTCCCCTCTCGGCCACGCCGAAATGCCCAGGGCCCGTGGGGTGGATGGTCTCGGCCAGCTCGGGCATCCGGCGCAGACGCTTCAAGTTCCTGAGCCATCGCCCGCGGGAACGCGCTCCCGCTGCCATTTCTCGACCACCGTCGGTGGCGCACAGCGGGAGGAGCCCCACCATCGAGCGCACCTTGAGCCTGGTGGCGCTGCCGTCGGGGAGCCGCAGCAGGTCGTAATAGAAACCGTCCTCCTCGTCCCACATGCCGTCCTGCCCGGGCCGGTTCATGGCCGCGGCGATGTAGTAGAAGTGCTCGACGAACTTCACGACCATGTCCTCGTAGACGGGGTCGTGGGCGGCGAGCTCGACCGCGAGCTCCAGCCATGTTCTGCGCGAAGAGGGCCATCCAGGCCGTGCCGTCCGCCTGCTCGAGGTGACCGCCGGTGGGCAGCGGGGCGCTGCGGTCGAACACGCCGATGTTGTCCAGACCCAGGAAGCCCCCTTCGAAGACGTTCTTGCCGAAGCGGTCCTTGCGGTTGACCCACCAGGTGAAGTTCAGGCAGCAGCTTGTTGAACGTCGCCCTGAGGAAATCGAGATCCGTCTCGCCGCGCAGAGCCTGCTCGGTGCGGTGCAGGAAGAGCGTCGCGAAAGCGTGGACCGGCGGGTTCACGTCGCTGAAGTTCCACTCGTAGGCAGGCATCTGGCCGCTGGGATGCAGATAGACGTCGCGGAGCATCAGTTTCATCTGCTCCTTCGCGAAATCCGGGTCGACGATCGACAGCGGAAGCGTGTGGAAGGCCAGGTCCCATGCGGCATACCACGGGTATTCCCACTTGTCGGGCATCGAGATGATGTCCTCGTTCAGCATGTGGTACCACTCCGAGTTCCGGGCGCTTCGATATCCGGTATGGAGGGGATTCGAGTTGTGCTCGTCCAGCCAGTTGTCACCGTCGAAGAAAAAGAACTGCTTGCTCCACAGCATGCCGGCGAGGGCCTGGCGCATCACGCTGGCCGCGTCCTTGCTCACCGAAGGCGGCGTGACCGACCGGTAGAACTCATCGGCTTCACGAAGCCTGTCGTCGAAGACCTTGTCGAAATTCCTGCCAAAGGGGTCGCCCTTGTGGTCCGGAGACTTGCTGGAGAGCCGCAGGCGGATCACCTTGGTCTGACCGGCGCCAACCATTGGCCCGGTAGTGCGCCGCGACCTTGGTGCCCTGCTTGGCGGGATTCACCGCCTCCTGCCGGCCTTGCACCACGCAATCGTTGATGCCGTCCTTGACATAGCGGGCTCTCGTTCTTCTGCCCGGGGAACAGCCGCTCGTGATTGGTTTCGTTCTCGGTGAAGAGCAGCGGCACATCGCCTTCGCAGGCAAAGGACGAACTCACCCAACAGGGGATGGGCTGCCGCGAGCCGCGCGCGCGCCCGCCGGGGCGTCGATCTGCTTGATGCTCGGTTTCCTGGAAGCCCTGTTGGATTCGGCAATCCACGCTGACCAGTCGTTGCGGAACCACAGCGTCGGCAGGAGATGAAGCTCCGCCGCATCCGGTCCCCGGTTGGCCGCCGTGATCCGCACGAGGATGTCTTCGGCGTCGCCCTTGGCGTACTCAACGAACACGTCGAAATAGCGGTTGTCGTTGAAGACGCCGGTGTCGAGGAGCTCGTACTCCATGTCGTTGCGGGTGCGCCGGCGGTTCGTCTCCACCAGGTCGGCGTAGGGATACGCCGCCTGCGGGTACTTGTAGAGATACTTCATGTACGAGTGGGTCGGCGTGCTGTCGAGGTAGAAGTAGTATTCCTTCACGTCCTCGCCATGGTTCCCCTCGCTGTTGGTGAGGCCGAACAGCCGCTCCTTGAGGATCGGGATCCTTGCCGTTCCACAGGGCCAGGCTGAAGCAGAGGTGCTGCTTGTCGTCGGAAATGCCGGCAATGCCGTCCTCGCCCCAGCGGTAGGCGCGCGAGCGGGCATGATCGTGGGTGAAGAAATTCCAGGCGTCGCCCCCTTCGCTGTAATCCTCGCGTACCGTGCCCCACTGGCGTTCGCTCAGGTAGGGGCCCCACTTCTTCCACGCGGCCGTTCCGTTGCGTGCTTCCTCGAGGCGACTTTGTTCGGTGGTCATGGTCGATTCCCTCGTCAGCTGTTGGCCCCGTCAACGGCGCCGATCCCGCGCAAGGCGGGCAATCCGAATGGCCAGGGCACGCCAAGGCATACGGGATGCAGATGAGCACCGGCCTGATCACCCGGGCCGCGCCCCGATGTATCTGCCCATAGATGAGCAGTTGCGCTGCGGCATCCGGCAAGGTTCCGCCACCGATCGCGTCACGGATGGCTGCAGCGCGTGGCGCATCGCGTTGAGATTCACAGGATCAGTTCCGACCGCCGCCTCTGCGATTGTCTCGAAGGCGTACTGGGCCCCAGGCAATGAACACTTTCACCCGCCTATCCGCCTCGGTCCACCCCATTGTGGCGCGCTGCGAGACACGCCGTTTGACGCCCGTCAAACAACGGTCTGATAGCCACGCCAGTGCCACCGTCAGTGCCAATGGGCGGGATAAGATGACCCCCTTGGTCAAGACACCTTGGGTGAGTCGATGGCTCGACTACGTTCTTACGCCCTGCTCGCGCTGGGCATGGTCATCCTCCTCGGCGGCTGCGCAACCCGCCCGATCAATCCGCCGATGTCGGAGGTGGATCGAAGTGTTGGCTATCGATTCCTGACACGCTCGGAGCATTTCAAGGACCCGCAGAATCTGGTCATCCTCGCATTCTCGGGTGGCGGCACGCGCGCCGCGGCGTTCTCCTATGGGGTGCTGGAGGCCTTGCGCCCGATGGTGGTGGTCGGCCCCAAGGGAAACAGCATCTCGATGCTCGATGAAGTCGATGTCATCACCGGCATCTCCGGCGGCAGCTTCACGGCATTGGCCTACGGCCTCTACGGCCAGAAGCTCTTCGACTTCTACGATGCGGCCTTCCTCAAGCGCAACGTGCAGGGAGAACTGATCCAGCGCGTCCTCAGTCCTGCGAGTTGGGGCGACTGGGGGCGTTCCGAGACCGCCTCGAAGCTCTACGACGACATCCTGTTCCATGGGGCAACCTTCGCCGACCTCGATCGCGGCGACGGTCCCCTGATCGTCGTGTCGGCAACCGACATTTCGACCGGTGGACGCGTCGGGTTCGTCCAGGGCCCCTTCGACTTCCTGTGCTCGGACCTCGATGCGGTGCCACTGTCCCGCGCCGCGACCGCGTCCTCGGCGGTGCCGTTCGCGTTCTCGCCGATCACCCTCAACAACTATGGCGGTACCTGCAAGAACTACCTGCCCGCGTTTCTCCAGCCATTTTCCGATCCGGCGACAGCGCCACGGCCGGCGGCCCGCGTGCTGGCGCGACTCCAGGATCTGCAGTCGTACGAGGACAGCGCGCATCGCCCTTACATCCACCTGTTCGACGGCGGCCTCTCGGACAACCTTGGGATGCGCGGGGTCCTCGAGGTACTCGACGACCTGGAAGCCCTCAGCTACCTTGGTCAACCCAGCCCGCTGGATCACGTGCGAAGGATCATCGTCTTCGTCGTCAATTCGCGCTCCTCTCCCAGGACTGACTGGGACGAGCACGAACATCCGCCCGGCGCGATACCGCTGCTGATCAAGGCCACGGGGGTGCCGATCGACCACTACTCGTACGACACGGTCGAGACACTCAAGGATACCGTCGCACGCTGGCAGGCGATGCGCCGGGTCCGGGCATCCGCCGCCTTTGCCGCGAACAAGGACCCGGCGGTGGCCCAGGCGTTGCGCACGCCGGACATCGACCTCTACGCGATCGATGTTTCCTTTGCCGCGCTCAAGGACCCCGCGGAGCGCGACTACCTGAACGAACTGCCGACATCGTTCGTGCTTCCGCCGGAGGCCGTGGACCGCCTGCGCGCCGACGCGGCGACGATCATCCACGAGTCGCCCGACTTCAAGCGACTGCTCAAGGACGTTGGTGGAAGGATTATCATGAGGCCCGTTGACGGCACGCTGCCGGACGCGAGTGCCCACTGACGCCGGCGGACGAGGGGTGGACGACTGGATTGGCGAGGGATGAAGAATCTCCTGATCCTGCATCTGGAAAGCATCACCCGGCAGCGCCTTGCCGATTTCGCGTCGGCCTTTCCAAATGCGCGGCGCCTCATGCGTGACGCGCTGGTGTTCGACAACTTCTTCTCGTCGGCGACCTCGACGCTGATGGTCGTCAGCTACCTCCTTCACGGCAACGACTTCGAATTCGACGCGTCCTCCGAATTCGAAGGCATGCGCCCCGCGGCTAACAATCGCAACCTCTTTTCCATTCTCCGCGACCGCGGCTACCGCGCTGAAATCGTCTGTCTCAACGGCTTCCACGCAACGAATCCCACCAAGCTCGCGGCATGGCCCGACGACTTGCCGCCCGTCTGGGGCACCAACGACTTCCCGACCCTGTTCGCGCGGTTCGATGAGCTGACGGCTGCGCCCCCGTTCGCCATCTACGTCTGGGACCTCATAACGCACATCGAACACAGCCTTGCGCTGGCGCCTTTTTCCAGCGGACTGACCGACCAGATCCGGCGCGCCTGCAGCGTGGCCGACGACGCCATCGGCACAATGGTGGCGACGCTCGAGCGCAAATGCCTGCTCGACAGCACGACGATCGTCATCTACGGCGACCACGGCGACGATTACTGGACCCACGGATTCAAGGGTGGCATGGTCCACGCGACCGAGCCCTACACGCAGATCACATGGACCCCCCTCGCAATCCGCGATCCCGGGCTTGCCTCCGGCACCCACAGCAGTCTCGCGAGCACGATCGACATCGCACCGACCTGCCGCGCGCTGCTCGGCATTCCCGAGCCCGAAGCGTTTCCCTACTCCGGGGAAAATCTGCTCGCAGGCGCTCCAAGGCGCGTGTTCTCGCAGAATTTCACGGCCAATCAGCCGGACAATCGCGAACTCGGCATCGTCAAGGCATACTCCGTCACCGACGACACCTGCAATCTGGTCGCGAGCTCGCGGGGACTCGAGCTCTACGCGTATCGCCTCGACCCAGGCAATCAATGCAATCTGCTGCACTTCTTCGACGTTTTCCCGGACGGCCGCATCGGACTGCGCGAGCGTCCGCCTGGCGCGGGACATTTCCGGGCGGCGCTGCAGGACAATCCGCGCGCGGTCGCCGATCTCGCGTCGCGTTTCGGAGTGCTGCGAGCTGCGCTGGCCGAGCGCATCGCGGCCAAGCGGGCCTACATTGCCGAGCGCGGTGTCGAACCGGTGTTTGCGCTCGATCCGCGCTGCCTGAACACGGTCAACGAGCGGGACCGGGAGGCGTTCTTTCGCCGTTTGGACAGCACGGGACCCGCGGCTGCCATGCAGCCTTTCGCGTTCTCGTTCAAGCTTCGGTGAGATGAACACCCCCGCTGGCCGCCTGCGGGTGTCATGCGCTACCTGATCCTCGCCGCCGGCATGGGAAAGCGCATGGGCGCTGCGCACCGGGGTGTCCCGAAGTGCCTGATCGACATCGAAGGCGAGCCCTTGATCGGACGCCTGCTGCGGCAGATCCGGCAATGCGATGCGTCGGCCGACGTCCACGCGGTGGTCGGGTACAGGAGCGAACTCGTCGAACCGCTGCTCGAGGGCTGCCGGATCGTCGTCAACCCGTTCTTCGACGTCACCGGGATCAATGCGTCGCTCTGGTTTGCGCGCGCATCCTTCGATCAGCCGTTGATGCTCATTCACGGCGACGTCGTGCTGTCGGAGGAACTGGCGGCCGATCTCGTTTCGAGCCAGGCCGAGTCCCTGGTCGCCTACGACAGCGGCGTCCTCGACCCCAGGGAAATAAACGTCGCCGTGGCGGGTGGCCGGATCACGCGGTTCGGCGTCAATTTCGACGGCTACAGCGGCGCGTACGCCGGTATCCTCAAACTCTCGCGACACGCAGCGCAGTTGTTCGCCGAGACCCTCGATCGTCGCGTGCGGCGAGGATTCAACGAAGCGCGCACGTATTACTTTTTCGTGATGCGCAAGCTGATCGCGGACCCCGGAGTCGCGTTCGCGCCGTTCGATCTTGCCCATCACCGATGGAAGGAAATCGACTACGTCGAGGACGTCGCCATTGCCAGAGAACGGGTCGGTGGACCGGGCCACGCCGATGTTCGCTAGCGACGACTTGCGCGACAAGCCGAGCCGGCGCGGCAGCGCCGCAAATTGCATGGTCGTCGATGCAGGTGCCTGGCCCGTCGACTGCGGGGAACTGGGCGCTGCGATCGCCTCGATCCTCGACGGCCGGGTTGCCGAACTCGCCCGGGACCGCAACTCGGTGTGCTACCGCGTCGGCCTTTCCGGTTCCAACGGAGCTCCCCGCGCAGCGATCGTCAAGGTGCCACGACCGGGACCGCAGCGGACCAACGACGATGCGACCTTTGGGTGGGAAGCCGCAATGCTCGCGAGACTCCCCGACATGGGCCTCCAATACGCACCCGCGTTGCTGGCACGCGTCGCGGCCGCCGGCTCCCACTTCCTGTTCACGACCGAGCTGCCGGGCAAGCATCCGGATGCCCGGATGCATCCACTCGACTGCCCGCAGCTGCGTGCGGTTCTGGACGGCCTGTACGCGATGGATTGCCGGTTTCTGATGCATTACGACCTCAAGGCCGCGAACGTCCTGATCGATGGCGAACGCGCGGGGTTCATCGATTTCGAGTTCGCCCGCTTCGTGGATTCGTCCAATGCCTACGCACCCGCGGCCGCAACTTTCTGCGAGGATTTCAACGTCTCCGGCAACCCGTTCTTTCCGGCGCGATCGAATGTCGCGAATTTCGAGTTTCGCACGCTGCATCGGTATCTGGCCGACCTCGCGACGAGGCGATCCACCGATGCCGCCGACGTCCTGCTTTGCGAGTGGTTGCGCGGCAAGTCCGTCTACCACCAACGGATGTCGGGTTTCCTCGCGGAACTCTCCGGGACGTCGGCTGAGCGTGTTGCCGAAGCCAGCGGAATCAGGAAGGACGACGCGCGTCGACGCTTGCTCGCGGCCGCTGCGCACGAGAATCTGCTCGCGACCCTGTTCCAGGATCCGCACGATCCCTTGATGCGCATCGAGCGGCTGCTGATGGCCTTCCGCTGCGAGGTCTTCGAGCGGCACACGGACGAGTCCCGCAAGCTGCGGGACGCCGCGCTGGCCGAAATCGGCGATGTCGACCCGAGAACCAACGACCTGCCGGAAGCCTACAAGGCGGCGGCCGCAAGGACGCTCGAGCTGGTTGGACGCAGCGCCCATCCAGGGGAATGACTCACTGTCGGCGGGGGATGAACTCCTCGTCCACCGCCTTCTGCATGAG
The DNA here is from genome assembly GCA_963816415.1 of uncultured Pseudomonadota bacterium. Taxonomy (GTDB): domain Bacteria; phylum Pseudomonadota; class Gammaproteobacteria; order Burkholderiales; family Casimicrobiaceae; genus VBCG01. The sequence goes on from CAWFKR010000001.1 coordinate 502,893, forward strand.
TTCCGGCGGCAACAGACCCTGGCTCAGGATGAAATCGTTGAACTTCTGCCGGTCGAAGCTGGCGCCGAGCTTCACCTGGGCTTCGGCGCGCAGTTGCATCAGGCGCATGTAGCCGTAGTAATAGCTGGTGGCCTGGCCCGGAGCGAGGAACGTGAAACGCTGCACCTCTTCGTCGGCCAGGGCGGGCGACAGCACGACTTCGCGCTCGAGAAAGCTGCGAGCCTCCCCGGGTTTGAGCATGCCCAGGTTCAGCATCGGGTCGATGAAAGCCCGTGCCGCGCGCAGCAGCCGGAGTTGCAGGGTGATGAGCTGGCCGTCGAGCGGCTCGTAAGGCTGCATCTCGGCCTCCGAATACAGGCCCCAGCCTTCGGCATTCACGCTGTTGAACGCGAACACAGCGCGGGCGATGGACACGCCGCGCTCGATCATCGAAGCGAACTGTAGCTCGTGACCGGGACGAGCTTCGTGTGCGGTCATCGCCCAGGCAGCGGCATCGAAGGTGAAGTCGTCGAACTTGAGCGCCGACTTGCCTTCGGCCGCCGGCAGGTTGAGAGGCAGCACGAACTCCCCGTACTCGCCGGTGTTGCCGATGAGGCGCGGCGGCCTCATGTGCGGCGCGGGCACCGCGGCCGTTTCGGCCGGTGACGCGAGACGGATGCGCGCCGCACGCTCGGGCAACGTGACAATGTGCTGCCTGCGGATGATGTCTTCGATCGCAGCCAGGCGCTTCCGGTAGAACGGCAGGATCGCGTCGCCCTCGATCTGCTGCTTCTTGAGCTCCCGGATGACGTCGCGATAGTCGTTGCTCGCATACCCCTTCTGCTGCGCCACCAGCGGCGCGAGCGCCTCCATCTGGTGCTGGATCTCGCCGAAGGAGAACTGCGCCATCGCCATCAGCTGGGGCAGCGGGATGTCCACTCCAGCCTGCCGCAGGTCGTCCGCATAGACCGGCTCCGGCAGCCGGTTGTCCGCCCGTCCCCGCGGCAGGACGTTGCGCTTGACCCAGTCGTCGTAATCGTTCAACTGTCGCGCGATCTCGGCATAGGGCTCTTCCCAGCCCTGCAGCCCGCTGTTCGCGAAGAGCTCCTTGATGCCGTCGACATACGTCTTCGTCTTGGCAAGGTTCTGCTTGACCTCCTCCACGTAAGGACCCACCAGCTTCGCGTCGACGAAGCGTTCGGCCGTGCGCTCTTCGGCAAGCTTGGTGAGCGGCTGCGTGCCGGGGGCAATCCCGGCATAGCGCTTCAGGCGTTCGAGGGCGGCGGCCTGCCGCTCCTTCGGCACCTGTGGATCGATCAGGCTACGGATCCCGAAGAACTCGGTCTGCGCAATGTCGTAATACGGCAGCATGTACTGGTGCTGCAGCGCGGATGAACGCAGGTTCTTCTCGCCCGACTCGATCAGGATCTCGAGATCCTGCCTGACGCGCGTGTCCCTGGCCTGCGCAAGACGCTCCTTGAGCTCCGCGACCGCCTGCTGCAGCGCGGCCTGCGAACGGGCGTACACATCCTTGTCGAGGTCCTGGATCCGGTCGTCCAGACCGTCGACGCCCAACCTTCCTGCCTGCTCCGGTACGAACCGCGCGATGACCTCGAGCAGCACCTGCGCGTTGCGGTTGCTCTCCCTGATCCATTCCGGTTCGGCTGCCGCCACGTCGGTGCTGATGGCAACGCAGCTCGCTGACAGGAGAAGCAGCCGCAAGATCGACTTACGCATTGGATTCCCTCAGACCGGCCGTTGATCGGCAAACGATGGCCACATGACTCCCCGTCAATTATCGACCCAGCTCGCACCTAGGCAACCGCTTGGCCAAGTTCGTGGGTGGCTCTGGCAAGCGCGCCGCGCACCGCTTCGCGCGCCGTGACCCCTTGGGCGCCGTACCCGAGCACCAGGAACAGGGCCGTGCGGCAACGCCGCTCGAATGCGCTCGGTGTGCCCCGAATGCGTGGCGGCAACGGTCACCCCCAGGGAGGACCACCCGGTCTTCCCGCCTGCCAGGCGCTCCTGTCATTTCGCCAACGACGCCGCGACGAGCGGCCCCGCCGAGCGCTCATGCCGGATCACCCGTTCCAGCGCCTGCCACCCGCGCCAGCCGAGGCGTTCGAACAGTGACACCTGCGGCTTCACAACCGCCACATCCGCCGCAATGTGATCGATGACCCGGCAGCAGAACTCCTCGACAGCCAGTGCCGTATCCGGGTCTCGAGGCGCCATGGTGCCGCGCCGAAACAGCGACGGGATGCGGTCCAGGTAGGGGTCCAGTCCGACGCAAAGCGGATGGCCAAGCGCCCGCTCTCGTTCGATCACTCGATCACCGAAGCCAGCCATTCATGTCATCCGTTCCCAGTCTTCGCGGGCAGCGCGAACCGCGGTAGCCGGCGCGCTCCGCTGGGCCGATCGCGGCCGCTGATTATCGCATTTGCAACGCGTTCCTTTTCGCGTTGACGAGCGCGCTTGCGCGTGCTGTGATTGCATCCGGATCCGATATGGATGCCGTTTCCGGCGGAGGCTCGCATGTCGTGGGTGAACGTCTTGGGATATGCCGCGTCGGTGGCGGTTCTCGCAACGTTCTGCATGAGCACCATGATCCCCCTGCGCATTGTGGCACTCGCCAGCAACCTGCTGTTCTGCTCCTACGGCTATCTCGATCACCTGTACCCGGTGCTCTTCCTGCACGCGGCCCTGTTCCCGGTCAATATGTGGCGGCTAACGCAGTTTCAGCGCCTGGTCCGCGACGTGCGGCGTTCGCATCGCAAGGACCTGTCGCTGAAACACCTGCTGCCCTACATGAAGAAGCGCAGCTGCGCCACCGGCGAAACGCTCGTCCGCAAGGGCGAAAAAGCAGACCAGCTTTACTACCTGGCCAAGGGCGAACTCGAGATTGTCGAGATCGGCAAGGTGTTGAAGCCCGGCGCGTTCTTCGGGGAAATCGGCGTCTTCGCCCGGAACCAGGAGCGCACGGCGACCATCGTGTGCCGCACCGACTGCCGCCTGTACGAACTGTCAGAATGGAAAGCCAAGGAGCTGTATTTCCAGGACCGGTCGTTCGGATTCGCCGTGCTGCAGCTGATCATCGATCGCCTGCTCGAGAACAACCTGCAGCCACGGCAGGAGGGGACGGCGTGACGGCCCGTGGACGATAGAGAAACGCCCGGCTCAACGGATAGCCGGTCCCGACGGCGCCCTTGCTGACGGTCACCTGAAACAGGTTGAGCGCCAGGGTCTTCGACCGGAACACTTCGGCGCACGACCACAGGTAGCTACGCCAGATGCGGCGGAAGCGCTCGTCGAAGCGTTCGGGATCGAGGGCGTGAATCGCATCCCAGCTCCGGTCGAAACGTTCCGCCCAGCAGTCGAGCGTCAGCGCGTAGTGCCGGCGCAGGTTCTCCACGTCGAGCACCTCGAGACCACAGCGTTCCATCCAGTCGAGCGCCTGCGCCAGGCTCGGGATCCAGCCTCCGGGAAAGATGTACTTGCGGATGAAGAGCTCGGTATCGCGCATGCCGACGTGGCCGATGAAGTGAATCACGCCGAGTCCCCCGGGCTTGAGAGCGTCGGCATGCGCCCGGATCACCTCGGGCAGCTGATCGCGGCCGGCGTGCTCCAGCGTGCCGATCGACAGCAGCTTGTCGTACTGGCCCGGCATCTCCCGGAAGTCGCATTCGACGACGCGGATCCTGTCTGCAAGTCCCCGGCGCGCAAGCTCGGCACGGAGCTCGCTCACCTGCTCGGTCGTCGTGTTGATGCCGGTCCCGAGCGCGCCGTAGTTCTCCCAGGCGTGAAACAGCAGTCCACCCCAGCCGCAGCCGACGTCGAGGAAGGTCTCGCCCGCCTCGAGCTGCACCTTGCGGCAGACGTGGTCCATCTTGTTCTTCTGCGCCTGCTCGAGGGTGGTCGTCCCCTCGGGCCAGTAGGCACAGGTGTACATCATGCCGACCGTATCGAGCCAGGGGCGGTAGAAACCCTCCCCCAGACCGTAGTGACGGCGCGCGTTCGCCTTCGCCTGTCGCGTCGAGCGGTTGGAGAACCGCCATTCGTGCCAGCGATTGCGCAGCCCCACCAGCCGGTTCGGCACGCGGTCGTAGCCGCTGTCGAACCCGGCGCGAAACGCAAGCGCGAGGTCGCCGTCGATGTCGACGCCGCCGGCGAAATAGGACTCCAGCAGACCCACGTAGCCATATGCGATCGTGCGGCGCTCCGAACCTCGGGTCCGGAACGTCACGCTGAACGCGGGATTGCCGCCGCCACTCTCGATGACGGTGCCGTTGGCGAGCACCACGCGGAAAGGGACCTCGGTGGTTGCTGCGACCCCAGCCAGCCTGCGCGCGAGCGCGCTGCGCGGAACGCCCATGGTGTCCACTGCGGCCTCGTCAGCGCGAAATCGGCGCAGGGGGCGCCGCGTGGTCCAGGTCGGGCCGGTGCCACGGGTCGACGTGGGTCATCAGGTTGAGCACCCGGTGCCGCTGCATCACGCGCTGCCTTGCCAGTACGGCGATGTCGTGGCCTGCCTCGACGCTGATCGTCGCGTCGACTTCGAGATGGGCATCCACGACGATCATGTCACCCATCTTTCGCGTTCGGATGTCATGGACACCGCTGACCCCTGGCGTCTCGACCAGAGTGCGCCGGATCGCCGCGACTTCCTCGTCGTCGATCGCCCGGTCCATCAGGTCGTGCAGTGCATCCCAGCCGAACTCCCAACCCATCTTCGCCACCATGAAGCCCACGATGAGCGCTGCGATCGGGTCGAGGATCGGGTATCCGGCAAGGTTTCCGATGATGCCGATGCTGACCACCAGCGATGACGCCGCGTCGGAGCGCGCATGCCACGCATTCGCCACCAGCATGCTCGATTTGATGCGCTTGGCCACGGCCAGCATGTACCGGAACAGGAGCTCCTTCGTCGCCAGTGCGCCGACAGCGACCCACAGTGCGGCGACGTGGACCCTTGGCACGGCCTCGGGATTCTCGAGCTTGAGAAAGGCGGACCACAGCATTCCAACACCCACGACCAGCAGCAGCACCCCCAGTACCAGCGAGGCCGCGGTCTCGAAGCGTTGGTGGCCGTACGGATGGTCCTGGTCGGCGTCCTTCTTGCCGTGGTGACTGGCGAACAGGACGACGAAGTCGGCCACGAGATCGGACAGCGAATGGATGCCGTCGGCGACCAGTCCCTGGGACCTGGCCAGCACACCCACGACGACCTGCGTGCAGGTGAGCAGGAAGTTGACGCCGACGCTGACCCAGGTGCTTTGCGATGCGGCTGCCGCACGTTCGCCGAGGCTGTAGGGAGCCTCGTCCGGATCATCGACCGATTCGGTGAACTTCATGAACGAAAGGCGCGTGCCGCACGAACGATGACCGTCGGGATTCCACTCATTCGAAGCGATTGACCAGTGTGCCGATGCCGTCGATGGAGACCGTGACGGTGCTTCCCGGCTTCATCGACCCGACGCCGATCGACGTCCCGCAAGCGATGACGTCGCCCGGATCGAGGGTCACGTCCTGTGAAATCAGGCTGACGAGCTTCTCAGGCGGGAACACCATGTCCGACACCGGATAGTTCTGGCGCTCCTGATCGTTGAGGACCGTCCTGACCGAAAGCTGCAGCGGATCGAGGTCGGTCGCGATCACCGGACCGAACACGCCGAAGGTGTCGAAGCTCTTGGCGCGCGTCCATTGGGCGAACGTGGGATCCCGGTTCAGGATATCCACTGCGGTCACGTCGTTGATGCAGGTGTAGCCGAAGATGTGGTGCGCGGCCTCGCCTTCGGCGACCGCGCGGCAGGTCTTGCCGATCACGACACCGAGCTCACCCTCGTACACGACCTTGCCGCTGTACGACCTGGGCATGCGTATGGTCTGGCCGGTGGCCAGGTAGGAATTGTTGCCCTTGATGAAATAGAGCGGCTCGGCCGGAACCGGGTTGGCGAGCTTCGCCGCCAGCGCACGAAAGTTGTTCCACAGCGCGACCAGCTTGCCGGGTACCGTCGGTGTCAGCACGGTGACGGAACCGAGCGCGAGCGTCCTGCCCGTGGCCTGGGGTGCGGCGAACATGTCGCCCGCGTACACGGCGATCTGCCCCCCTTCGAGCGTGCCGAAGCCGGTGACCCCATTGTCGGCGTACCGAATCCACTGCGTCATGTGCAACCCCACCCCTCGCAAGTCGAGTCGAGATTACACCACTGGAGTTGCGCAAGCCCTTGCGTTTGTCCTTCATTTCGATAATACTTGAAACATGGAAACAAAATCCGCACTGACGGCGCTGACGGGCCTGGCCCAGGAAACCCGGCTGGCGATATTCCGCCTGCTGGTCGAACAGGGCCCGGAAGGCATGGCGGCGGGTGCGCTGGCCGAGCGCCTCGGGCTCGCGAACGCCACCCTGTCGTTCCATCTGAAGGAACTCTCGCATGCCGGGTTGGTGACGGCCCGGCAGGCGGGCCGGTTCATCTATTACTCGGCGAACTTCGGGATCATGACGGATCTCGTCGCCTATCTCACCGAAAACTGTTGCCGCGGCACGACCTGCGACATCGCCTGTGCACCGGTATCCCGACGCAAGAGGAGAGTCTCATGAAGCGCTTCCACGTTCACGTCGCAGTCGCCAACCTGGACGAGAGCGTCCGGTTCTACTCGAAGGTGTTCGGCGCCGAGCCATCGGTGCTGAAGTCCGACTATGCCAAGTGGATGGTCGAGGATCCGCGCCTCAATTTCGCGATCTCCTCGCGCGGTGCGCAACCCGGCGTCAACCACCTGGGGCTGCAGGTCGATTCGGCCGAGGAGCTCGAGGGCTTGCGCGACCAGCTCGCGGCGGCCGATGCCGGCATCGTCGACGAGCCTGGCGCGCAATGCTGCTACGCGGAGTCGGACAAGTACTGGATCACCGATCCGCAGGGCATCGCCTGGGAGACCTACCACAGCCTGGGCTCGATCCCGATGTTCGGCGCGTCGCGGCAGTCCGACGATGCGCAGGCGGCGAGCGCCTGCTGCGCCCCTGCGCCTGAGACGACGGCTTCGTGCTGCGCGCCGCCTCCTGCCGCGGTGAGCGCCAAGATCCCGGTGAAGGCGCGAGGCGGATGCTGTGCATGAGCCCGAAGGGTCGCCCCGAGGTCGAATACCGAAGTGCGCAGAACGAAGGCCATCCAATGGGCGATAGGCGTTACAACGTGTTGTTCCTGTGCACCGGCAACTCGGCGCGAAGCATCATCGCCGAGAGCCTGCTCAACGCGATGGGCGGGGAGCGGTTCCGCGGGTACAGCGCGGGCAGCCACCCCGGTGGCCAGGTGAACCCGCTGGTGCTCGACTATCTTCATTCGATGAAGGTCGGCACGGAAAGCGCACGAAGCAAGTCCTGGAACGAGTTCGCCGCGCCCGAGGCGCCGAGGATGGACCTGGTGATCACCGTCTGCGACCAGGCCGCAGGCGAGACCTGTCCGGTATGGCCAGGGATGCCCGCCAAGGCGCACTGGAGTGCCCCCGACCCGGCACAGGTCATGGACGATCCGGCGAAGGCCCGCGAGGTCATCCGCGAGGTGTTCCAGCTGATGCAGCGTCGCATTTCGCTGCTGCTCAGCCTACCGATCGAACGCCTCGACCGGATGTCGCTGCAGGCGCAAATGCGGGCGATCGCCGGGCGGACCACTGCCGAGCAGGCCTGACCCGTCCGTCCATGTCGGTCCAGTGCGAAGTCACCGCCAAGGCCGCTGCGGGTGCGCCGATGAACGTGTTCGAGCGCTACCTCACAGTGTGGGTGTTCCTTTGCATCATCGCCGGCATCGCCCTGGGCCAGGTGTTCCCGCACGCGTTCCAGGCGATCGGCCGGATGGAGATCGCGCAGGTCAACCTGCCGGTGGGCGCGCTGATCTGGGTGATGATCATCCCGATACTGATGAAGGTCGACTTCGGCGCGCTGCACGAAGTCAAGCAGCACGGCCGCGGCATCGGCGTGACGCTGTTCGTGAACTGGCTGGTCAAGCCGTTCTCGATGGCGTTCCTCGGGTGGCTGTTCATCCGCCACCTGTTCGCACCGCTGCTGCCCGCGGAGCAGCTCGACAGTTATATCGCGGGATTGATCCTGCTCGCGGCCGCCCCTTGCACCGCGATGGTGTTCGTGTGGAGCCGGCTGACCGGCGGCGACCCGCTGTTCACGCTGTCGCAGGTGGCGTTGAACGACACCATCATGGTGTTCGCCTTCGCGCCGATCGTCGGCCTGCTGCTCGGCATCTCGAGCATCTCGGTGCCCTGGGCCACCCTGCTCACCTCGGTCGTCCTCTACATCGTGATCCCGGTGCTGATCGCCCAGATCCTTCGACGCGCCCTGATGGCGCGCGGACAGCCGGCGTTCGAGCGCGCGATGGCGAGCATCGGACCGTGGTCGATCACGGCGCTGCTGGCCACCCTGGTGCTGCTGTTCGCGTTCCAGGGCCAGGCGATCCTGCGCCAGCCGCTGGTGATTGCCTTGCTGGCCGTTCCGATCCTGATCCAGGTGCTGTTCAACGCGAGCCTTGCCTACTGGCTCAATCGCCAGGTCGGCGAACGGCACGCCATCGCCTGCCCGTCGGCGCTGATCGGCGCCAGTAATTTCTTCGAGCTTGCCGTCGCCGCCGCGATCAGCCTGTTCGGTTTCGAATCCGGTGCGGCGCTCGCGACCGTGGTCGGCGTGCTGATCGAAGTTCCGGTGATGCTGCTGGTGGTGCGCGTCGTCAACGGGACGCGCGACTGGTACGAAACAGGCCGCGGCAGGGCTGCGGGGGCGCCCACATGACCGCAGTTCCCCCACACACCACCGCGGGCCCCGTCCGCACCACCGCAGGTCCATCCGCCTGCGCGGCAAATGCCTGGCTCGCGCATCAGTCCGAAATCAAGGGCTACCTGATCCATCGCCTGGCGGACCCCGCGACCGCCGAGGACCTGCTTCAGGAAGTCTTCCTCAAGGCCGTGCGCCAGGGCGAGCGTTTCTGCGTACTCGACAATCCCCGGGCGTGGCTGTTCCAGGTGGCACGCAACGCCCTGGCCGATCACCTGCGCTTGGCCAAGGCCAACGTGCCGCTGCCGGACGATTTGGCCGACGAGGAACCCGTGATCGCTCCGGTCGACGCGCTGGCGGAGTGCATGGAGCAGGTGTTGTCCGAACTGCCCGAGGGCGACCGTGACCTCCTCCGGCGCTGCGACCTCGAGGGCATGAAGCTGCAGGACTACGCCGATGCCCACCGCCTCGGCCTGCCCGCCGTCAAGTCGCGCATCCAGCGGGCACGCCAGCGCATGCGCGAGACCCTGACCCGGCGCTGCCAGGTCCGCTTCGACGACGTGGGACAAGTCTGCTGCCATGTCCCGCGCCCAGCCGGGTAGGCGTCGAGAATGGGCGTCGTCTGCCGCCTCGCACCCCTCCGTGCATCCTTTTGCCGGGTCGTTCGTCTCCATGATGTAGGGCAGATAAATCCGAGGCTCGGCGCGCGTTGCGAAGCGCCCCTCCCTCGCCCTTGAATCGAGGAGAAATCACCATGTCCGACGTCGCTCTGAGGCTCCCCCGGCAAAACCCGCGCGCTTTCCTGGCGCTGGCGGGCGTTACATGGCTCGCGCTATACCTCGTGCTCGCCCCCGCCTCGGAGGCCTTGGTGGCCGCACTGCCCGTCGACCCCGCGAGCCACCTCGGCGGCGCGCTTCAGTTCTTCCTCTACGACACGCCCAAGGTGCTGCTGCTCCTCACCGGCATCGTCTTCGTCATGGGGATGGTGAACTCCTATTTCACCCCCGAGCGCACCCGGGCGCTGCTCGCCGGCCGCAGCGAAGGCGCGGCCAACGTCATGGCGGCCGGCCTCGGGGTGGTCACCCCCTTCTGCTCCTGCTCGGCGGTGCCCCTGTTCATCGGATTCGTGCAGGCGGGCGTCCCGCTGGGGGTGACGTTCTCGTTCCTGATCTCGGCGCCGATGGTGAACGAGGTCGCCCTCACGCTGCTGTTCGGGCTGTTCGGCTGGAAGATCGCGCTGCTCTACCTGGGGCTGGGCTTGACGGTCGCGATCGTCGCCGGCTGGGTGATCGGCCGTCTGCGGATGGAACCGTATCTGGAGGACTGGGTACGCGACATGCCGCGCACCCAGGCTGTTGCCGGTGACAGCACGCTTACCCTTCCCGAGCGCATCGACGCCGGCCTCACCAGCGTGCGCGAGATCGTCGGCAGGGTCTGGCCCTACATCCTCGCCGGCATCGCGATCGGTGCCGGCATCCACGGCTGGGTGCCGCAGGACTTCATGGCCAGCTTCATGGGCAAGGATGCGTGGTGGTCGGTGCCGCTCGCCGTGCTGATCGGCGTGCCGATGTACACCAATGCCGCGGGCATCATCCCCATCGTGCAGGCGCTGCTCGCCAAGGGCGCGGCGCTCGGCACCGTGCTGGCGTTCATGATGAGCGTGATCGCACTGTCGGCACCGGAGATGGTCATCCTGCGGAAGGTGCTGAAGCCGCGCCTGATCGCGACCTTCGCCGGCGTGGTTGCGACCGGCATCCTGATTGTCGGCTTCGTGTTCAACGCGGTGCTGTAGGGCACTGCACTAAAGAGGAGAATTCCATGGAAGTGAAGGTACTGGGCACCGGTTGTTGCGGGAACTGCCGCAACACCATCGCACTGATCGAACAGGTCGCGCAGTCCAAGGGCGTGACCATCGCCGTCGAGAAGGTCGAGGACCTGAAGGAGATCATGCGCTACGGCGTGATGTCGTCGCCCGGCGTGGTGATCGACGGGAAGGTCGTTCATGCCGGGGGGATTCCCAGCCGCGACAAGATCGCTCAGTGGATCGATCGCGCCACGGGCTGAGCGATTGGGGCGATGCGATCGCTGAAGGCGTGAGTGCGTCGCGACGTGCAAGGCGGCGTCGATCACGCGCGCGCAACCTCCCGCCTATTCGAGCAAATCGAAGATCATCTTGGCCGCGACCAGCCAGAGTACGACGCCGATCATGCGTTTCAACTGATTGCTGGACACCCTGGTCTTCATCAGCTGCGAACCGACAAGCGACCCTCCGGCGGCCATGAGCGCCATCGTCATGACGAACTTCGGCTCGATCCCGCCCAGACTGACGTGACCGAGAAACCCGGAAAGGGACGAGAACACCACCACCAGCGCGCTCGTACCGGCAGCCACCTTGGCGTCAAGTCCCAGCCAGTTCAGTGCAGGTACGATGATGTTGCCTCCGCCCACACCGAGCAGCCCACCGAGAAAGCCGGCGACGCCGCCGACGCCGACGCAGGTCGCCACCCGCGTCCCGGAGTTCAGCGCCACATCGCGCGGCCGAGCCCGGTGGAACAGCATCATGCCGCCCGCAAACACCAGGAATGCAGCGAACAAGCCGAGCAGCAGCTCCTTGTTGACATAGGGGGTCAATCTCGCCCCGACCGGCGAGAGCACCACCGCAGTGATCAGGATTGGCACCCCATACTGCCAGTCGATGAGCCTGCCGCGTTGGTAATTGACCGTGGCAAACGAAAGGCTGACCGCATTGAGCAACAGCGCCGTTGGCACCGCTTCCGCCAGCGGCACGCCCATGTAATAGAAAAAGGGAACGAACAGAAAGGCAGCACCTACGCCTGCCATCGCCGTCAGGCCGGAAAAGAGAAAGACGAACAGCGAACTCGCGAGGTAGAAGTAGAACGCCACTGCGAGTCTTTCCCGCTATTGGCCTGGCAGGTTCGATCCATGCGCCATTGGATCATTCTGCACACCGGAAACCGGCAGCAGCTGATCCAGGTCAATCACGATACGGGCAATCGATGAAAGCATGGGAACGATTGGCACATCGCGAGACGGATGGCGGGCGGCTTTCGGTTGGGCTTGCTCTGGAACATCCGTGGAAATGAGGAGATAGCCATGAGCGACCACGATATATTGCAGGAGGCTTTGCGCTTTCACGGCCATCGCTGCTGGGCCAGCGTCGCCGGCGTCCGCGCGGGGCTGGCAGCGCTGCGCGTGCTGGGCGTCAAGCGCTCCGGCGGCACGCAGTTGCACGCCATTGTCGAGACCGGCGAGGACCATGGTGGTATGTGTTTCGGTGACGGCATTCAGTACGCCACCGGTTGCACCTTCGGCAAGGGCAATGTGGCAAAGCAACCCTACGGCAAGCTGGCCGTCACTTTGGTCGAGAGGGCTTCGAACAGGGCCTTGCGCATCAGCTACAAGCCGACGCTTCAAGCACGGATCGCCGATTCCGCCTTCATGAAAAAGCGCGGCTTGGGGATCATGCCCGACGAGATCCCCGAGGCCGAGCAGCTGGAACTGGTAGACCTGATGTGGAACGCTCCCGAAGCCGACGTGCTGGCCGTGGGCGAGATCTTCCGGTTCGCGGGTGAGTGGCTGCCCGAAACCATGGGATTCGTTCCCTGCGCGGCCTGCCATGAACTGACGGCCCGCGCCTATCTGCGGGTGGTGGGCGACAAGCACGTCTGCGTCCCGTGTTCGGGTTACGACCGGTAACGCAGCGTGCCTCGTCAATCCCGACATGAAGAATGGCAGGTCGCGACCGTACGCGGTCCGACCTTTGCAGTTGCAAGATCGGGGCGGGCAGCCCGCCCCGATCGCCCTATCCGGCGCGCGGACCGAAATGCCTTCCACGAGGTCCCATCGTGCCGAAGTGCTGGTCGGCGATCGCCTTCTGCTCCGGCGTCAGCACCGCATACAGCGCGCTGAAGGCCTTGCTCATGGTCGTCATTCCCTCGGCCCGCTGCTGCATGGCGCTCGCGCGTTGGGCCATCCGCTCCGGCGCCGTTCCGCTGGCTGCCTGCATCTGGGCGCGCATCGCCTGCATGCCCGTCGCCTGCTGCTTCGCCGTATCGGCGAACGCCTGCCATGCAGTCTCCTGCTCGGCGGTGATCTTCAGCTGCGTCTTCAGGTCAGCGAGGCGCGAGTCGACGAAGGCTGCAGGATCGACATTCGCCCTCGGCCCGTGACCCGGACCCATGCCCATGCCGTGTGCATAGCCCGGGCCCATGCCGGGTCCCGCACCCGGACCCATGCCGCCGAACGGCTGCGCATACGTAACCGCGGCCACCGCCAGCGCGACGCCGGCAACCAGGCCGGCAGCAACAGAGTAGATCCTTTTCATGATGCATCTCCAGTCAGTGATGAGGTGTGCGTCCGAAGGGGGCATCGTTCGATGCGCATCCCTTCGCAACGGTTATGATTTGAGCACCGCCGTGTAAGCCGTTCATGTCACGCGAGGGGCCTTTTGGTAGCGCAATGCGTCGAGACTTCGGGCTGACACACTGCGTTACCTTTCGCTCTTCCACCGCTGCCGGAATCCCCCGAAAATTGCGCCATGGACGCCCCCGATCACATCCTGATCGTCGATGACGACGCCGAGATCCGGAGCCTGCTCAGCCAGTACCTGCAGAAGAACGGCTTGCGGGCGACGGCAGTACGCGACGGCCGCGGCATGTGGCAGGCGCTCGAGGCGGGGAGGATCGACCTGATCGTGCTCGATCTGATGCTGCCGGGCGACGATGGGCTGACCCTGTGCCGCGACCTGCGGGCGAAGTCCTTCGATATCCCGGTCATCATGCTCACCGCGCGTGGCGAGGAGACCGATCGCATCGTTGGTCTGGAAATGGGCGCCGACGATTACCTGGCGAAGCCCTTCAGCGCAAGGGAGTTGCTCGCCCGCATCAAGGTCGTGTTGCGCCGTACGCGCAGCCTGCCGAACAACCTGCAACCCGACAGCGCGCGTGAGCTCCGGTTCGCTGACTGGGTACTCGACACCGTCCAGCGTCAGCTGGTCTCCGCGGCCGGCGTCGTCACCCCGCTCTCCGGCGCGGAATACCGCCTGCTGCGCATCTTTCTTGCGCACCCGAATCGCGTCCTGAACCGCGACCAGCTCGTCGACCTCACCCAGGGCAAGGAAGCCGACCCGCTCGATCGCAGCATCGACGTGCAGGTGAGCCGCTTGCGGCATCGGCTCGGCGACGACCCGCGCGAGCCGCGGCTGATCAAGACGGTCCGCGGCGAGGGGTACGTACTTGCGGTCGCGGTGAGTGCCGAGCGGTGAAGCGCCTGTTGCCTCGGTCGCTGTTCGGCCGCCTGATGCTGGTGTTGGCAAGCGGCCTGATCGTTGCACAGCTGCTGAGCGCGGCGATCAATCTGTCGGAGCGCGATACCGCGCTGGTCCGCGTGATGGGCATGCAGCCGGCGCAGCGCATCGCCGATATCGTCAGGCTGCTCGACGCGTCGAGTCCCGAGGAACGCGCGCGCATCGTCGGGATCCTGAACGTGCCGCCGCTGGTGGTCTCGCTCGATCGCGCACCCATGCCTGAGGCATCGGCATCGTCGGATGGCACCCACGCCGCGATGTTCGCCGCCGTGCTGCGCGCCGCACTGGGCGACGACCGGCCGATACGGGTTGCGATGACCACGACACCACCGCCGTGGGCGTCGGGACCCGGCCGCATGAGGGGTCGCTTCGCCGCGGACGGGCCGCCCGGCATGCACCCGTTCTCCCCGGGCGGGTTCTCGATGCTGACCCAGGTGCGCCTCCAGGACGGAACCTGGGCGAGCTTCGATACCCGGATCTCCCCCGCCACGGCAGGCCCGCCGTGGCGGCTGCTGCTGACGCTCGCGACCCTGCTCGCCGCCGTGCTGCTGCTTTCCTACGTCGCCGTGCGCTGGGTGACGCGCCCGCTGGGCGTGCTCGCCGTCGCCGCCGACCAACTCGGCCGGGACATTCATCGCCCGCCGCTGCCGGAGGACGGACCGCTCGAGGTCGGCCGCGCCGCGCGTGCATTCAACACGATGCAGGCACGCCTGATCCAGTTCATCGACGAGAGGACGCGATTGCTGACGGCAATGTCGCACGATCTCAAGACCCCCCTCACCCGCATGCGCCTTCGTGCCGAGCTGCTGGAGGACGCCGCGCTGCGCGACAGGTTCGAGAAAGATCTCGTGGAGATGGAAACGATGGTGACCCAGACGCTGGACTTCATGCGCGGGCTCGCCAATCGCGAGCCTCCGCAACCCATCGATCTCATGGCCCTGCTCGAAAGCCTGCGCGCCGACAACGAAGCGATGGGTCGAACCGTGACGATCGAGGGATCGGTGACCAAGCCACTGATGGGAGAACCGCAGCTCCTCAGGCGCTGCATCTCCAACCTCGTCGACAACGCGACCGTGTATGGCCGACAGGCCGACATCCGCGTCGAAGAAGATTCCGCAGGCCTCAAAATCCACGTACGCGACCACGGCCCCGGCATTCCGGAAGTCGAGATCGAGAAGGTGTTCGAGCCCTTCTACCGGCTCGAGAGCTCGCGCAGTCGCGAGACGGGGGGAACAGGACTGGGCCTCAGCATCGCGCGCAGCATCGCGCGGGGCCATGGCGGCGATGTCCGCCTTCGGAACCACGAACACGGAGGACTCGAGGCGATCTTGTCGCTGCCCTGGCGGCATGCGCCGGTCGAGTGAGTCGCGGCGCGACACTTGAAGGAGATGCGATGTCGAAAGTCGGACGCAAGGCCACCACACCCGCGCAGGAGCACAGCGTCCCCTGGTTCTGGCCGATGGCGGCGGGCATCGAGCTCGCGGATGAAGGAATGAAGATCTTCGGCGACAACCTGAAATTCGCCGCTGCAGCGGAGACGATCTCACTGCCGCCTCCACCCGGGTGGGCCACGAAGAATCAGGTCGTCCTCGACCTCGACACGATGCGCCTGCGCGACTTCTCGCGCACCGCAGGGCGCAGCCAGACACCTGTATTGATCGACGCCCCCTACGCCGGCCACAGCTCGACGATCGCCGATTACGACAAGGGCCAGAGTCTGGTCGAAACGCTGCTCGATGCTGGCCTCGCGCGCGTTCTCGTCACCGACTGGAAGAGTGCGACCCCGGAAATGCGGTATTTCGACGTCGATACCTACCTGGCCGAGCTCAACGTCGCCATCGACGACCTGGGCGGGCGTGTCCATCTGATCGGGCTGTGCCAGGGCGGATGGATGTCCGCGATTTACGCCGCCCGCTTTCCCGGCAAGGTCGCGAGCCTCGTTCTGGCCGGGTCGCCGATCGACACGGCTGCCGGCGAAGGCGCGATCAAGAAGATGGCCCACAATCTGCCGATGAGCTTCTTCGAGGAAATGGTCGCGGCGGGAGAAGGCCGCATGCTCGGCAAGTTCATGCTCGCCGGCTGGAAGAACATGCATCCGGACGAGCAATACATGTCCAAGTATCTCGATCTGTACGAGCACATCGAGGACAAGTCGTACGTCAAGCGCACCGAGCACTTCGAGCGCTGGTACGAGAACCCGATCGACCTCCCCGGCCGCTGGTATCTCCAGGCGATCCGCGAATTGTTCAAGGAAAACCGGCTCGCCAGTGGGACGTTCGTCGCGCTCGGACGCAAGATCAACCTCAAGGACATCAAGATTCCGGTCTATCTGCTCGCCGGCGAAGCGGATGACATCACGACCCGCGAACAGGTATTCAACGCGGAGCACCTCGTGGGAACGCCGGCACGCGAGGTCGTCAAGAAGCTGGTGCCGGGCGGGCACATCGGGCTCTTCATGGGGTCGCGCACGCTGCGCGACGCGTGGCCCGAAATCGCCGCCTGGGTCAGGCGGCACGGGCCCGGGACCCCGTGAGTCGACCCGCCGGCGGGTGTCGGCACGGTACCATACGGGACCGCGAGCAGCGGCAACCCGCCAGCTCGATCGAACAGCCCGCACTGCGTGGGTGCCTGACCCCAACACCGAACATCCGTGACACCAGAGCTTCCCGAAGCCGCATCGCCCCCGGAGTCCTTGCGCAAACACCCCTGGATGCGTCCGCTGAGGCGCCGGTTCCGGCGCCTCTTCCTTCAGTTCGGGCTGCCGTGGGGCGCCGCGCTGCTGGTGGGCCTGGTCGCCGTACTCTATGCGCAATGGAGCACGGATGCCTACAACGCCTTCATCGGCTGGATCGCCGGCCGACCGTGGCTCGCCTTTGTCATCACGCCGGCCTTCACGGTGCTTGCCGCGTTCGCCACCCGCCGCTGGTTCTCGGGCAGCGAGGGCAGCGGCATACCGCAGGTGATCGCCGCGCTTCACGCTCCACGCGACGAAACGCTGATGCAGCGGCTGTTCGGGCTGCGCGTCATCGCCGGCAAGCTCGCCATATCGCTGCTCGGCTTTCTCGGCGGCATGACCATCGGCCGTGAAGGGCCCACCGTGCACATCGGCGCGGCGATCATGGCCGAGACGCGGCGCTTCTACCCGCACCGCAGCCCCAAGCTCGAACGCCAGCTTCTGCTCGCTGGTGCGGCCGCGGGGCTCTCGGCCGCGTTCAACACGCCGCTGGCCGGCATCATCTTCACCATCGAGGAACTGGCGCGCGACTTCGAGAGCCGCACCAACGGCACCATGATCACGGCAGTCGTGTTCTCGGGCCTGACCTCGCTGGCTCTGGCTGGCAATTATCTCTACTTCGGCCAGATCAACGTCCCGCAGAACTTCGGCATCGACTTCGTGCTCCCGGTCGTCCTTGCCGCCATCGTCTGCGGTCTGCTGGGAGCGGCATTCAACGGGGCGCTTCTGCATTGGGAACTCTGGATGCCCAAGCCGCTGCAGGCGTGGCGGGCCAACCGGCCGCTGCGGTACGCGCTCGTCGTCGGACTCGTGATCGCGGCGCTGGGCGTGGCGACGGGCGGCGAGACCTGGGGCAGCGGATACGACCAGGCACGGCACCTGCTCGAAGGCGCCGCGCCGCTGAGTCCGGGCTATGCCGTCACCAAATGGACGGCCATGGTCGTCAGCTACATGGCGGGCATCCCGGGCGGCCTGTTCTCGCCCTCGCTGTCGATTGGCGCGGGGCTTGCGCAGTGGGTACACGCCGCGTTTGCCTGGGCACCGCTGCCCGCGCTCATCGCCTTGTGCATGACCGGCTATCTCGCGGCCGTCACCCAGTCGCCCCTCACCTCGTTCGTGATCGTGATGGAGATGACCAATGGCACCGGCATGATCATCCCGATGATGGCTACGGCGCTGCTCGCCGCGCGCATCTCGGGCCTGTTCACGCCGCCGCTGTACGAGGCGCTGGCGACGAAGAACTACTTTCCCAAGTCACCCTGACGCCTCCGCCCAACCCGCTTGCTCCTGATCCGAAGCTGGCGCGCATCCGGATGCCCATGGAACGTTTCGCGCAATGCAGGGGAGAACGCCGTTTCGCTAGCGCTGCCCCGTCGACAGGCGCTCGAGATCCGCCGTGATCGCGCTGACCGGATCCTCGGGGCGGATCAGCAGCCGCGCGCGTCCGGTCCGATCGAACACGAACACCGCGTCGCTGTGCGTCACCTCGTAGTCGCCTCCGGCATCGGGCTTGCCGAGTGAATAGGTCACGCGATATCGCTTGGCGAGTGCGGCGAGCTGGCTGGGTGTGCCCCGCAGGCCGACGAACTCCGGCCCGAAGGATTCGCAGATAGGAATTCAGCCGGGATTCCGTGTCGCGCTGCGGATCCACCGTGACGAAGAGAACCCGCACGTCCGCCGCGCCGGCCTTCATCGCGGCGACCGCCTGTGCCAGCCGCGCGAGGGTCGCCGGGCATTCGTCCGGGCAGTGCGAGTATCCGAAGAAAAGCAGCGGCACCTCACCGCGGTAGTCCTGCCCGCCGACCACCCGTCCCTGATCATCGGTCATGGTGAAGCTGAGGTCGGGCATCAGGCCGGAAATGTCCTTCACATGCCAGCCGGGGTCCGAGGACGCACAGCCGAGGAGCGCGACCGCAACCAGAAGGCCGATCAGGTATGCGCGCATGACGCAAGCTCGGCGCGCCCGGCATCGGCGTGCATCCAGCGGGAGAGGATGACCAACGCAGCCACCGCGTGCATCATCGATGCCGGAATCCAGGTAATGAAGCCTCCGAGATGCTGGTCGGTGCGCGGAGCGATCGACCAGGCGCGCCCGCACACCGCGTACACATCGAAGAGGTCCTTGCGGCTCATGGCAATGTAGGCCCCGATCGCAATCTGTGGAGGTATCGCGAGCAGCACCACCCAGATGCGCGCGCCGAGACCGATGCGGGCCCCTTCGGCCTTCGTCCGCGGATCGAGCACCAGCGACCAGAAGAGCAGACCCGTCGAGCAGCATGCTCCAGTTCATCACTGCGTAGTACCGGGCGCTCAGCATGGCGTCGAAATGAACCGCTGGCGTCAGCCACAGGTAGATCAATCCGACGAAGAGCACGGGCGCCACCACGGGGTTCTGCAGGAACCGATATGCGCCTCGGGTGACCGGATGACGCCACACGGGCGCGATAATGTTCGTCGTGACACCGCGGGGAAGACCGCGCGCAAGCACCGCCAGCGGCTGCGCGAACACGACCAGGAACGGCCCCAGGTGATGCAATACGAGGTGCTGGATTCGATGGATGAAGAACACATGCTGCGAGTAGTAGTCGTAATGCGTCTGCATCACGAAATAGATCAGGGCCCAGCCAACGAAGAACGCGATGCGACGGCCGACGCCCGGGCGCTCGGTGGGGGACATCCGCGCGAGTCCGCGGCCGTAGAACACGACGGCCCCAACGCAGAGCGCGAAAACCGCAGGCGAGAACTCCCACGGAGTCAGAAAGATCGCGGCTTCCGGCATATCCAGGCAACTGGCTCCGTACGCGCAGGCGCTATTGTATCGAGCCACGATGGGCTGCAACGTCGAGGAATTGCCATCGAAAGGTCGCGACAGCACGCCCTGCGTCGCTGCGACCAGAGCGACCCGCCGCATTCGACCGGGCGTGTTCGCCGAAGTTCAGGAGTGCTCAACCACGTCGGATCCGTGGCTCGCACGGGCCGCCCTCTCGCTGTGGTTACCCGTGCGCGATGCATCCGCCACCCGCCTTCCGGGCCAACGTGTGCCGGGGATTTGCCACTCGACCGCAGGAGACACCACATGCCGCTCCAAAGGGTGGGCCGCTGGTGCCGGTCAATGTGACGACGAGGCGTGGCGCGACGATCTGCGCCTCGTTGCGCCGGCGGTGCTGTTTCAGCCGGTGCATTTTTTCGACGACGTCCGGCGGGCACGGGTCCATCCGGCTTCTGGCTGACGGCAATTCTCGGCATCGCGGGCTCGATCGCAGCGACGTTCATCGGTCAGGCTGTCGGACTTTACCCCGAGGGCCATCCCGCAGGCTTCATCGCGTCGATCATCGGCGGCGGCGATAGCGCGTCGCAATTCAATCAGATCGCACAGAGCGCACCGACCGATGTGCTGGCCAAGGGCCTGGCGGCCGCCTTCGGATCCGATCAGACCCCGCAATCGGCAACATGGTCGGGACAGCTGTTCGCGCAATCCAACGGTGCGCAGCAGGCCGGCCTGCTCAATCAGCTCATTGCCGCCTTGGGACCCAGCGTGGCAGGCGGGCTCGCCGGTGGCGTGCTCGGGAACGTGATGAGTCCGGGGCAGACCCAGGTCACCCCCGAGCAGGCCGCGCAACTGACGCCCCAGCAGGTGCAAGACGTGGTGAATCACGCCAACGACGTGCACCCCGATGTCGCCAATGTGCTGGGCCAGTTCTACGCACAGCACAAGGGATTGATCAACACGCTGGGCGGCATCGCAGCCACGGTGGCGATGATGAAGATGAAGGACCACCTCGCCGGGAATTGAGAGACTGGGGCCGGATCGGCGCGTTACGTCGGCGCACTGCGCACGAAGGCGCCGAGTAGCGCGGTCGCGTCGGGGGCATGCGCGTCGTTGTAGGGATACTGCTCGTCGCCGCCGCTCCAGGCATGGCCCAGCCCGTCGACGAGCACATGCCGCGCCACGAGGCGCGGCCCGTCGGTCCATTCGCTGGTCGTGACCTGGCGGCCGTCGGTCGCGGTCGTCGCGACGTAATCGGGGGTCGGAAGTTCGGAAACGCGGCCCGAGTTCGCCGCCGGATGGGCGTTCAGCGCGAGATACTGGCGGACGAGTTGGATCGCGTTGATCGGCGAAACGACGGTGTCGAGCGAGCCCTGGATGGAGATCAACGGCACGGGCAGCGTCGATGGGCCCGCATGAGCGCGCGCGTCGGCGCCGATTTGGGCAACGTCGGCGTCAGCGCCGTTGCTGGTGACTGCGAGCGCCATCAACGGCGACGATGCCGCCCCGCAGGCGATGCCGGAGTGGATGAACGTGCCGGCCACCAGGTCCGGCCGGCGCAGGCCGAGTATCGCGGCGAGGCCGCCGCCCGACGACATCCCGGCGACGAACACGCGGCGCCGGTCGATGCGGTACCTTTCGCGCACGTCCTCGATCTGCGCAGCGACGATCGCCGTCTCGCCCCAGCCTCTCGCCGTTCCGCCGTCGTACCAGTTCCAGCATCCCCACCGGTTCGCGCCGTTCTTCTGGCGCGGCAGCAGGACTAGAGACCCAAGGGAATCCGCCAATTCCGCGATGCGTGTGCCCGCCGCGATATCCTCCGGCGTCTGCTGGCAGCCGTGGATCAGCACGATCAGCGGAGCCTCTCGCCAGTCCGCGTGACCTTTCGGAACGTAGACCAGGTAGTCGCGCTGGGGCAGGACCCACGGCGCCACGGCGAGGAAGCCGCGGAAGGTCCCTTTCCCGCCCGTCTCGAAGCGCCCCGGCTCCGGCGGCTTGCGCCGGAAGAGCCTGGCAAAGAACGCCTTGGTGCGGGACCAGAGATCGCGAAGCTTGACCATGGTACGGAGAATTCCCCTTCGGGCACTGCGGGGGAGCGCCGGCCCTTGCCCTCAGGACGAGGACGCAGATGCGTCTGTCGTCGCGCCGATCTCGAGCATCGTACCCAATGCGGCATGACCTGCGCGAGTGCTGAGACCGGGGTCACGCTCGGCGACTGCATGGTCAGAACAGCCTACAATGCAGGAACCCACTCACCGTAGTAAGGGAAATCACATGAACCGATTCGCCATTTTTCTGCTTGCTGTCGCCCTGGGGCTCGCCGCCCCGTCGTTCGCTGCCGACAAGGACGCCAAGGCTACGACCATGCCGGCCGCAGCGGCCACCCAGGCCGGTGAAAAGATCGATATCAACAGCGCGACGCCGCAACAGCTGATGGCATTGGAGGGCATTGGCGACGCACGCGCCAAGGCCATCATCAAGGGGCGCCCCTACAAGGGCAAGGATGACCTGGTGGGCAAGAACATCATCCCGCAGGCCGTCTACGACAAGATCAAGGACAAGATCATCGCCAAGCAGAAATGAACCGTCCCGGATCTTCCGGGATCTGCTGACGCTGAGTCACGCTGCCAATGCCAACGCGCTTGGCAGGCGACAGTCCGCCAACTCCGACCCCGCCGGCGGCTGCTTGCCAGTGGTAGATGTCGCCCTGCGGGACGGTTGAATCTGGGTGGGCGACTACGTAATACGAGGGAGTCAGCCTGCGCGGTGCAGTCTGGCGCGAGCTTCTATGCGTGAGAGTACTTGCGACGGCTCACCCACCCGGCTGCCAGCAATCCGGCAGCGAGAAGCGCCAGCGATTGCGGCTCAGGAACCGACACCTGAGGACCTACCAGCGTGAGCGGATGGACCGGGTCACCGAATGCGAAGACGACGGAATTCACCTCGGGCGCATACCGAAGCCCCGACAGCGCGAAATTGAACGTCACCGGGCCAACCAGCAGCGGATTGACCGCGGGGTCGCCGAGGCCGCCCGACACAGCGTAATTGGCATTGACGATTCCATACGGCTGGTAGGCAAACGAGTTGCCGTCGAAGCCCGCGCCTAGCGCGAAACCGCTCCCGGCCGCCATCGATCCCCAGCCGTAGGGCGAAGATCCGCTGCCGGCGGGGCAGGGGCTGGACGAATTCGTGCAGTCGACAACCTGAGCCGCATTGACCGAGACGAGCGACATGCTGGTCGACGGGGACGAAAGCCCGAACTGCAATCCGGTGATCGAAGACAGGACCGCAGCCGTCGGATCGACGGTGTCGGTCAGCGTGATCGACAGGGAACCTCCATCGTTCGAGAAATTGAAGACGGCCATTCCCTGCTGGGAATAGCGCTCGGTCACACCGCTCGCGTAAAACGTGTACTGGACGTTAGCCGATGCGAGCGAACTCGCCAGGGCAAGGCTTGCTGCGACGAAGAATTGCGATGTCTTCATGATTACGGTTCCCGGTAGATGCGGCGTCGAAACTTGTCCGCACGCATTGATGCAATTCCCGTCCCACAATGGATAAGCCACTTCTGGCTTTACTTTCGCTCGCAAATCGTCCGCACTTCTCAGAACCGGTCAATGCTATGCACATGGGCCAAAGAACACATAGTGGTCGAATGATGGCTGGCAGATAAGCTGCCGTCTGTGCGATGCCGCACACAACGAGGCAGGAACTCCGCGAATACTGCGTAAGTCCGTTACTGCAGCGTACGTCCGAGTTCCTTTGCCAAAGGCGAAGGGCACGATGCTTGCGTAAGCAGAACAGTACGAGGTGTCGATGCGCCGTCCCCGCCAGCACCACTGCGCGACCCGCCGCGTCTTTACCATCATCCGCCCCACTTCGGGTGCGACGCCAAAACGATGTGGCTTATCGCGCGCGCACCGCCAAGACGTAGCGCAGTGCTAGCAATATCTGTCGGCGCTTGATTTCCTCCGCAATTTCGCCGCCAAGAATCTCACCGGGCGCTGCGGCGCCTTCGGAGCTGCCCCGTATCGCATTGTGGGCGCCGAACGATGCGCCGCGGATTGCGGTCTCGCGCCGTGGGGCAGCCGGTTCCGCTTCGCTGGATGCCGGGAATCTGCCAATCCAACTCATGATTGCTTCCTTCACGACAATCGATCATTGGTGGCCCGCAGACCAAGCGGCCCGTTGCCCGCGCCCTCGGCCGCCGAGCAGGTCTTGCTGGCCACCTTATCAAGTGGGTGTTCGACGTCTCCCGCACCCTTCTGGACCTTGCCTTCGATCTGGTTGTTGTTCATTCGCCTCTCCGTACGGGGCGGATGAATCCGCAATGGCGAGTCGGGACCGCAGCGTGACGCGCCGCCGTTGGTGTACGCCCGATGCGCCCTGCTCATAGCGGGCGTAGCCCGACGAGTGCGTGGAGCCACAGAAGAAAGATCACAACGCCAATTGCACAGAGCATGCAATGCGCCCTGAGAGTCCTCGAGTTTGCGGCTATTGGCTGACGTAGCTTGTCGCGTGCGCTGGCTGAAACGACACTTGGTACCGGCCGTATATCGCCGTTGAGGCAATTCGCAAAGCACGTCCTCCATCCACCACATCGGGAAACCCGTGAAAAGTTAGACGACCGCAGGTTCGCCGTCTGTGCGACGACGCACACTATGTTGTTCTTGCACGCGGACGAACCCGGCGCCTGCCACCATTAATCGGACTGCTCACCGCCGCGCATGAGTGCTCCGAGCTGCGGATCATGGCGAGAACGCAAGAGCTTCGGAGAACTGCTTGGCGATGTCGGGCAGCAGACGATCGAACTCGGTCTTGACCACCCGGTAGCACTCGCAGGACCGCGCTTCCAGACCCGGCCGGTCGAGCACGGTGATGGTCCCGCGGCGGTAATGAATCAATCCGGCGTCCTGCAACTTCCGCGCAGCCACGGCGACACCTTCGCGCCGCACACCCAGCATGTTGGCGATCAGTTCCTGCGTCATGGAGATTTCGCGCGACGCCAAGCGATCCAGGCACAGCAGCAGCCAACGGCACAATTGCTGGTCGACCGAATGGTACCGATTGCACACCGCGGTCTGCGCCGTCTGGGTGATCAGCGCCATGGTGTAGCGCAGGAGCAAACGCGGCAGTGGGCCGTCGCGCTCGAACTCGCGCTTCAGCCGATCCGCCCGCAGCCGATAACTGTAGCCGGCGCTCAGCACCACCGCCTGGCTCGGCGTGCTTTTGCCCCCGAGGAACGCCGCCACGCCGATTACGCCTTCGCTGCCCGTGACTGCGAATTCTGCCGACCCCCCACCCTCCGTTACATAGAACCGGGAAACGATGCCCTCGGTTAGAAAATACAGATACCGTTCACGGTCGCCGGCATCGTGAACAGCCCAACCCAATGGCAAGGGGAAGGGCTCCAGATTCGGCAGCAGATACTCATAATCCTGCCGGGGCAGCGCCGCAAGAAGGTGATTCCGCCTGGGCGTGTCCTGTGCGGGTGCGGAATACAATCGCTTGCCAAACGCGAAGCGCGTCTCCGGAGACGGCGGAAACGAATGTGGTCCCAACATCGCGCCCTCCCCAGAACAGGGACCCGGCTATCAAGCCAACCCGATGATGGAATCTACCCGGCCCATCTGCTGCGTCTGTTGACTTGGATTAAACTTTCTGTCCCATAGCGCACAGAGCATTTCGAGGGCATAGACCCAACCGCCGGCCCCCTTGCACCGGGCGTTGGATCAGGTGGGTCAATGGCCGATTGCGGGCGGTAACCGTCGCCGAGATGAGTCGCGCGGCCAGACCTTCCCGCCTCCGCACTCAGGGGGGATCACCTGAGGTAGCCGGTCGCCATCGGTCGTGTCGTCGCAGGCGCAATTGCCGTTGCGATGCCTCAGGCGCGCCGCGCCTCGGCAGCCTTTCGCGCAGGCCGTGGAACGCCGGCTTTGGGGGAGATCGACTCCACCTCGTGCTGCGGTTCGAGGCTTATGTGCGATGGCGCACATTCAACAACACGACGGTCGGCATATCCTAGCTCGATGGCCAGATTCGTAGCGCATTCATTCGAGCCGTCCAACGCCGCTTGGGGGCAGGTCGGATGACGCCCCCACCAACGATTGGCCCGCTGGATGTCCGCGTGGCGCCTAACGTCCGCGCCGCGTATACGCGCGAGCCCGAGCCACTTGCCGCCCTCAATACCGGGCCCCTGCAGTTGCACCTGGCCCTTGCACGCGTGGAAGAACTCCAGCGTGCGCTGGCATCGAGCCAGCAAGTGTCGATCGCTGCGCAGCACCAGGTCGAGATCCTGACGGAAGCCAATGAGCGGCTGAAGGTGCTCACGGGTCAGCCCGAGGACGCAGGCACGCGACGCGCGTCGCAGCGTTCGACTTGGAAGCTGAGGGACTTTTGCTCGTCCACGGAACTGGATCCGCATGCGACGCCAGAGATCAAGCGACTTCTGACGCAGCGGACTCGTTTCAGGAAGGATGACGTGCTGTATCGCGTCGGGGACAGATTCAACGCGCTCTACGCGATACGCATCGGTTCGTGCAAGACTGTCTTGCTCGCAAATGACGGGCAGGAGCAGGTCGCCGGGTTTCACATGGCGGGAGAAATCATCGGCGTTGACGGGATCGCCACCGACATTCATGAGTGTGAGGTGATCGCGCTGGAAGACATGGAAGTCTGTCGGCTGCCGTTCGATCAGATCGAGCACCTTGCACAACTCAGCGATGAATTCGGGCACACCCTGCACAAACTGCTGTCACAGGAGAGTACACGCATCCACTCGCTGATGATCGTACTCGGAACAATGCACGCCGAACAGCGGCTGGCAGCGTTTCTGCTCGACTTGTCGCAGCGTTACCGGGCGCGTGGCTATTCGTCGAGCGAGTTTGTGCTGCGGATGACTCGCGAAGAGATCGGGAGCTACCTGGGGCTCAAGCTGGAAACCGTGAGTCGCCTGTTCTCCCGATTGCAGCAGGAAGGCCTGCTTCAGGTGCAAGGGCGCAACGTGAAGTTGCTGGACCGGGTTGCGCTGAGCCAGCGCGTCGATTGCAGAGCATAGCGATCCGAGCGACTGCTTCTGGGATACGGGTATGGCTTCTCGTTGCAGTCTGCAAATCCTGGGAGCTGCGCGCTCGATGCCAAATCAAAGCCGCGTCGAGAACGCCAAGGCGCTTGTGGCCACCTGTCGCCAAGCCAGTCGCAGGTACCGACATGGGTCGCGGCCGACTGGATCCAAGTGTCGTCCTTACGCCACGGTGTAGTTGCCGCAGCCGTGCTCCGCGTTCACGCAGCCGATATGCCATCGTATGTGCGGGATCGCACAGACGGCGCCCCGAGGTCGCGAATACGTTGACGGGTAAGGCGTGTTTCGCGCCGTTGTGCCACCGTTTTACGCGAAGAAGGACGGATGCATCATGAATCTGAACTTGAGTATCGGCCCGCTAGTCTCGCTTATCGCCGGCATTCTGATCTTGATTGTGCCCCGGCTGCTGAGCTATATCGTCGCCATTTATTTGATCGTGATGGGCCTACTTGGGCTTTTCGGCGGCAATATTCATCTGAAATGAACCCATCCCATGAGAATGGAGTTCGGGCCGCGCGGTGGCAATTGGACTCCGACTGACGGCTCGTCGTCGCATTGGGTCATCGAGGGACGGATCCGCCGGTTATTCGGCGCCACCTCAACCTACCTCAACCTACCTCAACCTACCTCAAGCGCGAGAGTGCGCGGGCGGCCGAACAGATGTTCGCATCGACTTGTTAGCAAAGGCGCATGTCAGCGGTGTGAGCGCGCTTTATGTCTGGATGTCCTTGAACTTGCCGCCCTCGTCATGGACGGCGTAGAGCTTCGTGCCGGATCGGCTTCGCATCGTGGTGCGATGGGTGGGCATGGTTCCTCCTGGCGCAGGAGTGCGCCGGACTTCTACGCTGTGGATGTTCGCAACGCATTCATCCTGTTCGTTGATTACGGTCAATATCCTATGTTCGCTAGCGAACTACAGTTTCATGGCGATCCAAGGCGGAAATCCGCGAGCTGGACCTCGGCGATCCTAAGCGAGTCATCGACTGGCGCTGGGGAGACCGGAGGAGAGCACATGAAGTCGATTCTCGATCCATCGTTTCGCTATACGACGAGCTTCAACACGGACCTGCGGAAAACGTTCGCGAGAATCCGGCGCGATCGTCGGCAGGAAGGGGAAAGGATGGCACGGGTGGCCGCGGATACGCTGGCCAAGGTTTCCTCGATCGTCGGAAGGACCGCGACGGGCCGGTGATGAAGCGGGTGTCGCGCAAATCAACGACCGTTGGCCGTTGCGGCGACCGAGTCCGCGGATGACGGCCCCGCGAACTTGTACTGAAAGACTGAAAATGCGCAAGGCACTGATTGTCCTGTGGCTGCTGCTGGTCCCGATCACCACGGCTTCTGCCCAGGTGAGCATCGGCATCGGGCTTCCCGGGATCAGCATCGGCATCAACCTGCCGGTGTATCCCCAGCTGGTCCCGGTGCCCGGCTATCCCGTGTATTACGCGCCGCAGCTGAATTCGAACTACTTCTTCTACGACGGCATGTACTGGGTCTACCAGCAGGACAACTGGTACGCGAGCTCCTGGTACAACGGGCCCTGGATGGTGGTGGCGCCGGGGGCGGTGCCGCTGTTCATCCTGCGCGTCCCGGTGCGCTATTACCGGCACCCACCTGGCTACTTTTACGGGTGGAGTTCGGATGCGCCGCCGCGCTGGGGTGATCACTGGGGCCACGATTGGGAGCGGAGTCACAGCGGATGGGACAACTGGAATCGCCGCGCGGTACCTGCACCGGCGCCGCTGCCCATCTACCAGCGGCAATATTCGGGGGATCGCTATCCGCGGGCCGAGCAGCAGCAGGTCCTCGAGCGCGAGCACTACCGTTACCAGCCGCGCGACCCGGTCGTGAGGCAGCACTTCCAGGCGCAGCAGGTGCAACGTGCGCCGGCAGCGTCGCCGCCGGCAAGGCCGGCAGCACCCCAGCAAGCACGTCCCCCGCAGCAGGGCCAAGGCGCTTCCAGCCCGCCGTCGTCACGCCCGCAAGCCGCTCCCGCGACGCCACACACACAGCCTCAGGCGCGGCAGCCACAGCCACAGCAAGGGACGGCGCAGCGTCAGCAGCAGGCACCCAAGCCGCAGGGGCAGGCCAAGGCACCCGCGCAGCCTCCTAAGGCGCAGCCTCAGGCGCGGCAGCCACAGCCACAGCAGGGTGCCCCGCAGCAACATCAGCAGCAGGCACCCAAGCCGCAGGGCCAGGCCAAGGGACCCGCGCAGCCGCCAAAGGCGCAGCCTAAGGCGCGGCAGCCGCAGCAGGGCGCCCCGCAGCAGCATCAGCAGCAGGCACCCAAGCCGCAGAGCCAGGCCAAGGGACCGCAAGGCAAGGGACCCGCGAAGGAACCCAAGCAGGGCCAGGAGCAGCACGGTGGGAAAGGTGAACAGCCCGGTGGGGAACACAACCAATAAGCCAACCTCGGCCCGCACCTTTCGCCCTGGCCTCGGTGGCATTGAACAACCAAGGAGCAAGTCATGAGTATCGGCACCATTCTGCTGATTGTTCTGATCCTGATACTGATCGGCGTCATACCTGTTTGGCCGCACGCGCGCAGCTGGGGCTACGCGCCCAGCGGAATCGTCGGCGTCATCTTGCTGATCGTGATCGTCCTGTTCCTGCTGGGACGCCTGTAGCGACCCGTTGTGCTCAGATCAAAGGAAAGAGCATGCCCAACATCAATCGGACGCTGGTTACCCGCACGTTTGCCGCATTCATTGCCGTGCTGATCGTCGCGCTGGCGATGGGCTGCGCATCGACGGCCACGAAAGAGGGGACCGGCGAATATGTGGACGACACCGTGATCACCGCCAAGGTCAAGGCGGCAGTGTTCGATGAACCGTCGCTCAAGTCTGCGGAAATCAACGTGGAGACCTTCAAGGGGGTGGTGCAGCTGAGCGGCTTCGTCAGCTCCCAGGCGGACATCAACAAGGCGGTCGAGGTTGCGCGCAGCGTTCCCGGCGTGACGTCGGTCAAGAATTCCATGAAGCTCAAGTGACGGACTGGCAACCGCCGAACGAGCCGGGCGTCGAGGACGCGGGCTGCTAGCTGGCGGTGGCTGTCGCAGGGCCCCGGAGCGCGCACCGATGCCGGTGCGCGGCCGATATTTGAAGGAGGCGGTCAGCGATCTGAAAGAAGCCGCCAAGAAGGGATAGGCGCGCCAACCGCGCGAACAGATAACCGACGGCGCAATGGGACAAGCGCGCCGATCATCGTGGCGGCGACGACGTCCGACGACACGATGCACGCGGATATGGAGCGACGTCCTCGTACGCATCGGCATGCTGCAATGAGGATATTCCGATGGGCCGCCGCGCTGGTGGTCGCGACGGCCATCGCGGCCGCAGGCTGCGCGACCCAGCCACCCGCATCGACCCCCGCGGGTCCCGTCGCCGCGCCCGGGTCCGCCCCGGCGCAGGCGAGGGTGGCCCCGGATCCCTTCGCAGCGGTGCCGCCCCCCGCGATCCGGGACCGGCTGCTTGCGCTCGACCCCGACCACATCAGCAGCCGAGACGTGCGCGAAACGCTGGCGAAAGGTCCGGCACCGCGGATCATCCTGCTGCACGGCGGCGTTTTCCCCGTCTACCTGCTGATGAAGTCCTTCGGCGTCTTCCTCACCCGGATGGGCTATCCGGAATCGCGGATCCGCGATCCGAACAATGGCGGCTGGTCGTACAGCCCCTACGACGACAGCACCAAGCTCGCAGGGATCGTGGCCTGGGAGTACGAGCACGACGGCCTGCGGCCGATGCTGATCGGCCACAGCCAGGGCGGGGTACAGGCGGTCAAGGTCCTGGACGAACTCGCCGGGAAGTTCGCGCCGTCGCTGCGCGTGTTCGACCCGGTGGCCGGCGAATTCGAGGACCGGACCACCATCGTCGACCCCTATACCCGCCACGAGCGCCCGGTCGTCGGGCTGTCGGTCGCCTATGCAAGCGTCGTCGGCGCCGGGGGTCTTGCGTTCCTGATGCCCAACCAGTGGTCGATGGTCGACAGGCTGACGACCATCCCCGACACCGTCGACGAATTCACCGGCTTTTCGATCGATTCCGACCCGGTCGCAATGGATTACCCGGGCTCGATCGACCTCTACCATCCCAACGGCACGGCGAAGGTGCAAAACGTCGAGCTTCCCTCCCATTACAGCCACATCTTCGTGCCGGAGGTCGCGTCACTCGCACTCGAGCCCGAGGTGCGCGACTGGATCGACGCCTACGTCCCCGGCGGAAAGCACGACACCTCGTCGCTGCCTGCCGATGCCCAGGACCACGTCCTGTGGGCAGCCGACGTCTGGTACAGCATCAAGCGCCACTGGTGCCTGGAGGCGCAACGGCTGGTGCGCGCCTATATCGCCGCCCGCCATGGTGGGGACGCATCGACCCCGGCGGCGATACCGCGGCCGGCGCCGCGGGGAGCACCGACCGCCGGGGCGGCCACCGAAGGGAGGGCGCACGATGTACCGGCTGCCATTGACCGCAGAGATTAGCTCGCGCGTTAACTCACGTCGCGATTGAGGGTTCGCGGCCTCGCCGGGAGCCTTCGCGCCGCGTAGGCGGCCCTGTCGATTCAGGCGACGAACCGGCCTGCTAGAATTTCAGGATGGCAGCCGAAAGACCTGGTCGCGACACCGGGAAGGCACCACGCATGGCCGTGGCAGGCGGGACGCACAACGCCGTGCCTGCAGGGCCCACGCCCCATCAGAATCATCTGCTCGACGCCCTGCCGGCCAATGATTACGAGCGGGTCGCATCCCATCTGGAACTGATCCCGCTGAAGCTCGGTGACGTTCTGTATGAATCCGGGGACCGGTTGCGGTATGTCCATTTCCCCACCACGGCCATCATTTCGCTGCTGTATGTCATGGAGGATGGGGCGTCGGCCGAAATCGCTATCGTCGGTAACGAAGGCTTGCTCGGCATTTCCCTGTTCATGGGCGGCGACACCACGCCCAGCCGCGCCGTGGTGCAGAGTGCCGGGCACGGCTTCCGGCTCAAGGCGGATTTGCTCAAGGCGGAGTTCGCGCGATTCGGTCCGACCATGCACCTTCTGCTGCGCTACACCCAGGCGCTCATTACGTAGATGGCGCAGACTGCGGTCTGCAATCGACACCATTCTGTGGATCAGCAATTGTGCCGCTGGCTGTTACTGAGCCTGGATCGTTTGGGATCGAGCGAACTTTCCATGACGCAGGAATTGATCGCCAACATGCTCGGCGTGCGCCGCGAAGGGGTTACCGAGGCCGCCGGGAAGCTGCAGAAGGCCGGTTTGATTCGTTACGGGCGAGGCAGGATCACCGTGCTCAATCGCCCGGGACTGGAGGCGCGGTGCTGTGAGTGTTACCAGGTGGTCAAGACGGAATTTGACCGGCTCCTGCCCTATGTCGCCAAGTAGCCATCCCAAGGCTATCCCTATCGCGCCGTAACGCGCCACGCGCGGCGATAGTGAAAAAACTCGCTGCCGCCCGGCCGAATCGCCGGGGCGAGATCGCACTCGCATGGCTGGCTCCACGCCGATCTGCCGGCGACACGGATCCCTACAAAATCGCCAGTCAACGCTTTCCAAGCCGTTTCGCGTTCGCGGTGGCCTTGGCGTGGATGGGCTTCAGCCCGCGGTACGCGAGCTTGGTGGCGTTCTTCGAAACGTCCGCCATGCTGATCGCCGATTGTCCCAGCGCCCGCACGACTGCTGCTTGCCGCGCGATCAACTGGCTCGGCGTTCGGCTGCCGGCCAACGACATGAACGCCGCAGAGTTCTGCAGGAGATGGCGGAAAGCCAATGCGCCCCATGGCTGGCCCAGGGTCATCATGTGCGCAACCATCGCCTGAGCAGATTGGGCGCCCGCTTCGATCTTTTCCTGTCCCATCAATGCGAATTCGCGCCGGTCGCGCGCGTTGGGAACGGGGCCGGCCAGGGCCATGCGGCCAGTTCGGTGACCGATGACCTGCGCCGAGGCCAGCATCATCTCCAGAGTCTTGGTGGCGAGATCGCTCCAGAGCATGAACGGGGACACGTACGAGTAGCCGGCGTAATTGCGTTTCATTTGCATCCTTGATTGGGAGTCGTGGGAAGCCGCCAAGATTGCCGCAAAAGGACCACGAGGCTCTGTGCGATAAACCACCTGCCCGCTGATATGGCGCCGCCACGCTGCATGCGCCTGTCGGACTCCCTCTGTGGCAGTCGGAGCCCACATTCATCCACAAGCGTGCGGTGTGTACGTCACCGCACATACAGACGGAGCCCGGTCGCCGATACTTGACTTGCGGCGTTATCGGCGTGCGGGCCGTTTTCCGGCAGACATTATGAGGAGCAAGTCATGGGTCTCGGCACGATTCTGTTGATCGTTGTGGTCCTGGCACTCATCGGCGTCCTGCCCGTCTGGCCACACGCCAGCAGTTGGGGGTACGGACCCTCGGGCCTCGTCGGTGTCGTGCTGCTGATCCTGATCGTCCTGTTCGTGATGGGACGCCTGTAGTCCAGCCTCGTGACCGCAGAGTGTTTCATTCAAACGAAAAGGCGTGAACGACATCAGTCGCAAGTTGGCGACCCTCGATGAGGCGACGCTCAAGTCCGCCGAAATCAACGTCGGGACCTTCGAGGGCGCGGTTCAGCTCAGCGGTTTTGTGACCTCGCAGGCCGCGGAAAGCAAGGCGGTTGAGGTCGCGCGCACTGTCGACGGCGTCACGTCCGTCAAGAACGACATGCGCTTGAAGTAGGCAGGGACGCAAGTCGGCGATAGGGCTTGCGATAACGTACTTGATCATAAGGAAATGAAATGTCCAAGCTAATGATTGCATTGTTTGTCACCGCCGGGCTGGGTTTTGCCGGCGCCAGCGCGGCGCAGACGAACTCGCCGATGACCGCTCCGATCTCGAAGTCGAGCTACACCCAGGCGGTGAAGGACGCCGACGCGCGGTACAAGATCGACAAGGATGCGTGCTCGTCGCTCTCCGGGAATGCCAACGACATCTGCGTCGCGGAAGCGAAGGGCAAGGACAGCGTCGCCAAGGCTGACGCCGAAGCCGCCTACAGGCACACGCCGAAGGCGCGCGAGAACGCGCGCATTGCGCACGCACAGGCGAATTACAACGTCGCCATCGAGAAATGCGACGACCTGGCCGGCAACCGGAAGGATGTCTGCGTCAAGGAGGCCAAGTCCGAGTTGGTCAAGGGCAAGGCGAACGCCAAGGTCGACCGTGTCGCGGCCGATACGAACAAGGAGGCGGCGACGAAGCAGACCGAAGCCCGCAAGGACGCGAGCGCAGACAAGCGGGAGGCGGAATACAAGGTCGCAATCGAGAAGTGCGACGCGCTCGCGGGTCCCGCGAAGGATGCGTGCGTCAGCAACGCGAAGGCGCAGTTCGGCAAGAACTGATCGAGGCGGGTCTCAGTCGCCACTGATCGACGCCCGGGAGCTGGGCGCCGAACGAGATGCAACAGCAACGGCGCGGGCGTACCCGTGCCGTTGTTCGCCATGAAGTGCCCCAGACGTTCGCGGCCAGTCAGGCCTTGCTTCTCTTTACCGTCTTTTTCGCCGTCTTCTTCGCGGGCTTCTTCGCGGGCTTCTTCCCGGGCTTCTTCGCGGCCCCCTTGGCCGCCTTGGCTACCGCGGCACCGACCTTCCGGGCCGTCGTCTTCACCTTCGCGACGCCTTTCTTCACCGCGGACTTGGCGGCGGTGGTCTTGCGTCCCGCAGCCTTCTTCGCTGCACCGGCCTTGCGCGCCGCCGTGGGCTTCTTCGGACTCATGGCGCGCTCGACCTTGCCGGCGGCCTTTTTCGCGCCCGTTGCCGCTGCCTTCACCTTGCGCTTCACCGCGCGCTCCGCCTTTCCGAAAGCCCTTTCCGCATCCGCTTCGACGGACTTGGCCTTGCGCGTGACGGTGCGTTTCGCCTTGCCATAGGCCTTCTTGGCATCCGCTCCAGCGGCCTTTCCCTTGCGCTTTGCGCTGGCGGTGGCGGCCCGCGCTTCCTTCCCCACCGAGGCCCGCGCCTTTGCGGCTCCGCGTTTGGCGTCCGACGCCGCGCCTTCGGTCTGCTTCATCAGCGAGGCGCCCATTTCCTGCGCCATGTCCACGGCCGCTCCCATCGCGTCACCAATCTTGGTCAGCACACTCTTTTCCTTCTTCATCATTGACTCTCCTGTCTGGTAATGAACTACCGCATCGCGATCCGCGCTCAGGCATGGCCCGCCGCGAACCGCCGCTCGTCTGGCGTTGGTTTGCGCCAACCGAATTGAAAATGGGTCATCACGCGACCGTTCCGAACAGCGCACCGACGCCTGCCGTCAGCCCCATCGCGAGGGCGCCCCAGAACGTGACGCGCATGGCGCCCGTCGTCACACTGGCGCCCCCGACGCGCGCAGCGAGTCCACCCAGGATTGCAAGGAACACCAGCGAAATCCCGGAGACGACGGGAATCAGGCTTGACGCAGAGACTACGGCGGCCGCCAACAGTGGCATGGCGGCGCCAACGGCGAAGCTGGCGGCTGAGGTAAACGCAGCCTGAATCGGTCGCGCCCTGAGTGTCTCGGAAATGCCGAGTTCATCGCGGGCATGCGCGCCAAGCGCGTCGTGGGCCATGAGTTGCTCGGCAACCTGCTTCGCGAGCGCGGCATCCAGACCGCGTTGCACATAGATCGCCGCCAGCTCCTGGTGCTCGGCCTTGTCGTCTGCCTTGAGTTCCGCGCGTTCCATGCCGAGCGCGGCCTGTTCGGAATCCGCCTGTGAGCGGACCGACACGTACTCGCCGGCCGCCATCGACATGGCCCCCGCGACCAGGCCGGCAATACCGGCCACCATCACGCTGCTGTGTGTCCCCTGCGCGGCGGCGACACCGAGCACCAGGCTTGCGGTCGAAACGATGCCGTCGTTGGCCCCCAGTACTGCGGCGCGCAACCAGCCGATGCGGTCCGTGCGGTGCCATTCCCGGTGGCGCACGGTCACACTCGGGCTTCGCTTTGCTGCGGGAGCAAATGCCTGCTATCGCCGACCGCGAAGCGCATCGCCGGAGACGGCCGAAACGAATGTTGTCCTACCATGTGCCCTCCCGAGAATGGGGAACGGGCCATCGGACCGACCCGTCGCGTGAATATACCCAGTCCACATGCCCGAACTATTGACGTGGATTAAGGCCCATTTGCGCTATCGCACAAGTGTCGCCGGGACAGAATGGCGCCTCGCGCTGTTCGATCGCCATCTTTTCGGCCTGCGGCGCGGCGTGGGCGAAGAACCGCTTGAACGCCGGGCACAGATCGTTGAGCCCAGGTTCGCCGTCCGAGGCGCGCGAGATCGTGAGGAAGCTGGTGCCGGGCGGGCATGTCGGGCTGTTCATGGGTTCGCGCACGCTGTGCGACGCGTGGCCCGACATCGGTGCCTGGGTCAGACGCCACGAGCCCAGGTCCCGGTGAATCGGTCTGCGTATCGATGCTCCGGCCAACATGGCTTGGGATCGGGCGTCGCCATCTCGCGTCGGGATGGACTTGATGGAAATCAACGCGCCGGGCAGTCGCGAGCCCTAGGATCGGCGCTCGCTCTCCGACAAAATGCTCGCTCCCAGGTCCATCTGCATCCTCGACCCCGCTTCGGCATTCCCCGCGCGGGATATCGCGTTCTTCGACCCGGGTAGGCCCGCAGTGCGCGGGTGCCAGCGGTACTCCGTGCCGAGATGACCGAGTCGGCCCGAACGCACCGGCAACGCCCTCCTCGCCTGCCTTTCGCGGTTGCCCGCGGCGTCGTTGCGGGATCGCTGCTGGTGCTCAACACCCTGTTCTGGTGCTGGGTCCTCTTTCTGTTCGCGCTCGTCAAGCTGGTCGTGCCCGCCACGCGGGTGGGCGCCGCGGTCGACCGGATCCTGAACAACATCGCGACGACGTGGGTCGCCGGGAACAGTGCCTGGATGCGCCTCACCCAGCGCACCCGGTGGGACGTCGCGGGATTGGACGGTGTCGCGTACCGCGGCTGGTACATGGTCACCTGCAATCACCAGTCCTGGGTGGACGTACTGGTGCTCCAGCACGTCATGAATCGCCGGATTCCAATGCTCAAGTTCTTCCTGAAGCAACAACTGATCTACGTACCGGTGATCGGCCTCGCGTGGTGGGCGCTCGATTTCCCATTCATGCGCCGCCATTCCGATGTCCAGTTGAAGCGGCATCCGGAGAAGCGGTTCGACGATCTCGAGGCGACACGCCGGGCCTGCGAGAAGTTCGCCCGGGTACCCACCAGCGTGATGAACTTCGTGGAAGGCACCCGCTTCACCTCCGCCAAGCATCGCTCCCAGCACTCGCCTTATCGCCACCTGCTCAAGCCCAAGGCAGGCGCACTGGCCTTGGCGCTGGGTGTGCTTGGCGAAAGGTTCGACGCGTTGCTCGACGTCACGATCGTCTATCCGGACGGGGTCCCGACGTTCTGGCACTTTCTCTGCGGGGATCTGCGCCACATCGTCGTGCGGGCACAGCGCATCGCGATCCCACCGGAGTTCCGCGGCGGCGACTACGCGCGAGACTCCAAGTACCGGAAGACCTTCCAGCACTGGCTCCAGGCGCTCTGGCACGAGAAGGATGCGCGGATCGGCGCGCTGGTCGAAATGCCGGGCGTGCGGCAGCTGCAGGAAGCGACCTGAAGACATCGAATCAGCGAAGGAGGCCCAGATGACCGTACTGCGCAACGTTGTCCGCGGCGGGTTGCAACGGATCGCGATCCTCGGGATCGTCGCGAGCGCACTGTCGGCTCCGGCCGATGCTGCCGGGACAGGGACAGAGCCCGCGCCGGCGCCCCCGGATGGACGGCCGGTCATCGTTACGCGGGAAATGATCGGTGCCGGCATCGTGTCGAGCGGAACCGCGCTGCCCGCGATTCCCCAAGCCACCGGTTCGCGCGGAAGCCCGGTACCGGCCTGGGCCGGGCCGCTGCCCTATCCGATCGTCATCGCCGACCGGCGCAACAACCGGCTGATCGAGATCGCGCCGGACAAGCGCATCGTCTGGGAGTTTCCGTCGCCCAACCTCAAGATCTACCGCGGCAACGACGACGTGTTCTTTTCGCCCGACGGCCGCCGGTTGATGGTCAACGAGGAGGACAACTACGACATCCACATCGTCGATTACGCGACCCGCTCGCTGACGTGGACCTATGGCGCCTCCGACACCAAGGGCAGCAAAGCCGGCTACTTCAACTACCCCGACGATGCGCACCTGCTGGCCGACGGCAGGATCGTCACGGCCGACATCCGCAATTGCCGCGTCCAATTCATCGATCCGGCCACCTCGACCGTCGTCGGTCAATGGGGCACGGAGGGCAACTGCCGGCACGATCCGCCGCATTTCCTCGCCTACCCCAACGGCACGACCCCGCTCGACAACGGCGACATCCTCGTCACCGAGATCACCGGCTCGTGGATCACGCGGATGACGCCCGACGGCAAGGTCGTCTGGAGCATGCGTGCGCCCCACGTCCGCTATCCTTCGGATGCATTCCCGACCCGCGACGGCCAGATCATCGTCGCCGACTTCTCGAAACCCGGGCGAATCGTGATCTTCGATCCGAAGACCGGGAAGATATCGTGGGAGTATCACGAGCGGGATGGCGAAAGGATGCTGAATCACCCGTCGCTCGCCCTCGAGCTCCCGAACGGCAACGTCATCGCCAATGACGACCAGCGGCACCGCGTCATCGTCATCGACCGTGCCACCAAGGCGATCGTCTGGCAGTACGGCGTCACCGACGTCCCGGGGCACAAGCCCGGATACCTCTTCTACCCCGACGGACTCGACATCGACGTGTTCCGTGACTGGACGACGGCTCTCGCGCGGCACTGAGCACGGAGCGCGCAGCCATCCGTGTCGACATCAAAGGAGAGTCACCGTGCCAGAGGCGTCGATCCCGTCCGATCTTTCGCGGCGCAGACTGCTCGCAGGCTTGGCAGTAGCGCCCGCGATGACCACTGCGGCCCCACCCGCCCTGCTTCGGGCAGCGCGTGGTCAACAGTCGATTCATTCGCCCATCGCGGCGGATGAACGCCCGGCCCCGAATGCTTGCCGCGAGGCAAGGTCGGCAGCGGCGAACACCTGCCGTACCGGCAACGTGTCGGGCAGCACGTAAACGACCGCAGGGTGCCTGGCGAACACCGGCTGGATGTAAGTATCGTAGAACGCCGCGGGAACGTTGATGCAACCGTAGGAGATCCGGTTGTCCGCCACGGACTTGGTCGCCAGACGCTCGAGTCGATGCTCCTGCGGGACCGTGGTGAGAACGCGGTGCATGGCGATGCCTGCGTCGTAATCGAGCCAGATCACGTCCTGGCCCGTCTCATCGTGGCCGCGCTCTGCGACGAAACGTCCTGCCGGCGTGATGCGGTCTGGTGGCCGCACCTCGGCCCAGGGTAGCGAACTGGTGCCCGGCGCCAAGGCGTCACCCACGGCCGATCCGATGAGTACTGGCGCCGATGCGCGAAGGCGCGCGCGGGCGTCGAACACCTGGACCGTCGCCCGCCGCTTGTCGACGATGATGAAATCGACGCCGCCGTTGTCACCGGAATCGGCAACCCAGTCGGCGACGAAACGTGCGTCCGGCGACGGCGTCTGCACACCGAAGTCGGCGAATCGGGCGGCATGCCGCGGTGGCGAGCTCCGCGCCTGGATCGACGGCTGGCCGGACCCGGCGGCAACCCCCGGAAGCGGGTGGCCGGCCGGAGGCAGCACGACGAGCAGGACCGCCGCCCCGACGAGCAACCCGCGCCGAATGCTCTCGCCGAACTCGGACCGAGCGGATCCGGGAGCCACCGCCTGAACGGCAACCGGATCCATCAAGGCGGGTCCATCGTCCGAAGCACGCCGGGATCAGGGCCGCGAGCTGGCCTGCGCGCACTCCGGACCGACCCCGGTCACCCGGCGCCGATCCTCGGTGCGAACGTGCCGATCAATGGCGGTCGGCCTTGGCAGGGCGCTCGGTGGACGTCGCGGCGGTGTCGCTGCTGGAGTTCGGCGGCGAATTGGTAGTCGTTGCATCAGTCCCCGGGCTTGCAGCCGGGGTCTGCGCAATCGTCGCATCGGGCGTCGAGTTGCTGGTCGTTGCATCGGTTCCAGGGCTTGCAGCCGGAGCCTGCGCGATCGTCGTATCCGGCGTCGACGTGGACGGCGTGGAGGTCTGGGCGTAGGCAAAGCTGACGGCCCCGACGATGGCAATGGCAGCTGCGGACGAAACAAGGATTTTCGAGACATTCATGTTCATTCTCCAAGGAGAGATGGTTTCAGGGACACTTGGCCGGCGAAGCCGGGCAACACGAAGCATCGGCCTGGCGCGCCGGCTCGTCTGTTCGGCACCGAACCTTGCGCGATGCGCCTCACGGCATGGGGCGACGCCGGCTTTGGGCGTGCGCCGTGGGGTGTGCGCCGTGATAAGCCGGTGCCTTTCCAGTGGATGCGAATCCCTCCCGGCAAACGCTCCAGCGGAAAGCAACCGGAGCAGTTGCGGAGGTAACGAAGCACCTGAAGCCTCTGGTATAACGGGTCACGAAAGTGACCCGGCGAGTACGCGGGCCATTACGAGAGTGAACAGTGAGCAAGCCTCGAAAAGGTCGATGCGCCGGCTGACCCGATCACTCTTTCGTGGAAAGCTGATACGGCGGGAGGAGTAGAGCGAAGCCGTGCGCACATCCCGCGCATCATGACGGTCTTCGGTGCAGATGATTGAACGTTCTGCGCAGAGCGGTTCCGACGTGTCCGGACTGGGTCACGCAGAGGCTGCTCGCCGCCTCGCCGACGAGGGTCCCAACGCCCTGCCGGGCGGCGAGCACCGGACGCTTCTGGCGATCGTCGGCGAGACGGTGCGCGAGCCGATGTTCCTGCTGCTGCTGGCTGCCGGAACGCTGTATCTGGTGTTCGGCGATCTGCAGGAAGGCTTGACACTGTTCGGCTTCGTTCTGGTCACCCTCGGCCTGACGCTGTATCAGGAGGGCAAGACCGAACGTGCGATCGAGGCCCTGCGCGGCCTTACCAGCCCGCGCGCGCTGGTGATCCGCGACGGCCGGCCCCAGCGCATCGCCGGGCGCGACGTGGTGCGCGGCGACCTGCTGCAACTCAACGAAGGTGACCGTGTCCCCGCCGATGCGTTGCTGATTTCGGCCGACGGGCTGCGGGTCGACGAATCCTTGCTGACCGGCGAAGCGGTGCCGGTGAGCAAGATCGCCGCAGCGGGCGATCGGCCGGGCCAGCAGCAGGACGCGAAGGCGTCGCGACGTCCCGGTGGCGACGACCTGCCTTCGATCTATGCCGGCACCCTGATCGTCCAGGGCCACGGCCTCGCCAGCGTGACTGCCACCGGTGCGCGCAGCGAAGTCGGGCGCATCGGCGCGGCGCTCGGCACGGTGGCGTCCGAACGCTCGCCGCTGCAGAAGCAGACCGCGAGGCTGGTGCGGACCCTCGCGCTGCTCGCCCTGGCATTGAGTCTGGCGCTGGTGCTGGTGTACGGCTTGCTGCGCGGCGACTGGCTGCAGGCGCTGCTAGCCGGCATCGCGTTGGCGATGGCCATGCTGCCCGAGGAATACCCGGTGGTGCTCACCGTGTTCCCTGCGCTGGGCGCATGGCGGCTCTCGCGCGAGGGTGTACTGACGCGGCGCATCAACGCGATCGAAACGCTCGGCGCGACGACCGTGCTGTGCACCGACAAGACGGGCACGCTCACCGAGAACCGCATGACGGTGTCGCGGCTGGTGGCCGGCGGGGTAGCGCTCGATGCGCAAGCGGACCTGTCCGGGCCTGCGACGGGCGAGCTGCCGGAGGCGTTCCACACCTTGGTCGAGCATTCGATCCTGGCCAGCGTGGTCCATCCGTTCGACCCGATGGAGCAGGCCTTCCACCGGCTCGGTGAGCAGTTTCTGTCGGACACCGAGCATCTGCACCGCGACTGGCAGCTCGCGCACACCTATGGGCTGACGCCCGCGCTGCGCGCGGTCGCGCATGTCTGGACGGCCCCGGAAGGCGGCGCGCATGTCGTGGCAGCGAAAGGCGCGCCGGAGGCGGTCGTCGACTTGTGCCACCTCGAGGCTCCTGCGCAAGAGCGCATCGCCGCCGTGGTCGACGCGCTGGCCGCCGATGGCCTGCGCGTGCTGGCGGTCGCGCAAGGTCGTTTCGAAGGGCCGGTCTGGCCGGCGTCCGAGC
This sequence comes from uncultured Pseudomonadota bacterium, assembly GCA_963816415.1. Classification (GTDB taxonomy): domain Bacteria; phylum Pseudomonadota; class Gammaproteobacteria; order Burkholderiales; family Casimicrobiaceae; genus VBCG01. The sequence goes on from CAWFKR010000001.1 coordinate 544,690, forward strand.
ACGATTTCGAGTTCGAGTTCGTCGGCTTGCTGGGCCTGTCGGATCCGCTGCGCACGCAGGTTCCGGCGGCGGTTGCAGAATGTCGCAAGGCCGGCATCCGCGTGGTGATGATCACCGGCGACTACCCCGCCACCGCCCGCACCATCGCGCATCGGGCCGGCTTGGCCGAGGGCATTGGCGAGGTCCTGTCCGGCGACGAGCTGGCCGCGCTGACCGATGATGCACTGCGCGAGCGCATCGCCTCGGTCAGCGTTTGCGCCCGCATCGCGCCCGAACAGAAACTGCGGATCGTGCGGGCGCTGAAGGCCCGCGGCGATATCGTGGCCATGACTGGCGACGGGGTCAACGATGCGCCCGCCCTGCGGGCCGCGCATGTGGGCATCGCAATGGGAGGGCGCGGCACCGACGTGGCCCGCGAAGCGGCGTCGTTGGTGCTGCTGGACGACGACTTCGCCTCCATCGTGCGTGCGGTGCGGCTGGGGCGGCGGATCTTCGACAACCTGCGCAAGTCGATGTCGTACATCCTGGCCGTGCATGTGCCGATCGCCGGCATGGCGCTGCTGCCGGTGCTGCTGGGCTGGCCTGCGTTGCTGTACCCGATGCACATCGCGTTTCTGGAGCTGATCATCGATCCCGCATGCTCGCTGGCGTTCGAAAACGAGCCGGCGGAGCCCGACGTGATGCGGCGCCCTCCCCGCGACGCCGAGGCGCCGCTGTTCGGCGGCAACACGCTGTGGCTTGCCCTGCTGGAGGGCCTGGGCGTGCTGGCGGTGGTGCTGGGTGCGTACGCCTGGGCCGACCACCGCTTGCCGCAACAGGAAGCGCGCGCTTTCGCCTTCGCCACGCTGGTGATCGCCAACCTGGCCCTGATCTTCGCCAACCGCTCGGGCACGAAGTCGCTGTGGGCCACGCTGCGCACGCCGAACCTGACGCTCTGGGTCGTCGTCGGGCTGGCGCTTGCGCTACTGGCGTTGGTGCTGTACCTGCCGGCTGCGGCGAGTCTGCTCCACTTTGCGCAGCTGCCATCTTTCGAGCTGGCCGCGGCGGTGGCGCTGGGCCTTGCCAGCGTGATGGGCACTCGCGTGATCCAGTGCGTCAGTTCCCGATACCTGTGATTTTGTCCTTCCGGCCCCATATGCTGGACATGGCGCATTGGCCTGGGGAAGCAATTCCGGATCCGCGAACGCTTACGGCCCCACAGCGAACGCCTGCGGTGTTATCGCATATCCGCTTTCGTCGGAAGGGGCATACCCATTATTGTCGGAGCCGAGGCGCAACATCTGTCTGCTTCGCAAGGCCGTCACCTGCCGGCATTCCAGCGCTGCCCACAACGCGGTCCTTGAAATCAGGTACCCGAATGGGAGACTGTCCGATTGACATCCAGGAACGCGATGGGTAGCCAATGAAAGTCTTGTCGATTGAACATTCGAAGATCGCCTATTTCGCGGATTTTGCGGTCTATCTGGCGGCCATCCTGCTGCTGCCCTTGTTGCTCGTCCACTTTGCTCCCCCTCGAGTCTGGCCCGGGATGGCCATCTCGGTGGTTGTGGGTTTGGCGGGCTGGAGCCTGATTGAATACGCGATGCACCGGCTCGTGTTCCATGGCATCGAGCCCTTTCAGCGGATGCACGGAGAGCACCACCGTCGCCCGCAGGCTTTGATCGCTACGCCCACGGTTTTGAGCGCGACCCTGATCATGGTGTTTGTCTGGCTGCCGGCTACGCTGCTCGGCGGCTTCTGGCCAGGATGGGGCGCCACCTTGGGCGTTACCACGGGCTACTTTGCGTATGGAGTCATCCATCACGCCGTGCATCACTCGCGGTCGCGTAGCGCATGGATGCGGCAACGCAAGCGACTGCATGCCATCCACCATCGTTTCCCGCATTACAACTACGGGGTCACCATGTCGTTGTGGGACCGCGTCCTTCACAGCTTGAAACGGCAGTGATATGCAGGTGCCTGCAAAAATCACCGGATTCGCATTGCTCCGCCATCGCGATCGATGGCTCGTTGCCCGTCCTGAACGGGATCGAGGGTCGCGCGTTCAATCGGCGTTGGTCCACATCCAGTTCCGGATTTCCGGCAGGTCCTCGCCGTGCAGGTCGATGTACTGCTTGTGCTCGACGAGTTTGTCCTTGAGCTGCTGCTTCAGGTAGATACCCCTGTCGCCGGTCTGCGGCAGGCGATCGATGGTGTCCATCACGAGGTGGAAGCGGTCCAGCTCATTCAGGACCGTCATGTCGAAGGGGGTGGTGATGGTGCCTTCTTCCTTGTAGCCGCGGACGTGGATGTTGCCGTGGTTGGTGCGACGGTAGGTCAGGCGGTGGATCAACCACGGGTAGGCGTGGTACGCGAAGATGACCGGCTTGTCCTTGGTGAACAGCTCGTCGAAATCCATGTCGCTCAAGCCGTGCGGATGCTCGGACGGCGGCTGCAACGTCATCAAGTCCACGATGTTCACCACGCGGATCTTCAGTTCTGGCAGATGCTCGCGCAGGATGGAGACGGCGGCGAGTGTCTCCAGCGTTGGAACGTCGCCGCAGCACGCCATGACCACGTCGGGTGCAACGGCCTGGTCGTTGCTGGCCCACTGCCAGATTCCGATGCCCTCCGCGCAATGCTTGACCGCGGCGTCCATGGTCAGCCACTGCGGCGCCGGATGCTTGCCCGCGACCACGACGTTGACGTAGTGACGGCTCCTCAGGCAATGGTCCATCACCGACAGCAGGCAATTGGCATCCGGCGGAAAGTAGACGCGCACGACCTCGGCCTTCTTGTTCACGACGTGGTCGATGAACCCGGGATCCTGGTGGGTGAATCCGTTGTGGTCCTGGCGCCAGACATGCGAGGTCAGCAGGTAGTTCAGCGAGGCGATCTTGCGGCGCCACGGCAGGTGCGCTGTGACCTTCAGCCACTTGGCGTGCTGATTGAACATCGAATCGATGATGTGGATGAACGCCTCGTAGCAGTTGAACAGCCCGTGCCGCCCGGTGAGAAGGTAGCCCTCGAGCCAACCTTCGCATTGGTGTTCGCTCAGCATTTCCATCACGCGTCCGGTGGGGGCCAGAAACTCGTCGTCCGCGACGGTGGCGCCGTTCCACTGGCGCTCCGTGACTTGGAAGAGGGCATCCAGGCCGTTGGAGATCGTCTCGTCAGGGCCGAACACGCGGAAATTGCGCTGCTCGTGGTTGAGCTTGGTCACGTCGCGCAGGAATGGTCCGAGCACATGCGTGTCCCCGATGCCGGGCGTCCCCGGCGCCGGCACGTCGATCGCGTAGTCGCGGAAATCCGGCATGCGCAGGTCGCGCAGCAGCATGCCGCCATTGGCGTGGGGATTGGCGCCCATGCGCCGGTCACCCTCGGGCGCAAGCTCCGCAAGCTCGGGGTTCAGGCGACCCTGCGCATCGAAGAGCTCCTCCGGCCGGTAGCTCCTGAGCCAGTCTTCCAGAAGCTTGAGATGCTCGGGATGGGCGGCCGGGTCCGACAGCGGCACCTGGTGCGAACGGAACGTGCCCTCGATCCGCTGGCCATCGACGACCTTGGGCCCGGTCCAGCCCTTGGGCGACCTGAGGACGATCATCGGCCAGCGCGGTCTCGCGGTGTCGTTGCGGCCTCGCGCATGGGTCTGGATCCGCCGGATGTCCCCGATGGCCTTGTCCAGGGTGGCGGCCATGAGTCGATGCATCGCCTCGGGCTCATCGCCTTCGACAAAGTGGGGAGTCCACCCGCAGCCGCGCAGAAACTGGTCCAGTTCGTCATGCTCGATGCGGGCGAGGACGGTCGGGTTGCTGATCTTGTAGCCGTTGAGATGCAGGATCGGCAGCACCGCGCCGTCGGTGATCGGGTCGAGAAACTTGTTGGAATGCCATGCGGTCGCCAGGGGACCCGTCTCCGCTTCGCCATCGCCAACGACACAGGCGACGACGAGACCGGGATTGTCCAGCACGGCCCCGAACGAGTGACTGAGCGAGTAGCCCAGTTCGCCGCCCTCGTGGATCGAGCCCGGGCACTCCGGCGAGGCGTGGCTGGGAATGCCGCCGGGAAACGAGAACTGCCTGAAGAGCTTCTGCAGTCCGGCCTCGTCCTGGCTGATGTTGGGATAGATCTCGCTGTAAGTGCCCTCGAGATAGGTGTTGCCCACGACGGCCGGGCCGCCGTGCCCGGGGCCTGAGACATAGATCATGTTGAGGTCGAATTTCTTGATGATCCGGTTCAAGTGGACGTAGATGAAATTCTGGCCCGGGGTCGTCCCCCAGTGGCCCAGCAGCATGTGCTTCACGTCCGCGAGCGCGAGCGGCCGCTTCAGCAGCGGATTGTCGTAGAGATAGATCTGCCCGACGGCCAGGTAGTTCGCGGCACGCCAATAGGCATCCATCCTGCGCAGCAGGTCCGGGGTCGGTGCCAGGGGTTCCGCTTTCACAATTGAGTCTCCTTCGTCCACTTGCCGCGACTGAATCCGGGTCGCAGTCGACGGCGGATTCGTGACATCGGCGATTGCCCACGTTGGGTGCCGCGCCGGGTCGCCTGCTCCCGGCGACGCCCGCGCGAGATCGAGTCACCACTGCCACAGGATGCGATCCACCTCCAGAGGAACCGCAATGCCGTCACGGTGCGGTATCAGTCGCACCGTATAGTCCGCGGCCGGGCGGTCCGCAGGCGCCCGCGCGCTGTACGCATGGCCGATGCCGACGCCCACCAATCGTCCGGGATACCCCGGTAGCGGGCAGTCGTGCTGCTGGCGCTAATTGCCCGCGGGAGCGCAGCCACTGGTCAATGCCGACACGGCCTTTAGGACCTCCGAAAATCCAGCAGCGACGTAGTCGGGGCGCGTGGCGGCGTACGTTTTGGCCCCCTGATTGGAATCCACGAAGATGCTCCTGATGCCGAGCAGCTGCGCCCCATGGATGTCCCGGAACATGTCGTTGCCCACGCAGATCACGTCTGCCGGTCCAAGGTTCATCCTCCCGAGCGCCTTCTCGATCAACCGTCGATCGGGTTTGCGGAAGCCATAGCGGGCCGAGATGATGATCGGATCAAAGTAGCCCACCAGGCCAAGGGCCCGCATCTCCGGCAGCGCGAAGCAGGGCTGGGCGTCGGTCACGAGGGCCAGGCGATAGACCGGCCGCAACTCGTCGAGCGTTCCTTTGACATCCGAGTAGAGCTGCAGGCGCTTGCGGGAGATCCCGCGGTAGAGTTGGGCGAGAACTCGGGCAAGTCGGCGACGCGTTGAAGCAGCTTCCAGGCCTTCCTGCTCGAGCAAAGTGTTCCAGATCGCTTCCACATCGATTTCAGGATATTTCTCTGCACGCGCCTCTTTCTGCTGCGCCATGATCTGGTAGTAGCGCTCACGTACTCCCCAGCGGTGAAGACAGATGCCATGGTAGGTGAGGTAATGCGCGATCGCGCGGTAGATCTCCTCCATCGACTCGTCGGTCTCGATGTCGATCAGGGTTCCGTACAGATCGAAGATGAGTCCCTTGAGCGCCATGTTCCTACGCCAATGTCTTCATCGCTTCGTCGACCAGCCGGCCGCGATGCTTGGCCGCGATCCAATCGTTACGCGCGATCCGAAGAAGGGTCAATCCCATGTAGAACGGGATTCGCTCGGTGATTGATCGGAAGGCGGCGCCGCGGTCCGGAAAATGGCACGAATATTCCCAGAGGAAATGCCCGATGAAAGGCTCTGCCATCCATCCATCGTCGGCATACTGCATGAAGAAATGCTTGAGTTCGGCCACCACCCGTCCAAGGTCGAACGCGCGGTCCGCGCGCTTCATGCGTTCCAGATCGATCGCGATCACCCACGGCCCGTCCCCAAAGAGGATGTTGGATGGAGTCACGTCACCGTGGATCAGGACCTGGCGATCCTCCCACATGCGGCCTCGCGCCCGCCACCGATCTCTGCTTCGGCACAGAGCGTGCACTTCATTCCCGCCGATAAGTCGTCCGCCTGTTAACTGCGCCAAGATCCGGTCGAAATAAGCGCACTCCGGGCTGAAGTCGACCCGCCTATCACTGGCGGTCCGATTGTGAAGCGATGCAAGAAACCAAGCGAGCGCTGCGAGCTTCTGAAAAAGAACGTCGCGTGCGCCGTCTCTGATTGCACCAAGAATGAAGTCGGCGAGCAGTTTGCCGTCACAGAACTCCTCGACCAGCACGAAGTCGAGTCCGGCATTGCACCCGAGCGGACGGGCCACGTAATGAGGGAAGCCGACAAAGCCGATGCTGCGCAAATGCCGCAGATTCCGGTACTCTGCCTCCATCCGCCGCGAGGCTGCCTCAGCGGAGCGGTTTGCGAGGCCCCCGAAGAACTTCCCGACGATGCGGATCCCGCTGTGCCGGTCTTGATAGAGGTAGACATGGTGGGACCCATGGAGTCGAAACACCCGGAAATCTGCCGCTACGCCGCTCGTCTGCAGCTGCGGGAGAATATCGTGACGAAGATACCCGTACAGAGGATCGCTTCGGGGTAAATGACCGACATAGTGCATCGCGCTTCTCGGCAAACGGTCTCGCTTCAGCGGGGCACAGCGTTCCACGATACAGTGAATTGGTCGATCCTGCGTCGATGATGACAGCCGCATGCATGCATTGGCCCGCAAGCGAGCATCTCGGAATCGAACCCAGCATGCGGGCGCGGGACAATCGAACTTGGCGGTGCGGCGCAAAAATGCGGCTGACCGTCGCGTCGGTAGGAATCTGGATCATCCCGTGGGGCACGCGAAACCCACGCGCCGATCGACCCCACCCAGGACCCGACGACCCGAGAATGCTGCCGGGTCGAGACGTGCGGGGACCGGACTCCGACATCCGGCTCGGAAAGCGGTATTGCTCCGGCTTCAAATGTGCCGTCGCGATCCAGGCGGCGAGCGATCTGACTGCCCTGGACGACGTCGTGCACGCGGAGACCGACCAAATCGCAGCCGCGCCGCTTGCTGTCGATGGCGAGATTGAATCGTGCAAGTTCTCGGGCTCGATGGTCCAACTGCAGTCGAATCCTGATGGCCCAGATCTCTTTCAGCTTCAGTGGCGGCTTCCTGCCAAGCAGCTTGACCTAGTTCCACGGCGCTGCACGTCCTTGGAACTTCGTGACCGTGTCCGCGAACGGCTCCTTCGTGATTGGGAAGGAGCTTCAACTTGATCCCGGCCAACGGTCGCAGTCCAACCGTACCCCGCCATCCGCGCCGCCGGAGACCGGACAGTCGGCAAGGATCCCTGCCGCGCCGCTTCCAAGAAGTGATCAGCCCGGAGTTGCGGACTGAGGTCACTAGGACTTCTTGTTCCCAAAGAGCAGAAGGACCCCGCCAACCGCGATCGCTCCGACACCAACCCAGACGGGTACGTTGACGGTTTCCTTGTCCGCTATCGACAGGTTGATCGGGCCCAGCTTCATCTCATGGGCCTCCTTCGTGTAGCTGAAACTGCCATAGACCAAGCCCAAAGCGCCAAGCACGATTAGCGCGATTGCGACGATTTTGACCACACTCATTTTCCGCTCCCATACATTAGTGTCCCAACGTTTACATGCCCGACGCGCCACCCTGCGTGGCGGCGCGCCGGGGCTTCCTCTGCGATCATGCGCTCGCGGCCGTGTTCCGACGACTCCAGATTTCCAGAAGCACTCGGGTGATCGTGAATATCACGGGTCCCAGGATCAGGCCGGACGGACCGAGAACAATCAGCCCGCCCACGATAGCAACAAACGCGACGACGGAGTGCATCTTCAACCGTCTTCCAACCAACATCGGATACAACAGGTTGTCGATTCCGCCGACCACGATTGCGCCCCAAACGGTGAGCAGCAAGGCCTTTCCCCCGCTGCCTTCCAGGGCCAGGAAGATGGCCGCGGGAATCCAGATGACAAAGGCGCCGAGCACCGGCACTACGGCAAGCAGCCCCATTACGAATCCCCAGAGCAGTGGCTCTGGCAAGCCCAGCCACCAAAACATCAGCCCGCCAAGGACACCCTGCACCGCCGCGACGGCAAACGTGCCGTAGACCGTCGCATGAACGGTATCAAAGACATCGGCAAACAGTCGATTCATGTCCGACTTCGAAAGTGGCGACAGGGATCGAAAGGACTCGAGCGCCACGCCCCGGTCGCGCAGGAAATAGAAGAACATGTAGAAGGTCAGGACGGTGCCAATCAGCTGCACCAGCGATCCCCGGACAAAAGACGCGGCGGTGTTGGTCAGCCATGACGCGGCGGCCTGGACCACTCGCGGCAGATCGAAATGCTGCTCGATCCAGTGGCCGAGGGGCGCAATGCGCGGGTGGGCGTCGAAGGCACCGCGCCATTCTCCAGATTCCACCATGCCCCTGATGGTTTCCGCGCCTCTGGCGGCTTCGCCGACTATCCGTTGCCCCACGAACGTCGCCGGCACGACCACAAGCAGAGCGACCACCATGACGCAGATCGAGGCGGCCAGGTTGGGACGTTTTACCCTCGACTCGAGCCACCGATGGAGTGGAGCGGACAACACCGCAAGTGCCAGCGCCCCGGCGAGTGCCGGGAAAAACGGCGCTGCCATCAAATAACAGAAATAGATTCCGGCGCCAGTCACCACCATCAGCACGAGCGCATGAACGTGGATGGGTGAGCCCCAGTCACTTGCGGTTAGGGCAGCAATCTTCCTGGTTTCGCGTTCGTCCATGGTCGCCTTAGGTGAAGAGTCCGCCCCGGATTTGCAGGATCCTTTGTTGCACGAACGAAAAGAGCTTGCACCAATTTATCCGCCCTCTCGCAAGTCCTGGGCGACGGGCCCCACGGCTTCTATTTGGCGCCACCCATGATCCTCTCGACAGCGTCCTTCGTTGTAGCTCGGTTCTCCAGCGCCAGGCGGTAGGCAATGTAGTACTTGTAGATGTTGCTGACGTAGGTCAGCGTCTCCTGCCCGACCGTCTCAGCCGCCACATACTCGACGTTCCGAAACCAGACATTCGGGTCGAGTCCGCGCTTGGCGGCCTCCTTGCGCAGCCGTGCAATCTGGGCCACGCCGGCATTGTAGGAGGCGAACGCGAACAGTGCCTTGTCGAGGCTCGTCATCGGTTCCTTCTCGTAGTACTGGTCGATCATGAAGCGCATGTACTTGATGCCGGCATGGATGTTGGCCTCGGTCTCCCTGACGTCGCCGACTCTCATATCCTTCCCGGTGGCGGGCATGAGTTGCATGACCCCGATGGCGCCGTCGGGGCTTCTTGCACTTTGGTTGAGTTGCGACTCCTGGTAGCCCTGGGCCACCATCAGCACCCAGTCCAGGCCGTACTGCTCGCCGTATTTCCGGAAATACTGAATCAGCGCCCGGAACTTCTTGCGCTCGTTCACGGAAGCCGCATTCTTAACGTACTTGACATTCTTCAGGTAGCGGGTCAGGAGCTGGTTGCCGGTCGAGGTGCCGACCTTGTTGCGCGTAACGAAACTGTCCAGCATTGCCTTGAGCCGCGGGCTCCCCTTGCGCATCGCCCACGCGACTTCGCCGCCGGTGCGGACCGTAACGTTGTCGTACACGGTGAGGTTCGGGAATATCTTCTTCCAGAAGTCCGCCTTGTGCCTGTCAACGATGATGAGCGCAATGAGGCCGGCGTTGAGCATCTCGAGCAGATCCTCGTCCTCCAGCATCTCGGGAGCTTCCCTTAGCGTGACCGGCAGTTCATTTCTGGCCGCAAACCTCGCGTTGAGCGCAACGAGGCTCTCGTAATAGCTCGAAGACTTGCGAACGAACACTTCCTTGCCGGATAGATCGTCCAGACGGGCGAGCTTCGGCGAAGCCGGCCCGGCTACCACGACCTCGCTTACATCGCTCATAACCGGCACGGTGAAGTCCACCAGCTTCTGCCGCTCCGGCGTGATCGTGAGATTGGCGACGGCGATGTCGCCCCTGCCGGCGGCAAGCCCTGACAGCAGCTGGTCGCGCGGCATCGGGGTGAACACGACCCGCACCTTCAGGTTCTTGTTCCTCAGGCTCTTTTCGGCCGCGAGCTTCTTGTTGAGCTCACGTTCGAACAACCGGAAGGCATCGACGACAGTCCCGCGCTGCGTGCCTTTGTCATTGAAATAGAAGGTCTTGCTGTGGACGGTCAGTACGCGAATGACTCGCCGCTCGATCATGCCGTCCAGATCACCGGTCCACGGTTTCTGCATCGGCGCGGACCCGAGCGCAAGCATCTCAACAGGCGCCTTCTGCGTAGCCGGCGTCTGGGCCAATACGGCACCCGCGAACAGGAAGCAGACGCCGGCAAGCCTCAGCATGTGTCACCTTTCGGCGTAAAGGAGCCGGGTTTTTCCGGCATATAGGCGCCAGCATTCGGCGGGGTGAACGGACATCTTTGCGGGGTTAAGGATGCGAGGATTTGGTGGTGTTGGCAAGCCGTGACTTGGTCGTCGGCAGCGGTCTCGGGGCGCGGTAGGAAGTGCCGTCGAGCACCAGGCAGTAGGCGTTGTGACGCAAGCGATCCAGGGTCGCCGAAGCGAGCAGCCGATTGGCAGGGAAGGCTTGGTCCCACTCCGGCAGATCGAGATTGCTGGTAACGATGGTGGACGTGGTCTCGTAGCGTTCCGCGATCAACTCGTGCAGATCCTCGTCGGCGGGTGGGCGCAGCGGCTTGAGGCCGAAGTCATCGATGATCAACAGCGGGACGCGGGCCAGGTTGGCGAGCTTGCGTTCGTAGCCGCCGGTGGCGCGGGCGGCGTTGAGGCTGGCGGCGAGATTGGCGCAGGTGGCGAAGGCAACGTCGACGCCCTGACGCACGGCGCTGTGGCCGAGGGCTTGCGCCAGATGGCTCTTGCCGGTGCCACAGGGACCGACGATCAGGATCGGAGCACGCTCGGTGAGATAGCGGCAGCGGGCTGGGTGGCGACCAGCCGGTAGTCCTGATAGACGGTGACCGTGACATCGCTCACGCGCAGCCACAGCGTCTTGCCGACCAGCGCGAACGGGACGGAATAGAGGCAGCGGTCATGGGCGACGTGGCAGTCGCGATGGACCACCACCCGATGCCAACTGCCGAGGTCGGGCGCCATCGGCGGCAAGGGGCGCAGCAACGGCTGCTCGATGACGAACAAGTCGAGTGGGACGCTGCGCGTGGTGCCGTGAATCCGGCGCCCGGCTTCCTCCATCACCCAGCGTTGCGCCTGGGCATTGAGATCGGCCAGATCGCGGAAGCTGCGCAGCGGCAGGAAGTTGCCCTTGACGTACTTGACGCCGGCTTCGACGATGCCCTTCTTCTGCGGATCGGCCGGCGGACAGGGGTCGATCTTGAAGCCGTAGCCTTCGGCACACTCGGCGTAGGCCCGCTGCACCAGCGGATCGGTACGACAGGCGCGGGTGATGGCGCACTTGGGGTTGTCGATGATCAGCCGTGCCGGCACTGCGCCGAACCATTCGAAGGCGCGGCGGTGACAGCCAAGCCAGGTGGCCACCTCAGCATGACGCGCCCAATCCGCATGCGACGAGAAGCGAGCTAGCCCGTTGGGTCAGCCAACGGCGCGCCGATCGATTGACCGGCTGCGGGTTGAGGGTTATCCATGCCAGCGCCTGTGACCGCAGGGAGGTTCAGCGCTCGAATGCCTTTCATCGCCGGGCCCCTTCACGTTCCCGATACCCGGAACACCGGTGACCGGTAGGCAGTTCCGAACGGGTTCGCGGGTCCGTAGCCCATTGAGCTACGCTGGTCTGCCCATCGTGCGCAGTCATGCCCAGAACTGCTCAATCGCGGCGGTCAACTTGCACCCAGCCCTCCAGCATCAATGGCGACGTGCTCCAGCACCGCCAACGGGTTCGAACTCGGCGATGTGGCGCCGGCCGCCGCCGGCGGGTTGATCAGTCCCCTCGCAAAGACGAACGGCCCGGCAACGCTGCGCGGCGCCGGGGATCCGAGGTTACGATTCCGACTCAGAGGCGTCGGAAGGGCGCGCGAGCGCAAGCCCGACCACGAGGCCCGCCACGGCAGCGATGGCCATGGCCCGCCACGGATTCTCCCGGACATACTCATTGGTCGCCCGTCCGGCCGCTCTCGTCCTCACCAGCGCCAATTCCTGCGCCTCGGCGATGCGGACCTTGGCGGCTCCCAGCGATTCCTCCGCCTTGGCTCGCACTTTTGCGATGTGCTCACCCGTCTGACTGGCGGTGGCCTTCAGCAGCTGTTCCATGTCACCCGCCAGCACGCGCAGGTCATCCCGGAGCTTGTCCATGGTAACCGGATTGATCTCACCACCGGATACCGGTGTCTGACTTGTCGTGTTCATACGCTTCCACCTTTTCGTGGCAACGCCGCTGACCCAGCGGTGCCTTCGATGTTCTGTTCGCGCGGTTGGCGCGGTTGGCGCGCTTATCCCTTCTTGGCGGCCTCTTTCAGATCGCTGACGGCCTCCTTCAAGTCGCCAACGCCTTTCTGGATCTTGCCCTTGGCTTGCTCTTTCAGCCCTTTGGCCTGCTGTTCCTTGCTGCCAATCAGCTTGCCGACTTCTTCCTGGATCTTGCCGCCGATGTCCCTGGCGGCGCCTTTGACCTGATCCTTGTTTGGGGTAGTGGCCATGATCATTTCCTTGTCGGTTGGTTGAAAAGTCTGCTCGGCGCACCGGCATCGGTGCGCGCTCCGGCGCCACGCGACAGCCACCGCCAGCTACCAGCCCGCGTCCTCGACGCCCGGCCCGTCCGGCAGTGGCCAGTCCGTCACTTGAGCTTCATGGAATTCTTGACCGACGTCACGCCGGGAACGCTGCGCGCAACCTCGACCGCCTTGTTGATGTCGGCCTGCGAACTGACGAAGCCGCTCAGCTGCACCACCCCCTTGAAGGTCTCCACGTTGATTTCCGCGGACTTGAGCGACGGTTCATTGAACACTGCCGCCTTGACCTTGGCGGTGATGACGGTGTCGTCCACATATTCGCCGGTCCCCTCTTTCTTGGCCGTCGATGCGCAGCCCATCGCCAGCGCGACGATCAGCACGGCAATGAATGCGGCAAACGTGCGGGTAATAAGCGTCCGATTGATGTTGGGCATGTTCTTTCCTTTGATCTGAGCACAACGGCCAGCTACAGGCGTCCCAGCAGGAACAGGACGATCACGATCAGCAAGATGACGCCGACGATGCCGCCGGGAGCGTAGCCCCAGCTGCGCGCGTGCGGCCAAACAGGTATGACGCCGATCAGTATCAGGATCAGAACAATCAGCAGAATGGTGCCGATACTCATGATTTGCTCCTTGGTTGTTCAATGCCACCGAGGCCAGGGCGAAAGGTGCGGGCCGAGGTTGGCTTATTGGTTGTGCTCCCCACCGGGCTGTTCACCCTTCCCACCGCGCTGCTCCTGGCCCTGCTTGGGTTCCTTCGCGCTTCCCTTGCCTTGCGGTCCCTTGGCCTGGCTCTGCGGCTTGGGTGCCTGCTGCTGATGCTGCTGCGGGGCGCCCTGCTGTGGCTGCCGCGCCTGAGGCTGCGCCTTTGGTGGCTGCGCGGGTGCCTTGGCTTGGCCCTGCGGCTTGGGTGCTTGCTGCTGATGCTGCTGCGGGGGACGTGCTTGCTGGGGTGCTGCCTGCCTTGCCGGCGGCGACGCTGCCGGCGCACGTTGCACCTGCTGCGCCTGGAAGTGCTGCCTCACGACCGGGTCGCGCGGCTGGTAACGGTAGTGCTCGCGCTCGAGGACCTGCTGCTGCTCGGCCCGCGGATAGCGATCCCCCGAATATTGCCGCTGGTAGATGGGCAGCGGCGCCGGCGCCGGTACCGCGCGGCGATTCCAGTTGTCCCATCCGCTGTGACTCCGCTCCCAATCGTGGCCCCAGTGATCACCCCAGCGCGGCGGCGCATCCGAACTCCACCCGTAAAAGTAGCCAGGCGGGTGCCGGTAATAGCGCACCGGGACGCGCAGGATGAACAGCGGCACCGCCCCCGGCGCCACCACCATCCAGGGCCCGTTGTACCAGGAGCTCGCATACCAGTTGTCCTGCTGGTAGACCCAGTACATGCCGTCGTAGAAGAAATAGTTCGAATTCAGCTGCGGCGCGTAATACACGGGATAGCCGGGCACCGGGACCAGCTGGGGATACACCGGCAGGTTGATGCCGATGCTGATCCCGGGAAGCCCGATGCCGATGCTCACCTGGGCCGAAGCCGTGGCGATCGGGACCAGCAGCAGCCACAGGACAATCAGTGCCTTGCGCATTTTCAGTCTTTCAGTTCAAGTTCGCGGGGCCGTCATCCGCGGACTCGGTCGCCGGATTCTCGCGAGCGTTTTCCGCAGGTCCGCGTTGAAGCTCGCCGTGTAGCGAAACGATGGATCGAGAATCGACTTCATGCGGTCTCCTGCGATCTCCCCCGCGCCGATTGATGACTCGCCTGGGATCGCCGAAGTCCAACTCGCGGATCTGCGCCTAGGATCGCCATGAAACTGTAGTTCGCTGGCGAACATAGGATATTGACCGTAGTCAACGAACAGGATGAATGCGTTGTGTACATTCATGGCGTAGAAGTCCGCCGCAATCCGGCCCCAGGAGAAATCATGCCCACCCGACGCACCACGATGCGAAGCCGATCCGGCACCAAGCTCTACGCCGTCCGCGACGAGGGCGGCAAGTTCAAGGACATCCAGACCTACAAGCGCGCTCACGTCGCTGACATGCGCCACACGTCGAAAGCCGAGAACGAGGCCGCACAGGGGCCCATCGAGAAGCAGGTCAGGAAAACGGCGAGCGATGCCGTCAAGTCCATCAAGAGTTCGGTGCGTGGCGCGGTCGCTGTGGTGCAGCGGGCGGCGAAACGCGCCGTGAAGCGGGTTTCGAGCTCGCGGCCGGCAGGAAAGAAGACGGTGAAGAGCGCCGTCAAGAAGACGACACGCAAGCCGGCGGCGAAAAGAACGGTGAAAAAGGCCGTGAAGAAGACCGCGCGGAAGGCGACTTCGTAAAGAACCTGCAAACAACGGCTGACTCCAGGTAGCGCCGTTGTCGGGGCGACCCGCACCAGGCATCGCAGACAGTAGCGCAGGCGCATCCTCGGCCCGCTTTCGCTCGCCCCCAGGAGGGATACCCCGCTACTGGGCGCCAAGGCACGCGCTTCGCGCAAAGACATGACGGCGATGGGTGGCTCCCTATGCCGTTCGAGCCGCCCCCGGTTCGGCGATGGCACTCGCAATTCCTCATTCAGGCAGTCCCGCACAAGCCCCGTGTCAGTGGGCACCGTCGGATTGCATTGCCTGCGCTGCGATTGCGATATCTCGCCGTATGTGCGACTCCGCACCGACGAGCGCCGTCGTTGGGTGCTCCAATGAAATGTGTGGGGGATTCGACCGTGCGACGCGTTCTTGCATAGCGTAAAACACGCCTTCCCTTCCATTCAAGCAATCAATTTCGCAGGAGAAGGCAATATGAAATCCATCCTCACTCTTTCGATCCTCGCCGTCCTGCTCGGAGGCTGTGCGATCGTTCCGCTCGAGTATGGCGACCACCACGACGGCTACTACCAGGATCGCGGTTACCACCACAACGACGGCTACTACCAGCAGCGCGACCACAACCAAGGGTACGGTAACTACCATGATGACTGGCACCACGGCAGTCAAGGCAATCCGTTCTGGGACCGCGGCGGTTGAAATGCGGCAGCACGCCACCCGAGAGCGAGGCTGCGACGGGCAATACGCCTTGCGTAGCGCATTGACAAGAAGTCCATGATGGAACCGCGAAGCCGTGCGCCGCACCCGAAGGCAGGCGACGAGAGGACGTACCTCGTCGTAATCAGCGCGAGCGGCGGCGTGAATGACGCCGTCGGTGCTCCGGCGGGTCGGTCCGCGTATCGGGACGACTACCAGCGCGACTATGGGCCGGACCTTGACGAGCCGATTGACGAGACCGAATCCCGGCATGAATTCCTGGTGGCGGCGCTGCAAGCTGCGCGATATTGATCGGAGTCGAGGCAAACGAGATTGAGCGTACGGGCTCTTGCGCCCCTGCCCCCGTACGCGTTGACCTCTGCGAAAGCCCTGCGCAGGAAATCGCGGCGGACCGATGCGCAATCGCCGGTGGCTCCGAGGTACAAGCAGCGCGCCGCGGCCTCAAGGCTTGAGCGTCGTCAATCCCACTTCGTCCGCGGTCTGCGAGACTAGCCAATGCCCGTCAGAACAACAGGTTGGACTGCATGGGTGATGCTGGTGGCAACGCTCGCGGCATCGCATGCGGCGGTCGCCGACTCCACCGAAAAGCGCACGGTCTGCACGATCACCGTCAATTCGCCGGACGAAAAGGAAGCTTTTCGGCGGCATCTGCCGGCGGACAAATTCGAGTTCGTCGAACTGGTGGAGCGCGGGCGAATCGACTGGCTGGAATCGGCCCGCCGGAAGGGAATTCGCTGCGACGTCCTGATCATTTCCGGCCACTATGACGGCGGCGACTACGCCGGCGGCAACGAGTTCTTCTCCGAGCGACTCGACGCGCACGAGTACCTACCCGTCGACGAGATGGAACGCGTCGCATGCAGCGACCCGGACAACGGCATGTTCTCGCGGCTGAAGGAGGTGTACCTCTTCGGCTGCAACACGCTGAATCCGGAGCCGCTCCTGAGCGCGCGCGCGGAGATCGCGCGAACGCTCGTGCAATCCGGGCATGCTCCCGCGGATGTCGAGCGGCTTTCGCGCGCACTGAGCGCGCGGTATGCAGACAGTAGTCGCGACCGGATGCGCCAGATCTTCAGGGATGTTCCGGCAATCTACGGGTTCTCGTCCACGGCGCCCCTCGGACCGATGGCTGCAACGTACCTGGACCACTATTTTCAGTCGAGTGGCGCGAGGGACGTCGGGAGCGGGCGGGCGAGCACCAGAATCCTCGGCTACTTTCCCGGCCGCTCGCTGACCTTGACGCGGGGCTCGACCGATGCGGATCCGGACGCCGGCGTTCGACGCGACGTCTGTGAGTTTTTCGACAATCGGCTGTCACCGGCGCATCGGGCGAAATTCGTCCACGAGGTGCTCGGTCGTGACATGGCCGAAGTGCGGCTGCTCCTCGACCACCTCGAGCACTACGTGGGGTCTCTCGATGAGAAGACTCGCCAGTTGCCGGAAGTCGCTCCTGTGCTGGCCGCAATCTCGCAGGACCAGGCGGCTCGACACCGCTATCTCGAGTTCGCGCGTGGCGACGACCGCTCCGCAGTCCGCGTGCGGATGATCCGGCTCGCCGAGCAGCTCGGTTGGCTTTCGCCCGAGGAAAACCGTGCCGAGCTGATCCGCCTGATCGGTGACGAGTTCGCACGCAGCAGACCAACGGCGGCGGATGTCGACCTCGTCTGCAGACTCAACGCGGACGGCGAGTTCGACGAAGCCCGCCGCAACCTGCCGCCCGAGGCGGTCGGCGCGCACGACGTGGGTCATGCAGCGATGCTCGCATGCCTCGGCGGAACGGAGGGGCGTGCGCGGGTCCTGCAGGCGTTCACCAGTGCGCGGGACGCGGATGTACGGATCGCCCAGGTATACCTGCGGCGCCGGCCAATCTCCGACGTCCACGAGTTGCGCCGCGTCACGACGGAAATCGCGCAAATGAGCGACGGGACCGCGCAGGTGCGTGCGCTCGACACGCTCGCGTATCTCCGGCTGTCAGATCCCGAATCGCTCGAAGAGCTGACGCGACTCTTCGTGGTCGCCAGGTCGATCGCTGTCCAGAGGGCGATCGCCGGCATCCTGATTCGCTCGGATTACCCGGCGATGGCCAGGCCGGAGCTCGTACGCACGCTGCGCGAGCATCGCCTGGAGTCGCCGGATGGCCGCGACCTGGTCGACGTGCTGATCAACCGCCTGCAAGTCGCGTCCTAGTCCGTCCACGCCTCGCACCCATTCGGTTCGGGCGCTGTGCCGGGCGGCCCTTGGTCACTTTCGCCTGGATCGCCGAACGTGCAATACTTGCGCACTTCGCTTGCGGGAGTGCGGCAAGTTCATGGGTTTTCCAGCGAAATTCCTTCTCTTGGCCGTAGTGCTGGGCGCTCTTTCGGCGCACGACGCATATGCAGGCAAGACCACGGTATGCACGATCACCGTCAACTCGCCCGACGAAAAGGAGACGTTTCGACGCAATCTTCCGTCCGATCGGTTCCACTTCGTCGAGCTGGTGGAACGCGGCAGACCCGACTGGCTGGCGTCGGCATGCCGCAAGGGTATCCGCTGCGACGTGCTGCTGATCTCGGGCCATTTCGACGATGGCGACGAGTTCTATTCCGATCGACTCGATTCGCGCGACTCGCTCCCGGTCGCCGAAATGCAGCGTGTCTCCTGCAGCGACTCGTGCCCGGGCCTGTTCTCGCAGCTGAAGGAGGTGTACCTGTTCGGGTGCAACACCCTCAACCCTGATGCGCTCAAGAGCGCCTCGGGTGAAATCGTGCGTAGCCTGGTCCGCTCCGGCCACTCGCAGGAGGATGCCGAGCGGCTTTCCCGCGTGCTCGCCGAACGGCATGCCGAAAGCAACCGCGATCGCATGCGTCAGATCTTCGAAGACGTCCCGGTGATCTACGGGTTCTCGTCGAAAGCGCCGCTCGGACCGACAGCGGCGTCGATCCTCGATCGCTACTTCCAGTCGGGCACGGGCGTGGAGGTTGCAACCGGACGTCCGAGCGCGAAATTGCTGAGCCTCTTTGGCCCGAGCTCGATGACCGTTGCCGCAGGTATGACCGAGCGCGATCCTCAGGCGGGATATCGGCGCGACCTCTGCCATTTCGCGGACGATCGGCTATCGGCCGCACAGAAGCTTCTATTCGTGCATCGCCTGCTCGGTCGCGAGATGGCGGAAGTGCGGATGTTTCTCGATCAGCTGGAGAAATACGTCGCCTCGCTGTCCGATGCCGACCGACAGACGCCAGCCGTCGCAGAGGTGCTTGGTGCCATCTCGCGCGACGCTGCGGCGCGCAGCCGATACCTCGACTTCGCGCGTGACGCCGACCAGCCCGCGGTTCGCGTGCGGATGATCGAATTGGCGGCGCAACTGGGATGGCTCGCGCCGGCGGAGCGGCACGCCGAGATCGTGCGCATGATCGAAGGTCGGCTCGCGCAAGGCGCTGTCGGACCGGCCGATGTCGACCTGGTTTGCACGCTCAACCGCGGCCGTGAGTTCGATGACGCTGCCGCAGCATTGGGCGCGGTGCACACCAGGGCGAACGACGCCGGACGCGCCGCGATCCTGGCGTGTCTCGGAAGCAGGGAAGCTCATGCGCGAGTGTTGCAGGCGCTGACGAGTGCCGACGACGCCGAGGTTCAGATCGCGCGTGTGTATCTGCGCCACCACCCGATCGTCGATGCTGGCGAGCTGCGTACGGTGGCGGCCGGGATCGCGCGCATGAACGATTCCGACGCCCAGGTCCACGCACTCGACACCCTTGCGAATCTTCGGCTTTCGGATCGCGAAAGTCTCGAGGAGCTGACGCACGTATTCCTCCGCGCGCAGTCCGTGAACGTGCAGCGGGCCGTCGCCGGAGTCCTGATCCGTGCCGACTATCAGTCGCTCGCCAAACCCGAACTCATCCAAGCGCTGCGGCAGCATCGCCTGAAATCCCCTGACGGCCAGGACCTGATCGACGCGCTCATTCGCCGGCTGCAGCAGGCCTCGGTCCCGGCGGCCTGAGCGAAGCGCCCTGGGCGCGACGCCGTCAAATTCAAGCGCTTCTTGGAGCGGCCGCCTTCGAGGTCCGCCGTTTGCTGAATTCCCCGAGAAGATCAGCATTCGGTGAAAGGCCGTGAAGCCCGGTGGTCACCTGACCCCGATCTCCCGTGGTGGCGCCGGATGCCGGACCGAGGAGCGCGGCGTCGGGAGGAAGGCGACCGACGGGTCATGGCTCGCCTGCGCGCCGTCGATGCTCCGCATGGGAATCGGACTGGCGGGCGGATGGGTCTGGCGCTCGATCCTGCCGAGCATCAGGCGTAGGGCCCAGCCGGAGGTGCGAGCGATCGTCATCACCAGTCCCATCATGCCGATGATCTGCATGAGGGCGTATTTTCTTGAAACGGAGGTCCGAGCGCGGACCAGCGCGACGACGAACCAGACCGGGTTGTAGAAGTACAGATATCCTGCGAGCATCGTCACCTGCTTTTGCCATGGCCGTTTATGGCCGGAGGCGACCACATGATTGCCGTCGCGGATGTGTGGACGCACCTCCTTGCCGCCTACGCTCTTGAAGACCTGGCCGCTCGCGTAGGTCGGCTCGAACGACTTCGAACCCGGAGAGGGAGTGAGCATCAGGATCTGCATCGAGACCGCGCCCGCCTTGCGTAGAAGTTCGACCTGGTTCAGCAATCCGTAGTCCGACCCGCGCGAATAAAGGGGCTGCGCGTCGTGATGCATCATCATCGGCATGGGGCAGATGCCGACATCGCGTAGCGCGCGAAACGCCGCGGTGGTCCTGTCGCCACTCTGGCCTTTCTTCACGAGGGTTGCGGTCAGATCTTCGACCCCGAGCCACAGGGCGCGACAGCCCGATTGGTGAACGAGCGGCAGGTGTTCCTTGATCTGCAGCGTGTCGTGAACCGTCACCTCCGTGAACCAATGCGCCACGCGGCTCAGTCGCACGCCCTCGAATTCCGCACGGGCCAGCGTATCGACGATATCCAGGGTGCGTGACTTGTCGTTGAAGAAATTGTCGTCGGCGCCGAAGAAAGACCTCAGCCCGTATTCCTTGTTCAGGCGCCACATTTCCTCGGCAATTCGTTCGCCGCTCTTTGCGCGGTACTGCCGCTGGTTATAAGCGGGAATGGGGCAGTACGGACAGTTGAACTTGCAGCCGAAGGTGAGAACGAGTGAGCTCAGGGGGCTCTTCCTCCTGACCTGCTCGACCGGCAGCGCATGCGCGCTCAAGGTAGCGTGGCGGCCTGGCGGCTCCAGAAGCCGGTATCCGAGTGCCGGGTGCGGCAGCTCGTCGAGGTCTGCTACCAGACGTTGCATGCCCGTGTCAGCCAGTTCCTCGGGCAACCCGTTGGAATCGCCGCGTGAGTACACCAGGCCGGGGACGTCATCCAAGGCTCCGTCATCACGCGCGCGAATGAACGCCGAGCGCATGGATTCGCCGCGGCCACGCACCGAGAGCAGCACTTCGATCAGGCTCAACATTACGAATTCCTCGCCGGTCACCACGACGTCGGCGCTGCCCGGGCGGGCACGGTTCGCGCTGAAAAGATCATAGGGCTCATAGACCGCGTGCGGTCCGCCAGCAACGATCAGCGGGCGGTGCGCGGGATCGATCCGATGCGCGTCTCGAATCAGATCCATGGCCTCCTCGGAATGCAGGCTCATGCTTGAGACCATGAACAAGTCGGGGACCCTGCCATCAAGTTGCATTCGCGACGGCAGGAAGTTGCGGTTCCACTGTTGCAGGACGATCCGCGTCTTCTCGAATCCGGCATCCGCCATCGCCGAGCCGATGGCGCGGACACCCGCAGGCGCCATCCGCGTATCGGCGAAGATGAACGGCAGCATCCGCGTGCGGTGATCGAAGGCGCAGGCGATGACGGTCGCCAAATCATGCCTGGGTGCAATTGACCGCAGGCGCTCTCTCAGCCGGGTCAGTTCGCCAGGCTTGAGCAACTCGTCTCCACGCGCGCGTCGAGGAAGCTCCATCTGCGGACAACTCCAGAACGATATTCAAGCGCCGTTCATTGAATGTCGCAACCGCGCGGCAACCCTAAACAACGGCCATCCGGGTACTGAGGCGGACGCTCGCGAGCAAGGCGCTCTGGACCGCGTCGCGGTCATGGTATCACGCGACACACGACTGGATCACCTGGCAAGCGAGGGGGTGCTACCTGCATTCAGTGTCAGCCATCTTCGATCGTCGATCGATGATCACGTTGCCGACATCCTCGCCGCGCTTGCCGCGTCGAGCTCCGGCTGCTGCGCCTTGACTCCGGTCGTTCCCGAAGTGAGTCTCTTGAGCCATGATTGGCTGGAGTTGGCCGATCAGCGGCTTTTGCCAGACCGTCGCAGTCTGGCCAAGATCGGTCACACGCCCACTGGCCTCAAGTCAGCCGTTGTGACCATGCAGGTGAATGAATGCCGCCAAGATGCGGACTCACGCCGCATCGGTGATGCGTCCCGATTTCAACCGCAGGACGGGATTATCCGAATTGGTCCGCGCGACCGGCACGCTCCGTCGTAGGTCGCCTACCTCGAGGCGGGCGCCCAATGCCAGCGGCACCCTTGGACACCGGGAACGAGTACCGCAATCAAGCGGCGCTAGCCACCTGTCGCTTCGGCACGGTGCGCAGCGCCATGATTTGGCCGAACGGGGTCGGAGACGCGATGCCGAAGCCCTGCGCGTAATCGACGCCGATTGCCCGCAGGGCCTTCAATATATCGCGTCTCTCGACAGATTCGGCGATGGTCTTCTTGCCCATGATATGACCGATCCGGTGGATCGCCTCGACCATCGCGTGATTGACTGGATCCTGCAGCATGTCTTTTACGAAGCTGCCATCGATCTTGACGTAATCGACCGGCAGGTGCTTTAGATACGTGAACGACGACACGCCGACCCCAAAATCGTCGAGCGCGAAGCGGCAGCCGAGTCCGCGCAGTGCGGTCATGAATTCGATCGCCTTCGACAGCGACGCCACGGCGGTGGTCTCCGTGATTTCGAAACATACGCACGAATGTGGAATCCGGAAGCGGATGAACTGTTCCTGGACGAAATCGAGGAAATCGTCGTCGCCTATCGATGCCCCCGAGATGTTGATGGCGCAGACTCCGATCGCCGATGTGTCCACGCCAGTCTCGAATTGTCGCGCCAGGATCCCCAACGCGGTCGTGATCACCCAGCGGTCGATCGAGGACATCAGATGGTAGCGCTCGGCGGCTGGAATGAAAGCCGTCGGCGGCACCAATTCGCCGTTCGCGTCCCGTAGTCTCAGCAACAATTCGGTATACGGCGGAATTTCCCGGTCGCCATGGGTGTCCTGCACGGGCTGGCCGTACAGGCAGAATTGGTCATTTGCGAGCGCATGATGGATCCGAGTCACCCATTCCATCTCGCCCTTGCGCAGCGTCACCTCGTCGCTTTCAGGGCTGTAGACCTGGATGCGGTTTCGACCCTTGTCCTTGGCCACGTAGCAGGCGGCATCGGCGGCAGACAGCACGCCAGCCAGCGTCTGCGGGCCTTCGGCAAGGTTCACGACGCCCACGCTCGCGCCGATCTTGAACGAGCGCTGATTCCACTGGAAATGGAAGTCGGAGATGGCTTTGCGCAGCGTATCCGCAATCAAGAGCGCGGGTTCCGGCGCGCAGTGCTCCAGGAGGACGCCGAACTCATCGCCGCCCAGGCGGGCGAGCGTGTCGCCTTCCCGCAGTCGTGGACGCAGCATCGCGCTTACCTGGCGCAGCAGTTCGTCACCCGCGGCATGGCCGCAGGTGTCATTGACGAGCTTGAATTCGTCGAGATCGAGATAGAGCACCGCGTGGTTGCTCGTCTGATATGTGGCCTCCACCAGTGTCATGCTGACGCGCCGCTCGAACTCGCGGCGGTTGAGGAGCCCGGTCAGCGTGTCATGGCTAGCGAGATACGCAAGACGCGTGGCGTACTGCCGCTCGCGACTCATGTCATGAAACACGAGCACAGCGCCGGCGGTGTCGCGCGCCCGGTCGCGAATTGGAGCCGCTGAATAGTCGATCGCGATCGGCGCGTCATTGCGCCGGCGGAGTATTACGTTGCCTTCCGACTGGACTACGGCACCGTCGCGCAAGGCAAGCGCGACCGGATCGGCAACTTCTGCGCCTGTCGCTTCGTCGGACACGGCGAATACCGATGCCAGCGGGACCCCTCGCGCTTCGTCGTCGCGCCAGCCGGTCAGCCGTTCTGCGACCGGGTTCAGGAATTCCACTTTGCCGAGCATGTCGACGGTAACGACGGCATCGGCAATCGACGCAAGGGTGACCTGTGCCCGTTCCTTCTCGTCGAAGATCTGCGCTTCTGCCTGTTTGCGATCGGAGATGTCGGCGAGCGACCCCGCCATCCGCACCGCCTTGCCACGGGCGCCAAGGACCGCACGTCCGCGGACGCAGAACCAGCGATATGCGCCGTCACGGGTCCGGATCCGGAACTCGATATCGAGCGGATCGGCGCGTGCGATATGTTCCCGGAACTCACGGACAACGCGTCTGCGGTCGAGGGGGAAGACTAGGCGCAAAAACGATGCCGCGGTTTCCCGCATCGGCCCGGGCGAATGTCCGAGAAGCTCTCCAAGGCGCGGCGAGAAATAGAGGAAGGGATCCGCAAGATTCCAGTCCCAGATGCCGTCATTCGTTCCACTGATGGCGTAGTCGTAGCGCTGCTGGCTCGCGCGGAGCGCTTGCTGCAGCGCATCCTCGCGACGAATCAGCCGCCGCGTGCGCAGGATCGCCATCATCACCAGCGAGACAGCGACCAGCAGCATCGCGACCGTCAGCAGCGTTTCGATCCGACGTGAGGCTGCGGCGAATGTCGCCGAAAACGCGCGTTCGACCGCGGTGAGTTCGCGGTCGGCCGAGCGTATCTTGAATGCCAGCGGCTGCAATCCGGAAGCCGTGACGTTACCCTCGATGATGGCTGCGTGGAGCGCCTTTGCGGACGCGTCGACCTCCGAAATGAGTTGATCGCCGACAGTCCACAGCCGGATGCCGTCGGTCATGTAGTCGTCATTCCGGAACCAGCGGTAGAGATCGATCATGCCGTCGATGTCGGCGGGATTGTTGCCAGCCTGCAGGAGGCTACGACGGGCGAGTGCGAGGTCCGGGACGGGCTTGTCCAGCTCGAGGCGCGCCGCGCGTGCGGCCAGCGGCACGGCGACTTCGTTGGTATAGCGATCGTACTGGTCCTCGTTGCGCGTCTCAGCGTAATCCTCCAGGGCCGCGACCGCCGCTTTCTGGGCGCTCGCCCAGTAGCTCTCCGCGGTGATATATGCGCGCGCACCCCGTACAACCTGCAGGGCCACGCTGCCGAAAATCAGCAGCAGTGCGACGATGGCGACGAACGGCCAGACCAGCCGCGCCAGGCGCCAAGGAGCTCGTTGTGCGGAAATGTTGGGATGGGCTTCGATCATCGATCGCGCGCCGACGGCTAGCCGCGGCGTCCGCGAAGGTAACTTCGCGGACAACGCAAATACCGCGCCAAGAGGCGCACGCGCTTGTGGTGGACAGACCCTTGGCGGTCGAGACCGTGCTCGTTCAGCGTCGGTACCTGCGCGGCATCGGGCGAGATCAGCACAGCCGCGCATCGCGTGGGTCCGCGATTTGCTATCGGCTCTATCGCACACCACCCCACGGGTGATTTCGGACCGTTTCAAAGACCGCGGACCGTCCAGCAACCCGGATTGCGACCGTTGAAGGTGCGACCTATGCGGTGTCGGATATGCAGTGAAGTGCTTTCGGGTCCTGGGAGAATTTGCCCGGACTGCAAACTTGAGCTTGACGGAGGACGCCTGGCGGCTGCCGAGGTGTGGGCAACGGAAGCGACCGTTACCGCTTTGACGCCATTGGTGCCGCTGATCGACACATCGCGGAATCCGTCCGCTTCTCCGCGCAACTTGTGGGGCACAACGCCGCAATCGCGAGCCATCGCCATCGCAGCCGCCTGCTCAGTTGCAGTCGCAGGCGCTGCTGCCGCCTATTTCGAGTGGCGTTCGATTGCGCTCGTGGCTCCGCCCGCTGCCGAGCGCTACGTGTCTCTCGCGGCCGATGCGACGTCGCACGAACTCCCGTCGGCAAAGCCCGCCCTGTCATCAATGCCCTCGGCGGAGCCAGACACGGCAAGCAGATCCGGAGCGCCGCCGCTGGCGCTGCGAAAGGCCGTGGAGTCCGGTCACCTCGCAGTCACCAAGCACGTCGCAATGGAGCCCAAGTCCATCGCGGCGGCGACCGGGGGGCGTCCGACGCTTGCCGACGCGCTCGCGTCATGCAAGCCGGAATTCGTGTTTGCGCGATTCGTATGCGAGCAGTTGGTGCGCATCCAATACTGCAAGGGCAAAATGGGCCAAGTGCCCGAGTGCCCGCAACGGCCGATCTTCGCCGACCGCGGTTAGTAGGCCCATGACCGGCATTCCCAATCGCAAGCCAATGGGTCCTGGAAAATGACGCCGGCAAGGCCTCGTGAGCGTTCGCTACTCCGCAAGGTGGACGTCAGCTTCGGGTCGAACCGCGACCGTCGACGATTGGACCCAGTGCGGCCGACTGCAGACCGTCAGCGTTATCGATTGAATCGCCCGGAAGCGGTCATTTAGCAGCACCTTGTGCTGGGGCGAAGCCCATGGACTCGCTCCAATCGCGCCTCGTTTGAGGCAATGCACGCGCAACCCCAAGGCTGGCGCACAACCTGGAAAGGTCGGCAATCGCGCGTCAGCCGCAGGCGCCGGTATAGCCACAGCCGGTGCAGAAGTCGCAGCCGTCTTTGCGGATCAATGCCTTGTTGCCGCACTCAGGGCATTTCTTCCCGGGCAGCGTCTTGAGCTCGGCGCTGTACGCCTGCTCGGCGGGAGGCACGGCGAGGATTCCGGCATGTTCCAGCGGGTAGCCTTGCTCGGTGAGGATGCCGAGCATTGCG
Organism: uncultured Pseudomonadota bacterium; assembly: GCA_963816415.1. Taxonomy (GTDB): domain Bacteria; phylum Pseudomonadota; class Gammaproteobacteria; order Burkholderiales; family Casimicrobiaceae; genus VBCG01. Next base: position 571,201 of record CAWFKR010000001.1, read on the forward strand.
TAGCGGTGGATCATCAACTGGGCGAGATAGGCGATCGTCGACGGATACGTCTGCGCCTTGTCCGATCCGGGGATGCGCGCGATGAATGACCCATTTGGCTCGCCGTAGTTCAGGAGCTTGCGGAGCTTCATGCCAATCCACGCAGGGTCGTAGACGCGCATGTCGAGCGACAGCGCCTTGCATAGCCCGTCCATTACTCGGGGATACTCGCCGGACAGCCACATCGAGTAGGGCCGGCGCTGCCCGTCGGGCATCACCAGTTCCTTTAGGAAGAGCACGAAATCATCGCCAGTGGCATGGTTCATCACGTCCACCGTCCAGCTGAGTGTGCCGTCCGGACCGGCCTTCGGTTCCTTCGGGCCCATGAGCGCATCGACTACCGGCGTCTTGCGCTTGCCCTCATCGGCAAAGGCACCGAGCTCGCTGCACCGATAGCGGATCAGCTTCGCGAATCCCGACACAAGGCTCGGCACGCGGACTTTGCGCCCGTCTGGAGGCATCGCCATCTCGAAGCCGTCGTCTCCGCTTGCCTTCTGCAATGCAGAGAGCTTCATGTCCAGCCACGCGCGATCGTCGGTGCGCATGTCCATCGATAGCGTCTTGGCGATTGCCCCGAGACCGCGCGGTTGCTCCGCGCCGTTGATCCATACTTCGAAGGGGTAGGACTCGCCGTCATCGATATGGCCGATGAAGACGGCAAAGTCACCCAGGGGATGGCGGACCACGTACGTCCAGCATGGATTTCCGTTGGTCAACTCCGGGCGACCCGGCCACCGCAGGCTGGACAGTGGCGGCTGGTGTGCGCGCTCGAGGCGGATGCGTCTGTCGGGGTCCGCGGTATCGAAGTCCTGCGGCTCGGCCGCCGGCGCCGGGGCCGACCCAGCCTCGAGCACCGCCCCCAGCACGCTATTGGGGCGATACGTGGCGATACCCTTCAGGCCAGCTCGCCACGCCTCGAAGTAGAGATCCTTGAAGGCCTCGAATGGGTAGTCTGCGGGAACGTTCACCGTCTTGCTGATCGCGGTGTCGATGAAGGGCTGCACCGCCGCGCTCATCAGCATGTGATCCTGCGCGCTCATCTGCAGTGCGCTGACGAACGCGTGGGGCAGCATCGCGCGGCGCTTTGTGCCGCCGTCGCTCCATACCATGCCCGCCGGCCGCTCCTGCGCCGGATCGAACGGCAGAAGCTCAACCTCGTCGTCGATGCCGTACAGCTGCTTGTACGCGCGGTAGGCATGGTCCTCGACGAGGTACTCCTTCATCGTCTCGTCGGGCATCCGCTTCTTGCGCCGGTAGAACCAGCTAAACGCAGGCTCGATGCCGTTCGATGCATTGTCAGCGAATGCGAGCGAGATGGTACCCGTCGGCGCAATCGACAAGGTGTGGCTGTTCCGAATGCCATGCGTGCGGATAGCCATCTTGATGGAGTCGGACAAGCGGGACGCAAAACGAGGCGGCGCGAGGTACTCCTCCGGGTCGAGAAGCGGGAATGATCCCTTTTCCTTCGCGATCTCCACGGAGGCCATGTATGCGGCATTGCGCATTTGCTCGGCGATACGGGCGGCGATCTCGCGCCCTTCCGCGCTGTCGTACCGCAGGCCCAGCTCGATGAGCGCGTCTCCGAGTCCGGTGAAGCCCAGCCCCACCCGGCGCTTGTTCATCGCCTCCTTCTGCTGTTGCGGCAGTGGCCACGCGGTCACATCGAGGACGTTGTCGAGCATCCGAACACCGACCGCAACCGTGGCGGCAAACGCGCCGAAGTCAAATCGCGCTCCGGACGTAAACGGATCCTGCACGAAGCGGGTCAGATCGACGCTTCCCAGATCGCAGCAGCCGTACGAAGGAAGCGGCTGTTCGCCGCATGGGTTGCAGGCTTCGATCGTCTCGCAAAACGAGAGGTTATTGTCGCGATTCATCGCGTCGATGAACACGACACCCGGCTCGGCGTGATCGTACGTCGACAGCATGATTTGGTCCCAAAGCGCGCTGGCGCGCACGGTCCGGTACACCCACAGATCGTCGTCGCGCTGATGCGCGCCGGCTGCGATGAGATCGGCCATCGGCGGCGCCTTGTGCACCAGGTCCCACTCGGCGTTGTCGCGCACCGCCGCGACGAATGCATCAGTCACTGCCACCGAGAGGTTGAAATTGGTCAGTCTGCCGTCGTCCTTGGCATGGATGAACGCCTCGATGTCAGGATGATCGCACCGGAGGATCCCCATCTGCGCGCCGCGACGCGAACCCGCCGACTCCACGGTCGCGCAACTTTCATCAAACACTCGCATGTAGGAGATCGGTCCGCTGGCACGGCTGTTCGTGCCTCTGACGTGGGCGCCCTGGGGACGGATGTGCGAGAAATCGTAGCCGACGCCGCCACCGCGGCGCATCGTCTCGGCGGCCTCGTTGAGCGCCACATAGATGCCGATGCCATTCTCGTCACCGGAGATGCTGTCGCCTACCGGTTGGACGAAGCAATTCAAGAGGGTGGCCTTGAGGTCCGTGCCCGCAGCGGAATTGATCCGTCCGCCGAGGATGAAGCCGTTTTGCTGTGCCTGGAAGAATGCCTCCTCCCACTGCGCGCGCTGGGCCGACGCCTCGACGGCCGCCAGTGCGCGCGCAACGCGGCGCCGCACCGCCTCGATAGTCCGCTCGCCCCCCTTGGCGTATTTCTCGAGGAGGATCTCCTCCGAGATCGATTGCGGTGGCAACGCAGCGGGCATGGCCGCGCTCAAGGTCTTGAGATCGTCGAGTTTCATGGGGATTTTCGGATCGGGCGGCCGCTCGAGGGTAAGCGCACGAACATCATGTCACACAACCGGATGCGACATTTTCCCATGTACCTGCCCGCGCGGGTACGCATGGAGACAGGGGAATTGGACGGCTGAAGGCAATTTGCGAGATGCAAGAACGCCGCGATCGAAAGCGTACCGCTCCACATGTCAACGGGTGAAGTTCCTGCTGTCCTTCACGCGAACATCGCTTGGATCGGCGCTCCGAGCGCAGTTACAGCCATCGAGACCCCGGCAACCCGAGACGCTCGCGCCTAGGCGCCGCGGCCTACGACCTGCCGTACGCGTTGTCAGTAGCCAGACACGGCGCTGCCGGCCGCCTGATCAATCGACGATGGGTGTCCACCTTAGGGAAGACTGATTGCCAGTTTCGGATCGCGCTGGAACCGTTGCCGACCGGGCCAAATGCGCCCAAGAGCGACTAATCGGATTCCGCCGCACCCGGTGTTAGTTAAACGCGGATGTCGTGCCCAGCTACCGCCTCGGCGTTCATGGAGAGGATCGGCGTCGTGTCCCCATGCTTGGGACGGCCGAACGCCAATCGCCAGTGGTTCGCTGCGGCGGAGGGATACCGACGACCCGCCGTATGGCGGCCAAGCGCGGGTCGATCGCCGCGCATGAATGTCGCGAACACGCCGTCTGACATCGTCCGGGCCCCGTCCCTTTGCCCCCGTGAGTGCATACGCTTCACCGCGGCGCAAACGGGCCGGCATAGAGCGCTCGTCCATTTCGAGGGTACTCTCGAGTTGCCGAGTGGCTTCCTCGAAGCGCCCGCAGAAAATCAGACAGTCGCCGACATTCATGTCGAGCCCGGGGTCGAATGGGCTCAACTTGACCGCGTCGTGGACGAGGCGCAGCCCTTCTTCGAACTCCCCGCGCACCATCCGCAGATCGCCATACGAGAGGTATGGTGGTCGCATAGCTCGGATTGAGTGCCAGCGCGTGCACGAAGTCTCGCTCGGCGCGCGACGGCGCTTGGTCGAGACGGATAAGCGAGACCGGAAACCCCGTGTCGCGAGCTCAGGACGAGGAACGTACTCCACCACTCGACTGCCCATCCGTCACCGACTGCACCGCACGACGCAGTTGCATTGGCGCCTGAATGTTGGAGAACGACTCTTCGGTCCCACCCGTACCGGTGACCACGATGTCCCCGTAGTCAAGCATCCGGCCAAGCAGGCTCTGGTGCACGGCAATCGCCTCGATCTTGCCGAGCAGGATCTCGACGGAGCGGGTGCTGAATACACCCACTTTCATCATCACTCGCTTGTCGGTGACGGCGAAGTCGGAACTCTGGCGCCGGATGACCGCGGCAAGCACCGCGAGAACGCCGGCGCCCGGCGCGATCAGGGCCAGGTTGTGCCAGATCCCCTGCGAGACCATGAGGGGAATCACAAGAAGGGTCGCGATGGCGAACAGCAACGGTCCGACCAAAAGCTTCCAGTGCAGGCGAGTGCGAAACACGACCCGTTCACCCGCAAGCAGGTTGCCGTCGATATAGCTCATCGGTCTGCCCGTAGCCCTCAGTCGATTGTGACAGAACTATACCGAAGCGACCGTCAGCCGGGAAATGCCACATCTCGCACCCCGATACGAGAGCCCACGGCGCGGGCCACGGCCGCGGTCCGAACGATCTGAGCACCAAGTACGGCGTTCGAAGTATGGAGTGCGTCGCACTTCGTTCGTCATATTTCGGCCAGTGGCCGAGGTCGATCGACCGAGAACATTGTACGTGGTGCTTCGAACTCGGCGTAGCCCGCGTGCGCCCGGAGTCGCCTGCACATGCGGCAAAGGTCGCCTCGGCTGTACGGCCCCGGATGTCGCAGTTCGGCTACAACCCGCCATTCCCGGAACGAATTGCCGGGGCGCAACGGGGCGCAGCGCCGATTGGCCGGCTGCGCGCGGCTTGTGGTCAACGGGCGGGCGTTTGGCTTGGTGGCCGGGCGTGGTAGATCGCTGCGACGTTGCGCGTCGTTGTGATCGGCTCGCGCTGCAGGAGCCCGAGGGGGCCTTTCGCGACCATACGAGCGCATCGGTCCAGGTTGCCGTGGATCGCCTCGGTGTAGGGATCGGCACCACCAAAATGCACGGCGAGATGACGGTCCGCCTGCTGGAAGTCCTGGGTGAGTCGCTTGCGGACGATGCTCTCGTAAAACCGCGGCGTCTTGCTCAAGAGGTCGAAGCCATCGCAGTAGAGCAGTTGGTCCCGGCCGTCCGGACTGCGGACGCGGTCGCATCCCGCAAGGACCATTTCCGGATAAAGATGGTAAAAGCAGCGCTCGAGATACCAGCGATCTGAAATCTGGCTCAACAGGTCGGCACTGCCGAGCATCTGACCAAGCGTGACGGCCGGGCCTTCATGCCCTGCGAATAGCTGGTTGAGATCCGACCCAAGCCGGGTTGCGAGGATCAGCTGCGCCAGTGCCGCGTGCTTGGCCAGCGATGTTGTTTCCAGATAGTTCCGGGCGAATTCAACGCTGCGTGATTCGTGCTCGCTCATCAACTGCGGGCCGCAAAGCATTGCCTCCGAAGTCTTACGGATGAAGCCTGTGTCGTGCAGCAGAGCGAGCAGGATGCCAAGCAGGCCGTGTTCCGGCGTGAACGCACCAAGAGAGTCGCGTTGCCCGCGCTGGTAGCCCGCGATGAGTCGGGCCGTGACCAAAGCCGTATCGAGCGAATGCCGCAGATCGTGATACGGCATGTCGCAGGCCAGGTACCCGGCTCGCTCACCCGCAAAGAGGTGGCCGACGAGGGTGAAACTGGCGTGAAGCAACTCCCGGTCGAATCTCCGGTCGCCGAAGCATTGCACGAGGATGCGATCCGTGGCCTCGGCAACCGCCTGGGCGTCGCCAATCGACACGGTATTCGTCGCGTCAAGCAAGGATGGCGAAGCGCGCATTCTTCTCACCAGTGAGACTGAAGCGCAACGATCATAGCAGCCCGACAGGGAAGGCGAGTGCTGCAGCGCCGCCATGGCGCCACCCGCGCCGTCCGGGATCGAATCGATCAGGCCCCGTGCCGCGCCTTCGCGCTGCTCGCAATCTTCGCGCACACGGCCTCGGTCACCTGGGCCGTGGTGGCGTTGCCGCCCAGGTCACGCGTGTGCAACGTCGAGTTGGCGGTGACGTACTCGATCGCCTTCATGACTTGACCGGCGGCTTGCGTCTCGCCGAGATGTTCGAGCAGCATCACGACCGACCAGAACGTGCCCACCGGATTCGCCAACCCTTTGCCCATGATGTCGAAAGCCGATCCGTGAATCGGCTCGAACATCGATGGATAGCGGCGCTCGGGATCGATGTTGCCGGTTGGGGCGATTCCCAGGCTGCCGGCCAGCGCCGCCGCGAGATCGCTCAGGATGTCGGCATGCAGGTTGGTGGCGACGATGGTGTCGAGCGATGCCGGCCGGTTTACCATCCGCGCCGTCGCGGCGTCCACGAGTTCCTTGTCCCATTCCACGTCGGGAAATTCCGCGGCGATCTCACCCGCGATCTGGTCCCACATGACCATCGCGTGGCGCTGCGCGTTGCTCTTCGTGATGACGGTGAGCAGCTTGCGTGGACGCGACTGGGCGAACCGGAAGGCGTAGCGCAGAACCCGTTCGACGCCAACGCGGGTCAGAATCGAGACGTCGGTCGCGACTTCGATGGGATGCCCTTGATGGACCCGACCGCCGACGCCGCTGTATTCGCCTTCGGAGTTCTCGCGGATGATGACCCAGTTGAGGTCTTCCGTCCGGCAACGCTTCAACGGGCTTTCGATGCCCGGCAGGAGCCGGGTTGGGCGGACGTTGGCGTACTGGTCGAGTCCCTGGCAGATCTTCAGGCGCAGGCCCCACAGCGTGATGTGATCCGGGATCTCCGGGTCGCCGGCGGATCCGAACATGATGGCGTCCATGTTGCGAACGGCGTCGAGGCCATTGTCCGGCATCATCACGCCGTGCTTGCGGTAGTAATCGCCGCCCCAGTCGAAGTGCTCGAATTCAAAGCCGAACGACTCGTCGGTACCGGCGAGGGTTTCGAGAACCTTCTGCCCGGCGGGAACGACTTCCTTGCCGATGCCATCACCAGGGATGACGGCGATGCGATAGACCTTCATGGCGTAGTCCTCCCAAGCGGGCGTGATGACGCACCTCCAATGTACGTGGTGGACGAGCCTCCGGATCGCCGGTAGAGTGAAACCATTGTTAACCTGCCTTTAACAATGGAGTCGGCATGCGAGCCGTCGTTCACCCTCTCGACCTAGGGTTCTTTGCTACGCTGGCCGCCTGCGGAAGCTTGAGCGCAGCCGCGCGTGAGCTTGGCGTTACGACCCCCGCGGTGAGCAAGCACTTGTCGCAGATGGAAGCGCGCATTGGCGGCCCCCTGGTCAATCGAACCACGCGCCGCATGAGCCTGACGCCGGAGGGCGAGCTTTACCTCGCGCATGCGCGCCGCATTCTCGTTGACATCGATGAGCTCGCGCAGCTACTCGGCAGCGCGAAAGCCACCCCGAGAGGATCATTGCGCGTGAATGCGACGCTCGGATTCGGGCGCCTTCACGTTGCACCGGTGATTTCGCGCTTCGTGCGCAAGTTTCCGCACGTCGAGGTTCAGCTCCAGCTTTCCGTCACTCCCCCTCCCCTGACCGAGGACGCTTTCGATGTATGTATCCGCTTTGGCGAGCCGCAGGAAACGCGAATGATCGCGCGTCGACTGGCACCCAATCGACGGATTCTTTGTGCAGCACCGTCGTATCTGACTCGTCACGGAATCCCGAAGTCGCCGACCGATCTTCTCCGCCACAACTGCATCGCCATCCGGCAGGGCGACGAGGCGTATGGCGTCTGGCGGCTGACCCTTGATCGGTCCAAACGCCAACCTGCCGAGGCCGTGAAAATCCGCGGCAATCTCACCACCAACGACGGCGGAGTCGCCGTGAACTGGGCGCTGGACGGCCATGGAATACTGATGCGTGCGCAGTGGGACACTGCGAGCCACTTGCGCAGTGGCAGGCTGGTTCAGGTGCTGCCGCAATACCACACTCCGGACGCCGACATCTACGCCGTCTACCCACGGCGGCATCAGATGTCCACGCGCGTGCGGGTCTTTGTCGATTTCATTTCGGCGTCATTGAGTCGGTCGACAGTAGTCAACACGGCGATCTAGCGGAATCCCCCGCGGACGGCCGCTCTCTTAGGGCGCGACGGGAGCAAGGGGTCGCGACTCGAACTTCGCCGCCGCTTGCCAATTGTCGGTGCCGATCCATCTTGCGAGGACGTCTTATCGTCCGCTTCCGTCAGCGACGTTGATTCGATTGTAGATGCGCCCGTTAACCAGCGTGGCGCATCGAGGCCCGCACCACGCGGCCGATCGTTAGTCCCTGTACGAGGATCGACGACACGACCACGCAGTACGTCAATGTCAGGATGGTGTCGCGCTCCGGGCCGGCAGGGAGCGACAGCGCCAGTGCAACGGAGATGCCACCGCGCAAGCCGCCCCAATTCAGCACTCGCCAGGATCCCGCCGGGAGTCCGAGTCGGGCACCCAGGGCGCTCATCGGCAGGCCCACCGACAGCCACCGCGCGAACAGCGTTGCGACGATCGCCGCGCCACCGGCGAGCAGCAGCGTAGGGGAGAGCGAGACGAGCAGCACCTCCATGCCGATGAGCACGAACAACACGGCATTGAGGATTTCGTCGAGCAGCTCCCAGAACATATCGACATAGCGCAGGGTGACGTCCGACATCGCATCGGCGCGGCCGTAGTTGCCGACGATGAGCCCGGTCACGACCATGGCCAGTGGCCCGGATACATGGAGGCGGCTGGCGAGCGCATAACCGCCGGTCACGGCGGCCAGGGTGAGCAGCACTTCGACCTGGTAGTTGTCGACGCTCTTCAACAGGGCATACGTGAGAAACCCAAGCGCCAATCCGAACACGATGCCCCCGCCGGCCTCGCGCAGCAGCATGATTCCTGCCGTCTCGACGCTTGGCGGCGCGCCGCTGGCCAGCATCCCGACCAAGACAGCGAAGATCACGACCCCCACCCCGTCGTTGAAGAGCGATTCGCCGGCGATTACCAGTTCGAGCTTCTTCGGCGCGCCGGCCGACTTCATGATCCCCATCACTGCAATGGGATCGGTGGGCGAGATCAGCGCCCCGAAGACGAGGCAGTACCCCAGCGGGAGCGGCCGCGTCATCAGCGTCAGCGCATACCAGAGCAAGAAGCCGACCAGCAGCGTGGACAGCAGCGTACCAACGAGCGCCAGTCCGGCGACGGACCACCACTGCGCCTTGAGCTCGCCAAGGTCGACGTGCAGGGCGCCCGCGAACAGCAACAAGGAGAGCATGCCCTGCATCAGCACGTCGGAGAAGTCGATGGAGTGCACCAGCGACTCCTCGTATCGCCGCAAGGCCTGGCTCAGGCCAGCGGACTCGAGGCCGACGATCAGCAACGATACGAGCAACGCGATCGCCATTACGCCGATCGTGGTGGGAAGGCGCACGAAGCGGTGGTTGAACCACGAGAACAGGGCGGTGATGACGAGGCAGGCGGCGGCGATGTCGAGCATGAAAGCGCCTGGAGATAGACAACAAGGCGCATTCTGCCCCAACTAAACGAACGCGACGCGCCGCAGAGCGGTGCGACCACCCCTGCGATACGCAGACCAAGCGCGCAGCACCTGCGCCCATTGCTTGACCGAGGTCAATGCATCCGCTCGCGCCGCGGTTAGCCTTTAAATGGCGCCCAGAGTCGATGGAGCGCCAGATGGAGGGAGGTGACCATGGTGGCCACCAGCGTAGGCAGGACAAAGGCGTCGCAGTCCCGACATTCTCGGGCGAGGCATCCGCGCAGCGTGTCGGTACGGGTGCGAGACGATGAAGGTGGGAGCGCGCCCGATCAACCGCTTGCCGAAGGGGCGCAGGACCCGACCGATCCCGCTCTTCGGCATCGAATGATCAGCGAAGCGGCCTACCAACTCTATGTGGGGCGCGGCTATGCGGACGGACATGATCTCGACGACTGGCTGCAGGCTGAAGCCGACGTGGGGCGTCTGCTTGCGACTCCAACGCGCTCGGAGGCGATGCGGGCGCCGGCGGCCCGGTTGGACGACACGGCCGTAAGGGGTGGCCAGGAGAGTGCCACGCACAGCGTTGCGCACGATGAGGCAATGAAGCGGATGATCAAGCAGCACCCACAACGCGATATACCGCGTGTCGAAAGCGTCGAGCCTGAGGAGGCGCCGGCCAAGGAGTGAGCTCCGCGTTACGGAGCCTATCCGTCCCTTGCCTCGGCGCGGGTTGGCGCAAGCGATGCCGGTTCGACGGCAACGCGTCGAATTGCGAGCACTGCGTCCGTAGGGAGCAGCCGCTCGACATGACGTTCCCACGTACGCGTGTGCTCGTGCAGATGCAGCGACCCATCGGCATCCTCGCGAACGAGACCCGTCTCGAGCAACGTGGCGATGTAGGATCCAAACGTCGATCGTTCATAGAAGTCCGGCGGTGCGAACTCGAACAACAGCGACAGTCGATGCGTGAGCATCTGCATCAGCTCCTCCAGACGGCTTCGCGTCAGCTTTCCGGAACCGGCCCGGGTCAGGAGCACGATGGTCAGGTAGTTTCGGCGCAACAGGTGCCGCAACGAACGCGCGAGGAGTTCCAGCCCGGCATGCTCGGGACTGTAGCGGTCCGCGGCGCTCAGCCTGCCGTCCGAGCTTGACCGCGCAAGGCCGATCTCGAGGAACAGCTGGACGATACGCTTCGACTCCGCGACCGCTTCCCCTGCGGAATGGCGCAATGTCAACTCCGCACGCAGGAAGGGCAGACCGTCCTCCGCAAACTCGACAACCTGGTCGATCGTGGCATCGTGCGTTCCGATCAGCAGGCTCGCGACCAGCGCGGGCAGTGCATAGGCATGCAGCACGTTGTTGCGTAGGTAGTTGAGCGTGGACACCTCCTTGTCCGGCACCTTGATGATGTCGCCGAGCGGATGCGAGACACGCTGGCCGAAGCCGAGCTTCAGGGCCCGCACGATCACCGCGGCTGGTTCATCCGTGGTGAGCACGGCGTCGGCCGAGTAAGGCAATCGGGATGCAATCACCTTCAGCCAATGGATTTGCTGCACCAGACCGCCCTCGTCGAGCGCATGGCGCGGGCTGGGCACGATGCCCATTGCAAACAGATTGATCGGGTTGATCACCACGGCAGAATTGATCCGCTGCGCCATCTCGCGCGCGAGTGGCAGCGTGAGCCGCCGCGCCGTGTTCCGCTGCTCCTCGCCTTGCAGCGCGTGCCAGCCAGGCGCCTCCCGGTCGAGGAACTGGTCGACGGACATGGGTTCTCCGAAATTGACGTACACGCTGCCGTACTCATGCCGGAGGTTGCGCGCGAACAGCAGGAGGGCCCGCAGTGACTCCCGCTCCTTCGGCTGTCCCTCGAGCTCAGCCACCAGGGTGGGGCCTTCGAGCAACTTTTCGTAGCTGAAATTCACCGGCACCAACAACAGAGGTCGCGGATGCTCGCGCATGAAGCTCTCGACGGTCATGCCCAGCATCCCACCCTTCGGGGCGAGTGTCCGCCCGCTGCGGCTGCGACCGCCCTCGATGAAGTACGCGATCGGGAATCCCTTTGCCAGCATCGTGTGCAGGTACTCTCGGAACACCGCCGCGTAAAGCGGCTCGCCCTTGAAGCTGCGGCGCAGGAAGAAGGCGCCGCCGCGCCTCAGCAACGGCCCCACGATCGGAAAATTGAGGTTTGCGCCCGCCGCGATATGGGGCAGCGCGAGCCCCTGTGCATGGACCAGATACGACAGCAGCAGGTAATCGATGTGGCTCCGGTGATTGGGCAGATAGACGAGTCCCTTGCCCGGCGCCGCCTTGAGGAGCTCATTGGCGTGGTGGACCTCGACCCTGTCGTAGAGGCGTTGCCACAGGCGTGCGAGCAGCAACTCCCCGGCGCGTACCACCGGATAGCTGAAATCCGATGCGATCTCCCACACGAATTTACGAGCCCGATCCTCTGCCGTCGCGACGGTCACGGCGAGCCGCCGGGATTCGTCGGCGATCGCTTCCTGCAGGACGCTCGAAGCCACGATCGTCTGGGTCAGGCGGCGGCGGTGCGACAGATCCGGGCCGATCGCCGCCTCGCGCATCCGGCGAAAGTGGAGGCGCAGGAAGCGATTCGCCTTGCGCGCTGCGGGGCTTTCGTCGGCCTCTCCATCGATCAGCCTGCGCAACGAGATTGGTTCGCCGAAGCTCACGTGAGTCTGTCGGCCGTGCAACACAATGAGCAGGAGCTGGCGCAGCGGCCCCACGCTCGCCCACGCGTCCGCGAACAGCGCCTTGACCAGCGAATCCTGCGACTTCGGAGATCGGCTCCAGAGGATGGTCACCGGCACCAACTGGACGTCGGCCGCCGGTTCGCGCAACAGCGCTGCGGACATCCGCGAGAGGGTGGCGGACGGCTCGGCGGTGCGTGTACTCAGTGGATTCCGATCCAGGATGACCGAGAACACCGCGCGCCGGACGTTCGGGAAATCGGTTGCGATCGGCGCCAAGGGAGAGGGCAGACCCAATCGCGTCGCTTCCTCCTCCAGTACGAGCAGGCTCGACAGATGCCGATCCTGGAGGACATAGCAGAGCGGCCGGTGCCGATCGATGCGAAGCAGCGCGGCCTGCTCCGGCGTGACCCGCGTACGCACGATCAGGTAGAGCAGATGCCGCAGGAGCGCCAGGAGAATATTGGCCGGGTGGAGTGGCCCGCGGATGCGCGAAATCGGACGAGGCGGCGAGTCGGTCATCGAACAGGGTGCACCGACGGCGGCAGCAGACCGCCCTCCTCTGAGTGCCGCACCCAGCCTCATCATACCGCCGCCGCCCTTGCAGGCTCATGTCGTCGGCTGGATGCCGGGGCCATAGCACAGCAGGCGAGCGAAGGCGCGCCGCCGTGTCGGGCGGTGGCGAATGCCGGGCGCACTTGAACCGGACGCGCTGCACGTTCTATCCTTCGGCGTCATGGAACAAGTTGAGCGCTTCACCCGCCAGTCGCGAGTCGGCTACTTCTCGATGGAAATCGCGTTGCGGCCGGAGGTGCCCACGTACGCAGGTGGCCTCGGCATCCTGGCCGGGGATACGGTCCGATCGGCCGCCGATCTCGAGATTCCCCTCGTTGCCGTCACGCTGGTGAGCCGAACCGGCTACTTCAGGCAGCAAATCGACGCCAACGGGTGGCAGAGCGAACAGTCGGAGCCCTGGGATCCCGAAAGGTACGCCACTCGCCTGAAGGCTGGCGTTGCCGTGGCAATCGAGGGTCGTGACGTATGGGTGAGCGCCTGGCTCTACCTGGTGGAAGGTTTCGCAGGCGGTCAGGTGCCGGTCATCCTGCTCGATACCAACCTGCCGTTCAACTCGAAAGACGACCGCGCCATCACGGACCGTCTCTACGGGGATGAAGCCGTCTACCGCCTCAAGCAGGAAGCGGTGCTGGGCATCGCCGGATTCCGGATACTTCGTGCCCTCGGCTTCGACATCCGCAAGTACCACATGAACGAAGGTCACTCGGCGCTGCTGTCGCTCGAGCTCATGCGCCGCTTCGCGTATCCCGCCGACCTGACGCGTCCGGGCGAGCCCGGCTTTGATCTACCGCGGGTGCGCGACATGTGTGTGTTCACGACGCACACCCCGGTCGAGACCGGTCATGACAAGTTCCCGTATGAAATGGTGGCCCGCGTTCTGGGTGACTACGTCGATATCCCCCTGTTGAAAATGTTGGGCGGCGCCGACGTCCTCAACATGACGAAGCTCGCGTTGAGCCTGAGCGAGTATGTGAACGGCGTCGCCGAACGGCATGCCGAAACGTCGCGGCGGCTTTTCCCCGGTCAGTCGGTTCACTCCATAACCAACGGCGTGCACGCGCATACGTGGACCGGCCCGAGCTTCACCGCCCTGTACGACAGCTGGATTCCGGGATGGCGCCACGAGCCCCAGCTACTGGTCCGCGCCGATCGCATTCCGGACGAGGCAATCCTTGCCGCGCATGATGCTCAGAAGCAGGCGCTTCTCGACTGGATTCGGACACGGTTCGGCATCGAGATGCGAGCCGATCTGCCGATCATCGGTTTCGCCCGACGCATGACCGAATACAAGCGCCCCGGTCTGCTGTTCGCCGACGTCGAGCAGCTGAAGCGGATCGCGCGCGCCCGGCCGTTCCAGCTCGTCTTGGCGGGCAAGGCCCACCCGAGCGACGAGCCGGGGAAGCGCCTGATCGCGCTGGTTCACGAGCGGCTGCGAGAGGTTCGCGACGAAGTTGCCTCTGTCTATTTACCCAACTACGACATGGACATGGCGCTTCGCCTGGTCGGCGGAGCGGATATCTGGCTCAACACACCGCTTCGGCCGCTCGAAGCGTCAGGCACGAGCGGCATGAAGGCCGCATTCAACGCAGTGCCCAGCCTGAGCATCCTCGACGGCTGGTGGGTCGAGGGATGCCTCGAAGGCGTCAACGGCTGGGCGGTCGGCGATCCGATGGATGCGGCGTCCAGCCACGACCAGGAGTCGCTCTACCGCAAGCTGGAAAACACCGTGCTTCCCCTGTATTACGAGAACCGGCCGGCGTGGATCGGGGTCATGAAGGGGGCGATCACGAAGAGCGCGTCTTATTTCAACAGCCATCGGATGATGCGACGTTATGTATCGGAAGCCTATCTGCGTTGAAGCGGTCGCATAGGTGGGCGCGCCGCTTCGCCATGCCGGCGCACGATCGCGGGATTCGCGGCGCGGCGCCGCACCGCCTTCAGCATTTCGGCGAATTCGCGGGTGAACCCATCGGTGATGGCCTTGGGATCGGGCACGAGATGCGCGTCGGCAATCACCGCCAATGTCGCGAAGCCCTTGTAGCTCAGGATGCTGATCCCCATACCGAGCTGTCTGCCGGGATGCGGAACCCAGAACATCATGCGATCCACCTGCACACCGGCCAGAAAGATTGGCTGCGGGGGTCCAGCGACATTGGTCATGACGACACTTGCCTTGCTGCCGAACAAGTCCACCGCGAGATCCTCGACCGCCTTCGGGCCTCGACCGAAGACATTGAACAGCGCCATGATCGCCACGGCCTCGGGCGAACGCTTCAGCGCGTCCATGTTCGACTTGGTAAAGCTCAGTCGCCGCATCGGATCGCGACTGCGCACGGCCAGCTCGAGAACCACCAGGCCGAATTCGTTGCCGAGCGCCAGCGCGCGTTCGGGAGGGCGCAGGTCCACGGGAACCATTGCACGGACGGTCGTGTGGTTGACGTCGACGCCACGCTTGCGCAGGTAGGCGCGAAGTGCGCCCGTCATGCCGGCGACGAGCACGTCGTTGATCTTGGCGCCGGACGAGGCGCCGATGGCCTTGACGTCCGCCAGCGCGACGGGCTCGGACCACGCGACGCGCTTGCGCAACCCGAATGTGCCCTTGAGCGGCGACCTGGGGTCGGGTCTCTTGAGCAGTTCGCCGAGCAGCATCGCCGTGCCGTCCAGGACGGTCGCGGCCCGGTCGAGCGCCTGCAGCGGGTGCCTCACGACATCGAGCGCGACGCCGGTCGTCGATAGCAGGGTCCGCCCCGACGCTTCGACGCTGCCGAGGGCGGATTCGAACAGCCGGTCGATCGGCCCCGAAGCGCTGCGATGGGCTCGTCTTGCCGGAGCCTTGCGCGATGGAGCGTCGGGCGCAGCGTCGAAAAGCTCGCGGCTCACGGCCATCATTGCGGTGCCGTCGCCGATGCAGTGATGGAACCGCATGACGAATGCGCTTCCACCCTCGACCTGATCGATTACGTGGACCTGCCAAAGCGGTCGCTTGCCGTCGAGCGGCGTGCTTGCCAAGTCGCTGATGAGGTCGGTCAGCGCACGCCTGTCGTGTGGCGCAGGCAGTGCCACATGGTGCACATGCTGTTCGATCGCGAAGTCCGGCATGTCCTCCCAGTACGGCGTGGCAACCGGAAATCCGCTTTCGACCACGCGCTGGCGGAACCGATCAAACCGGGCAAGCCGCTGACGGCAGACGGCCTTCACCCTCTCGAAGTCGAGCGGCTGGCGGGTCAGCAGGATGCCGGTCACCAGCGCAAAGTTCACCGGACCGTCGATGTGATACCAGGCGGCATCCACCGGCGCCATCGCGTATCGGGTCATGGGTGGAATTACGCACTCGCAGAACACCCGCTGCTTTGACCCGAGTCAAGGGCCGCGCGAGGCTCTGCGACGCGCGCGTTCCGTGCTCACAGGGCCGCAGTGCTTGCGCTGTGCGCCCGCTGTCGGGCTTGTACTTGGCCAATGATTGCGCTCGGTCAACTCCACGCATCCAGGGTTGCCACATACTCGACGCTCAGGATGGGGTCATGAAGGAGGCCGTCGTGGGTGAAAGGCTCTGGCAGAAGAACTATCCACCCGGCATACCGGCGGAAATCGATCCGGACCGCTTCGTCTCCATCCCGGACCTGTTGGGGAAGACCGTTGCCCGGTTTTCCGGCCGACCGGCGTATCACAATCTGGGCTACACGCAGACCTTCAGCGCCCTCGATCGGCTGTCGCGCGATTTCGCGGCCTTTTTGCAGGCGCTGCCCGGCATGGGAAAGGGCGAGCGGGTCGCCATCATGTCGCCGAACCTGCTGCAATACCCGGTGGCGCTGTTCGGCATCCTGCGCGCCGGGATGACGGTGGTCAACGTCAATCCGCTCTATACGCCGCGCGAGCTCGAACATCAGCTGAAAGACTCCGGCGCCAGGGCCATCGTCATTGTCGAGAACTTCGCGCGTACCCTGCAGCGGGTACTCCCCAACACGCCGGTCGAGCATGTGATCACGACCCAGGTCGGCGACCTGCTGCCGCCCCGGAAGCGCCTGATCGTCAACTTCATCGTCAAGCGGGTGAAGAGGATGGTCCCGGCGTGGCGCATCGACCGCAGCATCCGATTGCGCACGGCGCTCGCGCGGGGTGCGAAGCTGCCCTTGGAGCCGGTCGAGGTGAGGCCCGAAGACATCGCGTTCCTGCAATACACCGGCGGCACCACGGGCGTGGCGAAAGGCGCGATGCTGACCCACCGAAACATGCTCGCCAATCTGGAGCAGACCGGGGTATGGGTCTCCGGCACGTTCAAGGAAGGCGCCGAAATCGTCATCGCGCCCCTGCCGCTGTACCACATCTTCTCCCTCACCTCGACGCTGTCGTTCATGAATTGGGGCAGCCTGACCGTGCTGATCACCAACCCGCGCGATCTTCCGGCCTTCGTCAAGGAACTGAGAAAGTGGAAGTGGAGCGTCATGACCGGCGTCAACACGCTGTTCAACGGCTTGCTGAATGCGCGCGGATTCGACCGCCTCGATTTCTCGGCGGTGAAAGTGGTGATCGGCGGCGGTGCTGCCGTACAGAAGCCGGTGGCCGACCGCTGGAAGCAGGTGACGGGGCATTCGATCACCGAGGCCTATGGCCTGACAGAAACCTCCCCGGGCGTCTGCGCGAACCCGCTGGACGCGCCGTGGAGGGGCACGATCGGCCTGCCGTTCCCTTCCACCGAGGTCTCGATTCGTGACGAAACCTTCAACGAGGTGCCGCCATGGGCCGGCACGGGCGACCTCGAAAAGCACACCGGCGAGCTCTGCGTGCGGGGGCCCCAGGTGATGAAGGGCTACTGGAACAATCCGGAGGAAACCGCCAAGGTGATGCAGGACGGCTGGCTGAAGACCGGCGATGTCGGCCACATGGACGTGGACGGCTACCTTACGATCACCGATCGCAAGAAGGACATCATCGTGGTCTCGGGGTTCAAGGTCTTCCCGAACGAGGTCGAAGGCGTCGTGGCGAGCCATCCGGGGGTGCTGGAATGTGGCGCCGTGGGGGTGCCTGACCCCAGGACGGGCGAGGCGGTGAAAGTGGTGGTGGTCAAGAAGGACCCGAACCTCACGGAGGACACCGTGATCGATCACTGCAAGACCCAGCTCACCGCCTACAAGGTACCTCGCTTCGTGGAGTTCCGCGACGTCCTGCCGAAGTCCCCGATCGGGAAGGTCCTGCGGCGCGAGCTGCGCGATGCGCCGACTCGGTGACGCCATCGCGTGCGCGCGGCCGCGACGGCGGGCAGTCGATACCTCGTTGTCCGGCTATCGGACTTCAACCCCCGCGGGCGCCAGGGACGACGCGCCGGACCGTGCCCGATCGGCCGCCCTGCTTCTTTGAGGGCGCCAGCGCTTTGCCGCGGCGCGTGACGACGCGCTTTGGGACGCTCGCCTTCTCGCGTTTCGGGGCCCCTTCGGACCGTGCGTCGAGCGCCAGCCTGCGCACCCGACGAATGTCCGCATCGGAAAATGGTCCGTTGACCCCGGAAATGGCGGCGAGCTTCATGCCGTGCTTTCGACCGAGACGGTAGATCTCGCGCACCTTTTCCCACTCGATGCTGCGTCCGACGGTGAAGTTCTCGAATCGCCCCTCGAGTGCCAATACGATGGTTTCGGCAAGACATGCATAGGCCACACCTTGCGGCAGTCCGATGTTCTTCATCGAGACGTTCCCGGGTACCAGAATCTCGCCGGACTCGATCACCAGGACGTCCGGGCGCTTGGCGACTTCGCCAGACGGCAGGTCGAGCGGACGCGCCACGTCGGTGATCACACACCCGGGCTTGACCTTCATGATGTCGAGGACCTTCTTGCCCGCGCCGGAAGTGGCCGTCACGATCATGTCCATGTCAGCGATGTCCTTGTCGGCGCGCGATGACAGGAACAGCCGGGCGTTCCCGGTCTCCTTCAGGATCGACTCCTTGAGCGACAGCAGCTTGGCGGTTTCCGGAGACACCAGATAGAGATTCTCGGCAACCATCGCCAGCATGCGGGCACAGACCGAGCCGATGGCCCCGGTGGCGCCCACCACCATCGCCTTGAACTGCACCTTCTCGCCGCGCTTCGGTTTGGGGACCAGGCCCATGCGAAGCACCGCATCGTGCGCGGCCCAGAGCGCAGCCGATGCGCTGTAGCTGTTGCCGGTCGTGATGGGAAGGGGGGCGCGCCTCGCCACGGTGAGTCCGGCATCGCCGACGACCTTGGTGAATGCGCCGAGGCCCATGATCTGCGCGCCGAGGCTCTTCGCCATCCGGGCGGCATCGAGCAACCGCTCGTAAGTGAACTCGGGACTGTGGTTCATGATTTCCCTGGGCGTTCCGCCCACGGAGATCAGCCAGCCCTCGGCTTCAACGCCGGTCGGGGACTTGATGCCTGTCACCTTGGAATAGATGAACGGAGGCGCATAGGCCATCGCCTTCTCCAGCGTGTCCATGAAGATTGGCGGCGACACATAGGAGAGCAACTCGATCGGCTTGATGTTCTTGAAGTACTCTTGCGACAGCGGATGAATGACGAAGGCGAAGCGGTTGATGCGCTTGAAGCCGCCAGGATAGATGATCCGCGGCTCGAGCTTCAGATCGGTGATGATCTCCAGGTAGTCGTCCTCGACGAGGTCGTCCGGCTCCTTCTCGGTCGCGGCGATGATCATCGCGTCGAGGAGGCTCGGACTCAACACATGGCCGAACGCGGCGGGCGCGCCATCGACAACCACATTGACGCCCTTCTTCCTGAATTGCTCGATGCGCCGGTCGTTGACGGTCGACGTGATGATCGTCTTGCCCCTGAGCTCCTCTGCGCCGAACCGGTCCAATTCGTGCACCGGCGCCACGATCACCGTCGCATCGCCCATCGCCCTGCGCAGGACGAACTTCGTCCACGCCTTGACCGGGGCCGAGGACATTACGCTGGACGGCGTCCACTCCAGCACGTAGTGCGCTCCACTGGCGTACAGCTCCAGAGCATCGAGTGACGCCAACAGCTTGGGCACTCCGAGTTGCAGGACGGGATCGGCAAACTCGAGATTCTGGGTGTACTCCGACATGGCCAACGCCAGCTTGTAGTGGGTCATGCCCGAGAAGAACAGGATCCTGGCGTTGCTGAAGTAGTTGCCCAGCTTGAGCTGGACGTGGCGCAGCGCCCATTCCTGCAGGATGTCATCCAGGCGACCGCCGGTGGTGACGGGAATGCGCGTCACGGTGCTCTTCATCCGGAGGCTGTCTTTTTCGACGTAACGCCGCGACCCGACGGTATAGCGGTCCTTCTCGACCCCCAGCCCGATCGCGTCGGCACGTTGCTCCCAGTACTTCAAGAGTTTGCCCGCCTTCGCCGCGCTGCCGTTCGTGCCGAGGCGCTGAACGCTGAGTCTCTTTCCGAGGAACCTGGTTCGGAATTCGAAATCCTGGGCGCTCGCGCCCAGACTGATGCCGACCACTGTTTTCATTTCATCCCCGCAAAAAGGGCGCATTT
This sequence comes from uncultured Pseudomonadota bacterium, assembly GCA_963816415.1. Lineage (GTDB taxonomy): Bacteria > Pseudomonadota > Gammaproteobacteria > Burkholderiales > Casimicrobiaceae > VBCG01. The sequence continues at coordinate 591,307 of CAWFKR010000001.1, forward strand.
GTCGGCTGCGCCGGTCGACGCCCAGAATCAGGATTCGTCGAAAACCGAAAGTCCCGCACGAAGGCGCGGTCGATGCGAATCCGCCGGGGCCGGGGCCCATTGTAGGGCGACACGCCGCGGCTACACGCGATGCTCGTGGGTACATACTGGCTCGGCAACGGGGTTTGGTGCAAGCTGGCGGACTCGAGGCGATATCCGGGGCAGGACGATGATCGAGATGCCGAGCATTGTGGGTGACGTGGTGCGGTCCGTCGGGCTGTCGACGGTGATGCGTGCCGCGGGGGTCGTGACTGGATTGGTGCCGATCCCCCAGCCGATGCTCCTGGTCGGTCCCGGAGCCAGCCGACGCTTGGGACAGGCCCTTTGCGGATTCGGCCACAAGAAGATCCTGGTGGTGACCGACCGCGCCGTTCATCAGATGGGTCTGCCGGATGCGCTGACCAAGGCGCTGTCCAAGGGGGGCACCGCGCATGTCGTTTTCGACGCGATCACCCCGGATGCGCCTATTCCACTGATCGAGCGAGGCATCGCGTTCTACGCCAAGCACGGGTGCGACGCCATCGTGGCGTTTGGCGGCGGGTCGCCGATGGACGCGGCGAAGACGATCGCCCTGGCGGTCGCCAACAAGAAGCATCCACGACAGTTGATCGGCTATTTCAAGGGCTTGCACTCGCCGATTCCGATCTATGCGGTACCGACCACGGCAGGAACCGGATCCGAGGTGACCGTGGCTGCGGTGATTTCGGATCCGGAGACCAACAGGAAACTGACGATCGTCGACACTCGCCTCGTCCCGACCATGGCGGCACTCGACCCCGAGTTGATGGTCGGGCTGCCGCGACATGTGACGGCGGCAACCGGCATGGATGCCCTGACTCACGCCGTCGAAGCGTTCGTCGGTCAGTGGTCGACGCCCTACACGGATCGCATGGCGCTCGCCGCCGTCGGCCTGATCTATGACAACCTGCGCATTGCGTACAGGCGCGGTCAGAACCTCGTGGCACGCGAGCAGATGGCCCTGGCTGCGACCTATGCGGGCCTCGCATTCACGCGCGCGAATGTTGGATATGCACATGCCATCGCGCACCAGCTGGGTGGCAAGTACCACACGCCGCATGGCCTGGCGAACGCGATCATTCTGCCGCAGGTCCTGAAGTTCCTGAGCCCCGCCATCACCAAGAAGCTGGCCGTCCTGGCAATTCGCGCCAAGGTCGGGAAGGAAGGAGAACGCCCTGCGGTGCTCGCAAAGAAGTTTCGCGATTCGGTCGAGGCCCTGAACCGCGCTCTTGGCATTCCGCGCCATCTGGATGCGCTGCGCGAAGCGGATATTCCAGGGTTGGCGAAGGCCGCCTGCTGGGAGGCCGATACCAACTATCCGGTACCACGATACATGTCACCGGAGACCTGTGAGGGACTTCTTCGGGATGTGCTTCCCGAGGACGCGCGGCGCGGGAATGCCCGGATTCCGCGAAGTGGTCAGGCTCGCGGCGTAGCGCGCTCGATGATCGCGGCACAGTCGACGTCACGCGGCAGTGTGCCGTAGTTACGGTGACCGCCGGTGGTGAGGCGCGACGCGCAGAACGCACTGGCGATGCAGGACGGTGCATGCTGGAACAGTAGCGCCGCCTGGATCGCCAGCGCCAATCGATCGACCAGGTCACGGGCCCGGTACTCGAGATCGGCGGGGTCGTTGAAGTCGTTCTGCAAAGCGGCGACCCAGCGATCGAGCATCGCGGACGCACCCTTGGCTTTCGCCACTTCGCCGAAAAACGCCTCGATGACTTCAGGTGTCTTCTGTATCGCGCGCAGCACGTCGAGACACTGGATGTTGCCGCTGCCCTCCCAGATCGCGTTGACTGGCGACTCACGGAAAAGCCTCGGAAACGGGCTGTCCTCCATCACGCCGCTGCCGCCGATGCACTCCATCGCCTCGTAGGCGTGCCCCGGAGTGCGCTTGCAGATCCAGTATTTTCCGACGGCCGTACACAGCCGGACCAGCAGATCCTGATGGCGGTCGGTGCGGTTGTCCATCGCGCGTGCAATTCGCATCGTCAGGGCGAGCGCGCCTTCGTTCTCGAGCACCAGGTCGGCGAGCACGTTGCACATCAACGGCTGCTGGCTCAGCACTCTGCCAAAAGCCGAGCGGATCGAGCAATGGTGTAGCGCGTGCGACACCGCCGCGCGTTGGCCAGCCGAGGAGCCGACCATGCAGTCGAAGCGCGTCATCGCGACCATCTCGATGATGGTGTGAACGCCCCGGCCTTCCGGTCCGACCATCCAGGCGAGCGCGCCGCGCAATTCGGTCTCGCTCGACGCATTCGACACGTTACCCATCTTGCGTTTCAGGCGCAGCAATTGGAGCGGATTCTTGGTGCCATCGGGTCGCCAGCGGGGCAGGAGGAAGCACGTCAGGCCGCCGGGCGCCTGGGCCAGCACCATGAACGCATCGCACATGGGTGCCGAGACGAAATACTTGTGGCCGACGAGCTCATAAGCCTCGCCGGGCCCTCCCGATCCGATCGGGAACGCTCGGGTGGTGTTTGCGCGCACGTCCGAGCCGCCCTGCTTCTCCGTCATCGCCATGCCGAGGGTCAACCCCTGCTTGCGCGCATCGGGCACATTGCGCGGGTCATAGACGCGTGCCGTGATCTTCGGTTCCCAGGTCTTCGCGAGTTCAGGGGTCGTGCGCAGCGACGGTACGGCGGCGAACGTCATCGTGATCGGGCAACCGTGTCCCGCCTCGACCTGCGTGTGCATATAGCTTCTCGCAGCGCGGGCGACGTGTGCGCCAGGCCGCGGGTCGGTCCACGGCGACGAGTGCAGGCCGTGCTCGATCGCCGTCCTCATCAGGGCGTGGTACGCGGGATGAAACGCCACCAGATCGACCCGGTTGCCAAACCGATCGTGGGTCTCGAGCTCCGGACCGAATCGATTGGCGAGTGCGCCAAGCGCGAGGTACCCGGCCGAGCCGGTCAGCCTGCCGAACGCGGCGAGATCATCGTGCGCCCATGCCGCCTCCTCGCGCCGTACTGCCTCCTGCAGCGCGGTGTCCTGGAGGTACAGGTTGTAGTCAGCGAGTTCACGCGAGACGTTGACGACTTCGTGGGTGTCGGCAAGGTACCGCGTGTCCTTTGGGAGCGTCCGCGCGGCGTTCATTGCATTGTCTCCAGGGGCGTCGTCGTTCCACGGCAGAAGCTACGCGACGCTCCCGAAGCTCAGGTCCGTCGCGCCCGCCGGGGCTTTGAGCCCGGCCAGACGGCAGCCTTGCGCGATCGGTCCGCCAGGAAACAGGGTGTAGAGGTATTTCATGCCGCCCTTGTGATGGAATTTCTCTTCAAGGGCGTCGTAAAGCTCGCGCAGATTGACCACGCCGTACTCGTGGCGTGCGAAGAACTCCTGCAGCCCGCGCACGACTGCCCAGTGGTCGTCGCCGAGCGTCAGTTGCTCCTGCCGCGCCATGTCTACCGCGGTTTCGCGTCTCCAGTCCGGCGGCGCGTGCGGAAAGTGCGGATCGAAGACCCTTTCGATGCCCTGCAACGCGTCTTGAGTGTTCGCCATGGCCGCCTCCTGCAAAGATGATCGATCAACGAAAAAAGTATCCTCCCCCGCGCAGCTCCTGCCAAGCCTCCCGCCGTCAAGTGTGAGCCGCCACGGTCCGATTGCTTCGTCGACCCGGCCGCGATCTCCCGCAGTTTCGTGGGACTGGTTGGGTGCCAGTCGAGTCGGGCCCCCTTCACCGTCCCCGCCTTCGGGGCGACCGTCGGGACCGGGCTACGGGACATGACCGGCGCGGCAAGCCCGGGCCAATCCGTCTGTGGAGCATCGACTGAAGGACCTCGACGCCTATCTGACATCGCGGGGACGGCACGCGCCAGCGCCTTCTTCCTCGCAGCATTACAGAATCACCGTCAGGTAGGCACAGTACTGACACTGGGCTGAGATCACCGCGCAGAGCTCCACCACGATTGCGTCGACCGTTCGTGGAGGGTTACAGTCACTGGCGCACACAGAACAGTTTTGCTCATGCCCTTTGAAAAACGTGCTGATGTGCTGGTCATCGGCGGTGGCCCTGGCGGTACACCGGCGGCGATGGCTCTGGCGCGCGGTGGAAAGCGTGTGGTTCTGGTCGTGGCCGGGCGCGGCTTGGGTGGTGCCTGTCTGTTCGAGGGCTGCATCCCCTCCAAAATCTTCCGCGAGACCGCCGCGCGGCGCCTGGAAACCGCCCGGATCGCGGAATTCGGTCTGAGGTTGGCCGACCCCCAAGTGACGGTGGACTGGGCGGCGGTGCAGGCGCGCCGTCACCACGTTCTCACGATGCGCGCGCAGGGCGCCTTGGCAGAAGCGCGTTCCATTGCCGGCTTGGAAGTGGTCTTCGGGCACGCCCGCCTCTGCAATTCACGCGAAGCGGTGATCGAGGTTCAGGGCGAGCAGCGCCACCTGCGCTTCGATCAGGCCATTCTCGCTACCGGGTCGGTCCCCAACCGTTTGCCGATCGAGGGCGCCGACCTGTCCGGAGTGCTAACGTCCGAGGGGCTGATCGAGATTGGTTTCGTCCCCACCTCATTGGTGCTGGTTGGCGGCGGGCCGATCGGTATCGAGATGGGACAGATCTTCGCCGCGCTTGGCTCCCAGGTGACACTGCTTGAAGCTGCGCCGCGTATCCTTGCACCGGTGGACGCGGTGCTCGCCGAGCGCCTGAGCGCGAAGCTCGATGCCGACGGTATCAGGGTAGCTACCGGTGTCCACATCGAGGCCTTCGAGGGCGGTGAGCGATACCACCGCGTGCGCTATCGTCGCGCGGATGAGATCGTCCAGGTCGACGCCGAGGTGGTGGCCATGGTGGCCGGGCGCCACCCGAACGTCGAGGGCTTGGGCCTGGAGACCACTGCGGTGCGCCACGATCGCCATGGGGTCAAGGTCAATGCGGAACTCGAAACCGGCGAGCCTGGAATCTTCGCCACCGGCGATCTGATCGGCCAGCCGATGTTCGCGCACTGGGCCACGGCTCAGGCGCTGGCCTTAGCGCGGCACCTGCTGGGGCAGGCTGCGGGCTGGCCGCGCCCCGAAACCAACAGCGCAGTGATCTTCTCGCGTCCGGAGCTGGGAATGGCCGGTCTGACGGAAGAGGCCGCCCGCGCTGCCGGGCTGGACGTGGCGATAGCGGAATACGACTACAGCTTCGATGCCCGCGCCCAGATCAGTGGCGAGGCGGACGGGTTGCTGCGTATGGTCTATCGGCGCGACGATTTGCGCATTGTCGGTATCCACGTCCTGATCGAGGGGGCTGCAGATCTGATGGGTGAGGCCGCCTTGGCTGTCGCCCACGGCGTGACGCTGCCGACGCTCGCCGAGGCCATTCACCCGCATCCGACGCTGACCGAGGCCTTTGCTTTTGCGGCGCGGTCGGCACTGGCCAGCTTGGGGCAGCACCCCGCCGACCAGCGCCGCACGAATTCGGTGACCCGGCTGTAGTCGCCGGCAAAGCCCGCCGCCTTCAACCACCGCCGTACCGTCTTGCGCGTCAACAGCGTGATCCCATTCCGAGCCCATATCGGGCTCGGTTGCCGGTCTCAGCGGCCACGCCATTGACATGAATCAACGCCTTCCCGCCGACGTGGAGGAAAAAAGGCGCATCGAGGAGAACGAGCGCCATCGTGTTCAGGCTGCACGCGAGGCATAGCAAGACCATCACCGGGCTCGCGCTCGGCGTATGGTTCTTCGCCCTGCTGGTCGGGATTGCCCATGCCTGCACTCTGGGCGAGTTCGGTGTGACACCGCGTCAGCACTTCGTCGCGAGCGCGAGCGCAGGTTCCTCTGACGATGGCATGCAGGCCGGCTGCAAGCAGTTCTGCAAGTCTGACGTGCCGGTCGTCACCAAGCTGCCGCTGATCGGCGACCAGCCGGATGTGCAACCGCTGATCGTGGCGGTCAATGCGGTCCACGTCGTCGTCACCTCTCCGCCCGCCCTCCAGCGGGCGCCAGTCGCACATCCGCCTTCGGATGTGCCGCCCTTCCTCCGCTTCACCCGCCTCAGGCTCTAGCCTGCCCCGTCTCGCGGGACGGTAGCCTCCGTCCCGCCTACGCGCGTCCTGGCTGCGCCGGTGGCGGGCCACGGGCACGCTTCGTCGCGGGTTGAACGCAGAGGGTCTTTCCCTAACACTTTGCAATGGAGATACCAATGTTCACGTCATCCAACACGGCGCTTCCCCAAACGACAAGGAGCGCGAAGTCGATGAAGAGACGTACGATCGCCGCAGTGCTCGCGGCAGCTGCAATTGCCGTCACCGTTCCCATTACGTTCGCGCAGACCGGTGCCTACGGGCCCGGAATGATGGGTGGTTACGGCGGCTATGGCGGCTACCACGGCTACGGTATGGGGCCCGGCATGATGGGCGGGTATGGCATGGGCCCCGGGATGATGTACGGCTATGGTGGATATGGCATGGGGCCCGCGATGATGTATGGCTACGGGGGCAATGCTTGGAGTGGGCTCGACCTCGGCAATGATCAGCTCGAAAGGATCACCAAGATCCAGCAAGCGTCCTTCACCAAGCAGTGGGCGCTGATGGACCAGATGCGGGAGCAGCAATTCAAGTTCCGCGAGCTGCTCGCCTCGGGCAAGGCCGACGACGCTGCCATCGGCAAGGCTTACAACCAGATCGAGGATCTCCGGCAGCAGATGTGGGCCTCGGGAGCGGAGGTGCGCAAGGAGATGGATGCGGTGCTCACCAAGGAGCAACGGGACCAGCTGCGACGCGGCTGGGATCGTGACGGCGACGGTAACTGAGCCCGCTCGGTTGATGCTATGGAGGGTTCGACATGAAACGCCGACTCGCCGCGGTAGCAATCTGGATTGCAGCGGTGCTTGGGCAGACGACGCCCGCTTACGCTCAGGGCTACGGCTACGGCCCGGGAATGATGGGCGGGTATGGCTGGGGGTTCGGGATGATCGGCATGCTGCTGTGGTGGGTGCTGATCATCCTCGGCATTGTGCTGCTCGCGAAGTGGCTTTACCGCGGCGCGCCAAGGGGTGGCCAGGCGTCGGGCAATCGCGCGATGGAAATCCTCCGCGAGCGCTATGCGCGCGGCGAGATCGACAAGCAGGAATTCGAGGAGCGCAAGCGTGATCTAAGCGCCTGATTCCGTGCTGCGTGCGATTCGATAGACGAAGGACCTGGTCCTGGCGCCACCGGTGAGCAAGGAGCTGCTTGACCAGCCGGTGAGCGGTCCGATGACGCCGGAGTTCATCGCCAAGGTACGCGACGCGGTGCTCTGGGAGGTGACGGTGTGGCAGAGCCGACCGCCGGAGAGCGAGGCACTGCATTTTCGGCGCCAGGGCCAATTCGGCTGCAGCGGCAAGAGTTGCGACCTTTCGTCGGCATGTCGGCCGGCCCCCCGCTCGTTGCCGGCCAGGGAACGGCAAGACCTGTGCTTCGAGGCGCTACCCGCCGCTCCGTCGGATCGTCGAGGCCGGAATCCTCCTGAGTTCGGTCGCGCACCGACGCTCCTTGCCGCGGAACGATAGCGTTTCGCAGGTGTCACTCCTTGCAGGAGCGGTGAAACCACGAATCCCGTCGCCGCATTCCTGGTCCGACCGCAAGGAGGCTGGCCACTGGCGGGGAATGTGTCGAACGCGAGCGCCTGACCCTTGCCGTGACCAAGCGAGTGCTTGCGCTCAATACACCCTTGCACACAAGCCGGCACACCACTTTTCTAACGAGGTAACCGATGGCTGAGAATAGCGCTGTAGTCGCGATCTGCAACACCCACGCCGAGGCCGAAGCAAGCATCAAGGAACTCCAGCGGTCGGGGTTCGACATGAAAAAGCTCTCCATCGTGGGCAAGGACTATCACACGGAAGAGCACGTCATCGGCTATTACAACGCCGGTGATCGCATGAAGGTCTGGGGCAAGCGAGGCGCCTTTTGGGGTGGCTTTTGGGGCTTGCTGTTTGGGTCGGCCTTTTTCTTGATCCCGGGCATCGGTCCGCTCATGGTGTTCGGCCCACTGGTGGGTTGGATTGTCGGAGGACTGGAAAGCGCCGTGGTGGTGGGTGGCCTAAGTGCCTTGGGCGCCGGACTCTACAGCATCGGCATTCCCAAGGACAGCATCGTGCGGTATGAAGCGGCCCTCAAGTCCGACAAGTTCCTCGTCATCGCTCACGGCACAGCGGATGAAGCAGCCAAGGCCAAGAGCATTCTCGAGACGACCGGCGCGGCCGAGACCGCCGTCCATCGAGGCGTCTCGGCAACCTGACCGGAGCGTTGTGTTGATTTCGATGCGGACGGACATGTGCGACACCGCACAGACGGCATTCGAGCGAGTGGCCAATCTCGCAGGTGGGCGCCGCCGACGTCGCTGACCGGTGGCGCCCCGGCTTACAGCCTGGCCCGCATTCCCGGTGCTCAGGGCGCAAGCATCGTCCACCGCCGGAGCCTGGAATGGATGACCTTGGCTATCGAGGGCTTCCGGTTTGCGCGCTCGGTGACGCGCAAGTCCTCGGTGAGGCGCAAGTCGAATCGGCGCGAGCAGCGGCAGAACTCATCGCCGACGCGATGCAGGGATTAATCGCGCCCCACTACCCACCCCACCACCCAATTCGTCGGACGTTCGCGGTTCGACGCACCCGAAGGAGTAGGCACCATGTTACGCAGCATAGAGGACCTGGAGGGCTACGCTATCCACGCGACCGACGGCGCGGTTGGCCACGTCAAGGATTTCTATTTCGATGATGAAGCGTGGGTCATCCGCTACCTCGTTGTAGAAACAGGCACCTGGCTTTCGAGTCGAAAGGTGCTGATCTCGCCGATCGCGATCGGCCACCCGAACTGGGCGGAGAGGGTACTGCCCGTCTCGATCACCAAGGAGCAGGTGAAGAACAGCCCCGACATTGACACCGACAAGCCGATCTCGCGACAGCACGAATTGCGCTACCTCGGGTACTACGGCTATCCCTTCTATTGGGGAGGGGCCGGGCTGTGGGGCGGGGGAACCTACCCGACCATGATGATGCCGTCGTACGCCGGGTTCGAATCGACACCGCATTCCACACAATCCGATGCCGAGATGTCCTTTGCGCGCGCCGAAGCGGCACGACACCAGAATGACGACCCCCACTTGCGCGACTGCAAAGCGGTGATGACGTATCACGTAGAGGCGACCGATGGTGACATCGGTCACGTCCAGGGTCTGCTCGTCGACGACGAGACCTGGGCCATTCGCTACATCATCGTCAACACGGGCAACTGGTGGATGGGGCATCAGGTTCTCATCGCGCCGCAATGGATCGACAACGTGAGCTGGCACGACGCCACGGTCACCGTCAACGTGACACGGCAGGCAGTGAAAGACGCCCCGCCATACGACTCAGCCACGCCGCTGGATCGAGAGAAGGAAATGGGCATCCACCAACATTATGGGCGTCCCGGCTACTGGGCGGGCGAGGAGAAGCGTGAAACCGCGTCGGGCGGCCATTGAGTCCGCCTCAGCATTGGCTGTCACGCTGCAGCCGCTTACGATGATGTGAAACCCAGCTTTGCTCGCTACAGCACCGGTTCACTTGCCCCGTCCCACCCACCGCCTCGCCAACGCGCCTGCATAACCGTTGCCGAAGTAGGAGTCGAGCGTGACGCCATTCGCTAGTGCTGTTCTCGCGTTGCTCTCGCGTTGCTCTCCGCATCTACCGCCAGCGGTAGCGTCATTTGGATCCGGAAGGGGTTGGATCGCGAGGGGACAGCCAGTCGGCGCCAGGCCGTGTGCATCCACCACTTATTTCCGATCCCCTTCTGGCGCTCTCCACCGTCAAGGCGATCTGGGATCTCGTTACCCTGGAAGACCAACATGACAGCTGAGTTGCAAGCCAAGCCGACATCACCAATGAACCCGTTGGGCTTCGATTTGCCCGCTTTTCCGTACCGCTCCGCAGCATCTTCCGGCAACTTCGCGACGTCCTGGCCGGAATACCTTACCGATGCACTTCAGCGCAGCGTTCTCTTCCTCGAGCTGTTACGGCAGCGCGGCAACGAGGAGGTCGAGATCACCTCACGGGCGATGGCAACCGTTCTAAGTTTCGGCCATCAGATCTTGATGAGCGGCCAGTCGCTGCCTCGGCCGATCAACTACGCGCTCTCGCGCATCGTGCCGCCACCGGGCGTGGTGATCGACCCGCACAAGCGACCGGTCGTCGTCGTGGACCCGCGCGCCGGCCAAGGGTCGGGAATAGGTGGCTTCAAGGCGGAGAGCGAGATCGGCGATGCCCTGAACGCGGGCCATCCGGTTTACTTCATCGGCTTCGGGGCAACGCCGGCGCCGGGCCAACAATTCCTCGACGTCGTCGAGGGGCAGGTGAAGTTCTTCGAACGCGTTGTCGAACTCCATCCGGACGCACCCCTTCCGTTTGCCATCGGTAACTGTCAGGCGGGCTACCAGACGCTGATGGTCGCCATGCTGCGGCCGGACCTCTTCGGACCGTGCCTGGTCGCAGGCGCGCCGATGTCCTACTGGCAGGGCGTGCACGGAAAGAGCCCGATGCGCTATTCCGGCGGTCTGTCCGGTGGCAGCTGGATCACCGCATTGACCAGCGACCTCGGCAACGGCAAGTTCGACGGGACCGGGCTGATCCAGAACTTCGACAACCTGAACCCGGCCTATTCCTTGTGGGGCAAGCAGTACGAGATCTATGCCGACATCGACACCGGTGCGGAGCGCTACCTCAAGTTCGAGAAATGGTGGGGCGACTTCATCCAGCTGAACGGCGACGAGTTGCAGTTCCTCGTGGACAACCTCTTCATCGGTGACAAGCTGACACGCAACCAGCTTCAGTCCAGCGATGGCGCGACGTTCGATGTCCGCAACATCACTTCGCCGATCATCGTGTTCACCTCTTTGGGCGACAACATCAGTCCGCCGCCGCAGACGCTCGGTTGGATCCCTGATCTTTACCGCGATGTCGGCGACATCCGTGCCACCGGCCGGACGATCGTCTACTGCCTGGACCAGAAGGTCGGGCATCTCGCCATCTTTGTCTCCGCCAAGGTTGGCGCGAAGGAGGACGAGGAGTTCGTGCAGCTGATGGATGTCATCGACTGCCTGCCTCCCGGTCTCTACGAGATGGTCATTTCGCCGCGGCCGGCCGACGTGCCCAAGGCCGGCTTCGTTACCGGCGACTGGATCGCCCGCTTCGAGCCCCGCTCGCTCGACGATATCCGTGCGCTCGGGCGCAACAGCCCCGAGGACGACCGCGCTTTCGCCGCCGCGGCGCGGCTGTCGGAGCTGAACCTCTCGATCTACCGCACGATGATGCAGCCCATGGTTCGCGCGCTGGCCAACCAGCCGGCGGCTGACCTGGCGCAAGCGCTGAACCCGCTCAGGCTCAGCTACAGGATCTTCGCGGACAGCAACCCCTGGATGAAGGGGGTGCGGAAGCTCGCAGCCGATGTGACCGCGGCCCGCAAGCCGGTGGGGGTCGACAATCCCTTCCTCGCCATGCAGACGCAGGTCTCGGAACAGATCACTGCTTCCCTGGATGCCTATCGGGTAGCGCGTGACCAATGGGCCGAACACGCATTCTTCAGTTTCTATGGCTCGCCCATCGTGCAAGCGCTCCTCGGCCTCAACGCGGGCAGCGAGGTGCGGCCATTCCCCGGCACCTCGCCCGAAAAGCTTGCGGCACGACAGGCACAGTCGGACGCGTACGCGGCGAAGCTGCAGACTGGCGGGTTCAACGAAGCGCTGACCCGGGCGGTCCTGTACGTGATCGCCGCGGACCACATGCTCGACCAGCGCTGCGCGTTCGCGCTGAACGTCGCGCGCCAGCAGCTCATGCACTTGTCGATCGCAGAGTTCAAGGCGGTGGTGCGCGATCAGTTCTTCGTATTGCAGCTCGAGGGTGAGCGCGCGGTGGTGGTGCTCGCAGCCATGGTGCCGGAGGCGGACGCGCGGAAGGCGTTGCTGCAGCAGGTACACGCGATCGTCGGTGCAGGCGCCGCCCCGAACGCCGCCGAGCGCGGCCGTTTGACCCGTCTGTCGCAGGTGCTTCCGGTTCCGCTTGAAAAACCGGTGACTCTTGCGACGTCCGACCGACGAACGTCCGCCACCAAGGCGGCCGCCTAGCGTCAGGCCCGCGGCGGCGGCGCCCTTAGCGGCAACCCTCAGAGACATCACCATGCCTTCGGTTGAGAACAAAACTTTCGAAGAGATCAGGCTCGGCGACACCGCATCGCTGCAACGCACCCTGCAGGCGCGTGACGTACGTGCCTGGGCCTCCGCGTTCGGCGATACCGGCCTGCTCGCCGACACCGGCGACACGCAAGGTGCGGCCGGGATCGTCACTGCTCTCCTGTCCTCGCTGGTCGGGGCGCAACTGCCTGGCCCCGGATCGTCCATCCGCTCGACCGCGGTGACGGTACTGTCTGCACTGCCCATCGATACCGTCCTGACGGCGCAGGTGGTGGTACGGGAGAAGCGGGCCGACGGCGGGCTGGTGATCCTTGCGGCGTCGTGTACCGACCCGACGGGCAAGCAGGTCGCCACCGGAACGCTGGAGGTCGTGGCACCCACGACACGGCTGCGGCGCGACCTGCCCGAGCATCGGCTGGAGGGACTGCTCGAGCACTGCCGCGGGCTCAAGCCGATGCTCACCGGCGTGGTGCACCCATGCAGCGCCGAGGCGCTCTCCGGCGCGGTGAAGGCGGCCGAGGCCGGGCTGATCGTGCCGGTGCTGTTCGGGCCGGAGGCGGAAATGCGACGGGTCGCCGCGGCCGCGAAGGTCGACCTTTCCGGCTGCCGCATCGTGGCGACCGGGAGCGCGGAGGACTCGGCGCTGAAAGCGGCAATGGCCGCCGGTGCCGGCGAGGTGCAGGCGCTGATGAAGGGCAGCCTGCACACCGACGTGCTGCTGCACGCGGTCATGCAGAAGGAAGCGAACCTGCGCACCGGACGCCTCCTCAGCCACTGCGCCATGCTTTCGGTTCCGACCTACGCGCGCCGCGTCGTCATCAGCGACGTCGCCCTGAACATCGCGCCCGACACCGACCAGAAGCGCGACATCTGCCAGAACGCGATCGGCTTCGCGCGCGCACTCGGCATCGAGCTGCCGAAGGTCGCGGTGCTGGCCGCGGTGGAAACGGTGCACACGAAGATGCCCGCCTCGCTCGACGGGGCGATTCTGGCCAAGATGGCCGATCGGCGGCAGATCGTCGGCGGGATTGTCGACGGGCCGCTCGACCTCGATGCCGCGGTGGACGCGGCGGCGGCGCGGACCAAGCACATCGCCTCGCCGGTGGCCGGTGTCGCGGACGTGCTGATCGTGCCGAATATCGAAGCCGGCAACATGATCTACAAGGATCTCGCCTTCATGGCCGACGCGCAAACCGCAGGTCTGGTGGTCGGCGCGCGGGTGCCGGTGGTGCTGACCAGCCGCGCCGACACCGCGGACGCACGCCGCTTCTCGGCGGCCGCTGCCGTGCTGTATGCCGACGCGCTGGCGCGCGACCCCGCCGGGATCCTGCCCGAGCCCACGGAGTGAGCGGCCGTGACCGACGCCATCATCGTCGTCAACGCAGGCTCCACCAGCCTCAAGTTCGGTGCCTATGCGGTGGACGCGGCCGGGTCGCTGCCCCTGCTCTGCCGAGGCCAGATCGACGACATGCAGGACGATCCGCACTTCGTCGCCCAGAACCCGGCCGGCGAGCGGCTGCACGCCCATGAATGGGGCAAGGGCCACGCGATCGACCACAAGACCGCCCTGCACTTCGTCATCACCTGGCTGGAAGCCAACGTCGCCGCCATGAAGGTGGTGGCAGCCGGCCACCGCATCGTGCTCGGCGGCGCCCGTTTCGGATCGCCGGTCCTGATCGAGGGCGACGTGCTGGACTACCTCGACTCGCTGGCGGCGATGGAGCCCTCCCATCAGACTTTCAACGTGCGCGGTGCGCGGGCGCTCGCCGAGGCGTTCCCGGGCCTGCTGCAGGTCGCCTGCTTTGACACCTCGTTCCATCGGTCGATGCCCGAGGTGGCGCAGATCTATGCACTCCCGAAGGACGTGCGCGACGCCGGGGTACGCCATTGGGGCTACCACGGCATCTCCTACGAGTACATCAGTCGCCAGGTTCCCAGGCTCGCGCCGCTGGCGCGGCGGGTCATCGCCGCGCATCTCGGCGGCGGCGCCAGCATGTGCGCCATGCTGGATGGGCACAGCGTCGAAACCACGATGGGCTTCGCCGGCCTATCCGGCCTGCCGATGGCGACGCGCTCAGGCGACTTGCCACCGGGCGCGCTGTTCTACTTGCTGCGCCGCAAGCTGTTCGACGACGCGTCCCTGGAGAAGATGCTGTACGAGCGCGCGGGGCTGCTCGGCCTCTCGGGCATCAGCGGCGACATGCAGGTGCTGCAGGAGAGCGCGGATTCGCGGGCGGTCGCGGCGGTGGAGTATTTCGTCTACGCAATGACCAAGTTTACCGGCGCCTACGCTGCCGTCCTCGGTGGGCTGGATGCTTTTGTCTTCACCGCCGGCATTGGCGAGCACTCTGTCCCGGTGCGGGCGGCGCTGTGCCGCAAGCTTGGCTGGCTCGGCGTGACGTTGGACGAGCACGCGAACGAGGCCGGCGGCCCGCGCATTTCCGCCCAGGACAGCAGCGTGTCGGTGTGGGTCATCCCCACTGACGAGGAACTCATGATTGCGCAGCACACTTTGGCGCTCGTACGCCCTTGATGAGGATTTGCAAATTTGGCAACAGGACGAGCCCCAAGTGCGAGGAGCGCAGCAAGCCCAGTGTCGTCACGCGTTGAGCGATCGGGGTTCGCGCCGTCGCCAATACAAGGCCGCGACAGTAGGCACACGAGGCTGACCAAGGCTATCCCGCAGCTCACGAAACTTGCGGGATAGCACGGACAGAAGGATCCCGTTATGAAACCCGCCGCTGAACCGCCCAAGGGTTCCGATTCGAAGCCCGACTCGAAGCCCAATGCGCAATACGATCCGAAATCGCCGCCCCCGCGCGCGGTGGAGAAAAACCCGGGGTCGTCATCGGACGGCCTCACTCAAACCGACGCTCAGAGTCGGCTCAAGAAATTCGGCCCAAACGCGATGCCGGATACGAGCGTGCACCCGGTTCGCATGGCACTCGAAAAATTCTGGGCGCCGGTTCCGTGGATGCTCGAGGCAGCGATCGTTCTGGAACTGGTGCTCGGCAAGTATGTCGAGGCCGCGATCATCGCCGGTCTCCTGGTGTTCAACGCCGCCCTCGGACTGTTCCAGGAAAGCCGTGCCCAGGCAACTCTTGCCGCGCTCAAGTCGCGGCTCGCGCTGACCGCGTCCGTCCGGCGCGACGGCGCGTGGAAAACCGTGCCCGCGGCCGAGCTCGTGCCGGGCGACGTGGTGAAGCTTTCACTCGGCGGCGTGGTTGCCGCGGATGTGCGCCTCACGGGGGGAGAAGTCCTGCTCGACCAATCCATGCTCACGGGCGAATCGGTACCCATCGAAGCCGGCGCGGGCGTGCAGACCTATGCAGGGGCGTTGGTGCGGCGTGGCGAGGCGGTGGCGGAGGTCACGGCGACCGGAGCACGCACCAAGTTCGGCCGCACCGCTGAGCTGGTCCGCATCGCCCACGTCGATAGTTCCCAGCAAAAGGCCGTTCTGCGCGTGGTGCGCAACCTCGCCGTATTCAACGGCGTCGTCATCGTGATGCTGGTCGCCTATGCGTGGTTTCTCAAGATGCCACTCGCCGAGATCATCCCGCTCGTCCTGACGGCGGTGCTGGCATCGATACCGGTCGCGTTGCCGGCGACGTTCACCTTGGCGGCGGCGCTTGGCGCGCGGGCCCTGGCAAAGTTAGGCGTCCTTCCGACCCGCCTGTCTGCGGTGGATGAGGCGGGAACAACGGATGTCCTGTGCGCCGACAAGACCGGCACGCTGACCCAAAATGCGCTGACGGTGACGACCGTCCATCCCATGCCGGGCTTCGACGAGGCGCATGTTCTGGCGTTGGCCGCACTGGCGAGCGCGGACGGCGGGCAGGACCCGGTCGATGCAGCCATTCGCTCGGCCGCCTCGAGCAAGGGGGTCTCCGACGCGCCGACATTGGTCAAATTCGCGCCCTTCGATCCGGCAAAAAAGATGTCCGAAGCGACCGCAACCGATTCGAGCGGAGGTATGCAACGTATCGTGAAGGGCGCCTTTGCAGTGGTCACCGGGCTCGCACAAGCGTCACCGACTGCGACGGCTGCGGCGAACGAACTCGAGGGCCATGGCTTCCGGGTTCTGGCGGTCGCGGCGGGGCCGCAAGGCGCGATGAAGCTGGCAGGGCTCGTCGCACTCAGCGACCCGCCGCGTGCCGACTCGGCGGCGCTCGTTACCGAATTGCACGCGTTAGGCGTTCGTACGGTGATGGTGACGGGCGACGCGCCGGCAACCGCGGCCATCGTCGCTCGTGCGGTAGGGCTCGCAGGTGCCGTCTGTCCGCCCGGTCCAATCCCCGACAGCGTGCACCCTGAGCAATTTGCGGTCTTCGCTGCGGTCCTGCCGGAAGACAAGTACAAGCTGGTCAAAGCATTCCAGAAGGGCGGTCATACCGTCGGCATGTGCGGTGACGGCGCCAATGACGCGCCGGCGCTGCGCCAAGCGCAGATCGGAATCGCGGTCTCGACGGCAACGGACGTCGCCAAATCGGCCGCCGGCATGGTGCTGACCGAGCCCGGACTCGACGGCATCGTCGCTGCTGTCAAGGAAGGGCGAATAACGTTCCAGCGGATCCAAACCTACACGCTGAACTCCATCATCAAGAAGATCGTGACGGTGCTCTTCCTGATCGTCGGCCTGATCATGACCGGGCACGCGATCCTGACTCCGCTACTGATGGTCATTGTTATGGTCACCGGTGATTTCCTTTCCATGTCATTGACGACGGACAACGTGCGACCGTCTCCGATGCCGAATGCGTGGCGCATCGGTCGCTTGACGATCTCCGGGGTCATCATGGGTATCTGCCTCCTGGCCTTCTGCACCGGCGTCCTCAGCATCGGCAGGTTTGGAATGAATCTCGGAACCGCGGCGCTGAGAACCCTGGCCTTCGTTGTCCTGGTGTTCGGTAGCCAAGCGACGATCTACGCCATTCGCGAACGCCGGTACTTGTGGGGCTCTCGTCCAAGCCTCTGGCTTGCGGTGTCGTCCGTTGCCGATATCGTGATCGCTTCGACATTGGCTGTCGGCGGAATCGCAATGACGCCCCTGCCGCTTTTGATAGTGGCGGGCACGCTTGCTGCGGCGGCTGCCTTCGCACTCGTCCTGGATTTGGTGAAAGTTCCGGTATTCGCTCGTCTCGGGATCGCCCGGAGCCGGCGCGATCGCCCGTCGGCTGACGAGGCCCTGGGCAACGGAAAGACGGAAGGAACACCCATGACGGAACCCAGCGCCGGCCAGTCCAAGGCTTCCGACTCCAAACCTGACACCAAGGCTGAGCCCCTGCCTGACGCCAAGGCCGCGCCCAAGCCTGAAGCCACGGCCAAATCACCGCCCGATTTGACGCCGCAGATCGCCAAGCGGGCGTATGACCTCTACGAGGCGCGAGGTCGCCAGGAGGGTCGAGAAGTTCAGGACTGGGAGGATGCGGAGAGGGAGATTCGCAAAGATGGAGCCAAAGCGGAGCATCGGCCTGAAGTTACAACCGAGGCGAAGCCGGAAGCAAAAGTCGAGCCTCGGCCGGAAGCGAAGACCGAGCCTCAGCCTGGACCCAAAACCAGGACATCCTCCGACTTGACGCCGCAGCTGGTCAAGCGAGTCCACGAACTCTACGAGGGGCTGGGACGCGAGGACGTTCGAGCAGTCGAAGACTGGGAGAGGGCGGAGCGGGAGATCCAGCATGAGAAGCCCGAGCCTGAGTCGCACAAGTGACCGAACGCGAATCACGTCATCCGAGTGTGCGAAAGGACCTGCGGCATAGCAGAGACCGAAGGATCACCCATTATGAAGCCCGATGCGAAGGACGATCTGAAAACCCTGCCCATGGCGGAGGTGGAGAAAAAGCTGGGCACATCGCCGGACGGCCTCACCCAAGCCGAGGCGCAAAAGCGGTTGGCCCAATACGGTCCCAACGAGATCCCGGAAAAGAAGACCAATCCGTTCCTGAAATTCCTCAGCTATTTCTGGGGCCCCATCCCGTGGATGATCGAAGCGGCCGTGATCCTTTCGGCGGTAGCCAGGCATTGGCCGGACTTCGGCATCATCCTGGTTCTGCTCCTGGCCAACGCCGCGGTCGGATTCTGGGAGGAACGCGAAGCGGGCAACGCCATAGAGGCCCTCAAGGCCAAGCTGGCGATCAAGGCCCGCGTCAAACGTGACGGGACGTGGGCCAACCCCGCGGCGCGCGAGCTGGTGCCGGGCGACGTCGTCCGCCTGCGCCTGGGCGACATCGTGCCGGCGGATGCGCGCCTGCTGGACGGCGACCCGGTCGAGGTGGATCAGTCCGCATTGACTGGAGAGTCGTTGCCCGCCACGCGCAAACCGGGCGAGGCGGTGTTTTCCGGGTCGATCATTCGCCAGGGTGAAATCGGCGCACTGGTCTATGCCACCGGCGCGAACACCTATTTCGGCAAGACGGCACAACTTGTCGAGGAGGCGCACACCGTCAGCCATTTCCAAAAGGCGGTGTTGAAGATCGGCAACTATCTGATCATTCTCGCGGTGGCGCTGGTGGCCGCGATCATTGCCGTCGCGATTTTCCGCGGCGACCCGATCCTCACCACCTTGCAATTCGCCCTGGTGCTGACCGTGGCCGCGATTCCGGTGGCGATGCCTACGGTGTTGTCGGTCACGATGGCGGTCGGCGCGCGCGTGCTCGCCAAGAAGGAGGCGATCGTCAGCCGGTTGGTGGCGATCGAGGAACTCGCGGGCGTGGACGTGTTGTGTGCGGACAAGACCGGCACCCTGACCCAGAACAAGCTGACGCTGGGCGATCCGTTCTGCGTGAACGGTATCCCTGCCGAGCACGTCATCCTCGACGCCGCGCTGGCGTCGCGCGCGGACGACAAGGACACCATCGATCTGGCCGTGCTGGGCGGCCTGAAAGACGACAAGGCCTTGAACGGCTACCAGGTAACTCATTTCCAGCCGTTCGACCCGGTGCACAAGCGCACCGAGGCCAGCGTCAAGGGCACGGATGGAAAACAATTCAAGGTGACCAAGGGCGCGCCGCAGGTGATCCTGGCCTTATCGGCCAATGCCGGCGAGGTCAAGCCTGCCGTCGAACAAGCGGTCAACGAATTCGCGGTGCGCGGCTTTCGCTCGTTAGGCGTCGCCCGGGCAGATGACGAAGGCAAGTGGATGCTCGTCGGCGTTCTGCCCTTGTTCGATCCGCCACGGGAAGATGCCAGGGCGACCATCGCGACCGCGCTTGCGATGGGCGTGAAGGTCAAGATGGTGACGGGCGACGCCCTGGCCATCGCCAAGGAAACCGCCAAGAAGCTGGACATGGGCGCAAATATCCTCGACGCCGCCAGCCTGGGCGACTCGAAGAAGCTGGAGAACGCGCAGGTCGCCGAGTCGATCGAGAAGGCCGACGGATTCGCCCAGGTGTTTCCCGAACACAAGTTCCACATCGTGGATGTCCTGCAAAAGCGCGGCCACATCGTCGGAATGACCGGCGACGGGGTGAACGACGCCCCCGCGCTGAAGAAGGCCGACTGCGGCATCGCCGTCTCGGGCGCGACCGACGCCGCACGCGCGGCGGCAGCCATCGTGCTGCTGACGCCCGGCCTGTCGGTGATCATCGACGCGATCAAGGAGAGCCGGAAGATCTTCCAGCGGATGAACAGCTACGCGATCTACCGCATCGCCGAGACGCTGCGCGTGCTGTTCTTCATGACGCTGGCGATCCTGGTCTTCAACTTCTATCCATTGACGGCTGTGATGATCGTGATGCTGGCGCTGCTCAACGACGGCGCCATCCTGTCCATCGCCTATGACAACGTTCACTATAAGGACCAGCCCGAGGCCTGGAACATGCGCATGGTGCTGGGGATTTCCACCGTGCTGGGCATCATCGGGGTCATCTCCGCCTTCGGCCTGTTCTACCTCGGCGAGCGCGTCTTCCATCTCGACCGGCCGCACATCCAGACGCTGATGTACCTGAAGCTGTCCGTGGCGGGACACCTGACGATTTTCCTCACGCGCACGCGCGGCCCGTTCTGGTCCATACGCCCCGCACGGACTTTGTGGGGAGCCGTGCTCGGCACCCAAATCGTGGCGACGTTGATCGCGGTTTACGGCTTGTTCATGACGCCCCTGGGGTGGGGTTTGGCCGGGTTCGTCTGGGGCTATGCGCTGCTGTGGTTCCTTGTGAACGACCGCGTGAAACTGCTCGCGTATCGGATCTTTGATCCAGCCAAAACCACGAGCAAGCCCGACGCCAAGGCCGAGCCCAAGCCTGAAGTCAAAGCCGAACCTCAGCCTGATGCGAATGCCGGGGGTGAGCCCAAGCCTGCGGCTGCGCCTGTGCCTAGCGCCGAGCCTCAGCCTGAACCCAAAACCAGGACATCCTCCGATTTGACGCCGCAGCTGGTCAAGCGAGTCCACGAACTCTACGAGGGGCTGGGACGCGAGGACGTTCGAGCAGTCGAAGACTGGGAGAAGGCGGAGCGGGAGATCCAGCATGAGAAGCCCGAGCCTGAGTCGCACAAGTGACCGAACGCTAACACTCTAGTCCGGACAACCGAAAGGACGAGGATGAGAATCAATTCCAGTGACTTCCGTGTACCGCCGGGGAAATGCGTCGATCTCAAGAAGTGGCCGACGCTGGTAAAGCCCGTGTACAAGTCGAAGAAGCAATATCGAAAGCTGTTGGAAGAGCACGTCGCGCAATTGAGTTCGCTGCAGCAGCTGCACTATGCTTCCAACCGCTATGCGCTGTTGCTGATATTCCAGGCAATGGACGCCGCGGGAAAGGACGGCGCCATCAGGCACGTGATGTCCGGCGTCAATCCACAAGGCTGCAAGGTGTTCAGTTTCAAACATCCCAGCGCTGCCGAACTGGAGCACGATTTCCTGTGGCGCACCACCCGCGATCTACCGGAACGCGGTCAGATTGGCATCTTCAACCGTTCCTACTACGAAGAAGTCCTGGTCGTTCGCGTGCATCCGGAGATACTCCGCGGTGAAGGCGTGCCGCCCACCCTGCTTGACGAACAAACCGTGTGGCAGGGCCGGTATCGGTCCATCGTCGATCTGGAGAACCACCTCCACCGCAACGGAACGGTAATCATCAAGTTCTTCCTGCACCTCTCGGCGGAAGAACAGCGCAGGCGCTTCCTCGATCGCATCAAAGAGCCGGACAAGAACTGGAAATTCAGCATGAACGACATCGAGGAGAGAAAATTCTGGGATCAGTACATGAGAGTCTATGGCGAATGCTTGAGTGCGACGAGCACACCCACCGCGCCATGGTACGCAGTTCCCGCCGACGACAAGGAGAACGCACGGTTGATCGTTTCGCAGATCATCCTCGACACGTTCAAAGGGCTGAAGATGGCATATCCCAAAACTGATGCCAAACGCCGCAGGGAACTGCAAACAATCGCGAAGCGGCTTGCGAAGTAGAACGCGGGCATGGTGGTGCCATATCGTTGTCACGGCAACCCAGGCAGACCACCGGCAGCGTGTGCGCAAGCTGCAGTCAACGCCCTTGGTCCGGGGTGGCGGGACAAGTGCATCGCCCGCCTCTCTCAGCCTGGACGTTTGGCGGCCTCATCGCCTTCCAGCATGCCCTGTGCGGCGACGGTTCCCATAGTCGTAGGCGGGCCTTTCAGAATCCACTCGAATGCAACAGCGATCATCGCTCCCGCAAACGGGCCGATGACATAGATCCATGCCGCACCGAAGTCCCCGCGAACCAGATCGGGAGCAAGGGAGCGCGCGGGGTTCATCGACGCGCCGCTGATGGGCGCGGCCCAGAGTCCCGCAAGCGCGATATAACTGCCGACCGCGATGGCGCCGTTGCTGCCGATGTTGCGGGCGCCCGATGCGGTGCCCAGGATCGTATTCACCAGGCCCGCGGTCAGCAACACTTCCATGAGCAGCGCCTGCACTGGGCTCACGCCGGCGCCCGGCTCGGTGGCGCCGAGTGCCCCGACCGTCCCGAACATGGCGCGCAGGAAGATTGCGGCCGCGATGGCGCCCGCAATCTGGCCCAGGATGTAAGCGGGAACACGGCGCCAGGGAAAATTCCGTCGCACGGCGAAGGCAAAGGTGACCGCGGGATTGAGATGTGCTCCGCTCACCGTGCCCATGAAGTAGATGATGGTCATGACCATCAGTCCGGGTGCCACCACGGCCATGCCCAGAGTGACTGCGCCGCCACTCTTCGCTGCCACCACGTTTGCGCCGGCCGCCACCACGACAAGCAGGAATGTCCCCCACGTTTCGGAGAAAATTCGCCGCCATTCGATGGACGAATCCAGGAAATTGGGTGGGGTCGTTTGGTGCAGCATGCGTTGCTGTTGCTCCTTGCCCAGCGACTCTTTGCCTTGTCTCATGTCGACCTCCATTCAGGTACGCGGGTTGCCGTCGGGGAGTGCGAGTTAAGATGGCAGCGTGCACAATCGCCGGCTTTCTGGATCAGGTTAGCGCTCGCGCGGACGTTCGAAGGGTTCCTGATGTCGTCGCCCGGCTGAGCTCGCGGGCGTTGCCACAGACGCGGGAGCTGGGCCACGCCATCGTGATCGCCACTATGCTTCCAACCGGTGTGCGTTGCTGCTGCTTCTTCAGGCAATGGATGCGGCGGGAAAGGATGGCGCCATCCGCCATGCCATGTCCGGGGTCAATCCGCAAGGCCGCCAGGTGTTCAGTTTCAAACGCCCCGTCGCAGCCGAACTGGAGCACGCTTTCCGCTGGCGCACCACCCACGATCTACCGGAACGCGATCAGATCGGCACCTTCAACCGTTCTTACTGCCAAGAAGTACTGATCGCTCGCGGGCACCCAGGGGTGCTCCGCGGTGCAGGCCTGCCGCCCACGGCGCTTGACGAACCAACCGTCTGGAGGGGCCGGTATCGGTCCATCGTCGATCTGGAGAGCCATCTCCACCACAACGGGACAGTGATCATCACCGTCTTCCTTCACCTATCGGCTGAAGAACCGCGCAGGTGCCTCCTCCTGCGCACCGATGATCCGGACAAGGACTGGAAGTCTAGGGTCCCCGTATTTCGTGACACCCTTACCCGAAGGCTTCAGCCATTTCGTTACCTCCATGGCTGCTCGGGTACTTCCGGCTGGAGCATTCGCCGGGTGGGTTTTTCACCCACTGGAAGGGCGCCGCCTTATCACGGCGCACGCCGGAAGCGGTCGAAGTAGTCTCCTGTCGATTCGCCGGAGATCAAATCCCGGGCATGCCGACGAAGCCCGGCAATGCCTTGATGCGCTCGATCCAGCTGCGCACGCTGGCGTAGGGATCGAGCGGTATCTCGCCCTCGGATGCGAGCGCGACATACGGGAAGCAGGCGACATCCGCAATCGTCACACGGTCGAGCGCCAACCACTGATGCGCAGCCAGTCGCTGCTCCAGCACGTCCAGCCCCTTGCGCCCCAATAGCTGAGCCTCTTCGAGATTGCCGGGACGCTTCAACTTGCAGATAACTCGCGCCTTGGCGAGGCCATAAAGGGTCTCGTTCTCCATGAGCGCCAGCCACTGCATCACCTCGGCCATGCCCTGCGGATCAATGGGGAGCCACTTCTCTCCGCCGTATTTGCGGGCGAGATACACGAGGATCGCCATGGAGTCCCACACTACGGTGCCACCGTCATCGAGCGTGGGGACCTGACCGCGGGGGTTGAGCTTGAGGAACCACGGCTCTCGGTTCTCGCCCTTCATCAAGTTGACAGTCACCACCTCGTGCTTTAGGCCCAGAAGGGATAGCAGCAACCGGATGCGGTAGCTATTACCGGACATTTCGAAATCGTAAAGCTTCATCGTTCTCCTCCATCGACGCGTTAAGGAAATCCAATCCCACGAGGCGCGCCGACGCAGGGTAGCACCCGCTAACGCGACTGAGCGAGCGGGTCTCGTTCTCGCCGTGCTGATGAATGTCGCGGGCGGCCCGCGACGGCCCCACACCATGCCTGCTTTGGGCCGAGCGATTCGCCAGAGTGCTTTGTCTACGGTCTGCTCAGGAGTGCAATCGCCTAAGTTCGGCCACACCCGGCCATTCAGGCGCCAGTCGGGTTCGCCGCATTCAATCAGGCAGTTCAGCGGCCCGGATGGGTGCAAAAACCGTACTTCAATTATGGTTGATCGACGTGGTTCACCGGCATAGGATCATCTGTCGAAGCGAACGGGCCGAAACCCGCCATCGGCCACCCCGGGACATGCTCCGGCTCGCACCCCGCAGACTCGCCAGCGGACCGACCATAGGAGAGGTGAACGATGTCAACCTGGAGCCTGAAGGGCAGCTATTTCGAGGCCTGCAACTGCGAGGTCGCCTGTCCATGCGTATTCCTGAGTGCACCAACCGACGGCGAATGCACTGCGCTGGTCGCCTGGCACGTCGACCAGGGAAGTTTCGGCGACGTGAATCTGGACGGGCTGAACGTGGCTCTCGCTGTGCATTCGCCCGGCCACATGGCCCAGGTGAAGTGGAAGGTCGCGCTCTATCTCGATGATCGGGCCAATGAAGCCCAGCGTGGCGCCCTGACGCAAATCTTCGCCGGCCAAGCGGGCGGGCACCCTGCGATGCTGGCATCGCATGTCGGGGAGGTGATTGGCGTCACGTCCGCTCCGATGACGTTTCACGCCAAAGGCAGGGAGCGCAGCTTGGAAATCGGAAAGATCGCCGAAGCGACCATCGAGAGCATCGATGGCCAGGGCGGGGCGGAGGTGACCATCGACAACCACCCGCTGTGCATTGCTCCCGGCCATGCCGCGGTGGCGTCGCGGTCGCGCGAAGTGAGCTACCAGGATCACGGCTTGAACTGGAAGTTCAGCAAGAAGAACGGGTTCCACTCCCCGTTCACCTACCAGGGCGCATAGGCGAGCCACGGCGTTCTGTGAGGGGCGGACCGCTCGCTTCTTCGAAGCGGGGCCTGCCCCTTCGCCACGCGTTCTCACCCGCCAACGGAGTTCGCAAGTGTCGGCCACCGACGTGAACGCGGTCCATCGCCGCGACCGGGTTGTCGTGGTGTCGGGACTGGCCGGCGTCACCGCGCTGTCCTGGACTTACACGATCTACGTGGCATTGCCGATGTCCGCGATGCCGATGTCGGACATGGGCATGCCGCAATGGCGGCCCTGGGGCGCGGTCGATTTCTTCCTGATGTTTCTGATGTGGGCGGTGATGATGGTGGCGATGATGGTCCCTTCCGCGTCGCCGATGATTGTCACCTTCGCCAGCGTCCACCGCCGCCGCCTGGGGAAGCAAGATGCGTTGGTGCCGACGGCGGCTTTTGTCGCCGGGTACGCACTCGTGTGGGGCGCCTTCGGTCTGGCCGCAACGCTGGCCCAGTGGGGGCTGCACCAAGCTGCGCTGCTTTCCCCGATGATGGTCACGACCAGCCCGCTGCTGGGCGGGTTGCTCCTGGTCACGGCCGGCGCCTATCAATGGAGCGGGCTCAAACACGCTTGCCTGTCAAAGTGCCGCACCCCGCTGGGTTTCCTGCTCACTGAATGGCGCGAGGGCAACGGAGGCGCGCTGGTGATGGGCTTGCGTCACGGTGGATTCTGCACTGGGTGCTGCTGGGCGTTGATGGCGCTGTTGTTTGTAGGCGGCGTGATGAACCTGCTCTGGGTGGCCACCATTGCCGCCTTCGTGCTGGCCGAGAAGATCGCCCCGCGGGGATTGCGAGTCGCGCGCGTTGCGGGGCTGGGCCTGATCGCCTGGGGTGGCTGGCTGCTGCTCGACGGGGTCCGCTGATGCCGCAGAGACGGTAAAGGCCGCCCTTACTGTATTTGGCGCGAATGCCCGTTCAGGATCGAACTGCGACCGACCGCGAATACAGGTTCGGCGCGAACAACTCCGGACATGCGGCCAGGAGGCGACATCGCTCGGTTGCAGATGCCAATCGTGCGCCCGACCGGGCCCATTGGTTGCGACCGATACGCCCGTCGCCGCTGCAGGAACATCGTCTACGCGGCGGCGGCCTCGAACCATGAAGCGATCTGCACGCGCTCGTCCGGGGCCAGCACCAATTCGAGCGCTTCGGCCAGATGGCCCAGATGCGGTGCCGCACGCGACGGCCCGACGATGGGGGCGGTGCAATCCGGATGCGCAATCACCCAAGCCAAAGCCAAGCCCCCACAGCTCACGAAGCGCGCCGCCGCCGCACTGCGGAGTCGGTCGAGGGCATCGTGCACTGCGTCGGTCATCGACTCCGCGTGGGCTTCGGGCCGAAGCGCCATACGAGTCCCCTCAGGAAACGGCTCGCCGCGCACGTACTTTCCGGTCAAGACGCCCCCGGCGAGCGGCGAGAATGGCGTATATCCCAGCCCCCGTTCCCGACACACGGCGCGGACTTCGCGGTCGTCATCAGGCGCCAGGAGACTGAAACCGTTCTGCACCCACTCGAATCCAGGGACGCCGAGCCGCTCGGCCGCGTCCAGCGCCTCGATCAGCTCTTCCGCTTTGACGTTGCAGCATCCGACGTGCCCCACGCGGCCGGCGTCGACCACGGCGGCGAACCCTTCCACGGTTGCTTCGATGGGGGTCGTTCCGTCCGGTGCGTGGGAAAGGTAGAAGGTCACGCGCTCGAGGCCCAGCCGTTCGAGGCTCGTCTGCAATTTCCGCTCGATGTAGGCGCGATCGAACGGCGTCCCTTCGGCACCGTCGACCGACGGCGGAGCGACCTTGGTCGCGATCCGTACCCCCGCGGTCAGTTCGTGGGGGCGCTGGCGAAGCCACTCGCCGATCATGCGTTCGCTCTCGCCGTCGGCATAGCGTTCCGCCGTGTCGAGCACGTCGATACCAAGGGCGAGGGCCTCGTCAAGCACGGCGAACGCCACCTTCCGGTCGAGACCGCGGCCGACCAGGTGCCGCGCACCGCCGATCCCGCCGAAGGTGCCGCAGCCGAGGAATGCCCGCGGAACCGCGATGCCGGTGGTGCCGAGAGTCCCGTTCTTCATTCGCCGTCCCCGAACGGCGGGCCTTTCCAACCCGATTATTGGAGTATTGGGGGTTCCGTCTGCCGGGTCAATCTTCGGTGCGAGAATGACAAGAGGCCGCGGTTCGCCTGGCGGTACGCGGGCGCCGCGCGCCACGATCGAATAGCTTCGCGATCGGCGTCAGGATCCGCTCGCAGCGAGCGGACTCGGTCGGCGCGCGATCAGCGTGCAGCTGCCTGTCGTTCCTTGCGGGCGACATTCACGTCCGCCTCGAACAGTTCCTGCAATTGCGCTGCCGACTGCGCGGTGGTCTGTATGAACTGTTGTTCGTCCTGGCGCACTGCGTATTGCACATCGAGGAGTTTCCGGTCGTGCTCGCGGAAGAGCTCCACGGCGCGCGCTGCCTGTGCTTCTGCCATTCCGTATCGCACCAGCGCCTGCCGCGCAGTCTCCAGGCTCGACAGGAACGTTTCGCGCTCGATGGCCTCGATGTCGAGGTCGCGCAATCGGTAGAGGTGTACGCGGTTTCGTGCGCGTGCGAGGACTGCCAGGTTGGGAAAGTTCTTGCGGACGACTGCGGCGGTCTTGAGCGATCCCTCGACGTCATCGATGGCGAGCACCAGGAGCTTGGCGTCACGCGCCTTCGCCGATTCGAGCAGCTCCAGGCGCGACGCATCGCCGTAGTAGACCTTGTTGCCGAACCGCCGCACGAAATCGACCTGCTGATAGTCGAGCTCGATCGCGGTGAACGGCACGCCAGCCATCCGCAGAACGCGCGACACGATCTGCCCATAGCGGCCGTAGCCCGCGATGATCACGGGGTTTCCGGGGCCGTCGATCTCGTCGAATTCCGGCGGCCGCCGGCGCTCGAGCCAGTGCGCGAGCAGCCGCTCGTGCGCAATGAACGTCAGCGGTGCGAGCAACATGGATAAGGTCACGGCCAGGATGAAGAATTGCGCAACCGCGCCAGACAGGATGCCCTGGCTGAATGCAGCGGTGAACAGCACGAACGCGAATTCGCCACCCTGCGCGAGCCACACGGCCATGCGTTGCCCGTCCTCGTTGCGCGTCCCGGCGATGCGTGCGATTGCGTACATCAGCGTCGCCTTGAACGCCAGCAGCCCCAGCGCGACGCCGAGCACGGCAAACGGCTGCAGCTTGAGCAGCGTCAGGTTCGCACTCATGCCCACGGCCATGAAGAACAGTCCCATCAGCAGGCCCTTGAACGGTTCGAGATCGGCCTCGAGCTCGTGGCGGAACTCCGAGTCGGCCAGCAGCACGCCGGCCAGGAACGCACCCAGCGACATGGACAAGCCGATCGCGTCCATGATCAGCGCGGCACCGATGACCACCAGCAGCGCGGCGGCGGTGAAGATCTCGCGTCCGCCGAAACGGGCGACGAGCTTCAGCGCCGGCCGTGTGACCAGGCGGCTGCCGACGATCACAGCCGCGATGGCAGCCACTCCCTTGACAGCCAGCATCCATGCGCTCTCGGCGTCGGTGGTATCCGGCGTGAGCAGTGGCAGTAGTGCGATCATCGGGATCACGGCGAGATCCTGAAACAGCAGGATCGCGAAGGTCTTCCGCCCCGCCGGCTCGCTCAACTGGCTGCGCTCCCCAAGCCACGCGAGCACGATGGCGGTGGACGACATGGCAAGCCCGAAGCCGACGACGATCGCGGGCTGCCAAGGGAGGCCGAGTAGGTGGGTGACCACGCCCAGGGCGAGCCCGCTGACCAGCACCTGGGCGCCACCCAGACCAAACACGGAATGGCGCAATGCCCACAGCCGAGAGGGCTCGAGTTCGAGCCCGACCAGGAACAGCAGCAGCACGACGCCCAGCTCAGCGAAGTGCAGCGTGCCTTCCGCTTCGGGAATGAGACCGAGCCCCCACGGACCGATGATGGCCCCGGCGGCGAGGTAGCCCAGCACGCTCCCCAACTGCAGGCGACGGAACAGGGGCACGGCGATCACCGCCGTCAGCAGAAAGATGGCGACTTGTTGTAGCGGCACGGGTGAACGCTCCTGGTGGGATCCGAGACGGTGCTCCACTTCGTCCCCTGATATTGCCATTCGCCGCCGAAGCCGTTCGCGGAAACGAACAAACGCGGCTCGGATATGGCATTCGAGCGGTTCGACCGGGCCTGCTTCGGTGCGCATCCGGCGGCGCGCCGGGTGATCGTGATCGGCACGCGGGCCAACATCCCCAGGTTCACCCGCGCCGAGCTCGTGGCCTGCGCGCGGCAGCAGTACACCGCCTCGAACACCATCGTCGGCATCGCCGGCATCGCCGCGGTCACGCCACGGCAAGCGCGCGCGGCGCTCGCGCGAATGCTTGACGCGACCGCCGCGATTGCGATTGCGGGGATATTGCCAAAGGCGAGGCAGAGCGCACTGCCCGGCTGGTCGGGCGACGGAGCGCATGAACGCCGGACGCCGACCGCGCTCAGCGCGGTCATTCAATCCGCAGGTCGGCGGCCCCGCCTATTGCAGCCCGAGGATCTTTCTTGCCTCTTCGGGTGTTGCCACGTCAGCGCCCAGCGACTGAACGATCCGGACCGCGCGCTCGACCAATGCCGCATTGCTGGGCGCCAGCACCCCGGATTCGATGTAGAGATTGTCTTCGAGACCCACCCGCACATGGCCGCCAAGAATGACGGCCTGTGCGACCATCGGGAACTCCATCCGCGAGATGCCAAACCCCGCCCACATGGCGTCTGGCGGCAGCAAGCCACGCATGAACATCATGCTTTCCGGGGTGGCTGGCGCGCCCCAGGGGATGCCCAGGCAGATCTGGAACAACGGTGGGCGTCCGATGTAGCCGTCGTCGATCAACTTGCGGGCGAGCATGATGTGCCCGGGCTCGAACACCTCGAGCTCCGGCTTGACGCCCGCGTCGGAAATCGCCTTCGCCATGATACGGAGGTGTCCCGGTGTATTGACGAACCCCGTCTCCCCGAAATTCATCGATCCGACGTCCAGGCTGCAAATATCGGGACGCAGCTCGAGCACATGCCGAGCGCGCATCAGCGGGGGTGTCATCGTGGTTCCCGGCCCCCCCACCCTGGGATCATCGTCGCTCGGCACGAAGCGCGAACCGGGCCCCGTCGTAAGATTTATGAGAATGTCGCAGTCCGTGCCTCGTATTCGCTCGACGACTTCACGGTAGTAATCGACGCTCTGGCTGGCCAATCCCGTCTTGGGATCCCGGACGTGAATGTGAGCAATCGTCGCGCCGGCATTACGCGCGTCGATCGCGGCCTGCGCGATCTGCGCAGGAGTGACCGGCACGGCTGGATTCTTCTTCGCCGTATCCGCGCCTCCGGTTACGGCACAGCTAATGATCGTTTTGCTCATCATGTCCCGTCTTTCGCGTAAGGCACTGCACAGTCAAAAGCCCAAGACGTCGTGGACGAAGCGCGTGTTGACGTTACCGGCGACGAACTGCTCGTGCGCAAGCAGTTGCGTATGAAATGGCAGCGTCGTCTTCACGCCCTCGATTTGCATTTCGAAAAGCGCTCGCCGCATCCGCTGCAGTGCCTCGCGGCGATCGCCTCCCCAGCAAATCACCTTGGCCAGCAATGAATCGTAGTACGGCGGCACCACATAGCCGGCCTCCAGATGACTGTCCACTCGCACTCCCGGCCCCCCTGGTGGCACGTAACGCGTGATCCGCCCCGGGCATGGAGCAAAGCCCGACTCATGATCCTCCGCGTTGATCCGGCACTCGATCGCGTGACCGTGCAGGCGAACATCTTGTTGCCGGAGGGACAGAGCCTTGCCCGCGGCAATCCGCAGCTGCTCCTTCACGAGATCAACGCCGGTGATCATCTCCGTCACCGGGTGCTCAACCTGGATGCGCGTGTTCATTTCCATGAAATAGAATTCACCCGAGTCCTGGTCGAGAATGAATTCGACCGTGCCGGCGCTCGCATAACTTATGCGCTTGCACAGGGCAACGGCGGCTTCGCAGATGCGCCCACGCTGCTGAGCGTCGATGGCCGGCGATGGCGCCTCCTCGACGAGCTTCTGGTTGCGTCGCTGGGTCGAGCAATCACGCTCCCCGAAATGGATGACGTGCTCGCCGTCCCCGAGTATCTGGACCTCGACATGACGGACGTTGGTCAGGTAGCGCTCGACGTACATTGACGAATCGCCGAATGCGGATGCCGCCTCCGCCATCGATTCGGTCAGCATCTGCTCGAGGTCCTCCGGGCGCTGGACGATCCGCATCCCGCGCCCGCCACCACCCGCGGCCGCCTTGAGTAGGACCGGAAAGCCGATTTCACTGGCGATCCGCATCGCTTCGGCACGATCGCGAACGGCACCTTCGGAGCCGGGCGTCGTTGGCACGCCGGCGCTGCGCGCCGCACGCTTGGCCTCGATCTTGTCCCCCATCAACCGGATCATTTCAGCCGAGGGGCCGACGAAGACCACGCCTTCACGCGCGCAGCGTTCGGCGAATGCCGGCTTCTCGGAGAGAAATCCGTAGCCGGGATGGATCGCATCGATGCCATAGGCCACCGCCGTCCCCACCAGCGCGTCGACGTTCAAATAGCTCTGTGCCGACGGCGCCCGTCCGATGCACACCGCACGATCGGCGAGTCGTACCGGGAGGGAATCTCGGTCCGCCTCGGAATACGCAACAATGGCCTCGATTTGGAGCTCGCGGCAGGCTCGGAGTACCCGCAGCGCAATCTCCCCCCGATTGGCGATGAGAACGCTCCGAACGAGCTTGGCTTCGCGCGCCATTTCGGCTCAGCGCTTCGGCTCGATGACGATGAGGACCTGCCCGTACTCGACCGGTTGACTGTTCTCGACCCGCACCTCGCGCACGACCCCGGCGACACCGGCGTGGATGGTATTCATGAGCTTCATCACCTCGATGATGCAAACCACGCTGTCCGCCCGGACCTTGTCGCCGACCTCGACGAACGGTGCGGCCCCGGGAGAGGGTGCACAGTAGAAGGTGCCCACCATCGGGGCCTTCACCACGACCATACCCGCCGGAACTGCGGCCGCGCCGCTGACCTTCGCGGGTGGCGGCTGCTCGACGCTGGCCTCCGCTTTGCGCTGCACCGCCGGTGCCGCCGGTGCCGCCGCTGCGCCCGCGCCCGACTCCGGCACGGCGTGTCGCGCTTGTTCGCCTTGGACGCTGGGGTCGCGTGAGACGCGCACCTCCAGATCGCCATATTTCAGATGGAAATCGCGCAGGTGCTCGGTCGATTCCAGCACCTTCAAAATCGCATCAACGTCCGCTCGGGTGATCTTCGTGTCGCTCATTGGTGTCGTCTCGTGAACACGCGATGATTTCAAATCCTCATGCCAAGGGCTTCGAACCCATGCTGAGCTCGAACTCGCCCTTGCGGATATAGACCCGCCCCGGCTTCCGGCGCTGGGCCAGCTTTGTCACCAGGTCGACGATCGGCGACGCCGCACTGTACGACGTCTCCATCGGTCCCGCGGCAAGCATGTCATCGACCTGCGTGCCAGCCAGCATGAATCGCAAGAGCCGCTCGTCGTCGCTCGCATGCGGGTATTTCCGTCGCAGCCCCGGCACCGCTGGCATGAGGGGCTCGGGGTTGCGCTGGATGTCCTTGGCTCCGTTCTCGATGATCCGGTCGAGTGCCTCCGGGTCAACCGGCCCGAGCAACCGGCCGTAGTAGCCGAGCGCATATTTCTTCACTTCGTTGGGCACGATCCGATAGCGCTCGCCGTGCACGACGTTGAGCACCGCCTGCGTACCCACGAACTGCGAAAATGGCGTAATCATGATCGGATAGGCGAGTTCCCGCCGTACCCGTGCGCATTCCTCTAACAGTTCTCCGAACTTGCTCGAAAGTCCCGCCACGGCGAGCTGCTCACGAAAATTGCTCAGCATGCCGCCAGGGATCTGATGCTCATAGTGAAATGCATCGTATTCAATCGGCACGCCCACCGGCTTGCCCTCGCTATCGGCGATGGCCTGGAAATGTGCGCCGATCTCGTCGATCAGTTGATCGTCGATGTTGACCGAAAACCCAAGCTGACGCAGATTGCGCGCAACCGTCTGCACTGCGGGCTGCGCCGCACCGTTGGCGAGCGGCTTGATCGAAAGATGAAGCTGATCACAGCCAGCCTTTGCGCCTTCGAGGTACACCAGGGGTGCCAGCCCGGTCAGACAATGGCTGTGAAGTTCCAGCGGACGATTCCCGATGACTTTGCGCAGCGCCGGTACCAGCGTGCGGATGCGATCCACGGTCAGGAGGCCTCCCGCATCCTTGATCATGATCGCATCAACATCGGCCTTCTCGATCAGACCCTGTGCGGCGCGAACAAATACGCCGTCGTTGTGCACGGGGCTTTCGCAATAGGACAGGGCGCCGAAGGTGTACGCCCCGAGCGACTTGGCATGACGCAGGCTGCCGACGATGTTATCGACGTCGTTCAGGCCGTCAAATGCCCCAATGACACGAAAGCCGTTGGCGAACAGGCGCTCGACCCAGAGATCGATGATGTCGTCGGGCAGAAAGTCGAAAGCGACGATGCTTTTGCTGCGGATCAAGGAGCGGAAACGGGTATGCGGCGCGCCCTGATGCACGCGCCGCACCCTTTCCCACGGGTCTTCCTTCAGGTATCGGACGCAGACGTCGAACTGGATGGTTCCCATGAGATCGACCGACTCGAAGCCAACGCGATCGAATTTGTCCAATACGGGAAGCATGTGGGCGGTGCGCATGCGCGTTGCCCACAGGCATTGGTGCGCGTCGCGCAGCGTCGTGTCGATAACGCGGATCTCGCGGCCCGCATGAGACTTCGCGGCCGCATCGGTCGGGTGCTGGGGCGGCGTTGATTTCGCGGTCTTGGCCATAGGCTGTCTCCCTTTCATTCGTCGCACCGGCGTAAGGCGGCCGCGCTCGGCTCAAGCGCGAAGAAGGACCGCATCCACACTGCCGGCTGCCGGACCCGGCCCAGCACACTTTCCGGCCGCGATCGATCGCTCGCGGCTGCGTCCTGTGGCGTTCGAGGCATGTGGGCCGGCCCACCTAGGCGACGGCCACGTAACCGTCGGGGAAGCGTGGGTCAGTCGCACCCCGCACATCTTCCGGACCGCAGGTCAAGGCTCCGGCGGGTCCGAAGTATTCGCTCGTTTCAATGCATCGGATCGCTCGTCCAGGGATTGCCTCAACGTTTGCCCGCTCGCCATTCAGGACTCCGTCGGCGCTCGCCGAGATGCGTGGCGCCCCCAGCGCATCTTCCAGGGCTACCCGGTAGTGGACCAAGTCAATCACCGCCTGCAACACAATGGCCGGAATATGCCGCCCCCCTGGCGACCCCAACGCATAGCGCACGGCACCGGCGCGCACGATCGTCGGCGTCAAGTGCGGCTGGGCGACGATCGCACCATCCCGCGCGCGACGCGCAAGCAGGTAGGCTCCGCAGTTGAGAAGAATTCCCTTGTCGCGGGTCATGAGTCCAGAGCCGAACCATACCGGTCCATGCGTGAACGTCATGGATACCAGCATCCCTTCGCGATCGCAGACACAGAGATGGGAGGTTTGGCTCGTGGACGTCGACAGGGGCTGAAATGCCTGATCGCGCAGTTGCCACGCATTCGCGAGGGCATCTCCGACGGCATCGATATAGCGTGCGCTGCGCGAGACTCCCAAGTCCATGCCGTCAAGCTTGGCAAGTGCCGCCATGAGGATGCTGGCGCCGCATTCCTCAGGGTCACTCGTCCAGACCTCGGCACCGCCGTAGGAACCGACGGCGGCGGCTGCCACGCGCGCATCGAGGGATCGGAAATCTTCCTCCGCAAGATGCCCGCCATGGTCATTGACGGTCCCCACAATCGCCTGCACGAGCGGGCCGCGTCGCAGCGCGTCCGGACCTTCCTTCGCGATGCGCTCGAGCGTGTCGGCGAGTGCTGGCTGACGCAGCACTTCGCCGCTGGCAAGCGGCGCGCCATCGCGGAAGAACGTCTCGCGGAAGGCGTCGTTGAGCCCCCGGTGCTGGACGTGTGCCCAACTCAGCGCACCGGCGAGCCCCGGTCCCACCGCAAATCCATCGCGCGCCAGCGCGATCGCTGGCGCCAATGTCTCCTCACGCGACAATCGACCAAAGGCGGCGCCAAGCGCGCAGAGTCCGCCCACCACGGAGGGCGGAGTCACCTTGCGGCCAGCGAAGCGTAGCCCTGCAAGCGGTTCGTCCCGATGAGCCTTCGCCACGGTCGCGTTGAACGCGACCTGATAGGGAGGATCGTCAAGGCGGTGGACGACCGCGAAGCCGCCATAGCCCCCGATCCCGCAATTGGCCGGGTCCACCACCGCAAGTGCCGCAGCCGTCGCGACCGCTGCATCGGCAGCGTTACCCCCGGCCCCGAGCATGCCGGCACCGACCTCAGCCGCGCGCCGATTCGCGGCCACGACGATGCCTCTGGGCATCGCCGCCCCGCCAAGCTGCTTTACCTGATGCGACATACGCCCCCGCTCAGCCCCGCCAACCACACGATGAACTGCCAACGATCCGCCGACCTTGCGCCCAATGAATGGGAGTGCACAAGCAGCGCACCGCCAAGACACTGCGATCGCCTCGGTGCAATCTCTTGTTGTCCCGGTCC
This sequence comes from uncultured Pseudomonadota bacterium, assembly GCA_963816415.1. Taxonomy (GTDB): domain Bacteria; phylum Pseudomonadota; class Gammaproteobacteria; order Burkholderiales; family Casimicrobiaceae; genus VBCG01. The sequence goes on from CAWFKR010000001.1 coordinate 626,979, forward strand.
GTCGGGTTGCGGCGCGACCGCGGCCCGCGAATTGAAACTTCCGGCACCGCGGCCATTCTCTGTCGCACGCACCTGGCGAGCCGTAAGGCCCGGTCTACGAACAACCTCTGTCCAGTGACCAAGCCCGACGCGTCGCCTGCCAGGAAGATCGCCGTGCCATAGAAATCCGGCAGCGCTCCATTTCGGCCAATCATCGTCCGCTGTGCCATGGCCTGTGCCGACTTGGCGTCCGCAACCACCGCCGCCGTCAGCGACGTTGGCGACAACCCCGGCGCGATTGCATTGCAGGTGACTCCAAACTTGGACCCGTATTCGGCCGTCGCGGGGGTGAACTGCATCAGCCCTCCCTTGCTGGCGCCGTAGGGTGCGCGGTTGGAAAATGCCCCGACAGATTGGCGCGACCCGATGTTGATGATGCGGCCCCAGTCTCGTTCGCACATAGCCGGTGCGAGTGCGCGGGCCAATGTCGGTCGCCGTTCACGGATTCACCGCTGGATCGCTGCCAGGCGCACCGAGGTCAGGTCCAAAATGCCAGTCACCTGACGATTCGGAGATGTAAATCGGAACCTTGGTCGGTGGCAGATACATCTGCTGGTACGAGACCGGTCGACTGCGGCCCGCGCTCGCCGCGATTTCGACGATCATGCCAACCGTTCCCCGGGGCAGGCCCAGCGCCTTGCACGCGAACTCGGGGAGCACTCCCGCGCGTGCCATGTGGGCAATCTTGGATACGGGCAGGCGGCACGCCTCCTGGATCACATGCACGATATTCGCGCCGTCGAGGGATCGAATGGGTGCGGTCGCGATGAACGGGTAGGCCTCGGGGTCCAGATACATGCGATTGAACGCCACCAGATCGCTCTCCACCCGGATCTCTCGATCGATGCGTAGCAGCGCCTTTCCGGGGGCATCGTGGGTAAGCCAGTCGAACCACGGACCTCGCTCGACCACCTTCCTGCGACCGGTCACCTTCGTGAACATCGGCAGGAACGCTTGCCCGTCATTCCCGAGGAAGCGGAAGAGCCATGGGCCACCGATCCGCTTGTGGGTCGGCGCGACATAGCTGCCGCTACGCTGCTTGCGGATTACAAACCCGTCGGCGACCAGCGCCTGAATCGCCCGCTGGACCGTTCCCAGGCTGTATGGCGTCATCGCCGTCAACTCCAGCTCGGTGGGGAGTTGATCGCCGCTCTTCCAATACCCGTCTTCGATCGCTGCCATCAGGGCCTCGCGCAGAATGGCGTACTTCGGCGCCCTCTTGGCTCCGCGGGGACGGTACTTTGCAAAGAAACTGCCGCCTTGGCGCCGGGCCGTCGCGGAACTCATCGCGGGAAGCCCTCCGCTGCAGTGGTTCTGGAAGTCATGTCTCGCTATCGCGCTGCAAGCGCGCGATTGTCGGCCAAGGAATCCATCGAAGGCGTTGACATGCGCCTTGCACAATAGTAGCGTGCCTCTGCTATAAAGCAAGCTTCACCCACAGATCACCGCCGCGGCGAGCTGGTCTGCTGTATTGGGCGGGCCAGAACACCAAGCGTTGGAGGAAGGAAGCTGATGCAGCGCAGCACGCGCGTGCCGTCCGCAGCCTCGCGACGGTTTTCTCCTTGTACCCTGGGCGGGAGCGGTTTCCAGTGGCCGGACGCGCGCCCACTTTGACCGAGGTCTCGGTCGGCGCGACGGCGCCGGCGCCGTCGCGCGAAGCATCGGCGCAGTCTTCAGCACAGGCCCGCTGGCGAAGCGCCGCCTGGAACTGCGTGTCGCTTGCAGTGGCGCTGCTCATATGGCATGTGGGTGCGGCCGAGTATCACTCGCCCTACCTGCCGGGCCCTGGCGAGATCTACTCAGCGTTCATCGACCTAGCCCGCCACGGCGACGTGCTCGGCAACACACTGTGGGCCCACGTCGAGGCGAGCGTATACCGCCTGCTGGTCGGTTTCGGGCTCGGCGTCGTGTTCGGAGTCCCGCTTGGCTTGTTGATGGGGCTCTACAAATCCGTATACAGCAACATCCGCGCCGTGATCGAACCATTCCGGTTCATCCCTCCCATCGCCTGGATACCGCTGGCGATCATCCTGTTCACGGGTCTTACCCGCTATGCGTTCCTGATCTTCCTTGGCGCGTTTTTCCCGATATTTACCGCAACGATGATCGGTGTCGCACGCGTCGAACCGATTCACCGCAAGGTCGTGCTGGTCTATGGCGCCAGCAAACTCTATGTGCTGGGACGCGTCGTGTTCCCCACGGTCTTGCCTGACATCCTTGGGGGTATGCGTGTCGGCCTGGGGACCGCATGGATGACCATTGTCGCCGCGGAGCTCACGGGCGGTAGCGGGATCGGCCTGGGACGCATGATGGTGAACTATTCGGAGCTGCTGCGCATTCCTGAAGTGGTCGTCGCCATGGTGCTCATCGGGTTGATCGGGTTTGTCTTCAACGAAATCCTGCTGCTGCTCGAGAAGTATCTGTTCAGGTGGCGCTGGCAAGTAACCCTCTGAGATCCGCAACATGGCCGCCCCGCTATCAATACCCGTTGCCGACGCTCCCGACACGCGCGCGGCGGTGAAGGTGGCTGTCGACGTTTCACACTGCTACGGCACCCTTCCCGTGCATGACGGGCTGAAGTTCACGGTGCGCGAAAACGAGTTTCTATGCGTTTGCGGGCCAAGCGGCTGCGGCAAAACCACGCTGCTCGACATCCTGGCCGGCCTGCTCAAGCCGAGCAGCGGTCGCGTGCTTGTGCATGGCGAACCCGTGAATCCGAAGCGCCACAACATTTCCTTTGTATTTCAGGAGCCGTCGACGCTTCCGTGGCTTAGCGTTCGCGACAACATCGCGGTCGGCCTCCGCATCAAGAAGCGCGCAGCCTCCGAAGTCCGGAGCATCGTCGACGACATTCTTGGCGTCGTCAATCTTCGCGGATACGAGAACTACTACCCGCACCAGATATCCGGCGGGATGAAGCAGCGCGTAGCCATCGCTCGCGCATTCGCCACGGACGCCGACGTCATCCTGATGGACGAACCTTTCGTTAGCCTCGACCAGCCGACGCGTGAGCGGATGCAAGCGGAAGTACTGAGCATCTGGGAGCGAAAGAAGGGAACGATCATCTTCGTGACCCACAACCTGGAGGAAGCGGTATTCCTCGGCGACCGAGCCATCGTCCTCTCGGCGAAACCGGCACGCATTCTTGCCGACGTCCCAATCACGCTGCCGCGGCCACGCAATACACTCAGCCCGGAGTTCACGCGCCTGCGTGCGCAGTTTGCCAACCTGCTCAACGCCGCCATGCCCGGCGCTGCTGACTGACACCAGTACCCAGCGCGGCTGGAAGCGCTGCTCGCACATCAATTGCACTTCTTTGCGACGTCGTGCCTATAACTTGGAGGAGGGTTGAACATGCAACTTGCTGATCGCCTCAGGCAACGTGGACTGCGGCTCGTGGCTGGGCTCGCAGCTGCAGTATTTGCAGTTGGCATTGCAGTCGGATTTGCCCCAGCCGCATCGGCACAGGCGGGCAAGGCGATCACGGTGGTGCGGCTCGGCGACGAGATCGGCTCGGAGGCCGACTATGCCAACATCTGGGTCGCGGACGCCATGGGCTATTACGCCGACGAGGGCATCAAGATCGACCGGCACACCTTCAACAACGGCCCCGAGGGACTGCTGCATTTTGCCAACGGCGAAATCGACATGATCGCGGCGGGCCTGGCACCCTTCATGCAGATGGCAGCGCGAGGACAAGACTTCAAGATGGTGATGTCCGTCACGAAATACAACGCACCACTGGTTGGCGCCAAGAAATACAACTCGTACAAGGACCTCAATGGCCAGAAGGTCGGCAGTCCAGGTCTTGGCACAGTCCAAGACGCAGTGCTGACCTATGTCGAGAACACCCAGCACATCAAATTCAATCGCGTGTATGCCAAGGTCTCGGACTTCGCAGTTATGGCGCAGAAGGAGGAGATCGCGGCGTTCATATCGTGGGAGCCCGCGGCGGCAACCGCAATCCAGCAGAATCCCGCCCTGCACTATGTTGCGCAGCGCCCGCCGATTGCCAATGCGGAGAGCCTGGAAGTGATCGTAGCGCCGGCCTTCGTGAAGGAGCATCCGGCGGCGGTTGAGGGGTTCGTACGGGCAACCCTGCGCGGAATGCAGTTCATCAAGAACAATCCTCCGGAAAAGGTTGCCGAGATCGTCGCCAAGAAGATGAACAACCCGGCGGGCGTGCCGATCGTGCTGAATGCGATGAATTCAATCGTGGTGACCGATCCCCGAATCGACATGCCCTCGAGCAGGATCATTTTGCAGGCAGTGATCGACGCTAAGAAGATACCGGCGTCGTTCGGGCAGGACATCGATGGCTGGCTGAACAAGTACATCGACTACAGCTATCTGGACAAGGCCGAAAAGAGCGTTCACTGGCAGTAGTCGGATGTCACGGGGGAGCACCGCGCTCCCCTGACCGACCGCGGCCAACACTGAGGCATCGAACGCATCTGAAGGACCTGGGGCACGGTTCGCGCCCCGCGATGGCGTCACGCCGCGAATGGCTGTCGGCCAAGCGGGCTTGCCGCGTCGTTCACCACGGGAGAGACACACAAGCGTGAAGATCGCATTTGTCGGGCTCGGCACCATGGGCGGCCCGATGGCCCGCAACCTGATCAAGGCCGGCCACGAGCTGGCGGTCTTCGATTCGTCCCCACGCGCGCTCGACTCGTTCGCCGCGCTGCACTGCAGGGTAGCGCGCTCGCCCGAGGATGCGGCAAAAGACGCGGAAGCAGTGATCACCATGCTGCCCGATTCGCCCCAGGTACGCGACGCGCTCATGGGCCCATCGGGCGCTTGCCGGACGCTCGAGAAAGGCAGCCTGATCATTGAGATGAGCACGATCGCTGCGTCGGCCAGCATTGCGCTCGCGCGTGACCTGGCGGTCCAGGGGTTCCGCATGCTGGATGCTCCCGTAGGTCGAACGCCCGCCGACGCCGCGGCTGGAACCCTGCTCATCATCGTTGGAGGTGCGGGGCCGGACGTGGCCGAAGCGCGGCCGATCTTCGAGTGCCTCGCGGATTCGATCGTCCATGCGGGGCCTCAGGGACACGGCATCAAGCTCAAGCTCGTCAACAACTACATGTCCACGGTTGGAACGCTTCTCACTGCCGAAGCATTGACGCTGGCTAAGAAGGCCGGGCTCGACCGCGACGTGGCAGTGAAGGTAATGAGCAGTACGACCGCGGGACGCGGCCAGCTCGTCGTGAACTATCCGAAGAAAGTGCTGGCAGGGGACGTGAGCCCGGATTTTCCAATGCGCATGGCCCACAAGGACATCAGCCACGCCCTGAGCCTTGGCTCCGAAGTCGGTTCGCCCCTCCTGCTCGGGGCAATCGCGCGGGAAATGCTCGCGCTCGCGGAACCCTGGGGTCGGGCGGACCAGGATTGGACCGCGATGCTGCTGCTGCTTGAAGACCTCAGCCGGGCGTGAGCGCTGCACCTGGCGCCCAGCCGAAATTTCAGGGAATCAGCAAAACCTTGGCTGCCGCGAGGCGCCCGCGGTCGAGATCTTCGAATGCGCTCGCACCCTCCGCCAGGCTGCGCTCCTCCACCCAGGAGAGATCGCCAAAGGCGCCTGCGTACAGCGCCTGCACGGTAGCCCGCAGGTCAGCCGTGGTGTAGGTGTAGGTCCCCAGAAGCGTGATCTCGGCGAGCGTGAGCTTGCGCATGTCGATTTCGCTCGCCCAGTCCTGCAGCCCTACATGCATGACCACGCCGCCCGGCTTGACCGCCGTGAGCGCGGCACGACGCGTTTCCTTGCCACCGACAGCGTCGAACACGAGATCCACGCTCCCGTCCGCCGGGCCGCCCTGCTGACGCGGATCGAAGCCACGGTAGCCGGTGTGGCGCTCGGCCGCTTCCCGCCGCAGCGGGTTGACCTCCGCCAACACGACCTGGCGACAGCCGTAGGATCTCATCAGCAGCGCCGCGAGAAGGCCAACGGCCCCGCCGCCGATCACCAGGACCTTCGCCTCCGGCAGCGGCCGCTCGAGTGCGCGCATGCACAGATGCAGCGCATGCAGCGCCGTGGCGGCCGGCTCCGTCAACGCCGCCTGCCTCGTGGTCATGTCCTCGGGGAGATCGAGCAGGCTACCCGTCGGGATCGACATGTACTGCGCGAATGCGCCAGGTCGATTCATGCCGACCATGCTGCGGTTCGCACACAGGTTATCGCGGCCCTGGACGCAGAACTCGCAGCGCCCGCAGGTGATCAGTGGATTGACGGTCACGCGCCTGCCCGCCCCCGGGCCCGCCACGATCTCGCCGGCGAGCTCGTGCCCGAGAATCATGGGCGGCACCCGCCGCGGATCGTGGCCGTGATAGGCGTGCATGTCCGATCCGCAAATGCCCGCGGCATCGATCCTGATGACCACCTCCCCCGCACCGAGCGCCGGGTCGGTTTCGTCGCGATAGACCACTTCGCGCGGACCGGTGTACACGAGAGCTTTCATCGTCTGCCGCCTTGGCTCACTTGGCGCTGAATCCGCCGTCGATATAAATGGTCTGGCCCGTGATGTAGTCGGAGGCAGGTGCAGCGAGGAACACCGTCAGCCCATGCAGATCCTCGAGCTCGCCGTTGCGGCCGATCATCGTGCGCGCGGCGAGCTCCGCGACCCGCGCGGCGTCGGCGTACACCGGAGCGGTCAGCGCGGTGGGAAAGAAGCCGGGACCGATTGCGTTGCAGGTCACGCCCTTGGCCGACCAGGCTTCCGCCATGGCCCGCGTGAGCTGGACGATGCCTCCCTTCGAGGCGCCGTATGGCGCGCCGTCCGGAAACGCACGAACAGACTGCATGGACGCCACGTTGATGATGCGGCCCCAACCTTTGGCGATCATCGCCGGAACCAGGTGCCTCGCAAGGAAAAACGGAACCGTCAGGTTCAGGAGGATCTGCGCGTCCCAACTCGCCTCGGTGATCCGGTCGACGGGCTCGCGCAAGTTGATTCCGGCGGCGTTCACCAGGATGTCCGGAGCGCCAAAGTGGGCCGCGGCCTGCGCGACGCAATCACCCAACCTGGAGCGCTCGCTGACATCGCAGGTCACATGCGCAGCCCGCCCGCCCGCACCCGAGATACGCTGCACTGCTTCGCGCAGGGCATCTTCCCGCCGGGCCACCAGTACGACTGCAGCGCCAGCGCCGGCAAGTGCCTGCGCCATCGCGAGGCCAACGCCCGAGCTTCCGCCCGTTACCAGTGCGACACGACCGGTCAGGTCGAACATCGAAGTGTTGCTTGCCATCGCCTAGGGTTTCGTCACGAACTGTTCTTGTGGAAAGTACTTGCTCAACCTGTCATCGGCGGTGCGCGCGTGCGCCTCCATCCCCTCGAGGCGCGAGATGCGCGCTGTGACCTCGGCAATCCTTCGGCTGGCGTCCTTGGTCATGCGCTGATAGGTGACGGTCTTCATGAACTTTCCGACGCTGAGCCCACCGCTGTAGCGCGCGGCCTTCTTGGTTGGAAGTATGTGATTGGGACCGGAGGTCTTGTCACCATAGGCGACCGTCGTCTCTTCGCCCAGAAAGAGCGACCCGTATGCGGTCAGCCGGCCGAGCCACCAGTCCAGGTCACGCGCCTGGACCTCGAGATGCTCCGGAGCGTACTCGTCGCTCAGCGCGGCCGCGCCCTCGCGATCGGGCACGATGACGACTTCGCCGTAATCGCGCCACGCTGCCCCAGCCGCCGCACTCGCGTCGGGTGGAAGCGCAGAGATCAGCCTTGGCACTTCTTCCATTACCTTGCGTGCGAGTGGCTCCGAAGTGCTGATCAGCCACGCGGGAGACTCAACGCCATGCTCGGCCTGTCCCACCAGGTCGGATGCCACCAGCCGCGGATCGGCACTGTCGTCCGCGATCACCAGGATTTCGCTGGGACCCGCGAACACGTCGATGCCCACCTGCCCGAACAGGATGCGTTTCGCTTCCGCCACGAACTTGTTGCCCGGTCCGGCAATGACGTCTGCGGGTTTGCCGGTGAATAACCCGTAGGCAAGCGTCGCGATCGCCTGCACGCCACCCAGCGTCATGATCACGTCGGGTTTCGCGACCGACATCGCGTAGAGCATCACCGGGTGAATTCCCCCTCCCTTGTGGGAGGGGGAACATGCGATCACAAACGGTACACCGGCAGCGCGCGCGGTCGCGATGCTCATGTAGACCGACGCGATATGGGCATAGCGCCCGCCAGGTACATAGCAGCCAGCCGCATTGACCGGGATCAGCTTCTGCCCGCATACGAGCCCGGGATAAAGCTCGGTCTCGAACTCGAGCAAGCTCTCCCGTTGCCGCTGCGCGAACCGGAAGACGTGGTCGTGGGCGAAACGGATGTCCTCCTTGACCGTCTCGGGCAAGCTGGCGGTGCGCTTCGCGACAACGTCCGGCGTGACGATGATTTCCCCGGTCCACTGGTCGAAGCGCGCGGCATATCCGCGCACCGCATCCTCGCCTCCCGCATGGATCTCGCGCAGCATGCGATTGACGATGTCGCGCGTCTCGTCTTCCCCGGTTTCCGGGGTCTTGGCAGCTCTCTTCAGGTAGTGCACAGCCATACCGCCTCCGTTCACTTGCTCCCGTCGTTGGCGAATGCCTTGAGCTTGGGATCATCGTTCACCATCTTCAGGTACTTGTCGGTGATGTAGCTGCTCGCCGCCGGCGGCTCCTGGAACGTCCCCTTGGATTTCATGAACGCCGCGATCTTGTCGAACCATTCATCCACCTTGGAAGGCTTCCCGCCATTGCGCGCCATGATCTCGAGCTGCTGGGCGAGATCGAAGATCGGCCGCTGGTACTCCACCTTGGCATACTTCTCTGAAATCGGAACGCCCGCTTCCTTGTCTGCCTCCTGGAGAGCCGCCACCGTCTCGGCCGGATGTGCCTTCTCCCACGCGATCGAATGCAGATATACCGCCAGGTACTTCGCGACGAGATCGGGGTGCTCCTTGGCGAAATCCTCGCGGACCACCAACGCCCCCGGGATGATCGCGTCCGCATCCTTGCCGGTGCAGACGATCTGGGCGCCGATCTGGTCTTCGAGCGTATAGCTGTTGGGTGCCCACAACGCTCCAAAACCCGCTGTGCCACTGCTGAGCGCGGTCATGATCCCGGCCTGGCCGAGGTTGACCATCGTCACGTCGTTCTCGCTGAGACCATATTTGTGCAGGCAGGCGGCGGCGGCGTATTCGCCGGTGGAATTGGCGGTCACCAGGACCTTCTGGCCCTTGAGCGATTTCGGATCCTTGTGGAAGCTCGCCGCCGCGGCCTTGGTTGCGATCAAGACGTTGGTCGCCGATTCATCGTTGGTCACGCCGATCGTCAGGATGTGATAGCGCGCCGCCCCGACCACCGCGGGCACCGATCCGGTCCCTCCGACGTCCCAGGACCCTGCCGCAGCCGAGGCGATCTGCGGGACGCCCGCCGGAAACGTGCTGTAGCTCACCTCCAGGCCGACGTCCGCCCACCAGTTCTTTTTGGTGGCGAGGATGTACGGCAGCGCCCACCAGTTCGTCGGCTGGTAGCTCACGTTGATATGGGTCGGCGCCGCAACGACGGGCTGCATGACAAACGCGGCGGAAACCGCCATCAGGCTCGCACAGATCAATTTCTTCATACCTTCCTCCGGGTTGTTCAGGGTGGTCAGATGTTTCACGCCGACTTCGCGGCAATTCCGGCGGGTGCTGCGTCCTCCTGCCGCTCCCGCAGCAGTCGCCAGATCCTGGTGCGCAGGTGCACGAACGATTCCAGATCCATGACTTCCTCGATGCGTTCGTGCTTGTCCCAGTCCTCGCGCTTGCGGACCGAGGCAATGTCGAGGATCTCGCGGAGGCAGCCGGGGCGCCGCGTCATCACCACGACCCGGTCCGCCAGATAGACGGCTTCCTCGACGCTGTGCGTGATGAACAGGGCGGTGCGCGGATTCACACGGCACAGCTTGATCAATTCCTCCTGCATCACGACACGGGTCTGCGCGTCGAGGGCGCCGAAAGGCTCATCCATGAGCAGCACGTCCGGGTCCAGCGCGTAGCTTCGCGCAATGGCCACGCGCTGCTGCATGCCGCCGGAAAGCTGCTGCGGGTACGCCCTCTCGTAACCCTGCAGACCCATCAGCTCTATGTAGCGCGCCACAACGCGACTCCGGTCGTCCGCGCTTGTTCCCTTGCAGCGCAGGCCGAAACCGATGTTCTCCTCCACCGTCTTCCAGGGGAACAGCGCAAATTGCTGGAACACGACCGCGCGATCCGGACCCGGACCGGTCACTTCGCGCTCGCCGACCTTCACCGAGCCCGTACTCGGGAAGTCGAGGCCCGCCGCCATGCGCAGGAGCGTCGTCTTGCCACACCCGGACGGTCCGACAATCGCGACGAATTCCTTCTCGCCTACCTCGAAACTCACATCGTCGAGAGCGAGCACCTCCTGATCCTGGCGCCAAAAAACCCGACTGACGTTGCTGAATGCGATGCGGCTCAAGTTTGCGTCCCCCAACCGCGGCGCACCGCACCCTCCAGGACGCGCAGTGCGATGTCGATAATGGACCCGACGATTCCAATGGCCACCATTGCGGACATGACGATCGGCGTCTGCAACGAGGTCTGGCCCTGCACCATCAGGTAGCCCACGCCGCTGGAGACCACGATGAGTTCGGCACCGATGAGGGACTGCCAGCCCAATCCGGCGCTCACCCGCAGCCCGGCAACAATCGACGGTAGCGCGGCCGGCACCAGCACCTCGGTGATGATTCTCAAGCCGCCGGCGCCGAGCGTCTGTGCCGCCTCGAGCAGCACCTTGTCGACCTGCCGGGCTCCGCGATACGCGTTAATCACGCAAGGAGGAAATGCGCCACTGAAGATGATCAGGATCGGCCCGCCGATGCCGGTGCCGAACCACAGGGCCGCAAAAGGCACCCACGCAATCGGGGCGATGAAGCGCACCGCATCGAAAAGCGGGCTGACGATGTTGTCAACCCATCGGTACCATCCCATCAGCAGTCCGAGCGGGACCCCGATCAGCACTGCGAGCCCGAAGCCAAGCCCGAACCGCTTCAGGCTGGCAAGGGTATGGGCCTCGATGGTGTAGCCTGCATACGGATGCTGGGCGAGCCTGGAGATCGTGTCAGCAATCAGGATCGGACTGGGAAGGAAGCGGGATGGCACCCAGCCACTGGATGCGACGCCAGACCATGCACCAAAGAACAACAGCAGTCCTGCGGCGGAGAGCGCCATGAGTTCCCGACGGGATGGTGCACCTCTGGCGCGGCCATTCCGCGGTCCTGCTAGCCGCGCCACGGGATCGCCCTCTTTTCAATCAGCCCAAGCACCTTGGTCATCAGCGCACCCATGATCCCGACCCACACCATGGCGTACAGAATCATTCCCGGATAGATGTCGAGCGAAGCGACGATCAGCAGGTGGCCAAGTCCGAGGATCGCCCCGACGAGCTCGGCGGCCACCAGGGTCGTCCAGGACGCCTGCAGCGAAAGGCGAAGGCCGGTGAAAATCATCGGCATCGACCCCGGGATCAGGACGTGCCTGACCAACTGTGCGCGCGAGGCACCATGCACTCGCGCCGCTGCAACCAGCGTGGAATCGATGTTGCGTACCCCGGTGTAGCTGTTGATGAGCGCGGGTACGAACGCTGCGAACCAGATCACGAAGATCTTTCCGAAATCGCCGAGGCCGAACCACAGGATGGCAAGCGGAATCCAGGCGAGCGGCGGGATCGGACGCAACAGCAGGAAGGCCGGATTCAGCAGCGCTTCCGCGCGTCGGCTCCAGCCCATGAGCAGGCCCAATGGGACGCCGGTAGCGGCCGCCACCGCAAAGCCCATGAGCACAAGCTTGCTGCTCTGCCAGATCTGGACCGCCAGCGTGCCACCGGCGTAGCCGGTGCCGAGAGAGATCTGCCGCGCCGCCTGGTATACATCGTCGGGGGATGGAAAGCGGCCGGGACCGATGGTGTGCGTAAGCGAGGTGAGCACATACCAGGGCACGAGAAGCGATGCGAACACGGCGATGCCGAATTGCAGCCGGCGCCATCGCCCATCCGTCACTCTCTTCCGCGCCACGCGGACTGGGGCGCCGGTGCCGACGGGCTGCTTCGCTTCTGGGGCAGAACCGGACAGCACCCGCGTCACTCCGTCAAACGCTCAGCGTCTGACGGCAACAGGCCGCCGCACACTCCGCCAAGCTGCGAATCGGGGCAGCCGTCGGATCCTTCAGATCGTGCATGTGTCCTCCTGATGCTAAACGACCCTGGCGCCTTCCCGCGGTTCCCCCTTGTCGGATTGCGGTTCTTCTGTGTGGGGAAATGAAAGCGCTTTCATACTCTAGGGCCTTCTTAGGTAGGCGTCAAGCAAGCAGCCGTGCTGTCCTCCGGGTACCCATGATGCTATGCTGAAAAATATGGAATTTCGCTGCCGAGTGATCGAATTCTAGTCGCGAACCAAGTCAATTTTGAAAGCGCTTTCTTTGCACGGCGAACACGACGATTTCCGGCGCCGGCAGTGGCACTGAAGTCAACCAGATGGACCGCGCAATGACTCGGCAAGCCGGGCGCCCGTGACCAGGGGCGCCCCGAAACTGAGCGATGTGGCTCGTATGGCCGGGGTCTCGCCGGCCACGGCTTCGCGCGCGTTGTCGACGCCGCAGCGAGTGCGCCCGGAGACCTGCGCCAAGGTGGACCACGCGGCGCGCCTCCTCGGCTATGTGCCGCATGGCGCGGCGCGCGCGCTTGCGTCACAGCGCAGCAGAATGATCGGCGCGGTCATTCCCACACTGGACAACGCGATCTTTGCAAATTCCGTAAACGCACTTCAACGCACGCTGGCTGAATCCGGCTACACACTGCTGCTCGGATCTCACGGCTACGACCCCGCCATCGAGCTCGAGGTCACGCGCGAACTCATCGAGCGTGGGGCCGATGGCATCGTTTTCGTCGGAACCGACCATGATCCCCAGATCTACCGGATGCTGGCCACGTTCCGCACTCCCTATGTGCTCACATGGTCGCTCGATTCGAGCGGCCAGCATCCCTGCATCGGATTCAACAACCGCGACGCTGCGATCCACGTCACCCGCTATCTGCTCGACCTCGGGCACCGTCGTTTCGCCGTGATCTCCGGCCTGACCGCGCACAACGACCGCGTCCGGGAGCGTCTCGCCGGTGTTCGCGACGCGCTGCGCGCCAGAGGGCTGGAGTTGTCTCCGCAGGCAGTCGTCGAGCGGCCGTACTCCTTCGCCAGTGGTCAGGAGGCGATGCGCGAACTCATGAAGCGCAAGCCGTTGCCGACCGCGGTGATCTGCATCAACGACGTGCTGGCGGTTGGCGCGATCATCGAATGCAGGGCCGGCGGAATCGATGTCCCCCGCGACGTCTCGATCACGGGCTTCGACGACATGGAGATCTCCGGGCAGCTCAACCCCGGGCTCACGACAATGCGGCTGCCCACGGTCGAGCTTGGGCGCTCGGCGGCAGCGTATCTCCTTGATCGCCTCGCAGGCCGGGAGGTTGCAACATGTACCGAGCTACCCGTTGAGTTGGTCGTGCGCGGCAGCACGGGACCTCCGCGAGGCCGAGTGGCTGCGCCGACGTGAACATCCTGCGCAAAGTCGGACCGGCGCCGAGGGTGCCATACCGCCCCGTTGCTAACCGATCAGGGACTGCAGTCGTCGGAGAACGACCTTGTCAAGATTCGACGTTGCCAAGCATCGCCCGCGGGCGATCACGCCCGTGATGGTGCGGGTCGCGCGTGTTGTCGTTTCTCCTTGCCACTCTGCCCACGCGCGCAATGGGGTTCGGCGAAACGGATACATGGAGCGCGGAAAAGCAAAAGGGTCGCACCCTCGCGAATGCACCCTTTGATTATCTGGCTCCCCAACCTGGGCAAATCTAGGAACTGGGTTGCGCACCTGTCATTGAGTCGATAAGTATCTTACCGATCGCGGGATGACGCCACGCGGGCAGGCGTCGCACAACCCTTAACAATTCCGGTCTTTCGAGCAAGGTGCAGAAATTTGCTGGAGCCGGACATTCGCGCCCGCTTCACACGCCCCCCCCAACCCACAGCGTTCATTCGCGGAATGCTTTCGACGCGCGCGAAAAAAAGACCCCGGCAGTCGAAATGCCGGAGTCCACTGGCCAATCAATCTATTCTTGTCTAGGTACCAGAACGAGATGTCCCGATAAGCCTAGGAAACCTTGGCCTTCTTTGCATCTTGCTGTCCGCTGACGCTCGCCATGGTCTTGGCGAGAAACTGCTTCACGGCAGCTGCGGCCGTATCACGGCCGTCCTCGACAGCCTTCACGTACTGGTCCAAGTATTGCTGCGTCTCCTTGGTGTACGTGTTGAACGGCTCGCCCATCACGGCCGCCATCTTGGCCTGCGTTTCCGGCACAATCTCAAATCCGATGCGCGAAACATCGAGAACCCGGCGCATGTTCGTCTGATAGAGGCCGGCCCATTCACTCAGCAATGGGCCCGAGTCCTTGGTCGCCAGCAGCGATTTGAGGTGCTTTGCATTCTCGGAAAACGCCGCATTGGCCGCGTCACTTTGCAACTTGAAGAGACGCTCGTTGGCTTCCGCAATTACGACTGCCATGCGGAGCACCTTCTCGAAACTCGCGTCGCGACCGGCGACAGCAGACGCATTCGGAACCTGTTGGGTATGAGTAGACATGTGTTGCCCTTTGAATAACCACTAACGCTACATAGGAGATCCCATATAGATATTTCGCTTGGACTTACGCCAGTGCGCAGTAATGCGCAAGAGTCATAAGCGAAGTACGCCAGGTGCTCGACCGGCGGCTATGGATCGGCATCGCGCAAGCTAGGGGATGCCTGGGGGATCGCCAAGGGCTGCACGTCCAACCTGGCGGGGGCGGAAGGGTTGAAGCTGCCCTCTCCGTTCATACTCACGATGCGCGCCGCCACCGATTGTGTCAAGGCATATCGCAGGCATTTCGCCGGGTCAGCGTGCCTGGCGGCCTTTGTCACTTATTGGCGATCGACCCGTTTGTGTTGACCTCCTGAATGACCGGAGTGGGTGGCGGATTCAACCGGCCGACGCAACAGCTTGATGAAATCGTTGAGCTGGTGTTTCGTAGTCCAGTGTCTTTCGGGGCCGTTCGTTGAGGCGCCTAGCGATCGCATTGAGCTTGGATTGCGAATACCCTGAGAGGTCGATCCGCTTTGGCAGATATTGCCTCAATAGGCCATTCGCATTCTCGTTCGATCCACGTTGCCAAGGGCTTCGGGGATCACAGAAGCAGACCCTGATGTCCGTGGCCAGCGTAAAGCGTCGGTGATCGGCCATCTCTTTGCCGCGGTCCCAGGTCAGCGATCGGTACAGCTCGTGGGGTAGTTTGTGCGCGTGCTTGATGAGAGCACTAACGACCGTCTCAGTATCCTTCTTTCCGACCTTTGCGAGCATCACGTAGCGTGCTTGACGTTCAACGAGTGTCGCGATCTGGCGGTTCTTGCTGCCGAACAATAGATCACCTTCCCAGTGGCCAGGAAGCGCGCGATCTTCGACTGCTGGAGGACGCTCGCTGATCGATACCGCGTCAGTGATTTGCCCGTGGATGCCGGTCTTCTGCGTATGGTGCCGCGAACGACGCATGCCTCGGGTGCGCCGCAAATGCGCCATCAGCTCCTTCTTCAGGGCGCCGCGTGCCTGTATGAACAGGCTGCGATAGATCGTCTCGTGGAACACCTGAAAGGCTTCGTCATCAGGGTTGGCGCGCCTCAGCCAGCCGGCAACCTGCTCAGGCGACCACTCCAGGCGGAGTTTGCTTGCCACCAGATGGGCCAGCTCTGGTTCTGCACCAGTTTACAGACCTTCGGGCGACGGCCTCGATCCCGCGCCGCCTGGTCGGCCTGGCTGGCCCGATAGCCTTGCGGGCCATCGTTGCGTCGAATCTCGCGACTGATCGTAGACGGTGCTCGGCCGAGCAACGCTGCGATAGTCCGGATCGACCTGCCCGCCACTATGCCGCGCGAGATCTCCTCTCGCTCGGTCAAGGTCAATGCCGATTGCGACCGGTGTCGCCCGGTTGGGCGTATCCCGCCCGATTCAGACAGGACGCCTTGGATCGACGAGTGGAATCGATCAAACAGCCGGGCGCTCTGGTGAAGCGTCTCGCCCTTCCGCCAACGCTCCCAGATGAGCGCCCGTTGACTCGCCGAGTAGTAAATGCGCGGTCTTTGCTTCATCGGCAACACTCCTTCCGCCACAATGGCGTCTAGTGTGTTGCATCCACCAGTTGAATCCGCCCCCGTAACCGGCCATTCGCCGTGATGTTGGCCGCGCTTTCGCACTTCACCCGGAAAAGCGGCGAAACTCAGCTGACTGAATCGTCACCGTGCGCAAGGTGCGGCTACCCGTTCCATTTTCCCCACGTTGCGGACGCGATAACCAACCCCTATGACATTTGAAGTCGTTCGTCCGGTGCGAAGCCGTAGAAGCGCGCCGCATTGGCGCCGAAGATCCGTTCGCGCTCCGCGGTGGGAAGGGTGGACAGACACGCATGGGCCGCCTCGTGCCAGCGGCGATACCCACCCGCGAGTTCGACGACCGGCCAATCGCTGCCCCACATGAGCCGGTCGGGACCGAAGCAGTCGAGCAGGTGCGAGATGCAGTACTCGAGGTCCTCCATGCCCCAATCCGCCTGCGCCTCCGTAACGAGGCCCGAGAGTTTGCAGAAAGCAGAAGTCTCGCGCGCGATCTCCCGCATTTCGCGGGCCCAAGTATCCAGCATCCCCGATCGAATCGCAGGCTTGGCGCCGTGATCGATCACGACCGCGAGGTCGGGGTTCTGGTCGAGAAACGTCAGAAGCGGGCGCAGATGCTGCGGTTTGACCAATGCGTCGAAGCGCAGACCAAGCTCCGCCATCGCCGCCAGTCCAGGACGCAGCTCGGATCTGAGAATCCATGCCGGATCGGGAAGATCCT
This sequence comes from uncultured Pseudomonadota bacterium, assembly GCA_963816415.1. Lineage (GTDB taxonomy): Bacteria > Pseudomonadota > Gammaproteobacteria > Burkholderiales > Casimicrobiaceae > VBCG01. The sequence continues at coordinate 643,962 of CAWFKR010000001.1, forward strand.
GCAGCATTGGACGTACGCCCCGCAACCGCGCGTTCGTGGCGAGTGCCGCCAATCGGTCAGGTATATCGCGTGTCGCCAGATCCACCCACCCGACGACCGCGGCGACGTATGGGGTCGCAGCCGCGATGTCCAGCAGGTAGCGGGTTTCTCCTTCAGTCGGCGCCGCCTGCACGAGCACGGTGCAATCGATCCCGGCCTCCTTCAGGAGCGGTGCGAGGTCCGTTGGTCCGAAATCACGATAGATGCTGGCCGATTCGGGCGTGAGCCAGCCATAGTCGCCCCGGGACAGCGACCAGAAATGCTGGTGTGCGTCGACCACGCGGCTCACGCAGCATCTCCCTCGATGGGGCACGGCGCATCGCTTCGCAGGAGTTCCTCCGCTTTCAATTCGTCCCACAAATCGGCAGGAATCGCGACCTGAAGCAGGGCGACGTTCTGTTCGACCTCGGCGCGAGTCCTCGCGCCCGGAATCACCGTCGTGACGGCAGGGTGGCCGTAGGGAAACTGGAGAGCCGCCGCCGCGAGCGGGACGCCATGCCGCTTGCACAGCGCTTCGATCTTTCGGACGCGGTCGACGATGGCAGGCGGCGCGGGGCCGTAGTCGTATCGGGTTTCACCGCTGGCTCCGCTCGCCAGGATCCCGGAGTTGAATGGCCCACCTAGGATCACCCCGATCCCGCGCGTCATGCAAAGCGGTAGGAACGCGTCCAGGGCACCCTGCTCCAGCAGCGAGTATCGTCCCGCGAGCAGGGCGCAATCGATATCGATCCGATTGGCCACCGCGATGCACACTTCGACCTCATTGACGCCGAGTCCAATCGCCCCGACGACACCTTCGTCCCGCAGGCGTCGCAGGGCTTCGAATGCACCGCTGACCGCTTCGACGAAGCGCCGCTTCTGGCCATCGACGCCGTGCGTGCGAACGTCGATGTCGTGCACCAGCACGATGTCAATGCGATCCGTGCCTAAACGCTGCAGGCTGTCCTCGAATGAGCGCATCGCGCCGTCATAGGTGTAGTCGTACACTGTGCGGAACGGCAATGCATCCGCATACCCGTCCCACGCTTCGCTCGGGTCACGCCCAGGCCGGAGCAGCCGCCCCACCTTGCTCGACAGGACGAAGCTGTTGCGGGGGTAGCGGCGCAGCGCCTCGCCGCAGCGGTGCTCGCTCATCCCGTGGCCGTAGAGCGGCGCGGTATCGAAATAGCGGATGTGCTGCGCGTAAGCCGCGTGGACGGCAGCCAGCGCCTCGTCCTCGGCGACAGGTGCGTACAGATTTCCAAGCGGCGCCGCGCCAAAGCCGAGCCGGGTGACCTTGGTCGCGCTCTTGCCCAGCGTCGTCCACCCCGGGGTCTCCCTCAATGCGATCATGGCCTATCAATCACTCGCGAGAGCGCCCGTCATCAGAAGCACATTGCCATAGAGCCGACGCTCTCCGGTCGACACGATGGCGAACGCTTTCCTCGCCCGTTCGTAGAATTCGAATCGCTCGAGCTCCACCACGCCGACGCCGCCGGTGGCGCGATCAAGCGCAGCGCGGATGCCCCCGATCGCCGTGGTCGCGACGTCTACCCCTTCGGCCGCACGCATGATCGACACGGGGCACGGCAGGGTTCGATCGAGCGGCAACAGCGAAAGGATCGCCTCGACCATATCCCTGGTCTCGACGCCTCGCACGCCGACGAGGCGACGCGCCATCGAGGTTGCTGGAAAATTTGCGTCGACAATGGCGATCTCGTCGCCGTGGCCCATTGATGCGAGCGTGAACAACAGTTCGGGCCCGAGCAGCGGATGGATGGACTTCAGCACGATCATTTCTCCATCAATCGCGCCCGGCGCTCGGTCGCGCGAATCATGATGTCGTGCATCAGAAACGCGAGACGACTGCGGCACCAGGGCTGACCCGACTGCGCGTCGTACTCGCCAGGCATTGCGTATCCGCGCGGTGCATACGCGTCGAGTCCGAACTGCCGTACGGTGGTCACGCAGCGCCATAGGTGGTCGGCGAATCCCACAACGCCGACGACCCCGAGTGAGCGCCGGTCCGCTTGCATGGCAACCACTGTGGAAACTACGCCGGAGGTGCTGAGGTAGACCGGTTCGGCGAGTTCATCGCGTCCCGGATAGATCGCCGTGACCTCGTCCTGCGGGACGCGAGAGCCGATGGCCTCGGCGACCTCCCATTGCGCATAGATCCTTACAGGCCTTCGCCGATACAATTCGACGGCGACGTCCGCAACGGCCTCGTTGACCGGTCCCGGCGTGCGATTCCCGTTTGGCAGCATCCGATTGCCGAAGGTGAACGCCATGATCGTATCGATCCGCGCCGGATCGATCTCGGGCGCGCGCCAGGACAGAGTGTCCTCGCGGAGGACCTCGGCCAGCGCATGCGCGGTTTCGCGGTCGTTGAGCTCGAGCGTGAGGTGAGCTTCGATGGCAGTGAGAAGGCTATGGCTCTCCATGGACGATCTCCGCTTCACTCCTTGAGGCCTCCTGCCATGAGGCCGCGCACGAGGTAGGTACGCACGAAAAAGGTGAAGACGATGACCGGCAGCATCACCAGGGTCCCCGCCGCGGCGATCTTCCCCCACTCCCAGCCTTCGTATTGCATGAAATCGACGATCGCGACCGGCGCCGTCATCGCGCTCGTGCGCGTCAGGATCAGCGCGAAAAAGAAATCGTTCCACGACAGGATGAAGCACAGTACACCCGTCGCCGCGACACCCGGTGCGGCGAGCGGCAGCACGATGCGCCGGAACGCCTCCCAGATCGTGCAGCCGTCGATCCAGGCCGCTTCCTCGAGCTCGTAGGGAACGCTGTCGAAGAAGCCCTGCATCATCCAGATCACGAGCGAGAGGTTGAAGGTCAGGTAGATGATCACAAGGCCCGTCACCGTATCGAGCAGGTGCAGGTAGCGGTAGGCCAGGAAGAACGGAATCGTGAAGGCGATCGGCGGCGCCATGCGGGTCGCCAGTACCCATATCGCGACGGCGCGCCGCGCCCGAAAGCGCCAGCGCGACAGCGAATACGCCGCCGGCACGCCGATCAGTAGCGCCAATACGGTCGAACTTGCGCTCGCCGCGAAGCTGTTGGCGAACGACTTCGGGAAGTGGCCAGTCCACAGCGCGCGGTAGTTTTCCAAGGTCGGGACGAACCGGAGGCTGTAACCCATGATGTCCTTGTTCGGCCGCAGCGACATCTGCAGCATCCAGACGACCGGGAACAGCACGAGCACGAGGAGCGTCACCGCGGTGCCGACGAGCAGCACGCGCCGGCCTCTCCCAGACCGGACTCGCGGCGGCGTCTGCGTCGGGCGTGCGATGGTTTCGGCAGGACTATTCATGCTTGCCGAGTCCTTTGTCGAGCCTCCCGACGAGCAGACTCAGGAGAAAGACCCCGGCGACCATCAGCGTCGCGATCGCGCTCCCGTAACCCCAGTACGAGAAGTTGAAGGCCTGCACGAAGCCGTAATAGTTCGTGACCTCGGTGGCGGTGCCGGGGCCCCCGTTGGTGAGGACGTAAATGAGCGGAAAGGCCTTGATGCTGTCGATCAGGCGAAACAGGGCGCAGACGACCAGGGTCGGTCGCAGGTAGGGCAACACGATGTACCAGAAGAGCTGCAGGCGGTTCGCGCCGTCGATGGCCGCTGCCTCGAGCGGTTCGGTCGGAATCATCTGGAGCGCAGCAAGCGTCATCAGCATTGTGAAGGGAAACCATTCCCAGGTCTCCGCGACGACGATCGCCCAGATCGCCGTGTCCCCGTTGGCGATCAGCGAGCCCAGCGGCATGCCCATGGCGGCGAGCGCGCGATGAATCGGGCTCACGTCCGGCGTGTAGATGACCTTCCAGATGATGGCCACCACGATCGGTGGCAGCACCATCGGTATCAGGAACGCCGTGCGGATGGCCTCGAGCAGACGAGAATGCGCGTTGAGCAGCAGCGCAACGGCGAGACCCATCGCGAGCTGCAAGACAACGGTCGCGCCTGACAATTCCGCCTGCACCCAGACGGAGTTCAGAAAGCGCGAATCCGTCAGGGCGTCCTTGTAGTTGCCGAGCGGGCGCGAGAAATCGAACGCGGACTGCGGATTGACCAGGTTGAGTGGAGTCAGGCTCGTGACGACGAGATAGATCGCCGGCCCGAGCGTGATGAGCGTCAGCACGATGAGCGCCGGAGCGAGCCCCAACGCGAACGCGTGCGAACGATTCCACGTTCGGTCCGCCGACCCGGTCAGCGCAGCCACGCTGGCGTGCCTACAGCTTGATGCCGGAGCGCTTGAGTTGGGTCACCGCGTTCGCCTGCGCGTTCTGCATCGCCGCCTTGGCCGACATCTGCTTCGACGCGATGTTCTGAATTGCGATGTCGATCTCCTTGTCCACCTGCGGATAGACGGGGACCGTCCGATACTTCATGTAGCCGCTCGCCCCGAGCTCGACCGTGTCAAGGTAGATCTTGGCGACATCGCGGCCGTTGATCATCAGCTTTTGCTTGAAATCGGGACGCTCGATCAGCGATCGGCGCGTGATCGACGTGTAGCCTTTCTCGCGCACCATCCGGTCGATGATCTCCTTCGACATCGCCCATTTGATGAATTCCCACGCAGCGTCCTTGTTCTTCGAGCCGACCGGTATTCCCCACGCGTGCGTCGAGACGGCCGGGAACCGGCCCTTGGGCCCGGTCGGAAAGAGGGCGAAGTCGCACGTCGACGCGACCTTGCTGTCGGCGGCGCCCATCTGCACGAGGAACGTCTGGTTGTTGGGGGAATAGTTTGCACGGCCCTGTTTCAGCGCCGCCACGACCTGGTCGTAGGTGTAGGAGATCACCCCGTTCGGACCATAGGTGATCAGGAGGTTCGCGAAGAAATCCGCCGCAGCGATCGCTTCAGGCGTGTCGAGCGTCGGCATCAGGTCGCCGGGCGGATCGCGGAAGACGTTTCCCCCGAACCCTTGTAACCATGGGATCCAGGTCCAGCCGTAGTGATTGTCGATGATGAACCCAGGAACGCCATCCTTGTTGTGGACGGCTTTCATGACGCTCGTCACCTCGTCGAATGTCTCCGGCATCCGCTTGCCCGCCTTGTGGATGAGATCCGCGCGGGCAGCGCCGGACATGATGACGTCCGCAATCCAGGGAATGCCATAGAGCTTCCCGTTCTTGTCCTTCATCGATGCCGTCGTGCCCCCAAGGAAATCTTTGGGATCCCAGTCTGGCGGCGTTTTCTTCGGATCGTTCATATAAGCGTCGAGGGGCTCGAACCAGCCGGCGTCAATCCAGCGACCCGCGTAAATGAACGTGATGTTGAGCACGTCGTACGCGGTCCCCTGGGTCGACAGTTCGACGTCAATCCGCTGGTTGTAGATCGGAAAGGAGGGGGTCTCGTAGTTGACCTTGGCGCCGGTCGCCTTCTCGAATTCCGGGATGTAATCGGCCAGGTACTTCGGATACGGGGCGCTCCAGCAGGAAACGTTGAGCGTCGTGCCCGACAACGGCTTGTCGGCGGCCCGGGCGCGCGCGATGAAAGGAAATCCCGACGCGAGCGTCGCCCCGCCCGCGGTGGCTGCCACACCGCTCGCAAGAAGCCGGCGGCGCGCCATGGAATCCACGCAGTCGACCGATTCGGGGGTTGCTGCCGATACCGAAGGTTCCGTTCCTTGATCGACTGGCTTTTCCATTTCCATCCTCCGCATGTTGGTCGTGGTTTCGAAAGACCCTTCGAGGACTTCAACTGCGCTTGCCTGCCCGCGGGGGCCTGCCACCCGGCGGGCCACACGAGCCCCGAAGGTGCAGGACCGCTTGCATCTTCGCGACCTCGGGCAAATGACCGTCGTCGCGTTGCCCGATTCGCTTCAACGCGATTTCCACCGCCTTCGCGCCGATCGCCGTCGTTGGTTGAGCGATCGTGGTGAGACCCGGCGTGAAGAGGCTGGCCTCTTCGAAGTCGTCGAAGGCGGCAACCGATATGTCTTCCGGGCAGCGAAGTCCGAGTTCGCGGATCGCGCGCAGGAGCCCGATCGCCATCAGGTTGTTGGAGGCGAAGACGGCGGTCGGCCGCGGGTCCATGCGCAGGAGGCGCAGTGCAGCGTCGTGCGCGCTTTCGGAACGAAAATTGCCCTGCACGACGAGGCGCGGGGAGGGTTTCAGCGCGTGCGAGGCCATCGCGTCCCTGTAGCCCTGTAGCCGCTCGCGGCTCGTTGAAAGGTGCGGCAGCCCGGTGATGAGCGCGATGCGCCGATGGCCGAGGCTGATCAGATGCTCGATCGCCTCGCGGGTTGCGCGCACGTTGTCGACGACGACGGCGTCCATCGGCATGCCGGCGATCTGGCGGTCGAGCAGGATCGTCGGTGCACGCTGACTTGCGCGAAAGTCCTTGTAGCTGGCGATGTCTCCGGCGGGCGCCCAGATCAGGCCGTCGACGCGGCGGCGCCGCATGAGTTGCAAGTAGACGCGTTCCTTCTCGACGTCCTCGTCGGAATTGCACAGGACGACGGCGTAGCCCGCGAGATGGGCCGCGTCCTCCACGCTGCGCGCCACCGCCGTGAAGAACGGGTTGGTGATGTCCGTCACAATCAACCCCAGCGTCTGGGTGGTTCCGTTCTTCAGGCTGCGGGCGACGCCATGCGGCTGATAGCCCGTCGCGTCGATCGCGTGCCGGACCCGTCGCACAAGCGGCTCGCTGACGTATTTCGTCCCGTTGGCAACCGCCGAAACCGTTGCGACTGAAACCCCGGCGGCCCGTGCCACATCCTTGATCGTGGGCATCATTCCTTGCCAGCGAATCGTTTAGCTAAACGATTCGCTACAGTACCGAGACGGCGACGCATTCGTCAAGTCCGCCTGGACGCAGCTGACCTGGGGCCGGAACTCCCGGCCAATCATTTCTTGGAACTGGCGGTACAGGGACCCTTGCCAGCTGTCCGCTCCTCTTCGGGTCCACCGTCCGGAGAGGGTTGGTTTGTGACGATCGGCCTAAGGTCGCTGACCGGCCATGAGCGGTCTTCGACGTACTTGCTTCAAACCGGTCGTTGCTTTGCCCCTTTTCCAGGTTCATTGGCGGGAGGAACGGCCTTGCCGTCACATCGGGCGCGCCATTCCCTTGGGCTCGTCTTTGACCAGCCGCGGAACGCCCGGGAAAATACCGCCGCGTCCGCAAAGCGCAGCGCCGAAGCGATTTCCGACAACGGAAGTTCTGTGTTCTCTAGAAGCTGCTTTGCAAGCTCGAAGCGCGTTTGACTGACGAGCCGGTGCAAGCTAGTCCGCTCGGCGGTCAGCCGTTTGCGTAGTGTCCGCTCGTGCATGCCGAACAGGAGCGCCACGTTCTCCGCAGACGACGTGCCGCTCAGTACCATCTGGTGAAGCGCGCCCCGTACTACGTCGGCAAAGCTCATCGTGCTATTGGCCTGCGTCTGCTGGATGGCCTGCATGACCAGCTCACGGAGGTTGGGGTCCGCGCCCGCGATGACGTGGTCGAGCCACGACGCCTCGAACGCGATGCCGGACACCTCGGCATCGAATCGAACATTCGGACCAAACAGACGCCGGTAGGGACGTGAATCCCTCGGTCGCGCATGCGAAAACTGGACGCGCAGCGGCTTCCAAGGGGCTCCACAAATTTCCTTCAGCGCCCTGTACCCAATGGCAATGGCTACGTCGTAAAGGTGCGCGGCGCCGGGTGTCCCGTGCCGGTAGATGGAGTAGCCTAGCAGCACATGTGCAGCCTCGAGATTGATCAAGATCGGGACGGCCCCGCGATCATGCAGGCAAAGATGCAGAAGAAGTGCTCGCAGCGCCTCACCAACGGTAGGCGAGTTGCGCATCAGGTACCCGACGGCGCCGAGCCCGCTCAACTCGAAGCACTCGCCGACGAGCAGGCCGAAATGGTCGCAGCCCGTTAACGTCGAGCATTCGGAAAACAAACGGCCAAGCGCCTCGAAGGCGATCCGGTTCTCGGGATTCCTGAACGTGGCAAGAGGGACGCCGGCCCGTACAAACGGGATGCTCGGCGTAACTCCTAGCTTTCTCAGAACGTCTGGAACCGCAGCGACAGGACCGATCCTGACTTCGCCGGCGGCCGCCGCGGGTGGGCGGCTGCGCGAAGCTGCATTCGAGACGGCGACAGGTCGCGCGGAGGCGTCCGCGCGGCGGTGCTTCGTGGCAAAGGACTTATCAGCGATGGGCTGTGTTGATCTGGCCATCCTGCAACCTCCAGGCTCCCGACCGGATCAGGAGATCCTGGGCCAGAGCGAGTCTGATTATCCTAGGTGGGTGCCCCTGGACACGTCAATGGTAGGGCCGGATTTGCAAAGTACGATCGGCAAAGGTCTGTTAACGTAGCGGTCCGTTTTTTGCCGATACCGCGCGGACCCACTGCGCACAAGGAGACATGAACATGACGAGACACGCACTGCTGGGCGCGATTCTCGCCGTCGCGTTCGCCACGGCGGCTTCTGCACAGACTTTCAAGATGACGACGCCTTTCGCGCCGGGTGTCGCCGTGCCGGACAAGATCGAGTCCTCGATCGGAACCTTGAACCTGGACTACGGCTACCCGTCGGCCGATACCGTCGACAAGATCTACGACAACCTCGACCGGTCGCGGGCGCTGCAGGCCTATTTGCTGGCGATCCCCATCGTCAACCAGGCCGGCATGCGCGATTCCATTCGCAAGTTCGGGCCCGATAACCAGACCGACGTGATCTGGGAAGATCTGGTGGATCCGAGAACCGTTGAGCTGACGGCGAACGACAACACGATCTACAACTTCATCTGGGTCGACACCAGCAAGGGGCCGTTGGTGGCCGAGATTCCACCCAAGGTACTGGGGCTGATCAACGACTTCTGGTACAAGTGGGTGGTCGACGTTGGCATCACCGGAGCCGACAAAGGCGAAGGCGGAAAGTACCTCTTGCTGCCGCCTGGATACAAGGGCGACATCCCACCGGGGTATAACGTCGTGCGGCCGAGCACCTTCGGCAGCTGGCTGGTATTCCGCGCTTTTGTCGTGGACGGTTCGACCCGACCCGGCGTTGAGTCGGTTAAGAAGAACCTGCGGGTCTATCGCCTGGCCGACGCCGCGAACCCGCCGCCCATGAAATTCGTCAATGCCTCGGGGATTCCGGCGAACTTCGTCGCTCCGGGTGACTATTCGTTCTGGGGCCTGTTGAACCAGGTCATCCAGGAGGAGCCGGCGTCGGGTTCCGATCCGACCACCTTGGGCCTGTTCGCCTCGATCGGCATCGTCAAGGGTCAACCCTTCAATCCCGATGAGCGGATGAAGAAGATCCTGACTGACGCCGCGAACATCGGCGCCGTGACGGCGCGGACCATCGCCTTCAAGATTCGCTCGAAGGAGGCGTATTTCTATCCTGACAGCGCGTGGCGCCTGCCGTTCTTCGGTGGCTACAAATTCGAGGTGGCGCCCGGTGTCAGCAACCTGGATGGCGCCGCCTTCTACTATTACTTTGCCACCGGCGTCACGCCTGCGATGGAGGAGAAGATGGTGGGCCGAGGGTCGCAATACCCCTGGTCAGTGCAGGATGCGAAGGGCAACCCGTTTGATGGCGGCAAGACCTACAAGCTGCGCCTGCCGCCGAACATCCCGGTCAAAGATTTCTGGTCGGTCATCGTCTACGACAACCAGACCCGCTCGATGGTGCAGACCGACCAGAAGGCCCCGAGTGTCAGCAGCCAGAACAAGGGGGTCAAGATCAATGCGGACGGTTCGGTGGATGTCTACTTCGGACCCAAGGCCCCAGTGGGAATGGAGAACAACTGGGTTCAGACGATTCCAGGCAAGGGCTGGTTCATGATCCTTCGCCTGTACGGTCCGTTGGAGGCGTGGTTCAACAAGACGTGGCGGCCGGGTGAAATCGAGCTGCAACCCTGATCGCAGCTCCAAGACTTCTTCGACGGGCGCCTCGGCGCCCGTCGTTCATTCCGGGTGAACCGTGATTGTTCCGTGCACATCCGCGAATGACCGTAAGCGTCAGCCCGAGGCCGTATTGACTGTCAGAGCTTGAACTGGCGTAGGGTTTCGTTGATCGCATCGAGATTGAAGGCTGCGGGATCGAATGCTCCACCGCACCACTCCAGCATAGCGTCGTACTCTTCGTGGGCAGGGTCGCGGATCGCCGCGAGGAAGTCCTCATAGCCCGGAGGGCCACCGACGTCCTCGGGTGGGCAAGCGTTGGCGCCGTCCAGGCATTGCGGCAAGTTCAGCGCAGGATCGGCCGGCAGAGTCTTCTCAACAGTCACCCGATGCTCCCACCCGTCGCCGTAGTCGTAGAGGTAGATGAACCACTTCCGAGCGCCCAGGGCGGCGGCGAGCGTGAACCGATCGTCGCGTTGCAGACGCGGGGGTTCGTCGAAGTCCGGATCGGGCTCGCCGTAATGGTCATGGCCAATCACGAACTCGTGCAGATGGCCCCCGGCCCAACCCATGGTCCAGAGCAGCACGGCGTGCAGTTTGTGCAGCTTGATCGATCCCGGCACCAGCACACTCCGCCAGATCACCGGGCTGACATCGAGCAGCTCGATGCGCAGCTGGTAGATCGGCGCGGTGGCCTTCGTGGTGCGCGCCGGCACCTTGCGCGCGGTCGCCATCGTCAAGCGCAGCGCTGGGCGGGAATCTCCAGCGCCACCCGCCAAGGAAGCAGCTCGCCGATGCGGTGGATCGGGTGGTCGGCGATCCGCTCGAGCACATGGCGCAGGTACAGGTACGGATCGCGGTCGTTGAGGAGCACCGTGCCGATCAGGCTGTAGATGCACGCGGCACGCTCGCCTCCAGCGTCCGAGCCGGCAAAGAGGTAGTTGCGCCGCCCGAGCACCACCGGCCGGATCGAGCGCTCGGCGCTGTTGTTGTCGATCTCGATGCGGCCGTCGTCCCGATAACGGGTGAGCGCCGGCCAGCGCACCAGGGCGTACTTGATCGCCCCGGCCAGGTCGGATTTCGCCGATACCTTCTGCAGGGTGGAAGAAAGCCAGGCATGGAAGGCGTCGAGCAGCGGCCCGGCGCGCTCCTGCCGCACGCGGGCACGCAACGCCGGAAGGCTGCCCCGGAGGTCGCGCTCGATCGCATACAGCGCGCCAATGCGCTGCAACGCTTCGGTCGCGATCGGCGAGCGCTCCACCACGTAGAGGTCGTAGAACTTGCGCCGGGCGTGCGCCCAGCACGCCGCCTCCACGATCGCCCCGCCCTCGTAGAGGCGGGCGAAGCCGCTGTAGGCGTCCGCCTGCAGGATGCCGCGGAAGCGGCGCAGATGCGCGTGCGGATGCTCGCTCTTGCGGTCCGGCGAATAGCGGTACCACACCGCCGGCGGATCGCGGCTGCCCGCCGGGCGATCATCGCGCACGTAGGTCCATAATCGCCCGGTCTTGGTCTTGCCGCGTCCGGGGTCGAGCACCGGCACCGGGGTGTCGTCGGCGTGCACCTTCTCCGCCGCGCGCACATAGTGGCCGAGCGCGTCGACCAGCGGTTCGAGCAACTGCGCCGCGTGGCCGACCCATGCGGCCAGCGTCGCCCGGTCGAGCTCGACGCCTGAGCGTCGGTAGATCCCCTGCTGTCGGTACAGCGGGCAATGGTCGGCGTACTTGGCCGTGATGATCTGCGCCAGCAGGCCGGGAGCGGCCATCCCGCGATCGATCGGCCGCGACGGCGCCGGCTGTTGGATCACCCGGGCACAGTGGCCGCAGGAGAGCTTCGGCCGCACATGCCGGATCACCTTGAAGTAGCCCGGCACCAAGTCGAGCATCTCCGACACGTCCTCGCCGAGGCGGCGCATCGCGCCACCGCAGTCGGGGCACTCGCAACTCGCCGGCGCGTGCACCACTGTCTCGCGCGGCAGGTGCGCGGGGAACGCGCGCGGCGCACGCCGGAACGGCAGCACGCGGTTGCGCACCGGAGCTTGCGTCGACTCCTCGGCCGGCAGGGATTCCTGCAGCGGTTCCATGGGCGGCGCTGCCGCCGGCAGGTCACCGAGCGCGAGCTGCAGTTGCGCCAACGCTGCGTCGAGCCGCTCCGAGGAGCGCCCGAACTGCCAGCGCTTGAGCCGCGCGATCTCGGCGAGCAGCTTCGCGATCAGCCCATCGCGATCGACCACCAGCTGCTTGAGCGCTTCGACATCGTTCGGCAGCGGTGTGGGCGTGTGCATCACGCTGCTCACTATAGGACACGAACAGCGATGATGCGAGACGCACGACAGCAACTCGCTTCATCGGCATATCGAGTGTTGCACGTTGTTCACGCTGCGCGTTCCGGTTGCCACGTCTTCATCGGTCGACGCCAATCGATGCCCTCGAGCAACATCGACAGTTGCGCGTTCGACAGATGCACGGCGCCGCTCGTCGCCTGCGGCCACACGAACCGGCCGTGCTCCAGTCGCTTCACGTACAGGTTCATGCCGTCGCCGCTCCACCACAACAGCTTCACCAGATCGCCGCGCTTACCGCGGAAGGCAAACACATCGCCCGAGAACGGTCGCTCGCCCAGCGCCGTCTCCACCAGCGCGGCCAGGCCGTCCATCCCCTTGCGCAGATCGGTCACCCCGGCGGCGATCCACACCCGGGTCCCGAGCGGCATGCCGATCACGAGCGTCGCGCCAAGGTATCGAGCACCGTCCGCAGCGTGGCCACCTCGGGCGATCCGGTGATCCGTACCGTGGCGCAGGCGAAGACCACCTCGACGGACGCCGGCGTCTCTACCGGAACGACCTCGCTCGCCGGCGTCTGGACCGGCAACAGCGTCACGCCGCCTTCGGCTTTGGGCGGCACTCCGGCCGGCTGGGCAACCACCGGCAGTGGCAAGTGCGCCGGATCGGGCGCGCCGAACATCCCCATCCGGTACTGACGCCGCCACCGGAACAGCAGGTTCGTGTTGACGCCGTGCTCGAGCGCCAGCTTCGCGACCGATACCTCGGGATCACAGGCCGCCGCGGCCAGCCCACGCTTGAACTCGATCGGGTGATTCGGACACCCCTTCCGCGTCGGCCGCCGCGTCCCCGTCGTCGTTGCCACAATGGTCCCCACCAAAATCTGGTGGACACCACTCTGGCAACTCATCCGGCCGTCAGCAAGACGGCCTCAGCATGACGCTTACAATGACCGCTTCCATTCACCAGCGATGTCAGCAAAGGGTCGACTCCGGCCTCTCGATGGCCGCGAACGCGGTCGCTCGCGTCGCTAGCGAGCTCGCCATCGATGCGGTGCCGCAGCTAACGCAATCGCCATACCGGCTGCCCGTCACTCCCCATGCAGGGCATGGGTCGCGCCGGTCACCCGGTATATGGTTCCCAGTCGCCCTCTGTCTCTTGTTGCCCGCTCGCGGCGCGAGCGCTCACTCGGAACAATATCTAGCCATGGCGGCACCGCTAGCGACACGAGCTCGCGGGAATGGCGATGACGAGGATGCGAGAACGTAGATCGCGGACGGCGGCGCACGCCTTCCTCGAGGTCCCTTGATCACGCAGTCGTGATGTCGGCAGGACGCTACCGCCGCCCGCACCCGGGCCCGCCAAGCGTGGGGGCGGCATGACGGCGGCACCGGCCATGGTCAGCGCGGTGGCGACCCAGCGGTCGACGCAATCTTCCGGACGCATGGTCCGGGCGGCAGCGCGGGCGACCCGCGCCAGTGGTCGCGCTCCTCGCCCCAGTCCGGCGCGTCCGCGCCGATCCCGGGCTAGTTGGGCTTGGTGGGCCCGCGCCGCTTCAGGGACGTCAGGGACTTCGGGTCGGACCGGGTGTGCTTCACCGGCCGCGCGGCGGTGGCGGTCAACCGCCGCTTCCCGCGCCCCGCCGCTGCCCTGCCATACATCTGGCTGGTCCGGTCGACGAGGTGGCCGAGCGCGACCGCGCACGCCTCCGCGCTGGCGCCATCGGCCTTCAGATCGGACGCCATCGGGTGCCTAGCGCTATACGCCGAGATCGAGTGCTGGCGGGTACTCGCTCCCTGGCCGTAGTAGCCGACCGCCCAGCCCAGCCCCTTGGCCGACGGAGCCCGGCCCGCGAGCGGCCAGTCCGCGTCGGATACCCCCGCCGATTTCGCCTCCTCGATCGCATGCTTGACGAACAGCGCCTCCGGGGTCCGGTCGACTGTGACCACGACCTCACGCCACTCCTGCCCCTGGACCCCCGGCTTCACCTTAGCCCCGGAGATCCTAAAGACAACCGAGCCATCGGCCGCGCATCGGGCCAAGACCCCGCGCTCGACTTCCGCCGGCCGACAACCCGTAATGAGCTGCACGGCGATGGGCAAGGCATATTTGCTATGGGCCTGGTCCGCGGTGCCGACGACTTGGGATCTCCAGTCCGCTGGGAGCGACGCCAACCCGCGACGCTTGGTCTTCGGCCTCGCACGCGGTTGGTCGCCGGCGAGCTGCCGGTATTCGCCGCAGAAGTCCCTTTCGCGGCACCGCTGCCGGTCCCGGTCGGGCGGGTATCGCTCCAAGTCGGCGAGCAGGCGCTCGCCCTGCTCCGCCAGTTCCAGCGCACGCTTCCAATCGGCCCGGGCCATCGCAGCATCGTAGTTGGCGACGACGGCCTGAAGCTCCTTGCAACAGCCGTAGATGAAAGCTGCGCGCGACTTGTAGTAATTCCCTATGTTGGTCGCGAACTGGCTCAAGCTCATGCCGCCGCGAATGCGCGCGTAGAGGCGATTGTAGGCAACGATGGTCTTCGGCGATGGTTCGTTGAAACCCGCCAACGCCGCATTGGCCTGGGCCATGAACTTACCGGCTTCTTGCGCCTCGAGGTAAAGCTGCGCACGCTGCGCACGCAAGGTCTTGCGGTCTCGCGCCTCCGCTGGGGAATCGGGCGCGGATTCGTTGCGACGGGACCGACGATCGTCATTGTTCACGGGGGACTCCATGGAAACCGTTGCACGACTGCCGACGCGCCGGGCAGTGGCTTCCACGGCATGGCCCCCAGGTCGCCAACCGCGGGAGCGACACTACATTCGCCCCACCGATCCGCGACCGCGCTCATGCGCAGACAGCACGAAACGCAGTTTGCTGTCTGTGCAAATAATATACACACGGCCGCAGCGAGCTTGCAATGGCTTAGGCGAAGGAAACTTCTATTGCGGCATGCGCGCCCTGCCTATGCATGTCGTTTTCCGAGGTGACCTTTGGAAATTTCCATTGCGTCATCCTCGATCTGTGGATGTTCATTGTGACCGTTCAAATCGGCCGGGTGCCCTAATCGGCGTCAAGCATCCTTGGTTCCGCCGACATGCGGGCGATGGCGCACTCGGACGCGAAGCGGCAAGCACTCTCTCTTTAGTATGGCCGTGGCGCTGCCGCTTCTGGAAAAGGAGCCGAGGCAGGTGCCCCCACGCAACCAAACCAACCACGACACGACTCGGAAAAAAAGCAGGCTGGTGCTCGCCTGCGTCTTAGACCAGCGGCACTTTCATGGGCACTTGGTCAAGCTGCAGGGTTGCTAAGGTTCCGATGGTGAAGCTTGATGTGATCTTCGATGAACGTTGAGATGAAATAATAGCTGTGGTCGTAATTCGCCTGCCGACGCAGGATGAGCTTCTGACCGGACTTCTTCGCCGCTGCTTCCAGCGCCTCGGGCTTGAGCTGCACGCTGACATACTGATCGGCGTCGCCTTGATCAACAAGAATTTCTCCGGGGAACGGTTGGCGGCCCATCAAGACGCTGGCGTCCCATTCCTGCCAACGGGAGCGATCAGATCCGAGGTAGTTGCCGAACGCCTTCTCGCCCCATGGGACCGCACACGGATTAGCAATTGGCGCGAATGCGGAGACAGAATGCCAGCGCTCGCTATGTCGCAACGCGGTGACCAGGGCGCCATGGCCCCCCATCGAGTGGCCGAAAATTCCGCGCTTGTCCTTTTGCGCCGGGAAATGCTCTTCGATCACAGCTGGCAGTTCGAGGTTGACGTAGCTGCCCATGCGGTAGTGCTTCGCCCAGGGCTCCTGGACAGCGTCGACATAGAAACCCGCACCCACGCCGAAATCCCACGAGTCGGCATCACCGGGAAGTCTCATACCGCGTGGGCTGGTGTCGCAGGTCACGAGTACCAGGCCGTAGCGCGCCGCGAGCCGTTGCGCGCCGGCCTTGATCATGAAGGTCTCTTCCGTGCAGGTCAGTCCAGCGAGGTAATAGAGCGCCGGGACCGGGGCCTGCTTTGCCTGCGGCGGGACATAGACGGCAAAGTTCATATCGGTGCCCGTCTCGACCGAGTGGTGCGTGTAAAACCCCATGCGCCCACCGAAGCATGCATGCTCGCTTCGCGTACGGAGGGTCGTCGCAGCGCCCATGCTCAGTAGATGACGACGCTGCGGATCGATTCACCGCGTTCCATCAAGTCGAATCCTTCGTTGATCTGCTCGAGCTTCAGTCGATGCGTGATGAGGTCATCGATGTTGATCTTTCTGTCCATGTACCAGTCGACGATCTTCGGTACATCGGTCCGGCCGCGGGCCCCACCGAATGCCGTGCCGATCCAGCGCCTGCCGGTGACAAGCTGAAACGGTCGCGTCGCGATCTCCTGGCCGGCGCCAGCGACGCCGATGATGCAGGACACCCCCCACCCCTTGTGGCAACACTCCAGCGCCTGGCGCATGACCTTGACGTTGCCAATGCACTCGAAACTGTAGTCGGCCCCTCCTTTGGTCAACTCCACCAGGTGCGCGACCAGATCGCCGTCGATCTGGCTCGGATTGACGAAGTGGGTCATGCCGAATTGGCGACCAAGCGCCTCGCGCCGCGAGTTCAGATCTACGCCGACGATCATGTTGGCGCCGGCGAGGCGGGCACCCTGGACCACGTTCAAGCCGATCCCGCCCAGACCAAATACGACGACGTTGGCGCCCGGCTCGACCTTCGCGGTAAAGATCACCGCCCCAATGCCGGTGGTCACGCCGCAACCGATGTAGCAGATGGTATCGAACGGCGCATCCTCGCGCACCTTTGCCAGCGCGATCTCCGGCAGCACGGTGTAGTTGGCGAAGGTAGAGCAGCCCATGTAGTGCAAGACCGGTTTGCCCTTCAACGAGAATCGTGACGTGCCATCGGGCATCAGGCCTTTGCCTTGCGTGGTGCGGATCTTCTGGCACAGGTTGGTCTTCCGCGAGATGCAGTATTCGCACTCGCGGCACTCCGGCGTGTACAGGGGGATGACGTGATCGCCTTTCCTGAGGCTCTTCACACCGACTCCGACGTCGACCACTACCCCCGCCCCCTCATGGCCGAGGATGCAGGGGAATAGACCCTCGGGATCGGCGCCCGACAGCGTGAAGTGATCGGTGTGGCACAGGCCAGTGGCCTTCACCTCCACCAGCACTTCGCCTTCCTTCGGCCCGTCGAGCTGGACCCTCTCGATGCTCAGCGGCCTCCCGGCTTCAAACGCTACAGCTGCGCGTACCTCCATCGGCATCTCCGCGAAAAAGTGTCGTTCCACCACCCAGCGTCAAACTCGCCGGCCTTGAAGCATCAGGCGCTACCTCCAGCCGCTTGCGCGGCGTGCCCCGGCCCTCGCGCGATTGGGTGTGTCAGGCCATCAAGGCGCCGGAGGCCTTCGCTGCATGTGTGGCGATGGCATCCATCAGCGCCGGCGACAGGCAGTCATAGGGCTCAAGATGAAGCTCCTTCAGCGTGGCCCGCACCTCATTCATCCTTGACGGGTCGAAACCCGACTCGATGATCGAGGAGACGAACGCAGCGAACTCCGGCGCCGACCAACCAGACTGCGACGACGGCTCGGTATGGATGAAATCCAGTCCGTAGAACGGATGCTTGGCATTTTCGATGCGCTCATACCTATGAGTGCCACATTTCTTGCAGTAGTGACGTTGAATGGTTGCATTGGTATCGACAATGCCGAGCTTCTCTTCATTCTTCGTCACGCTGACCTTTTCGCGGGGCGCCACGGCGACCATCGAGAACAAGGCACCTTGTGGCTTCCAGCCTCGGGTGCAGCCGCAGACATGGTTGTGCGCAGTCTGCGACCGGACCGTCACTTCCGTAAGTTATTCCCTCAAGTAGACAGTTCTAAACTGGAATTTCCGCGGCGGCGAGCAACTGCCCGCGGTAGTGCGCGGGCAGCACTCATCTCCCGCATGCTTGGCCTCCTGCTGCGGAATTCCTGAATGATGCTACCGGTGCGGCGCCCGGTGGCCAACCGGACGCCGCACGACCGGCTTCGATTACGGCAACAGCGTCTGATTCTGGGCCGACGTCACGTAGCGGGCGACGTCCTCGGGGAGCAGGAGCCGCTCTGCGACCAATGCTTCGGCCGCGGCTTGCACTTGGTTCACATAGTCGGCCTTGTCGGCGTAGCGCTCCTGCAACGACAGCCTGGGATCACCATCGGCCTGGCGCTCCGCCAAGGTCGCCGCGAAAGGCAGAGTCGAGGCGGAGGAAATGCAGGCTTCCCCAGCCGTATGGCCCGCGGCTCGCACGTTCCAGTCGGGATACGTCGCGAGGGGAACCGCAATTTCGGGCACGCGAATCCCTGCAATGTCGTTCCCATCAGCATCGGTCTTCGAGACCAGAACAGTGTACTTCCGCGAAAGATCGGCCACCGGAACCGCGTTGCTGTAATCGGTCACCGAGATCTCGTTGTAAAGATCGCCGCCAAACGGGATGCCGATGTTGGTTAGGTCGGGGAATCCGACCGCGTGCTGGTCGGTCGGCGACGCATACGTTCCCGCATTGACCGACGGCCAGCGCGAATCGGGCGGCAGGGTTCCCTGGGCGACCCAATCGACCAATACCGGCGCCAGGGCACGATCGAACGTGCTTTCGACGACCGCGCTGCCGGGGTACTGACATACCGGGGACTGCGTGATCGCTGCCACGCCGCCGCCCCCGCCATGGCTCGCGCCCGGCACGAGGTAGAGCCGCACGTTATCGGGGATCTTCAGATCGTGCCCGGCCCCGTCGGTCGATACCAGCGAATCGCGCGCCCCGTAGGTCTCGAACCCACCGTCGAGCTGGATGATCTTCGGGCAGGTATCACTGAGCTGGCATCTGCGCAGGATGCCGTCCGTCACGCCCGATATCGGATCCTTGATCACGTTGTATGCGAACGGGAACTGGTCGCCGGGTTGCCAGTGGTCCTCGTGCTCTTTCGACCAGCGGCCAGGCTGCGCCCACCGGAAGTCGGTGAAGGTCTTGCGGGATCCGGGAATGATCGGGAACATGCCGTTGAACACAGCGTGACCGCGCGTATCGTCGTTGAATCCGCGCCACAGAAAATCGCGCGTGAAACGCCCCGACTGCGAAATGCCTTCCATGACGGCAACCTCAAAGTTCGGATTGCCGCCGCTGTGGCATTGTCCGGGCCGCTCCATGCAAGGGGCGTGCTGGAAATCGTTGAGCGGGTTGGCGTTTCCCTGGCGATCGTGCTGATCGAATTTCAGGAACGTGATGAAATCCCGAACCGCGGCGAAGCCGATACCCATCACCATCGGGTCCCGGGCCTCATAGACAAAGGTGAATATGGAGCCGAGATCCGAACCCGCCGGCATGGTGAACTGGACCTGCGTGCCGTTGTTCACGAACGACCAGTCCGATGGCGACAGCGGCGTCGACGGGGAGTTGAACGTCATCCCGTCCGGCGTCTTCCATGTCGGGCGCCAGTCGAAAGACACCTGCGACTTGTCGAGGCTTGCGGCGGGATAGCTCAGGCTCACGAGCGCGACGCCGTTCGTGTCGGGCTTGACCCCCATGTAATCAAGGATGAACTCGTCACGGCTCTCCCCCGTGATCGACGAACCATCGGAGTTGGTGGCTACGGGAAAGTTGGTGCCGATCGGGGACGTATCGCCGTGCCCGGTCTCGGCGACGTTGCCCTGCCAGCCGCTCCAGACCATCGTATAGCCTTCGCGCAGAAGCAGCGCGTTGCCCGCTTGCCCTGGACCAAAGTTCGCGCCGGCCCCGTTGAACGTACCCAACGCCAGCTTGTTTCCGCGGTTCACGACGTCGTAAAACAAAACGCGCTTCGCGTTTGCGACACTCTTCGGGCGCAGGATGACAAAGTCCTCGCTGTAATCGACCATCCCCCGCGCATCGCGAGGCGCCAAGGTGAGATCGACAATGCCCGCATTTGCAGGATTGGCCGGGTCGAGCTTTCCGTGAACGATGCCCGTGACCACCTCATAGGGGCCGACGCTCCCGAACGACACCCCGCCGTAAGCGTCGTAGGTTGAGGTGATTTCCAGGCGGTCGACGTATCCGGCTTTGCCAGCTGCGGCGGCCGTCGCCGACGTGGCCAGAAGCAGCGCGAGAACCAGTGAGCGCCGAACGAGCAAGAGCATGCGATGCAGCGATGACATTGCATTCCTCCTTTCTGCGCAAGACCCCGGACGCGGCCAGCCCAGGCGTCTGGATAGGTATGTCGCATTGCGAGAATGCGGCCGCCATGCCTCGGACTGCGTATACAACGCTCTTTGCGGCGTAAAGTCAAAATGCCGATAGCGTCCCGAGAGAAGCACCCCGGGAAGACCCTGGTACCTGGATCTGGAGGCTCCGGGGGCCTGCACGCAATCGCGCACAGGACACCAGCCCTGAGCGGGCACTACCGATGCATTCCTGATGGAGACGATGCTCGAATTCAGCGATGTAGGACCGCGCGCGACCTGCCTCCGGACTCCGATGCAGCCATTTCCGGGCGGTCGCAGGGTCTGCATTGAGGCTTGTGGGCCAATGACCACCGCCGCAAGCGGGCCTGGCGTTATGACCCGTGACCGTCGTCAGTAACGAAAATGGCCTGCATCGCTGCAAGCCATTCGGGCAACTCGTTACTGGAGCGCGCCATCGGGCCCGTTCATGGGTGGGGTGACGGCGCTCGGAATGACGCCTTGCGGCGTCGGGCCCTGGCGTCGCGACGCCGACGGTCGCCTCCGTGCGGTGAGCGCTCGCCGCCGGTCAATCCACCTTGACGTGCGCCGCTGCAGCCACTTTCTTCCACTTCACGATGTCGTTGTGGATGATGGCCGCGAATTCCGCAGGCGTGTTTCCAACCGGCTCCCCGCCCAGCACGGTGATCCGCTGGCGGATATCGGGGAGCTGGACGATGCGGGCGACCTCCGCCTGGATCTTGTCGATGATGGGCTTCGGCGTACCGGCGGGTGCAAGCAGCCCGAACCAGGCGATGGTCTCGTAACCCTTCAATCCCGACTCGTCCAGCGTCGGCACATCGGGCAACTCCGGGGATCGCTTCAGCGAGGTGACCGCGAGGGCCTTGACCTGTCCGCTCTTGATGAACGGGATCACCGGGGGCAGGTTGCCGAGGAACATCGCGATACGCCCGGCGATCAGGTCGGTTAGTGCGGGGGTCGCCCCTTTGTAGGGAACGTGGGTGATCTTGACGTCGGCCATCATCTTGAAGAGCTCGCTCGACATGTGGGCCGAGCTGCCGTTGCCGCCGGAGCCGTAGTTGTACTTGCCCGGGTTCTTCTTCAGCAGGGCGATGAACTGCTGCACGGTGCTGACCCCCAATGTAGGGCTGACGACCAGGACGTTTGGCGCCCGCATGATCTGGGTGATCGGCGCGAAGTCCCGCTCGGTGTCGAACGGCAGGTTGGAGTACACCGCCGCATTGATGCCGTGGGATCCGGCATTGCCCATGATCCAGGTGTATCCGTCCGGTGCCGCCTTGGCCGCCATCTCGCTCCCGATGCGACCGCCGGCGCCAGGCCGGTTCTCGATCACGACCGGCTGGCCCCAGGCTTGCGAGAGCTTGTCGCCGATGGCCCGTGCCATCAGGTCCGAACCGTCACCCGGAGGACTGGGCACGATGATGTGAATCGGCTTGTCGGGAAATTCCGCGGCACCGGCAAACGGTGCGGCAAGGGATGTGGCAATCATGGCAACAGCAAAGGCTAGGACCTTCATGCATCGACCTCGTAATTGGAAAGAAGGAAACGCCGGACCGATCAAGCGTCCAGCAACGATTCAACGCCGGGTGGAACAACCTGGAATGGGTGCCGCTGCAACAATGCTTGGTCGACGGCCACCCCGAGTCCTGCGGCCGTCGGCACTTCGAGCGCGCTCGCCGGCACTGCGCCCCCACCATCGCCGATCAACTCGCCAAACAGCGGGCTCTCGTCGAACTGCATCTCGAGCATGTGGCAGTCGGGTGCGACCGCGGCGACGTGGAGGCTGTGCAGGTGGCAGATCGGGCCGGTGGGGTTGTGCGGGGAGAATCCGACGTCGGCTTCGGCGCAGCGCTCGGCGATCCGTAGCATCTCCCACGGACCGCCGCAGTACTTCACGTCCGGCATCACCACGTCGTAGAGACGTTCGGCCATGAGGGTTTCGAACGAGGAGACGCCGATCTGGGTCTCGGCGGCGGCGACCAGCACGCCCTGCGCATTCGCCGCGGCCCGTATCCTGCGCATCGCCGGCCAGTTGGTCTGGCGCTCTGCGATCGGGCATTCCAGCCAGTGAAGCTTCGCCGAACGCAGGACTTCGAGCGCCTCGACGGCGCGCTCCTCGTCGAAACGCCAGTGGCAGTCGACCATGATCCGTGCCTTCGGCCCAAGCGCATCACGCACGGCGAGCACGCAGTCGATCCCATGCCGGATGCGCTCGCGACCCCTCTCGGTTGCGCAGTCCTGTGGCACCAGATGGTCGAAAGGAGCGAGCTTGAAGCTGTCGAAGCCCCGCGACCTGGCGCGCAGGGCCGTGGCGGCGAACCCCTCGGGTCGACGATCCGTCGTGGCGCGATTGATGTTGGCATACACCGGAACCCGGCTGCGCCGCGCCTTGCCAAGCGGGCCATGCAGCGGCAGCCCCTGCTGCTCTGCCATGAGCCCGAGCAAGGCTTGCTGCAGCGCGCTGATGATCGCGTTGGCGGCGAGGCCGCCAGGCGAGCGCGGACTTGCCTTGAGACCCTGGTGCGCAGCCTCGACGGTGCTCCCGACGAGACCCCGATGGAAGGTGTCGAGGATGGCGCCCAACACCGGCTCCCACCCGTTCAGCGAGGCTTCGCCCCACGAGATCCGATCGTCGTCCGTCTCAATCGCGATGAAGTACCAGTTGGTCTTCGGTGAAACGTTGAATGCGTGCGGCCGCAAGGCCGTTATGCGTGACACTCGGTCATCTCCCCGGAAGCAGTCTGAAGCATCGATCGGTCCGGTTCCCGTGACCCCCGGAACACAGGCCGTCCCGACCCGACGTCAGCCGTGCTTGATATAAATGGAATGCTCGGTGGTGTAGAAATTCACCGCCGACGCACCGACCGAGTACGCACCGACGCCCGAACTCTTCACACCCCCGAACGGCATGTGATTGTCGGGAATCGTGCCATGGTTGACGTGGATCATCCCGTTCTCGCTCTCGTCGACGAAGCGCTGCACGACGGTGTTGTCGTTCGAGAACAGCGCCGACGTAAGTCCGTATTCGACCCCGTTCAGGATCGATAACGCCTCGTCCAGGTCGTCATACGCCAGGACCGAGAGCACCGGCCCGAAGATCTCCTCGCGGGCGACGCTCATCTCGGGGCGCACCCGGCTCAACACGGTCGGCGCGTAGAAGTAGCCGCCCTCGCAGCCCGCGATCGACACGCTGCGGCCTCCGGCAAGCACCTCCGCACCCTCCTTCACTCCCGCTTCGACCATGGCCGCCACGCGGGCCAGCTGCCGGTCGTTGGTCAGCGGCCCCATGGTCGTCGCTGCCTGCATGCCATCGCCCAGCACCGCCGCCTCCGACCGTCGGACCAGCCCGTCGAGGACCGGCTGCAGGAGCGGTCGCCTGACGATCACACGGCTGACGGCAGTGCAGCGCTGACCCGCGCACATGCACGCAGCCGTCATGATCTGGTCGAGGCATCCCTCGAGGTCGTTCGTGTCGTTGACCACCGCCGCGTTCTTGCCGCCGAGCTCCAGCGATATCTCGGCGAGGTTCTCTGCAGCCAAGGCATAGATCCGCTTGCCGGTGGCAACGGACCCCGTAAACGTCACGCCGGAAATGCCAGCGGCACCGACCAGTGCAGCCCCGGTGTCCCCGTGGCCATTGGCGATCTCGAGCAATCCGTCGGGCAGGATGCCGCGGGCCGTTTCGGCGATCAAGCATGCGGTCGCGGGAGTGAATTCGGAAGGCTTGAGGACGATTGCATTGCCGAACACGATGGCCGGCGAGATCTTGCGCATCGGCGTGAGGATCGGGAAGTTCCACGGCGTGATCGCGGCGATGACGCCGCGGGGCCGCCGCGTGACCATGTTGCGGGTTCGAGGACGCGCCGAAGGCAGCACCTGGCTGTGCCCACGCATCGCCTCGCCGGCCATGAAGCGGGCCTCAGCACAGCACTTGGCCACTTCCCCGCGCGCTTCGGCGAGCGGCTTGCCTTGCTCGAGGGTGATCGACGCCGCGAGCTCCTCGGTGCGCGCCTCGAGCGCGGCAATGAAGCGCCCGAAGAGCGCGCCACGCTCGACCGACGGCAGCTGGCGCCAGGCGCGTTGGGACCGCTGCGCCGCGTCCATCATCTGGCCGATCTGCTCGTTGGACGCGGCCGCGTAGCGACCCACGACCACCGCCGGCCGCGCCGGGTTCACCGTCTGAAACTGCGTGCCGGCGCCCGCGACCCACTGCCCCCCGATCAGGTTCCCGAATTCGTACATGTCAGCTCCGCGTTATCGCACTCCGCAGCAAGGCGGCGCCCCTCTCACCGATCATCAGCGATGCTGCATTGGTGTTCGCCGATGTGACCTGGGGCATGACCGACGCATCGATTACGCGCAACCGCTCCACGCCTCGCACGCGCAGTTCCGGGTCGACCACCGAGCCCGGGTCGCTGCCCATGCGGCAGGTGCCGACGCAGTGGAACACCGTGCCGCCGGCGCGCCGGGCGAAATCGAGGACGTCGGCGTCGGATCGGGCATTCACACCGGGCAGGACCTCCTGGTCCCAGAACTCGCGGAACGCGGGCTGTGCATAGATCTCCCGCAGCATGCCAACGCCGGCGACAAGGGTCTTGCAATCGATCTCCTCGGCGAGGTAGTTCGTCTCGATGCGCGGCGCCTCCGTCGGATCGGCCGAGCGGATCTGCACGCGGCCCCGTGAGCGGGGATGGCACTGCCATGCCGCCGCGGTGAACCCCGAATAGTCGTGGAGGGGATCGCCGGGCTTGTCGACCGACAGCGGCATGACGTTGAACTGGATGTCGGGGCGCCCACCGCTGGCATGCACTGTGCGCGCGGCCCCTCCCACCTGCCCGGCGCCAACGGTGAGCGGACCGCGATTGCGCAACAGCCATTCAACGCCCATCGACGCGAGCTTGAGTGGATTGCGGACGTCGTCGTTCAGCGAGATCCGCCGCTTCAGCCGGACGATCGTGCGAGCCTGGTAATGGTCCTGCAGGTTCTCCCCCACTTCGGGTGAGTCCGCGACGACCGCGATCCCGTGCGCTTGGAGTAGCCGCGCGGGACCAATGCCGGAAAGCTGCAGTAGCTGCGGCGACTGGATGGCCCCCGCGGAAAGAATCACTTCCCGCGATGCCGAGACCCGCTGCGTGATGCCGTCGCGCATCCACTCGACACCGGTCGCAGTCGATCCGTCGAACAGCACCCGGGTGACCTGGGCACCCATGATGATGCGCAGATTGCGCCGCCCGGACAGCGGCTTCAGGAAGGCGCTCGCCGCGCTGGTGCGCCAGCCATTGCAGATGCTGAGCTGGTAGGCGCCTGCGCCGTAGGTGCTCGCCGCGTTGAAATCGGGGTTGCGCGGCA
Organism: uncultured Pseudomonadota bacterium; assembly: GCA_963816415.1. Classification (GTDB taxonomy): domain Bacteria; phylum Pseudomonadota; class Gammaproteobacteria; order Burkholderiales; family Casimicrobiaceae; genus VBCG01. The sequence goes on from CAWFKR010000001.1 coordinate 669,654, forward strand.
AGCCGAACTGCTCGGCGGCATCGACCCATGCCAGGCAGGCTGAATTGTCGTTCCGCAAGTTCGAGACACCGAGTTCGCCATCGGCACCCCGGTATTCGTTCGCGCCACCCTCGTAGGCCTCGAAGGCCTTGAAATGCGGCAGTACGTCGCGATAGCTCCAACCCTTTGCACCCAGGCGCGCCCAGTCGTCGAAATCCTCGTGCTGGCCACGGATGAAGATGAGGCCGTTGATCGACGACGACCCGCCGATCACCCGGCCACGCGGCCAGACGATGTTGCGCCCCGCCGTTCCTTCGCAAGGCTCGGTGTCGAACAGGCGCGCGTAGCGGGTGTCGTAGATGGTCCGGAAATAGCCGACCGGCAGGTGGATCCAGAAGCTGCGATCCGGGCCGCCGGCCTCGAGCAGCAGGACCCGCGCATCGGGATCGGCGGTCAGGCGGTTCGCGAGCACGCAGCCCGCCGAACCGGCCCCGACGATCACGTAGTCGTAGACGCGATGGTCCATGCTCCCGAACCGTCGGAGCGACCTCAGGCGCTCACCGTCTTCATGTAGATCGAGGGATCGAAGTACTTCGAGGCCGGGACGGCATTCTCGATGCCGCCGGTCCGGACGAAGAAATCGGTGACCTGCTGCAGCCACTTGACGACCGTGCCGTCGGCGTACATCTTGCGCCACTCCGCAGCCGTGAACGCCTTCTCCGCGTTGTACATCTCCTCGAGGTCCTTGAGCGATACCTGCGAGTAGTTGTTCTTCTGCAGGACCTCGAGCGCCGCGTCGGGCTTGGTCACCAGGTAGTCGTTGGCTTCCTGCCAACCGCGGATCACATTGGCGAGCACGTCCTGGTGCTTGTCGTAGTAGTCGTTGCGGGCCGCCCAGCCGTCCACAATCGCCGCCTTCGGATAGTAGGCGGAAGCATCGACGAGCATCTTGGCGGTGGGGACCTTCTCCCGGACCGAGATGTTGAACGGCACCCACAGCGCCACCGCCGGGACTGCACCCGAAATGAACGCCGTGACGGCATCCGGCATCCGCTGGTTGACGATCTCGACATCCTTCGGATCGATACCGTTGGCGCGCAGCGCCGTGTCGAGGAAGACGTGCGCGGTCGTGCCCGCGGTGGTGGCAATCCGCTTGCCCTTGAGATCCGCAATGGTCTTGATGCCCTGCTCGGGATGCACCCACAGCTGCGCGGTGGCGAATTCGACGTCGTTGATCAGGAACACCTTTCCCTGGCCGCGGGCCGGGAAGTTCGAGACGACCGCCCCAGTTGACAGGATGTCCAGGCTGCCGCCCACCATGGCCTGGAACAGCGCGAGTCCGGTGTCGAACTGCGTCAACTCGAGTTCGAGCCCGTGCTTGGCGAAGCTGCCCATGTGCTGTCCGAGCCAGATCTGGCCGTCGACTGCGACCGTATGCAGGTACCCAACCCTCACCTTGGTGCTCGCACGCGCAATCGCCGGTGCGCCGAGGGCTCCCGCTGCGATCACTGCCGCGCCCGTACTCTTCAGGAATTGCCGCCGATCAATGCTCATGGTGTCCTCCGTTCTGACTGGTTAATCGGATAGTCGAACCGACTGCCGCGCCTGGGCGGCATACTCCTTCATCACGAGCTCGCGCAGGTGCGAGCGCAGCTCGGCGAATTCCGGCTTGTCGTGCAGGGACTCCTCGCGCGGGTAGTCGAAGGGAACGCTCACGATCTCCCGGATGCGCGTCGGCCTTGCGGTCATCACGATGATCCGCGACGACAGGTACACGGCCTCCTCGACCGAGTGGGTGATCAGCATCACGGTCTTGCCCTCGGTGTGCAGGACCTCCAGGAGCAGATCCTGCATGGCGCTGCGGGTCTGTGCATCCAGCGCCCCGAAGGGCTCATCCATCAGCAGGAACTCGGGGCGCACCGCATAGGCGCGGGCCAGTGCCAGCCGCTGCCGCATGCCCCCCGAGAGCATCCGAGGCCAGGCCGCCGCAAAATCGGTGAGCCCCATCAGCTGCATGTAGCGCTCGCAGACCTCCTGGTGCTGGTCCGGTGGTACCCGGCTCGCCGCCAGCTTGAGGCCGAACTCGATGTTCTGCCGCACCGTGAGCCAGGGGAAAACTCCATAGTCCTGGAAAATCACCCCGCGGTCCGGTCCGGGTCGAGAGACCGGCTTCCCATCCAGCAGGACGCGCCCTGCACTTGGCGTCATGAAACCGGCGACGATGTTCATCATCGTGGTCTTGCCGCATCCCGATGGCCCGATCACCGAGACGAACTCACGGTCGCAAATCTCATAGGAGACGTCGTCCACGACGCGCACCGGTCCGGACTTCGAGGGGAACTCGACCGACACCCGGTCGAACGCGATGCGCACGGCGGATTCCCGATCTGGCGCACTCACGCGATGCGCTCCTGCCAGGCCACCAGTCGCCGCGCCAGGGCGCGCAGCAGCAGGTCCATCACCAGCGCGATCACGCCGATGCAGATGATGCCGACATAGATCGTATCCAGCTGGAAAAACGATGACGCGTTCTGGATGAGCGCCCCAAGCCCCTGCTGCGCCGCCAGCAGCTCGGCCGCAACCAGGGTTGCCCAGGCGACGCCGAGGGAGACCCGCAGCGCGGTGAGCATGTGCGGCACGGTCAGCGGCACGATAACCCTGCGGAAGATCTCGCCATCGGTTGCGCCCAGCGTTCTCGCGACGCGGACGTAGATCGGATTGATCTGCGCGATGCCCTCGTACATCACGATCACCCCGGAGAAGAACGACGCGTAGAACAGGATCACGATCTTGGCGAACTCGCCTATGCCGAAATAGACGATGACGAGCGGTATCAGCGCGATCGGCGGCAGGGCCCGGAAGAAGTTGATCAGCGGGTCGACGAAGCCGCGGACATGCCGGTACCAACCCAGGACGAAGCCAACGGGCACGGCCAGCACGATGCCCATGGTCACGCCGAGGAACACCCGCTGGGTGGACATCCACATGTCCATCGGCAGGCGCGCGCGGGTCAGGAGCTGCCAAAATCGCACGGCGACCTGAGCGGGGGTGGGTACCAGCGACGCGTTGATCAACCCGGAAAGGGCGATCGCGTACCAGACGAGGATCACCAGCACCCAAGGCGCCAGAAGCATCCCGATGCGACGCAGCAGACTCATTGCAGGACTCGTGCTCCTCCAGGCCGTCTTGCGAGCACGCACGGTTGCGGCCTTCCAGGGCGAAAGGTACTATGATTGGAACCTTTAGCACAATAGCGGGATGCGCGACCGACCCTCCCTGTTCCGCAACAGCCCCATTCCGCGCTACGTCCAGCTCGCGGACCTGCTGCGGCAGCGGATCGCGCGCGGGGTCTGGCGCATCGGCGCACAGCTGCCGACGCTCGAGGAACTGGTCCGGGAATTCGATGTCGCGAGGGTCACCGTCCGCCAGGCTATCGACCTGCTCGCGCGCGAAGGCCTGGTGCTCGCCCAGCAGGGCCGCGGAACCTTCGTCACGGCAACCCCAATCCGCGACCGCCGGCTGAAACTGGAGACGAGCCTGCATGCGCTTGCCGACGTCTATCGCGACGACAAGCCCCAGCTCGTCCTGATCGAGGAGGCCGCAGCGACTCCTGCGCTCGAGTCAGGGGATGGCAAGCCGGCGCCGCGCTATCACTTCATGCGCCGCGTCCACTCCCGCAACGGGGAGCCCTACTGCGTAATATCGATCTACCTCGACGAGCGTGTCTTTCGGATGGCGCCGCGGCGCTTTCGCCAGGAAACCGTGGTCCCGGTCCTGCTCGAGCTCCCCAAGGTGAAGATCGCCGAAGCGCATCAGACATTGACCATCGGCGCTGCCGACGTCGAGGTGGCGGGCCACCTCGGGCTCCCGCTCAATGCACCGGTGGCCGAAGTGCGGCGGGTGTGCCGCAGCCCGGACGGAACCGTCATCTACCTCGGTGAAGTCACGTACCGGGGCGACTACATCCACCTGGAGATGGACTTGAAGCCCTGAGCGCATCTCGGCGCGCCGGATAGAGCATAGCTTCATGCTGCTTTATCCGCGCTCTATCGTCAGAAGTCGCCTGGCGCGCTTGCCGGCGCGCTGAGTGACAGCAGTCAAGGAGTGCCGCACTGACCGCTGTCATCGTCGGTAGCGCTGCGATCATCAGCTCAATCTCATCGCGCAGCGAGGCGAACATATTGCGCATGCGTATCGAGTGATCGCCGCCAGGCGCAAGCGATGCGACGAGGCCCCCTCGAACCCGGTACGACACGCCTCTCCTGGACTCCCAATCGGGTAAAGTACGAGCGGCACCCTTGTGCATCGCCGCACCGCGATCCTCGCGGCGTGCAACTCTTGAGAAAGACTCCTGAACTATGGCACGCCATCTCGTCTGCATCACCTTCGACTTCGATGCCATGTCGGGCATGATCGCCCGCGGCCTCACCACCCCGACGCCGGTTTCGCGAGGCGAGTTCGGAGCCGTTGCCGTGCCGCGAATCCTCGCGTTTCTCCGCAAGCATGAAGTCTCGTCGACCTGGTTCATTCCAGGCTTCACGCTCGAGACCTATCCCGCTCAGTGCGCTTCGGTGCTCGAAGCGGGACATGAGATCGCGCATCACGGCTGGACCCACATGGCCCCCAACGACATGAGCGCGGAGCAGGAGGAGGCGGGACTGGTGCGGGCCAACGAACAGATCCGCAAGCTTTCGGGCCAATTCGCCCGTGGGTATCGCTCACCCTCTTGGGATCTTTCACCGCAATCCATCGGGTTGCTCCTCAAGTATGGGTTCCTCTACGACACGAGCATGATGGGGGATGACTACACGCCTTACCGCGTCCGCCAAGGTGACGTTGTGACCCTCGAGCAGCCCATGGTCTTCGGTGCCCCGACCCAGCTGCTCGAGCTTCCCGTAAGTTGGACGCTCGATGACTTCCCGCATTTCGAGTTCCTCCGGACCAAGACCAGTCTTATGCCGGGACTCATGAATGCGAACAGCGTGCTCGATAACTGGATCAACGATTACCTCTATCTCAAAGAGAACTTCGACTGGGGCATCGTGACTTACACGTTTCATCCGTTTGTCATCGGTCGCGGTCACCGCATGATGGTGCTCGACAAGTTGCTCGACCGGATACGCCGAGAAGGTGGAGAATTCGTGACCATGGAAACCGCCGCCCGCGCCTTTGACCAGCGTTCGCCCTTTGCCAGATGAGAGTCAACCCGTGAAACAGACATTCAAGACCCGCGACGGTCTCGAAGTTGCCTACTATGTCGATGACTTCACGGCGCCCTGGACCACGCCGGATACCCTTTTGCTGCTGCACGCAGCCATGGGCAACTCGCGCCGCTGGTTCCGCTGGGTTCCGCGGCTAGCTTCGCAGTTTCGTGTCGTCAGCATGGACCTGCGCGGTCACGGCGCGTCGCAAATTCCGCCACCGGACGCCCCCTTCTCGCTCGACCAGCTCGTCGGCGACGCCATCGATCTTTTGGACTTGCTCGGCCGCTCCGACGCCCATGTGGTTGGCAACTCAGCCGGCGGTTACGTCGCGCAAAAGCTCGCCATTCACCACGGCGAACGGGTCAAGACACTCGCGCTGTATGGTTCCACGCCCGGGCTCAAGCACAGCCAGGCCCTGACCTGGATTCCCATCATCCAGAAAGTGGGCATCCGCAAGTTCCTGGCGGACACCATTGACGAGCGCTTCGACGCCAATGCCGATCCTGCGCTCGTGGCTTGGTTCATCGAGCAGGCAGGCTCAAACGATCCGGCGTTCATCGCCCGCTTCGTCACCCACATGGCGAGCCATGACTTCATGGATGAGGTACACCGAATCGGGTGTCCGACCCTGATCGTGGCGGCCGGCCGGGAAGCGATCGGTCACGCCAGTGCGTATGCTGAAATGCGCGATCGAATCCCGGGTTCAACGCTGGTGCAGTACGATACCTCGGCGCACAACATCTGCGACGGCTACCCGGAGCGATGCGTCGACGACCTGCTGAGGTTCCTCGCCCGGCCTCAATGAAGGCACACCGGCGCGCCGGTTGAGCTGGCGAGACGGCCACGCCGGTCGGGCACGCTACTGGGCCACAGCTCCCGACCAGGGTGACATCACATCACCGATGCCGCATTGCTCGCCTGAGTGCGAATCGCGCAATACGGCACTGGGACAGGCGAATTGCGTCGGCAAGACCACCAACTCGGCGAGATCGACGGGATAATGCGCAGCGAGCGCAGCCCGCACAGAGGCGTCGAGCCGCGGATCAACGCTGATGCGCTCGCCGCCGCTCGCGTCGATGCGGGGCTGATGGAAGGCTTCCTCCAGGCTCATGCCATGGTCGATCAGGAAGGAACTGATCTGCAGGACTGCCGGCAGGATCTTGCGCCCCCCGGACGCCCCGATTGCGAACCAGCCTTGGCCGTCGCGGCGGGCGATAACGGGACACATGTTGGTAAGAGGGCGCTTGCCGGGCGCGAGGGTGTTCGGGTTGCCCGGCCGGGGATCGAACCACATGATCCCGTTGTTCATCAGGATGCCCGTCGCCGGGAGCACCACCTTGCTTCCGAAAATCGATAACAGCGTCTGGGTGAGAGACACCATGTTGCCTTCGCTGTCGACCACGTTGAGATGGGTGGTGCACGAAGGATCGCGGTGATCCGCGGTCTCGCCCATGCCCTGCAGCCTTTCCGCGTAGACCTCGCGCAATACTTCGGCATACGCCACGAAGTCGTCTGCATGGGGGCCACCCGCCCGCAGCTGGCGCTCCTGCAAGGCTTGCAGCGCGCGCGCCATCGAGGGGCCCGCCGTCAACCCGGGTGCCAGTGCGAGCGTCGCATCGCGGTACCTGCACTCGAGTGGCTCGACGATGCGTGCCTCGTACGCGCGAAGATCAGAGGCGGCGAGGACGCCCCCTGACGCTGCGACATCGTGTGCAATACGGGCAGCGATTTCGCCCTCGTAGAAGTCCCGACGCCCGGCCTTCGCAAGGCGCCGCAACGTATCGGCGAGGCCGGTGAGATGCAGTCGCTGCAACTGCGCTCCTTGCGGAGTGACCGGTGGCCAGCCCTGTGGAAGGTAGGTCTCACGCGTGGCCGGGTACCGCGCGAGCTCGCGAGCGAGTGTCGCGATCCGGAGGGTGAGATACCAATCGATGGCAATGCCCTGCTCGGCAAGAGTGATCGCGGGCCCCAGCACTTCGGCGAGCGTCCGGGTCCCGAATCGCTCCAGCGCGAGTCCCAGCCCGTCGACGTGACCGGGCACGGCGAATGACAGCGGTCCGTGTACGTTGCGGTCGCCCTCGACCGACGGCCAGCTGAAAAGCTCAGGCGTCACCCCGCCGCTCAGTGGATAGGCAGCGGGATCGAGCCCGCGTGGCGAAATCGGCGCGAAATCGACGACGACAGTGCGCCGCTCTCTTGCCAGATGGATGAGCATGTAGCCGACACCGCCCAGTCCGCTATTCCAGGGCTCCACGGCGGCTAGGGCAAACCCTGCTGTCACTGCAGCATCCACCGCATTGCCACCTGCCGCCAGCGTACGCGCCCCCACTTGGGCAGCGATGCGATTCTGGGCCGCGACCACGCCACCGGGCGAGCGAGCGACCGGCTTGCGTACAGTCCAGTTCTGGGTCAGATGTTCATGCACGCGTTCACCATGCCTTCAGTCACAGGGGCCTCTGCGGAAATCAAGGGTAAACACTGCAATACACCCATAGCTTCATGCCGCAGGAATGCTTAGGCTGTCGACAACGCCTGCGCGTACCTCTGAACTCGCGATGCTCAATACGCCGACCGCCCGCCATCGGCAGGGATCGCAGCACCCGTGATCATGCGCGATTCGTCCGTGGCCAAGAACAGGGCGATATTGGCGATGTCTTCCGGCACGCCCAGCCAGAAAGGATAGCGCTTCACCTGCTCCCCGGCATCCTGCCGGTCCGGCACACTGCCAGGATGCCCCGGGACGCCGTAGCTCCGCCGGATGCGTTCGGTATCGATGCGCCCCGCGCAGATCGCGTTGACCCGGACGTTGTCCTTGGCGTAAGCGCCCGCGAGCGCCCGGGTCAATGCCACCACGCCCCCCTTCGCTGCCGTATAGATGTGGGCGGGGCTCGCGCCGCGCAGCGCAGCTCCCGAGGACATGTTGATGACCGCCCCACCACCCGCGGCGATCAGGCGTGGTATCCCGTGCCGGCAGCAGAGCATCGTTCCCTTGAGATCGAGGGTCATCGTGCGATCCCAGACCGAAAGGTCGACATCGGTCAGCCATGAGTCCTCGGGCAACGAGCCACCAGCGCAGTTGAACAGGACGTCGAGGCGACCAAAGCGCTGGATGCTCGCTTCGACGGCTGCACGCACGCTTTCGTCGCGGGTTACGTCGCACTCGAAGTAGGCCGCGGTGCCGCCTTCGGCCTGCAGGAGGCGCAGCGTATGCTCGCCCTCCTCCTGCGCAATGTCGACAATTGCGACGCCGGCGCCTTCGCGCGCGAAGAGCTGCGCCGCCGCTCGGCCGATACCGGCGCCTGCACCCGTGACAAACGCGACCTTGCCGCGCAGTCGATCCATCAGTCGAGTTTGATACCCGCTTGCTTGACGACCTTTGCCCAAGTCGCCATCTCGGCGCGTGCGGTTTGACCGGAATGCTCCGGCGTGCCGCCGGTCACTTCGTAACCCAATTCCGCGATCCGCGCCTTGACGTCGGGCATCTCCAGAACGCTATTGAACGCCGCATTGATCCGCGCAATGATTTGCGGTGGCGTGCCCGCTGGCGCGAGCACGCGCCAGTTGGTGCTCGCATCCACGCCGGGGAACCCCTGTTCCGTAAACGTAGGAACTTCCGGCATCGCTGGGTTGCGCTTATCACCCGTGACGGCGAGTGCGCGAAGCTTTCCACCCTCTACCAGCGGTCGTGCACTGCTGATGCCGGTAAAAGTCATCTGCACATGTCCAGCGACCACGTCTGCGACCGCGGGGCCGGTACCCTTATATGGGACATGCAATATGTGCACCCCGGCCACCATCTTGAACAATTCTCCCGCGAGGTGCGTGGATGCTCCGATGCCGCCAGAAGCAAACGCCAACTTGTCCGGCTGCGCCTTGGCCAAGGCGACGAGTTCCTTGACGGAGTGCACCGGCACCGAGGGATTAACTACCAGAATGACCGGCGCGGCCGCAACATCGATCACTGGCGCGAGGTCTTTCAGACTGTCGTACGGCATCTTCTTCTGCAAGCTGGGATTGACAGCGAATGTGCTGTCGACCATCAGCAGGTGGTACCCATCAGGCGGTGACGTCGCGACCAAGCCCGTGCCGATCATGCTGCTCGCGCCGGGCTTGTTCTCGATGATCACGGGCTGGCCAAGCGCAGCAGTGAGCTTGGGCTCCAATATGCGTGCCAGGATATCGGTGCCACCTCCCGGGGCGAACGGCACGACGATGAAGACGGGCCGGCTTGGAAATGCCTGCGCCCATGCGGGCCCGGCCACAGCGGTCATCAGCCCAACGAGCGCAGCGCCCGCCATGCAACAGGTCAGCAACGCGCGCGTGACTGAGCAGAGCAAGGTACAGACCGGTATAAGAAAGTGGGAAGAGCGCCATGCCCGGGTCCACAGCCGCATCGAAGATGTTCTCTGCCCTACCCGACAACGTGGTCCATCAGAAGTGGTCATCGTGGAAGCTCCTTTAAGGTTTGGTTGGTATCGGTCGTGGCTCCGAAGTCACAAGACCACGCGTGGCTCATCTCCTGCTTTTACGTTGAGACCATTCTATGGATGTATTCAGTGAGTCTCTATTCACTACCGGTTCATCTGGCTTTGGCATGTCGATCCAAGGCCCCTCTGACTCCAACCCGAACCACGGTCGCATCGGCTCTCCTGGCGCGCCTCAGTCGGCGTGGATGTGCGCCGCGCTCACCACCTTCCCCCAGCGCTGCCATTCGGACTTGACCATTTCCTGGGCCTGCTCCGCATTCGCTGTCGATGGCCTGGAGCCCAGCTTCGCAAGCCGTTCTCGAATGTCGGCACGCGAGGTCACGGCACTGAGGGTCCGACTGAGGTCTGCGACGACCCCGGAGGGTGTTCCCTTCGGAACGGCAAGGACGTGCCAGCCGCTGATGAGCAGCGGTACCCCCTCTTCCGACGCCGTCGGAACGTCCGGAGCGCTGGCCTCCCTCGCCGTGCTCGTCACCGCAAGCAAGCGGACGCGTCCCGCCTTGGCCTGCGGTACGGCCACCGAAAGCGGCACGATGAATGCCTCGACCTCCCCCGATGCAACGGCCGTGATCGCAGGTGCTGCGCCCTTGAAGGGGACATGCACCATATCGATGCCGGTCAATTGCTCGAGCTGGGCAAATGCAATCTGCGACGTGCTACCGATTCCCCAGGAAGCGAAATTGAGCTTGCCAGGCCGTGCCTTCGCATAGGCTACGAATTCCCGCAGGTCCTTCACGGGCAGCTTGGGACCGACGACCAAGGCGAACGGGAATTCGTCGACCACGCCCACCGTCACGAAATCCTTCATCGGGTCGTAGCCAAGCTTCTTGTAGATGTGCGGGTTGATGGCGTGAGTTTCGGCGGTACCCAGCAACAGCGTGTAGCCATCCGGCGCTGCATGGGCGACGAATTCTGCACCGATGATTGCGTTGGCTCCCGGACGATTCTCCACGACCACGCTCTGCTTCATTTCACTCGACATGCCTTCGGCGACGATGCGCGCAACGATATCCACATTGCCGCCGGCGGTGAAAGGAACGATGATGTGCAGCGGTCGCGTCGGGAAGCCGGCAGGCTGGCCAAACGCCTGGCCACAGAACAGCGTGGCCGCAAGGATCAAGAGCTTCGCGATTTTCATATGCAGTCGTCCCCTGTAACGATCTTGTTTCTGGTTGCCCGTCAACGGACTGCGGTACCTGCAAGCAGCGAGCCAAAGCCCCCAATACGGGTGTCGAGTCCTGCCGTCCGAAGTGCATTCCACATCATGGCCGCCGCGCTCGAAATCACGGGTTTGCCGAGCTTCTGTTCGGCTGCGTCCAGTATGTCGACTGTAGGCATGCCGACACCGCTCAGGAAGACGGCTTGCGCGTCCGGGGTATCGACCCGACAGGCGAGTTGCAGCGCTCGCTCGCTGGTCTCGTCATAGATGTTCGCGACCCCTTCGAGTCGGCCGAAACGCGTGACGGTCAGCTCGTAAGCCTCGAGACTCGACTTGCATTGCAGGGTCGAGCTCTCGCTGTAAGGGGTCCCGAAGGCGATGCGCTTGACCCCGAGACTGGCGAGGGCCTTGATGACACTACCGAAGGCGGTGATGAATCGGAAGTCTGCCCCGCGCTCGACGCGCTCGATGAGCGCTCTCTCGCCGTCCTTACCCAAGGTGTAACTGGTGGCAGTGTGGGCCAGCACGATTACTCTTGGCTTGACCATCGCCAACAAGGCGATGTTCTCGTCCAGATGGGCGATCTGGGTCCGATTCCGCTCGTCCTGACCCTCGAGACTGCCGGTTACCCCGTGAGCAACCATTCGCGTGAAGTGAACCGTGCACGCGGCTGGCGCCATGCGGATAACCTCGGGTTCTGTGGTCGGATTTCCAGGCGGGACCAGGAACCCGAGCCGGATGGCACTAACCACGGTCGAGGCCTCCGAAGGACGTCTGTCCGGTTCGTCTTTGCGGGCCAAATCCGCCCAGCACATAATGTGCCGCTGAGATCAAGACAGTGTCACGGATCATGGCGATCTTTCTCTCAGTCAACCCTGCAGCGAGGATAATTTTGCGCACGCCACGCCCAATGCGTTCCCGGTCTCAAGACCCGTCGGTCAATGCTCGGAGAGACGGCCGCTACCTGCCGCCGCCTTCGTGCGCGACGCAATTCTAAGCCCCACTGGAATCACCAGGAACGCGATCGACGCGACGAGCAGCGCCAATGCAGTGGGCCTCGATGCGAATATCGCCCAAGAACCGTCGGACATGATGAGGCTGCGGCGCAGGTTCACTTCGAACAGCGGTCCGATCACCATTCCCAGGACGACCGGCGCGAGCGGCACCTGCGAGACCTGCAACCCAAAGCCCAGGACGCCTATGAGCGTAGCGACCACGACGTCCCAGACCGACCCTCCGTACGCATAGGCTCCAAGAGTTGAAATTACGAGGATGCCCAGGGCCAGGAGCCCGGTATCGAGGCTGCGGATCTTCAGCAGCGGCTCGATCAGCATCCGACCGATGAGCAGGACGGCCACATTGGCCAGAATGAGCGAAACGAAGAGCCCATGAACAAGCTCGGGGCTGTTCGTGAACAGCATCGGTCCCGGCAACAGGTCGTGCAGCTGAAACGCACCGAGGATGACCGCCCCGCTCGCCGACGCCGGGATGCCGAGGCTCAGGAGGGGAATCAGCGCAGCCCCCACGGTCGCCTTGTCCGCCGCCTCAGGTGCAAGCAGGCCGCCCATGGCCCCCGATCCGAATCGCTTGCGCTCGTCCGGCGGCGCCACGGCGCGGGCCGCGCTGTAGGCGAGCCAGGACGCGATCGTCGCCCCGCCGCCTGGCTTGACGCCCACGAATACTCCGACAATCGATCCCACGACGACGTATCGGATCGTGCCGATGAAGTCCTTCCAGGTAAAGCTGCTCTTCTGCTGCACCGACAGACGCGTGACCCCTTCGCCGATTCGGGACGAGATGAGACGCAGGGACTCGGAAATCGCGAACAGGCCGATGAGCGCTGGAATCAGCGGGATGCCTCCAAGCAAGTCGCTCATGCCGAACGTCAGCCGGGGTTCGCCGCCGATAGGGTCGATGCCGACCGCACTGATCAACATGCCCAGCGATCCGGCGAAGAAGCCCTTGATCACCGATCCCTTGCCAAGGCTCGCCATCACGGTGAGACCGAGGATCGCCAGCGCCGTGAACTCCGGAGGGCCGAAGTAGAGGGCCTGCGTTGCAAGCCAGGGCGCAAAGAAGATCAGCACCGCAACTCCGAGCAGACCCCCAATCAGGCCAGCCCAGAGTGCCCCGACAAGCGCCTTGCGCCCGAGACCGGCGGAGGAGAGCGCGAACCCGTCGATCGTCATGACCGCCGACTCCGGCGCGCCGGGAGTATTGAAGAGGGTGGCCGTGATCGACCCGCCGTATTGCGCGCCGGTATACGCCGAGGCAAGGACGACGATGGCCGTCAGCGGCGAGACGTTGAGGACAAATGGCAGCATCAGCGCGAGCGTGCCGGCGCTGCTCAGGCCCGGGATCGCGCCGCCGATGACCCCGCAGGCAGCTCCAATGACGATGCTGGCCAGGTGCGCCGGGGTAATCAGATCAATCCAGCCGAAGTGCATCGTCGACCCTTGCGGTACGTCCCTGTCCGGCTCGCGCTTGCGATGCCTCAGCGAATCGGTATTCCCAGCAATGCGCCAAAGATCCCGTAGGCGAGCGCCTGCGTACCCAGCCAGAACAGCAGCATCAGGAGCCAATGCCGGCGGCCGATGACGATGAACCCGACGGCGATGAGTACGGTGATCGCGATCCAGTAGCGAACATCGAGATAGAGCAGCGCGGCGTACACCAGCAATGCCGCGCAGGCCAGCAACGCCTTCACCGGGCGCGCGACCGCGGCATGCCGGCCATCGAGCAGGCTCAGCAGGCCCAGAACCAGGACGCTGCCTGCAAAGACCAGCGGCATTGCCGCCGATGCAGCCGGCAGGTCCTTCGCATGGACGAGCGCGGCGATCGCCACGCAGGCGATCACGGTCCCGGCCAGGACGCCAACCCGATGCGCCAGGCGCGCGGGCAGCGACGCCCGCGCACTGTCCTCGCGAGCACCCGCCTCGGCCGGGGTCCCGTGTTCCACGCGCTATTTCAGATCGAGTGCGACCTGCGCCATGTTCTTCTGCACGTTCTTCTCGAAATCGGCCGGCCCGAGATACGCAACCTGGATGTGGGACGCCTTCGTATACGCCACGTAGTCCGAGTCGTTGGTGAGATGCGCGAAAGCCTTGCTCAGGGCCGTGACGTCTGCTTCCGGCGTCTTGGCCTTGACGATGAACCCGCGCCACAGCGATCGGACCGCATCGTGATAGCCGAGGCTCTGGAAGCTCGGCGCCTTCGGATCGGTCAGCGACTCCGCGGTCGCGGCGCCCAGGATGCGCAGCCGCCCCGACGCGGCCAGCGGTATCGACTCGCTCAGGTTGCCCAGCACCGCATCAGCGTTGTGACCCATGGCGGCCATGACGGCCTTCGATCCGCCCGAGTAGGGCAGCCAGTTCATCGAGAAGCCACCCTGCTTCGCCAGCGATGATGCAAAGAGGTGCTCGGCCGAGCTCGCGCCGAAACCCGAGATCGTCACGGGCTTCGCCTTCCCGGCCTTGACCAGATCGGCCATGCTGCGGAACGGGGAGTCCGCAGCGACCGCAAGGACGAGCGGATCGGTCTGGATCTGGCTGACGAAGTCGAAGTCGCTGGCCTTGAACGATGACTTCAGCGTGGTCTGCAGCGCCACCTCAAGGCTGCCCGAGGCGGCGATGACGTTGAGTCCGTCGGCCGGCTGCTTCAGCAGGTATTGGAGCGCGACCGCACCGCCCCCGCCAACCATATCGGTGACAACGACGTTCCAGCCATACTGCTTCTTCAGCGTCTTGGCCACCTGGCGTGCCATCACGTCCTTCGGCGAGCCGGCCGCCGACCAGGAGATCAGGTTGATCGTCTTGCCATCCGGGAAAGCCTGCGCCGATACCGTTGAACCGTAAGCGACACAGGCCACAACCGCCGCCGACACCAGCGCGCGGTAGGCCCACCCATGAAGTGATCTCATCGGACAATTCCTCCTGGTGATTGAGTCATGCATCAGCTTCCAATGTCCGCTTTTGTCTGCGGCTCGAAATCGCGAGGCGGCTCTCCCGTGTAGCGATAGCCCACCTCCGGCGGCACGGGTCCCTTGATCCGGGCGCCCCCTTCCATTTGCTCCCAGGCGTGCGCCAGCAAGCCGACCGCCCGGGAAAGAATGAAGATTCCCCTGCCCAGCGGCGGCGGGAACCCCAGCTCGCTGAAGATGAGGGCACTCGCGCCGTCGATGTTGATCGGAATGAGCCTTCCCTTCTTCCTCTCGAGGGATGCCTCGATCTGCCGCGCGATGTCGAGATAGCTCCCCTCGACGACACCGGCGGAGCGTGCCTCGGCGACCAACTCGACCAGGCGAACCGCTCGCGGATCGACGGGATGGAATCGATGGCCGAAGCCCGGCACGAAGCGGTAACGTTCGAGCTCCGCCTCCACCGCGGCTTCAAGGCTGCTGCCCGATGCCGCCCGCTGCCGGATCGCGTCGAAGAGCACCATGCATTGCTGGCCGGCCCCTCCGTGCGTATCGCCCAGGACGTTGATGCCGGACGCGACCGCGCTGTTGAGTCCGACGCCGCAGGTCGCCGCCATCGATGCAATCGCGCAGGAGGGCGACATCGGCCCGCCGTCGACCGAGCCGACCATCGCCGCCTCCAGGAGCGCGGCCTGCTGGGGTGTCGGAATGGTGCCGCGCAGCGTCAGCCAGATCGTCTGAACGAAGGTGAGCTCGCCGATGAGCTGGTCGATCGGATAGCCGCGCAGCCGGTACTCCCCGGGCTTGATATCGACGATCGCCGTCTTCCAGTAGTCCCGGACACTTTCAACATCGCTCATTTGAATCGATCCTCCACGGATGCTTACGGCTAATGGGTCAACTGAAGCAAATGATCCTAGTCCGTCATCGAATGGGTCGGCTGCACACCGCGCTGCGCCAGTAGCTGTGCAATCTCTTCGAGAGACGCAGCGACGGACACGCCCGATTCGATCAGTGTCTGCCGCTTCGCGGAAGCGGTATCGTGGTCCGACCGGATCAAGGCCGCCGCGTGCCCGAAGCTGACGCCCGGCGGGTAGCGCTCCTGGAAGTAACCGGCGATGATCGCGACAATCGGCTTGGTAACGCCCGCCTGTCGCAGATGCTCCGCAACCTCGGCTTCGTTCCGGGTGCCCGGCTCGCCGTAGATGACGATGGCGTCGGTGTCCGCATCGGCTTCGAACATGCGGACGTAATCGACCATCCGCCGCCCACAGATTTGGTCGCCACCCATGGCGACCGCGGTGGAGGCCCCGTAGCCGGCCCGCTTGAGCGCGAGGGCGATCTCCGCCGTCATTCCACCTGAGCGCGAGCAGATGCCGACGCGCCCTGGCGCATAGATGTCATCCGGGTCGACACCGCCGATGCCTCCCAGCTTCGTCTTCCCCGGCGAAATGATGCCGTTGGTATTGAGCCCGACCAGGGTGACGTCCTGCGCCCGGGCGGCGGCCACGATGTACGCCGCATCCTGGACATTGACGCCCTCGGTCGTCGCCACGATCACCTTGATGCCAGCGTCGATCGACTCCAGAATCGCATCCCTCGCAGCCTCCGCGGGAACGTAGATCACGGCGGCATTGGCCTCATGTGCAGCGACGGCTGCCTTCACCGTGTGATAGACCGGGACGTCGAGCACGCGCTCGCCTCCACGTCCCGGCGTGACCCCGGCAACGACCTGGGTGCCGTAGCGGATGCAGTGCTCGGTATCGGCGCGACCCTGCCGGCCGGTGAGGCCCTGCACGACGACCCGGGTGCCCCGGTCGATCAGGATGCTCAAGTCCCCACCCCCTCGTGCTTGACGGCATTGGTCAGTTCGACGATCAGGCGAACGCCCTCCTCGAGCGGGGCGCCATGCGGCAGGTAGTGGATCCCCGGCAACTGGCTTGCCGCCCGGCGCGCCTCGTCCTCGCCGCGGCCGAACATCCTGATGACGACGGGAAACTGTCTGGGATCTTTGCCGCGGTCTCGCAGCGCTTCGATCACCGGCACCACGCGGCGATCGATCTGGGCCATCTGTTGGTAGTGCCAGCTCACGAACAGGCTCTTCACGCGGGGATTGTCGAGGATGGTGTCGATCAGAACCCGGACTTTTTCCGGATTGACCGTCGAAGCGTCCGTGTGGTTCGCAGGTTGCCCGCCAAGACTGAGGATCAGGTCGTGCTGGAACAATCCCGCGCCGCCCCCGCCCACGAACATTCCGATGTCGCCATCAAGCTCGTGATAGCGCACCATGCCGCCGGGGAGCCGCCGATTGGCTTCGATGACCCGGCGC
Source organism: uncultured Pseudomonadota bacterium (assembly GCA_963816415.1). Classification (GTDB taxonomy): domain Bacteria; phylum Pseudomonadota; class Gammaproteobacteria; order Burkholderiales; family Casimicrobiaceae; genus VBCG01. Next base: position 686,728 of record CAWFKR010000001.1, read on the forward strand.
TCGCCGGCGGTGAGTGCCCGCAGTCCGCCGAAGCCCGGTGCGTCCTCGGCCTCATCGTCCCCGCCTTTGAACAGTGGATCCTCGGTCGCCATCATCGCCCCGATCGCGACGGCGCGTCCGTCGCGATCGATGCAAAGGGGATTGATCTCCAGCATCGTTGCCCCGGCCTTCACGAACTGCCCGTGCAACTGACTCGTGATTCGGCTCAGCGCGGGAAGAAGACTGGGCTCCAGTGCGGTAGCCTCCCAGAGCGCGACCGCGTCCCAGGTCGGCAACCCGCGCAGCGGGTCGACGTCGGCTCGAACGATCTCGGCGGGATTTCGCCGGTGCACCTCCTCGATGTCAACGCCGCCCCTGGCACTGACCAGCACCTTGGGAGGAAAGTCTTCGAGGAAGAAAGCGAGATAGCATTCCTTCGCGATCTCGATCCGTCGCTCCACGTACACGCTCCTGACTGCGTGGCCATTGACGACCCGGCCGAGCATCTGCCGCGCCGCGTCCCCGACCTCCAGTGGGCTGCGGACCACCCGGATTGCCCCGGCCTTGCCGCGGCGGCCCGTGGGTATCAGTGCCTTGACGACGGCCCCGTCGCTCCAGTTCGCCGCAATCTCCGCAGCGTGCTTGGGCGTCGACGCGGCAGCACCCTCCGGGACGGCCACGCCGCCCGCCCGCAGGAACGCCTTGGCCTTGTCCTCGGTCAGATGCAAGTTGCCCCCCCGTCCGCGCGCACCGGCCCTGCGATGTCTATTGCTTGTCCTGCCACTTGGGCTCTCGCTTTTCGACAAATGCCGCAATGCCCTCGAGGCGATCAGGGGAGGCCACCAGGCGCTGCTGGGCGAAGGCCTCCAGCATCAAGCCGGTCTCGATGTCCGTCTGCAGTCCCTGGCGGATGCAGCTCTTGAGCGTGCGCACCGCGTCGGACGAATGCGAGGCGATCGTCCGGGCGACGGCGAACGTGCGCGGAATCAGCTCTTCCGGGCTGGTCACCTCGTTGACCATCCCCCACTCGTGTGCGTTCCTCGCGGTGAAGGTCGCCCCGGTCAGCAATACCTCCAGCCCGCGGGCCGCGCCGACCAGCCTCGGGAAGCGCTGGGTTCCGCCCGAGCCCGGGATGAAGCCGCGCTTGATCTCGGGAAAGCCGAAGGTCGCGTGTGCGGCGGCGTAGCTGAAGTCCGAGCGCAGCACCATCTCCGCGCCACCCCCTAGCGCGGCCCCGTTGACGGCGCAGATGATCGGGAGCGGGCAGCGCTCCATCGCCAGGTTGTACTGCTTGAAGATGATCCGCTGGGCCGCCCACTGCTCGACGGTCATTCCGTTGCGTTCCTTGAGATCGCCGCCCGCGCAGAAGGCTCGCTCTCCCGCGCCGGTCAGGAGCACCACGCGCGGTTCCGGCAAGGCCCCCTGGTTGATCCTGGTGAAGACGTCCAGCAGCTCCCTGCCCATCGCCGTATTGACGGCATTCATGACTTCCGGGCGATTGAAGCGAACGAGCAGAACGCCGTTCCCTTCTTCAGAGACGAGCAAGTGATCGTAGGACGACATTTAGCGCATCACCTCCATGTCAACGGTGCGCCCGATCCGGGAATGTGGAAGGCCGGGATTCGCCGATGCGGCGCCGCGCCTCGATCCGGAGAGCGCGATGCCAACGCGCTCGACCTATCGGATCCGGCGGTAGCCAGAACTCGGTCTGGTCGGGCTTTTTCGGCACTTCTTTTTCGGCACTTGTATAACTCATGTATATGAGTCAGACTAAACGCGTTCCTGACGAGTGTCAACCGCGGAAACCTTGCTGCGTCGCAGCATCACGTTCTCGATCAGCAATCAACTGGCGACACGGTTTCGAGTTCAGAAATTCCCGTTTGCTAGCATGGCACCTCTTTCATCGCCCGCTCGACGCATGCATCGAAGAGACACACTTTCGCCACTTGTCGGAGAGTCTTCCTCTCCTCGGCTGTACCTGGAAGTGAAACGGCGGATGACCGAGAGCTTGCGTTCCGGCGAGTGGCAGGTTGGCCAGGCACTCCCGAGCGAGCCCAAGCTTGCCGCCCGCTTTCACGTCAGCGTCGGAACACTCCGAAAGGCGGTGGCGGAATTGGTTGCCGAGGGACTGCTGATCCGGCATCAGGGGCGCGGGACCTATGTCGCGGCCCACAATGCCAGCCGGCTATTCCACTTCTTCCGCATCGTTCCGAAGCAGGGCGAGAAGCAGCACCCTGTTGTCGAACTCCGGTCCTTCCGCCGCTCGGTCGCCGACGACGTGGCGCGCCAGTGCCTTGGTCTGGAGCGCGGCGCGCCCGTATACCTGATCGAGGATCTTCTGTTCCTGTCGTCCAAGCCTGTCGTCCTGGACCATCTGGTGCTGCCGGCCGCGCTTTTCCCGACCCTCACGAAGGTACAGTTCAGGGACCGTGCAAGCACGATCTACGGCCTGTATCAGTCGTCCTTCGGGATCAATGTGGTCAGAACGGTAGAACGGTTGAGCGCCATTGCAGCAGACCCGCACGCCGCCCACGCCCTCGGGGTCAAGGTCGGGGCGCCACTTCTGCGCGTCAGGCGAACTGCGTACACGTTCGATCAGCGCCCGGTCGAACTTCGCACACGGTTCGTCAATACCGATGAATTCGATTACCTGAGCGATCTCGACAAGTAGGCCGTTCCGCAGGCTCCGGGCAAGGCCGAGTGCGAGAGTTGGACCGCGAGGGGGCTCGCCCCGTTCTGGGCGGCGCAATCCACAAAGATCGCGCGCTTGCGGGCTCGCGCGGGCGTTCGCCGGGCGGCGCATAGATCCCGAGTCGCACACCCTTGGCATGCGCCGTGATGCCGGCCAGTGCCTGGCCGACGGTCAGTGCGGTTTCCCGCGACATCCCGAGACATTGAGCGACGACCGCGCCCAGGATCGGGAATCGTTCGTTCAAGTGCGTAGACCCCAGTCCCGTGAGAGTGCCCATGGATTGACCGATTGGACCTCCCCCGTCCTGAACTCGCCGGCCATCACGATTTCCAGCATCTCGACCAGCGTCGCGGGCAAGGGCCCGTGGCGCCCTATGCCACCGTGATCGTCAGATGCCCGAACATCGCGCGGCGCGCCTCGTCGTCCATCTCGGTCTTGAACTTGTGCCGATCTCGCAGAGCGATCGCCCGCTGCGCCGCAGGGCGCGCGCTGATCTCGTCGACGAGCCGCTTGAGATGCGGGAATTTCGGCCAGGCATCCTCTCCCAGGACCATCGGCACCAGCCGCGCCCAACCCCAGACCGCCATGTCCACAATCGTGTAGCTATCGCCCAGCATGCAGCGCCGCTGGGCCAGACGGGCATCGAGGATGCCGAAATGCCGCTGCGCCTCATACGTGTATCGATTGATGGCGTAAGGCACCTTCTCCGGTGCGTAATTGCGGAAGTGCACCGATTGTCCGGCGAATGGGCCGAGGCCGCTGGCGACGAACATGAGCCAGGACAGGAGTTCGCCGCGCGCTTTAGGGGTGTCCTCGGGCAGGAACTGTCTTGTCTTCTCCGCGAGGTAAAGCAGGATCGCATTGCTGTCGAACACGATCGCATCGCCATCGATGATGGCCGGAACCTTGGCGTTGGGATTGATCGCAAGAAATTCCGGTTTGTGCTGTTCGCCTTTGCGGGTGTCGATCGGAATCGGCTCGTAGGGCAGTCCTGCCTCTTCGAGAAAGAGCGCAACCTTCATTGGATTCGGTGCGCCACTGTAGAAAAACTTGATCATGCTGCGTCCTCAATGGTTGATCGGTTCTTGTCGGCGTGCATGGATGTTGCGGGTCGGCCGGACCGAAACGGTCTTCACATCGCCTTCGAATCGGCGAGATGCGAGATCCTATCGCAGTGCGGAACAACCCGCTTTGCGACGATGCGGTCATCCCGCCTCATCACGATCGCGCGGCCCCTCGTTCAGAAGAATTCGGGAGCGCACGCGGGCACTTGGTCGACGTCGCATTCGGCAAGGCGAAGATGAAGATCGCGCAAGCAGTCCTGGCCGAATGGGGCGGAGTGACCGTACTAGGATTCCCTAACCTGTCACGTTTCGTACCGCCGCAATCCTTACAGGGCTCCATCCGCGCCCTCGCACCGACCCAATAAGACAGCATGCTCGGTTCCTGCCCCAGCTACGTAATCGACCTTGTTGTGTCCTCCTGAAGCGCGCCTCCACCGGCAAGCCAGCCACGATGCGACGCAGTCCAGGAAGGCTGCTGACATCACCGGCCGAAAGGAGGAAGGCCCTGGCCCGCGGCGCTCCGTGCCGACCCACAATGGCTCCTCGCCTCGCTGAGGCCCACTACCTGCGCCCGCGCTGACGAGCCCGGCCGGCCTGATGCATCCATCCCCGGGCTACCTCGGGCTGCGATATATTTCCGGCGACAGGTTGGACATTTGATACGAAACCTGCAGCCGGTGACGGGGCACCACCGGCAGCCCGACCTGCCCCCGGAGAAGAGTGAATGAAGACCCTACCTCGCGCGACGCGCATTGGACTCCAATCCCTTCTCGTCCTCTGCGCCATCGCTCGGTTCACTCCTGCGATAGCCGAACCGGCTGCGGAGGAGCAGTGGCGCGCCTTGGCACGGGCTGATCTCGATTTCGTCCACAAGACGATCGTCGAGGCACACCCGGGCGCAATCGACTCGGCAAACCCTTCGTTTCGCGTGTGGATGGAGGATGGGTACAGGCAAGCGCAGACCCTCCTCCCCCGTGTGACCGACTACAGCACGGCGCTGGATGCGGTTCGCTGGTACGTCACGGGTTTTCGTGACGGGCACCTCACCCTCTCGGACGATACTCGCCCTGCAGGCGAGCTCATCCAGTCCAAGGGCTGGGGCGTCAGGTACCGCGGCGGGCGGTACGTTGTCACGAGCACCGCATCCGACTGGCCCGCTCCGCTGCCTCCGATCGGCGCCACGATCCTGTCCTGCGATGGGCGATCGCCGGAGGCGATCGCGGACGAGGACGTCGCCCCGTATCTCGATCGGCGCGCCCCGCCTTTTAGCAAGCGCATCGTCGCCGAGTACCTGGGCGAGCCGATTCAGTCCATGGGCAAGAGGCTCAAGTCGTGCACGTTCGCACCCGCCGACGGCGGAGCGCCGGTGACGCTGGACGTGGTGTACCGACCGCTGGCCTTCCTTGAATGGGCCAAGGCGGACCATGGTGGTTTGCACCCACAGGTTCGCATCAATGGCTACGAGCTGGGAGAAGGACTGCTCTGGATCCGCGCGCAGAATTTCAACCCCAATCATGAGCAGTACGCATCCCTCAAGAAGATGCTGGCCGAGCTGCGCCAGCTGAAAGGCGTCCGCGCCATCGTCTTCGACGTCCGGGGCAATGGTGGCGGCAACAGCGCGATCGGGGGAATGATCTTCGATGCCGCGACCGGCGGTCTTCGCTATGACCGCCGCGGACTTCGGAACCTGCCCGAGATCTATGCCGAGTGGCGTGTCTCGGACGTTTCCATCGAGAGCGCGAAGTCCCGGCTGGCAACGAGCCTGCGCGTCTACGGTCACGGCAGCGGCCAGGTCGCCTGGGAGCGTGACCTCTTGCGCTCGCTGCTCGTTGCCCGGGCGGCGGGATCGCCGTGGGCGCGGCAGGACACTGGCGAGCACCGGCTCACCCGGGAAGACATGGTGAAACGACACGCCCGGTTGCGCCGCTTCGCGGGGCCTGTCGCCGTGCTGACGGACGACCGCTGCGCCAGCGCCTGCCTGGACTTCGTGGACATGGTTCGCCAGGTACCCGGGGCGCTGCAACTGGGAGCCACGACCAGCGCGGATTCGGTTTACATCGACCTCGGAAGGGTGCGCCTGCCGAGCGGCAATCATCTTTTCATTCCCTTGAAGGTATGGCGCAACCGCCTGCGCGGCAACAATCAGCCGTGGGTGCCCGACTACACGTTCGACGGCGATCTGAACAACGACGATGCGGTCCGCAACTGGGTCGTTTCGGTGCTCGGCAAGCGGGCGTCCGACGGCGCGCCAGCGACACGGAAGCATCTCGCCGCAACGTCCAACCACCCATAGCCGGCCACAGCGAGGGATCTGATCGTCTGACGGCATTCGCTGCATGAGGCCCAGGTGCGCGGAGCAACCGGGCAAACGGTCGTACCGCACGAACGGGCTGGGCTCAGCTCCTGGTCGAGGAAGCTTCCCCAGCTTGCGCTCCAAGTGGACAGCGTGAACCGGACTTCCGCGGCTCCTGGAGGAAATCCTGGCTTGCGCGAGCGAGGTCGGCCAACTGGGCGTGACAGTCGGTGAAGTGCAATAGATTTACATTACCGAAGGCCGGGATGTCGTAAAGCGCATCGTCGCGCAGCAGGCTGTTGGCGTTCGCTGGCAGGTCGATGGTCATCGGGGCATGTCCGTTCGTGGTTTCGCGACTGCTCACGCACGCCCCTGGAGAGCAGCAGGTGGGTGATCATCACCCCACACATCATCGCAACCATCGCAGTGACGACAATTACAAGTTCCCGGTCGGGACCTACGACGCCTCTTTCAATGAAGAGTGACGAGATATCGCCACGCCGCGAGCACGGCTAGCTAGCCGCCGGGCGCCACCCTGCTGTCAGCTAGACACGACGGGGAGACCAGCAATGCCACCAATGCCACTAAGGAAAGTCTGAACAAGTCGTCATGATTTTGGTCTCATCATCGGGCTGGAACAAGATGGGGTGATCGATGAGCCAGATGAGTTTCGGGGATGCGGAGTACGCCGGCAAGCGGAAGAAGACGCGCCGGGAAGTATTTCTCGAGGAGATGGATCAGGTAGTGCCCTGGAAGTCGCTGCTGGCCTTGATCGAGCCGTTGTATCCGGTTGCCGGCCGCGGCCGTCACCCATATCCACTGGAGACGATGCTGCGGGTGCATCTGATGCAGAACTGGTTCGGCTTGAGCGATCCGGCGATGGAGGAGGCGCTCTACGAGATCACGCCGATGCGGACGTTCGCCGGGTTGACGCTGACGAAAGCGATTCCGGACGAGACGACGGTCCTCAATTTTCGGCATCTGCTGGAGGAATACGAACTGGCGCCGGAGATCCTGCGGCGGGTGAACGCGTACCTCTCGCGCAAGGGGCTCATGCTCAAGCGCGGGAGCATCGTGGATGCGACGATTATCGCTGCGCCGAGTTCGACGAAGAACGCGGAGGGCGAACGCGATCCGGAGATGCACCAGACCAAGAAGGGCAACCAGTGGCACTTCGGGATGAAGGCGCACATCGGGGTGGATGCCGATTCTGGGCTGGTGCATACGGTGGCGACGACACCGGCCAATGAGGCGGATGTCGAGGTGGTCGACGAGCTGCTGCACGGGAAGGAGAAAGTCGTGCACGCGGACTCGGGCTACACCGGTGCCGACAAACGGGTAAAGAGCAAGAAGCTGACGTGGCAGATCGCGGCCAAGCGCGGCAGGATCAAGGCAATGCCGGACGGCCGCGCGAAGCGCACGCTCGAGAAGATCGAGAAGGCCAAGGCGAGCGTGCGGGCGAAGGTCGAGCATCCGTTCCGGGTGATCAAACGGCAGTTCGGCTTGATGAAGGTTCGATTCCGTGGGCTGGCCAAGAACACGGCGCATGTGATCACGCTGTTCGCGCTGTCGAATCTGTGGATGGCACGACGGCGGTTGTTGGCGATGACGGGATAGTTGCATCCGCAGCAGTCGAAAAGGCGGGAATCCGAAGCGAAACCGGGTCGCGAGACCCGACAAACGCGATTCAAACACCAACGATGCCGCCGCGAGCCGGCGAGCGAACTACAAGTCGGCCTTGGAGTGACTTGATCAGACCTTCCCTAATGCAGAGAAAGCATGTGCTTGCAACAGGTGTACCTGGTCGGGCACGACGTATCCGCCCGTCGCAAAGCCGCGCGTAGGCCCTTCTTCATGTCCGACGTTCGACGGTTCGGCGCGCCCGTCACCGCGTCGAACCCTTGCGGACATTCCCCACTGGCGCGGAGCCGATGCCCAGCAGTTGCCCGTTGACCGTTTGCCCGTACATGTCGTCCGGCTGGTCATGGTGCTGTTTGCGCGTGTCCGCAATCGAGCCCTTGAAGCGCGGGTCTTGTGGGCGCTCGTGGCTGTCTATGAACATCGCCACGTCCCATGCTTCCTGATCCGAGAGCGTGTTGCCCTGGCTCAGCGGCATGTTCGCCTTGATGAAGCCGGCGGCATTTTTGATCGACCCCATGCCGGCGCCCCAGTTGAAAGATTGCGGCCCCCACAGCGGCGGGAACACGACAGCGCCGTCGGAAGTCTGGCCCTGGCCATCTGCCCCGTGGCACAGCGAACACTTCTGTTCGAAGACCTTGGCGCCGCGGTGGAAGTCCATTGCGAGCGCAGGCGTGGGCGGCGTCGGATATCCGGCGCCGGGAAGCTTGGCGCCGACTGGCGCACCTTTTGCCAGGAAGAACGCATACGACTCAAGTGCCACCAGCACCTTGTCCCCCAGCGGCGGCGCCTTGCCGTTCATGCTGTAGATGAAGCAGCCCTGCATGCGCTCGGCGAGCGTATTCACATGCTTGTTCTTGCTTCGATAGGCCGGGTAGGTGAGGTAGGCGGACCACAGCGGAGCCGAATGAGGCAGCCTGCCGGCGTCGAGGTGGCAACTGGCGCAGCGCAGCGAGTTGCCAACGAAGGGCGCGGCGAGTGGGCTGGTGCCGTTGAAGATGGCCTGGCCTAGCCTTACTTCCTTGCCGAAGTCGTTGTCGGGGATTGCGCTGTCGGGTGGGGGTTGGAACAGCGGCGCCGATGCGCCCGGTGCTGGCGACACTCCCGTCGCGGGTGCAACGACGGGGCGTGCGTGCGGGCGGGCGGGCGTACTTGCTGGCGTTGCCTGCGCCAACCGGATCGGGTTGCGCGGAGCATTGGGCGCCGCAGAGGGGGTTGCCGTGCTCGCCAGCCAGACGATCAGCACGACCCCGCCGACGGCCCGCAGCGTTTTCATGGCTTCGCGCTCCCCGTTCTGACCGACGCGGACGGAAGTCCGGCGTAGTACGCCGCCACCGCGCTCACATCGACGGTCGACAGTTTCAGGGCGATGCCATGCATCAGGCCCATTGGGTCGTTCTTGCGCGTGCCGGCTTTCCACGCCAGCAACTGGTTCGAGATGTAGACCGCCGACTGACCGGCAATCTGAGGAAAAGCTGCACCGACGCCGAGACCGGTCGCGCCGTGGCATTGCGCGCATGCCGGCACGCCCTTCTTCCAGTTGCCGTTCTTTGCCAAGGCCTCACCGGCTGAGACAGCCGCGCTTGAGGCCGCCGCATCGACGCTCGCCCCAATGGACGGTAGCGTCGCGTAGTAGGTGGCCAGCGCCTTGCGATCCTCCTTGCCAAGCAGTTTCGCGATTGGGCCCATGATCGGGTTCATACGCGTGCCATCCTGGAAGCTCTGCAACTGCGCCGCCAAGTAGCCCGCATTCATTCCTGCGAGCCGCGGAAACCCGGCCGCGCCCTGGCCTTGTCCAGCCGGGCCGTGGCAGGCGACGCAGGCGGGTGCACCGGCCGCATTGCCGCTCTTCGCGATCTGCTCCGCGGTTTCCGCGCTGGCGAGGGGGCAGGCTCCTGCCAAGATCGCCATGAGCAGAGCAGCGCAGCCTCTTCGACCCTGCCTCACCGCGTGTCCCAGCCCCGCGCGCCGGAGATCCTCCGCCTCGCCGGAAACGGAAGGTAGCCCGGGCGGTAGACATTGATGTTGTGCTGGGGCCACACCGTGCCGGGGGTGGGAGTTTCGACCACTGCCAGGATGGCACCAATGATAGAGCGACATTTCGAGAAGTGGATCATGAACCGATCCCGCGTGGAAGAACGTCTAGCGTATGGTGGCAGCCCAGACGCAAGCATACTGTTCGGTGTCGCACATAGCTTTCGGGGCCTCGACTGCAAGAACGCAGCCTGAAAGAGATCCGGGTCCCGGCCGGCAACCCGCCGGCGGGGGGACCCGTACGGCAGGGAATTCACTTAACAAACCCGGAATTGCGTCTTGACGGCCGCACGCTGCGGCTTGGCGACCTGCGGCGCAGTGTTGAAGCGATCTCGGCGAGCGGGGCGACACCCGCCAGCAGCGCGGCTGGCTGCTGTCGCACGGCTTCTCCGGCGCGCAGGCCAAGCACTACGAGCAGATCGAGGTCGAGCCGCGGTTGCGGGAGATACTGCGCCGGTGGCAAGCGCACCTGCTGCGTCTCGAGCGCGCGGCGCGCCGCGACTGCCGCGATCCCGCTCACCGTGGTCGCGCGCAACGACGCCAGCGACCCGCTGCTGCGCATCCGCGATGTCCTGCGCGTGTTCCCGATCAGCGCGTCGACGCTCGACCGGCTGCGCGCCAGCGGCACGTTCCCGCCGCCGGCGACACCAGGCTTCAGCCAGTTCGTCACCTCCCTGACTGCTCCGGTTGCTTCCGGCTGGAGCACTTCGCCGGGTGGGATTCGCACCCACTGGAAAACGCCGCCTTTGCACGGCGCACACCCACAGCAGACTGACACACGTCCCGAAAGCCGGCGTTCAATGGCGGAGAAGCGGACGCCCAAAAGTCGCCACAGTCGCTCCTGCGATCGCCTTGTTTCGCACACCCCAGAAGAATCGGGTGCGGCAGCGCACAGACATTGCCGCCACGGCCGAGGACTATCAATGTCACTTGTCGCGTTATCCGGGACAGGGATTCGCAAAGGAAATGCACATGAACCGCATCGTTTACATTGTCGGCTTCGTCGTGATCGTCATCTTTGTCTTGGGCTTTTTCGGCCTTCGGTAGATCTGCACGCGGGCGCCCGTGGCGCTCTCGATCGGCTACCTGGCAATGTCCGAGACATTCCTACGTCTGGAAGGGGAAGTGGCTGGTACGGCTTCAAGGTGCATCTGGCGCACCCTCCAGTCGTGGCTTCACCTAGAGCCAGAAACAGGAAAGGGACAAAGATGAACTGGTTCAAGCAAACGTGGGGCTCCGAGCCTATCGCGGGAGCGAACGGCCAGGATGACACGGGTATCAGTGACGCTATCGATAGCACCAGCGCCGCAATTCTGAGCGCCGCAGGGATGCGCTCGCCGCCAGGTCTTGGCGTCGCGGGACCTGCGCGCACGGATGAGACAAAGCGCCGACAGTTGGCGCTGCTGGAGATTTATGTCGCAAGAATCCGTCTACGGTGACCACATCATGAGCAAACTCTCCACTGCTGCACGCAAGAAACTGCCGTCATCCGACTTCGCATTGCCTGGGCGCCGCTTCCCCGTGGAGGACACGGCACACGCGCGCGACGCCAAGGCGCGCGCCTCGCAAGCACTCAATGCGGGTCGCCTCAGCGCAGCGGAAAAAACAAAGGTCGACCACAAGGCCGACGCAGTTCTCGCAAAGAAGGTCAAGTAGGCAAACCACTCGACAGAAGGCTTAGCGAGAAACCATGATCGAAACGCGGAAGGTTCGTCTTTACACGAAGGCCGAACAGGACAAGGCACGCCACGCGGCAGCCCGAGCGAAGCGTCGGGCTGGAGGATTGGCAGCGGCTGGGACAGTCTACCGAGAGGAATTCCAGCGCGACGTTGGCCCGGACCTTGATGAGCCGCTCGACGTAACTGAATCCGGGCGTGAATTCTGAATGCGCGAGATGCGAGTCAAGCCCTTCCCAATGCAGCGGGTCGTATCCACATCGGGATAGGGCATGCATCCGAGCATCGCGCTCACCCAGGCGCCTTCCGGTCAACATGCGACGTGCCTATGCCGACGGCCCAATTCAACGCCACTGTAATTGCGCGAGCCGAATTCAGTGGCGCTTGTCCTGACCGGAAGTCCAATGAAACATGCTAAGGAAGGTCTGATCAAGCCACTCAAAGGCCGGTTTGTAGGTCCCTCGCCCGCTCACGCCCGCGTCGTCGGTGTTTGAAGCGCGGCTTTCGGGTCTCGCGATCCGGTTTCGCTTATGGATCTCGCCTTTTCGACTGCTGCGGACGCAACTATCCCGTCATCGCCAACAACCGCCGTCGTGCCATCCACAGATTCGACAGCGCGAACAGCGTGATCACATGCGCCGTGTTCTTGGCCAGCCCGCGGAATCGCACCTTGCTCAAACCGAACTGCCGCTTGATCACCCGGAACGGATGCTCGACCTTCGCACGCACGCTCGCCTTGGCCTTCTCGATCTTCTCGAGCGCGCGCTTCTCGCGTCCTTCCGTCATCGCCTTGATCCGGCCGCGCTTGGCCGCGATCTGCCACGCCAGGTTCTTGCGCCTGACACGCTTCTCGGCACCGGTGTAGCCCGAATCCGCATGCACAACTTCTTCCCTACCGTGCAGCAGCTCGTCGACCACCTCGACATCCGCCTCGTTGGCCGGCGTCGTCGTCACTGTATGCACCAGCCCCGAATCGGCATCCACCCCAATGTGCGCCTTCATCCCGAAGTGCCACTGGTTCCCCTTCTTCGTCTGGTGCATCTCCGGATCGCGCTCGCCCTCCGCGTTCTTCGTCGAACTCGGCGCCGCGATGATCGTGGCGTCCACGATGCTCCGGCGCTTGAGCATCAGCCCTTTACGCGAAAGGTACGCGTTCACCCGCCTTAGGATCTCCGGCGCCAGCTCGTACTCCTCCAGCAGGTGACGGAAATTGAGAATCGTCGTCTCGTCCGGGATAGGCTTGGTCAGCGAAAGGCCGGCGAACCCTCGCATCGGCGTGATCTCCTAGAGCGCCTCTTCCATCGCTGGGTCGCTCAACCCGAACCAGTTCTGCATCAGGTGCACGCGCAGCATCGTCTCCAGCGGATACGGATGACGGCCGGCCATCGGATAGCACGGCTCGATGAGCGAGAGCAGCGACTTCCACGGCACAACCTGTTCCATCTCTTCGAGGAACACCTCCCGCCGCGTCTTCTTCCGCTTGCCGGCGTACTCTGCATCCCCGAAGCTCAGCTCGCTCATCGATTACCCCGTCTCGTTCCAGTCCGATCATGAGACCAAAATCACGACGGCTTGTTCAGACTTTCCTTAGCGCCACCAATGCGATGATCGGCGCACGAGCTCTCACGACCTTTCCCGTTCGCGGCTCGCCCCCCCAGGAGTCGCGGATACCGGCGGCTTGTCATCGTTTTGCCGCAACGGTGCGCAGCCGCTCGAGATAGCGCTGTGCTTCAGCCTCGTTCCCACGCTCACGATTGAAGATCGCGAGCGCCTCGAGGACATCGGTGTCCGCGGGGTGCGCAACACTCGCCTTGGCGAGCATCGAGATCGCGGCGTCGACCCGACCTGATGCATGCAGTGCCACCCCGTATACGTAGGCAAAGCGCGCGCTCGATGGATCGAGCTTTGTCGCCTGGCCCAACTCGGCGAGCGCCTGATCGCTGTGCTTGGCGCGCACCAACGTCAGTCCAAGCGCGTAGTGGAGCCCCGCACTCTTCGGTGACTGCTTGAGGCCGTCGCGCAGCACGCGTTCGCCCTCGGCCTCCCGCCCTTGGGAACGGTATAGGTCGGCGAGGTTGATGTACGCGGGTACAAACAGAGGGTCCAGAGCAATCGCCGCCTTGAGGTCCTGCTCGCCTTGGACCGCATCACCGCGTCGCGCCTCGAAGCTGCCCAGGTTCGTGCGTGCATCCGCACGATCGGCGTTGTAGCGCTGGGACTCCACGTACTCCGCGGCGGCGCGCTCGAATGCCGCGCGCTGTTCGCCGCTCACGGTGGTCAGTGGCACGCCCGCAAGCATGCTCGCCGCCTCGATGCGAATCACTCTCGCCGGATCCGATAGCAGCGGCACGGCGTAACGCACGCGCAGGTCGATCGGCGCATCTCTGAGCGATTCCAATGCACCCATCCGGATCAGCGCACTCTGGTCGCGCAGACCGCTCGCGACCACTTCGAGTGTTGCCGCGTTTGCATTGGCGCTGAGCCCGTCCAGCGCCGTGGCGCGGACGATTGCGGCTTGCGTCGGGTCGCTTGCTACAGCGCGCAGCAGCGCACTCGCACCCACCGCTCCTGCATGCGCGGCGGCGAAGGCACCTGCGAAGTCCCGACGCCCCTGCGGGTCGTGACCGACCCATGCCTTCACCTGCGCGGCTGCCCACCGCGCGTCCCGATTCGCGTGACACTTGTTGCACGCGTTCGGCGTACCGAACCGGACCGAGAGATCTGGCCGCGGCACGCGCATGCTATGGTCATGGCGCGGATCGATCACCATGTAGGGCGCCGTCGGCATGTGGCAGTTGGCGCACTGCGCCCCGGCGCTACCCGTTGCGTGATGATGGTGCGTCGCGCTGTCGAACTTCGCGGCAGCGTGACATTGCGTGCATACCGCGTTGCCGACGGCGCGCAGCTTCCCGCCGTGCGGCTCGTGGCAATCGCTGCAGGTGACGCCAGCCGCATACATCTTGCTCTGCAGGAACGATCCCCAGTCGTAGTCTTCGTCACGCTGTTGGCCGTCGGCGTAATACAACGGCTGCGTAAGCAACGCCGGCCGGTAAAAGTCGAGGAACGGTTTGCCGGCGGTGTAACCATCGGCGATCTGTCCCCGCCGCGCATGGCATTGGGCACAGACCTCGATCTCGCGCTCGGTGCTGCGAGGCTTCGAGCGAGTGGCCGTGGCCGCCGCACCATCCCGTGTCCACGCCACACCTTGCCGCTCGTCGAGGCGGGCTGCGAGACCTTTGCTTTCGTCGGCGCCGTATGCCTTGCCGTCACGCCGCGCATTCGCCCACGCCAGATGCCCGGAGCCCGGTCCGTGGCACGCCTCGCAACCGACGCTGATCTCCGCCCACTTCGTGGCGAAGCGACCCGACGCCGCATCGTAGTTCTTCCTGAGCTGGGTCGAGTGGCAGTCGGCACACATGTAGTTCCAGTTCTGAGCAGGCCGCGTCCAATGCAGCTCGTCGGTGGAATCGACGTGCTCCTTCGGATAGAGGTGGAACCAGCGCTTCTTGTTGACGTCCCACGCGACGGACAGGGCTTGCAGCCTACCGCCGGGGAACGCGATCAGGTACTGCTGCAGCGGCTCGACGCCGAAGGTGTAGCGCACTTCGTAATCGTGCAGCTTGCCATCGGGTCCGTCGGTCCTGACGTAGAACTTGCCGTTCCTTTTCGAGAATGTCGAAGTCACGCCTGCGTAGTTGAACCGCGCCCCGTCGAAATTGCCGAGCACCGTCTTGTCGGTCGCTTCCTGCATGGCTACCCGATGCTGCGAGCCCTCCCACGCAGAGTATTGCTTCGCATGGCACGTTGCGCATGCTGCACTGCCCACGAATGCGGGGACGCTCGGCAGCTCCGCGGCCTGTGCGCCTGTCAAAGCCGCAGCGATCAGGATCAACAAGGTGCCGGCAATTCGCGTCAGGCAGCTCAAGTCGCGACTTACTTCCTCTTGGGCGGAAAGACTGTCTCGCACTCGGCGCTCATGTCGACGACGGTCCACCCCTTCGCGTGTGCTTGGTCGAGCGCCCTGTCCAACCCACCAGCCGGAGCCTTGCGGTCGTACGCCCATTCGTGCTCGGCGTCGGTGGGGTGCGTGGTCAATGCCGTTCAGAGTTGGCACCCAGCCCCCCTCTTTCGTACCCTTTCGGAAACCGATGCGGACTGATTGAAACCTTGCCAATTCCGTTCGGTGCCGGGCAGCCGGTCTGGCTAACGGCAGGTCGGGAACGCATCTGCCCGTCATCGGAGCGCGGAATTCAAAAGGGCGGGCGGCCCGCGCTGAGCCGCCCGCCGAGTGGATCGTCTGGTTACTGGCCGGGGCCTTTGCTCGCCGCCGCCGCCTCGGCCATCCTCTTCCCCATCTCCGCTTTGATGGCGTCAAGATTGAAGCTCGCGCCCCGCTGCATCGGCGGGTAATCGAGGAAGGTCTGGATTTCCTTGGCAATTACCTGCTGCACGAACACGAAGCGCCAGAATTGGTACTTGAACCAATCGAAGTATTGCTGCGCCCCGTCTTTGGTCCCGTTGGCGGGCCAGCCCGTGCGCTCGAACGGATCGAGGCGCAGGTTGGTGATGTAAGGCACGTCCGGATGGGTCTTTTCACCCAACCAGCCAGCGGGCTGGTCGATGAAGCGGAACTTGTAGTCGTCGATGCGCACGGCACCGACGGTGCTTTCACCGAGGTAGAAAATCTCGTGACGCGCTGACGGCCCTTTGCCGGTGATGGCGGCCATCTGGTCGTACCCGTCCAGATGGTTCTTGTAGGTCCGGTCGCCGATCGTCTTGCCTTTCAGCAATTCCGTCGTGATGTTCGGATTGCCAGCCGCGTCAACGAAGGTCGGGAACCAGTCCATGCCGGAGAAGATGCCGTTCTGCACCGAGTTCGCCGGCACATGGCCGGGCCAGCGCAGGATTGCCGGCACGCGGAAACCGCCTTCCAGGACCGTGCCCTTGCTCTGCGCGAACGGCGTCTGTCCGCCATCGGGCCAGGTGAAGACCTCGGTGCCGTTGTCGGTGGTGAAGACGACGATGGTGTTGTCGTCGACGCCCATGTCCTTCAGCTTCTTCATCACGATACCGACGTCATCGTCGAGCTGGGCCATGCCGGCTTCCTCTTCCGACCAACCGTTCTCCGAGTTACGCAGCGCTTCATACTTCGGGGACAAATGCGTGACGATGTGCATCCGCGTCGGGTTGAGCCAGACGAAGAACGGCTTGCCGTCCTTGTGGGCCTTCTCCATGAAATTGATGGCGAAGTCGCGGATTTCGTCGTCCACCGTTTCCATGCGCTTGGGGTAGAGCGGGCCTGCATCCTCGATCTTCTGCTTGCCGACCTTGCCCCAGCGCGGCATGTCGGTGGGGTCATCGGTGTCGGTGGCCCAGCTATGAACCATGTTGCGCGGGCCGACGACATTCAACAGGTTTTGCGGATAGTTGGGATGTGCCGGGTCTTCCATCGCATCGAGGTGATACAAATAGCCGAAGAATTCGTCGAAGCCGTGGACGGTCGGCAGGAACTCGTTCTTGTCGCCAAGGTGATTCTTGCCGAACTGACCGGTGGCGTACCCCATCGACTTCAGCACCGTGGCAATGGTCACCGCCTCGGCCGGCAGGCCGACCGACGCGCCCGCTTGGCCGACCGTGGTCATGCCAGTGCGGATAGGCAGCTCGCCGGTAATGAAATTGGCGCGTCCGGCCGTACAGCTTGCCTCCGCGTAGTAGTCGGTGAACAGCATGCCCTCGGCCGCGATCTTGTCCAGATTCGGGGTCCGGCCCGCCATCATGCCGCGGTGGTAGGCACCGATGTTCCACATGCCGATGTCGTCGCCCATGATGACGACGATGTTCGGTTTCGTGTCGGCTGCTTGCGCACCGAATGCGGCGACGACTGCGACAGTGACCATCGCGGCCTTTGCCAACCGCCCCAGCCATCCGTGCGACATCGATTTGTGCTCTATACAATTCATTGTCTGCCCCCCTCTCGACCCGCTGCGGTTGCTTCCACCCAATGTAGACGCGGCCGCGGGCTTTTTCGTCTCGACGAAACGCGTCGCCGTGCACAACCCGAGCACGGACACATTCGCGGGGCTGAGCATATCAACGCCCAGGCGCCGACGGGCCCTGGATCTTGCGCGACTCTGAGGTCGGCCCGCAGGTACCGATTTGACCCAAGTCAAGAAGTCTGCGAAAGAGTCTCGATCGCCGGCGGGAGCGAGGCTCTTTCGAGCGGCTGGCGCCGCAAATACCGAGCATCGACCCCAATCAGGGTAAGGGCGATGTGTGCGTGGCTAAGCCGATAATGAAGCCGATTGTGTGCGAGCGATCGTCGGCTGGTCGTCCGAACTATCGAACGGCTGCTTCTGAGGGACCCCAGCGCCCAAGTTCGACCCAAACCCACCGTCGCGCCTTAGGGAAGGTCTGATCAAGTCACTCCAAGGCCGACTTGTAGTTCGCTCGCCGGCTCGCGGCGGCATCGTTGGTGTTTGAATCGCGTTTGTCGGGTCTCGCGACCCGGTTTCGCTTCGGATTCCCGCCTTTTCGACTGCTGCGGATGCAACTATCCCGTCATCGCCAACAACCGCCGTCGTGCCATCCACAGATTCGACAGCGCGAACAGCGTGATCACATGCGCCGTGTTCTTGGCCAGCCCACGGAATCGAACCTTCATCAAGCCGAACTGCCGTTTGATCACCCGGAACGGATGCTCGACCTTCGCCCGCACGCTCGCCTTGGCCTTCTCGATCTTCTCGAGCGTGCGCTTCGCGCGGCCGTCCGGCATTGCCTTGATCCTGCCGCGCTTGGCCGCGATCTGCCACGTCAGCTTCTTGCTCTTTACCCGTTTGTCGGCACCGGTGTAGCCCGAGTCCGCGTGCACGACTTTCTCCTTCCCGTGCAGCAGCTCGTCGACCACCTCGACATCCGCCTCATTGGCCGGTGTCGTCGCCACCGTATGCACCAGCCCAGAATCGGCATCCACCCCGATGTGCGCCTTCATCCCGAAGTGCCACTGGTTGCCCTTCTTGGTCTGGTGCATCTCCGGATCGCGTTCGCCCTCCGCGTTCTTCGTCGAACTCGGCGCAGCGATAATCGTCGCATCCACGATGCTCCCGCGCTTGAGCATGAGCCCCTTGCGCGAGAGGTACGCGTTCACCCGCCGCAGGATCTCCGGCGCCAGTTCGTATTCCTCCAGCAGATGCCGAAAATTGAGGACCGTCGTCTCGTCCGGAATCGCTTTCGTCAGCGTCAACCCGGCGAACGTCCGCATCGGCGTGATCTCGTAGAGCGCCTCCTCCATCGCCGGATCGCTCAAGCCGAACCAGTTCTGCATCAGATGCACCCGCAGCATCGTCTCCAGTGGATATGGGTGACGGCCGCGGCCGGCAACCGGATACAACGGCTCGATCAAGGCCAGCAGCGACTTCCAGGGCACTACCTGATCCATCTCCTCGAGAAATACTTCCCGGCGCGTCTTCTTCCGCTTGCCGGCGTACTCCGCATCCCCGAAACTCATCTGGCTCATCGATCACCCCATCTTGTTCCAGCCCGATGATGAGACCAAAATCATGACGACTTGTTCAGACTTTCCTTAGGGATACCAGTCGTTCACAACGTAGAGCTTGCGGTGCGGTCGAGCATCGCGAGGGAACCCACGGGCCCAGCCCGGTCGCACTCGCAACGGCGAGCCGGCTTACCATGCGGCGTATGAGCCGGGACTCCAACGCTGCACTGCCATCCGATTCCGTCACAATGATCTCGCGTGTGGAGATGGCCGAGTTGCCGATCCGGCGCTACGAGGGTGCCGTGCACGTCGTCGCGGGGCACCCGGACCTCCGGCACGCGATGCAGGACATCTTGCAGGAAAGCGTAGTTGGCTTCGACACCGAGACGCGGCCCGCCTTCAGGCGCGGCGAGCGCTACCTCCCCTCTCTCGTGCAGTTCGCCACGGCTAGCGCCGTGTATCTGTTGCAGGCCCAGCAGCAGGACCTTTTCGACGCGATACGGGAGGTCCTTTCGTCCGAGAAGATCATCAAGGTGGGCGTGTCGGTGACCGACGATATACGTAACCTGAAAGAGGTATTCGAGTTCGACGAAAGATCGGTGGTGGATCTCGGCCAGGTTGCGAAGCGTCACGGCGTGAAGCAGACGGGCGTGCGCAATCTCGCCGGAATATTTCTCGGCACGCGCATCCCCAAAGGCGCGAAGACTACGAACTGGGCTGCGCGCCGCTTGACGCCGCAGCAGATCGCTTACGCAGCGACCGATGCCTGGGCGTGCCGCGAGCTGTATCTCCGCTTCAAGGAACTCAAAATGGTCTGATGACCGTCTTCGCGAGGAAGACGCTGGCGCGCATGCGCACGGAGATGCGCCCGCACGTCCTTGCCCATGGCCTGAAGTGCGTGGCGCGCATCGCGGGCATCGGTGAGATGATGCGCGTGACCAATGCCCGAGCCACGCAGGCTCGCATTTCGCTCGCAAACTGGCGTCCGCGGCCTCACACGCTACCCAGACCGCCGAGCCGCCTCATACGGGCTACCGGACGGTGAAAGGGGTCGTGCCAACCCTGCAAGGTCCGTTACGCCATCAGCGTCCAACTCAGAATGCCGGCGAGTGTTTTTACACAGTCTCGGCCGGCTGCCATCTCATAGCGACGTACCGCCGCTATCGACCCGGAGTGGTCTGTCACTCACCGCAAAAGCAGACGCCCCATGCTTGACATGGGGGCCATTCGACGGCGCAGGACGTTGGGCGTCACCGCCCACGGATACGTTAGCGTTCGAGTGCGCGTTGTGGCCCCTGCGGAAGCCCAATACATGGCCACCACGAGAGCGCCGCGTGGGCGCCCTCGTGGTCCAGAAGCGGAGTCCGATCAGCCGCGATAGCGCCGAATGCCCGCGATGCCGGTCGCCGCAACCAGTGCGCCCATCAGCAACAGTGCGAGGTCGCCCAGCGTCGGGATCGGCTGTGCCGAACCGGGCGGCGGTACGACCACGGCGTTGACGACCTGCTGCACCGCTGGCGACGTGCTCGGGGCATTGCTGGCATCACCCCCGTAATTTGCGGTGATCGCATGTGTGCCTTGCGTCAGAGCGAAGGTCGTCAGCGTCGCGATGCCACCGCTTGCAGTGGCGCTCCCAAGGCTGCTCGCCCCATCGAAGAACTGGACGGTGCCGGTCGGGCTCGTGCCGCTCACGGTCGCCGTGAACGTGACCGACCGGCCAAGCGTCGACGGATTCTGCGAAGACGTCAGCGTCGTGGTGGTGGCGCCAGCGGCGGCCGGATTCACCACCTGGCTCACGACGGGCGAGGTGCTCGTGGCGTTCCCGGCATCCCCGCTGTAGACGGCAGTGATTGAATGCGTACCTTGGGTTAGCGCGGAGGTGGAGAGCATGGCGACGCCTCCGCTCAGGGCGACTGGGCTTCCCAGATTGCCGGCACCATCCTTGAACTGCACGCTGCCGGTGGGGCTCGCGCCGGTAACCGTCGCGGTGAAGGTCACCGACTGGCCGACCGTCGAGGGATTGATCGACGAGACAAGGGCCGTCGACGTCGCAGCCGCGATCGCGGCCGGACATTGCGAGAATTCCGACGTGCCGCCGGTGGTGCTCGTGGCCGTAGACGTGATCACGGCCTGTCCAAGGGGCACGCCGCTGAAGACAAGTGGCCCGAAGCTCGCATTGCCACTGGCGTCGGTACTGACATCGGCGGCGCCGATGAAGGTCTGGCCTTCGCCGTACCCTGAGGCATCGCAGGTCGCATTGGCGAAAAATTCCAGATGCAGTGCCGTGCTCGGGTTGCTGTTGATCGTGCCGGAGATGGTCGCGGTGCCCGAAGCGATGCCCACAGACGTGATCACTGGATAGTTCTGGCCGAGATTGCCGGCATTCGAGTCCGGGTCACCTGCATCGTTGGGCAAAGGAATGCCGGTGCCGGTAAGATCAATGCCGAGGGCGCCGTTGGAATAGATCGAATTCTGCGAAATGCGGTTACCGGAGCTGGCGTAATCCACGTTCACGCCGATGCCGGTATTGAACGCGATGATGTTCGGCTGTCCCGCCGCGGAGCCGCCTACGGTCGAACCGGGGCCCTGGAGAAGTACGCCATAGCCGTTGGGCAGCGCACTGGTGCCGTCGCGCTTCGTGCCGATGAGATTGCCCCGTAGCGTAACGTTGCCGATCGTATGCACGCCTCCGCCGGTGTTTCCGGCAATGAGATTGTCGAGCACGCTCACGTTGCCCATGTCAGCGAGCGCCAACTGCAAAGAACTAGGCGAATCGAGGCTCAGCGTGCCGGTGATATCGGTGCCAATGTAGTTGCCCTGGATCAGATGGCCGGTCGTGCTCGGAGCCTGCAGCTGCACGCCGTAGAAAACGTGACCTGAAATGAGGTTGCGGTCCGCCGCGGCGGGTCCGCCGACCGTCAGATTGCTGGCCGTCGATTGCGCGACGATTCCGATCGTGCCGCGCTTGCCGACGGTTCCGGAAGCATCCGTGCCGATAAAGTTGCCGGCGATGGTGACGTTATTGGCCACGACCGAGATTTCGTCGAATTGGTTGTTGATCACGAGTCCGCGAATCGTGGTTCCGTCGGCCCCCGCGGCGATGTGCAGGTCTCCTCCGGAGGTTATGGCGAGCTCAATCTGCAGCACGGCGTTGATGCCGGCGTTCAGTGCATTTGTGTTCGGCGCGGACCCGGGTTGTGTATAGCCATCGATCAGGACAGGGTCGGTGATGTCTGGAAGAACGGTCGCGGCGGTAATGGTATGCACGCCCGCTCCGGGGATGTTGAACGCGATTGTGTCGAGACCCGGAGCGGCATTGGCGTCAAGCAACGCCTGGCGGAAGCTGCCCGCGCCCGAGTCGCTCGTGTTGGTGACGGTGAAGACCGCCGAGAGGGCCGGGGTCGCGAACAGCGCGACAATCAAAGCGAGGCTGGAGATCCAGACGGGCGACCTGTTCATGTGCAGCACTCCAAGTGCTACCCGGGCTGGGGTGCTGCATTGTGGGCGGTTGCGAATGATTGTCAACTTTATTTGGGCTGGCCTCCTGATTAGGGCAACAATGGAGGCTGGGGGTTGGCGCCCCTGGCCAGCCGTTGCCGGTGAGCGGCCGCTTTGGAGGACGAGGCGCAACGGCCGGTCTTGGCCGAGACTGTGTAAAAACTCAGCGAGAAACGAGGTACCCGCAACGACGACCTCGTACATCGCGCTGTACGCGATTCATTTGGGATCGGGAGGGGTTTTGATATCACTGAAAGCGGATCGTAATCGAGTTTTTACACAGTCTCGGCCGCGAACCGCCCTGTTCACCGCTCCTACTTAACCAAGCGCGAGCGCCATGACGCCGAACGCGATGAGGGCAGCGCCAGCGATCCGGGCCAGGCGGTCACGCTCACCAAGCAACTGTCCGCCGATCAGCGCGGCGAACAGCACCGCGACGCATTGCGGCGGCGACTCGGGCGGAGGAAACTGCCCGCCCTCATCTGGGCAGGGATTGCCGTCTTTCGGCGCTATCCATTTCTGAGTGTGCGCATCGCCATCAACGGGGACGAACTGGTACGCCATACGCCGTTCGTCTTCGTGGGGAATAATAGGTACGAGATGGAAGGATTCGTGATAGGTGAGCGGCTGCGCCTCGACGACGCCGTCCTCAGTCTGTACGTTGCAAACCGCACTGGGCGCCTGGGTCTAATTCGCTTGGCGATGCGAGCGCTGCTCAAACGGCTGGAGCAGTCACAGGACTTCGATACGGCTTTCGGCAGGTCCTTCAAAGTCGAAACGCACCATGCCCGGTTGCAGGTTGCGAACGACGGCGAGCTCTGTTACATGGCGTCGCCTCTTCACTATCGGATGCTTCCTGCAGCGCTGTCCGTCCTTGTCCCAAGGTCGGAGAATCCACCGTAGCAATTGGATGACGATAGCCATGCCTGCTCCCGTGCATTTATCAAAGTCTGCACCTTGGCAGATCGGAGGCGTCGCGACTGCAACCCGGCAAGATCGGGGAAACTTATTCCGGCAGGATTGGTCGCCCAGACTTGGGTCGGTTGCCGACTCGCCGTCATGAGCCTGGTGCTGCAGATATCCGATCCCCACTTCGGCACCGAGCAGCCGGCGGTGGTCGACGCGCTCGTGCGACTCGCACGCGATCAGGCACCCACCCTCGTCGTGGTGTCGGGCGACATCACTCAACGCGCTCGGCGGCGACAATTTCGCGCCGCGCGCGACTTCGTCGACCGATTGGGCGCACCGGCCACGCTGGCGATACCCGGCAATCATGACATTCCGCTCTTCAATCCCGTCGCGCGTTTGTTTTCCCCCTACGCCAATTACTGCCGAGAATTCGGAGCCGATCTGGAGCCAGTGTTCGAATCCGATCAGCTGGTTGTCGTCGCGCTGAATACGACGCGCATTTACCGCCACAAAGATGGCGAAGTGTCCGCCGAGCAAGTCGAACGCGTTGCGCAGCGGCTCGAGGGGGCGACATCATCCCAACTACGCATCGTTGTCACGCATCAACCCGTCGCCGTGACGCGCCCGCGGGAGGAAGTCAATCTGCTGCACGGGCGTGCGGCTGCGATTTGGAGGTGGGCGCACGCAGGGGCCGACCTCATCCTGGGCGGACACATTCATCTTCCCTACGTTCTAGCGCTGCACGAACAATACGCCGGTCTGCGACGTCAGGTCTGGGCGGTTCAGGCAGGCACGGCCGTATCATGGCGTGTGCGCCACGATGCCGGCAACTCGGTGAACCTGCTTCGATATGCCGGCGTGCAGCGGAATCGCCGATGCGTTGCGGTGGAGCGATGGGACTATTCCGAACCTCGGCAATCCTTTCTACCCGCGACGACGAAGGAGCTGAGCTTTCCTGCGTCTGACGAGGTGGCCTCGTAGCCGATTGCTATCAAGCAATGAAAGATGTGTTTGATCATGCGCAGGCGCGGTCCAAGTAAACATCTCGGCCGTCGCTCCGCGCTGTCGGTGCAGATGGAGGGCCCGGGGGGCCGACTTGACACCCGTAGTCGTAGGACGTTCAAAGGGGTGCCTTCGACCTCCGACGGGCAATCGAGGAACACGGATGGGGACTAGAGGAACGGGTTGGCGTTTATACGGCGATCTGGTGAAGCAGTCGGGCGTCGCATGGGTCGAGGATCGCGCTCCAACCCTGGGGGCCGCTCTCGCCTTCTACAGCGCATTTTCG
Source organism: uncultured Pseudomonadota bacterium (assembly GCA_963816415.1). Lineage (GTDB taxonomy): Bacteria > Pseudomonadota > Gammaproteobacteria > Burkholderiales > Casimicrobiaceae > VBCG01. Next base: position 711,291 of record CAWFKR010000001.1, read on the forward strand.
TTGGCGCCGCTGCTGATCATTGTTATCGCAGTCGCCGGCGCCCTCTTCGGGGTCGATGCCGCGCGCGGGGCGATCGTCGTTCAAATCGCCGCTCTGGTCGGGGCGCCTGCGGCGGAGGCCATTCAGGCATTGCTGAAGGCCGCGCAGGAAACAACGACCGGCCTTTTCGCCACCGTCATGGGTCTCGTGACCATGCTTGTCGGGGCAACGACGATCCTGGTGGAGCTGCAGGATGATCTCGACCTGATATGGAAAGCACCCAAGAGAGGAGGCAGCAGCTTGTTGGCAATTCTTCGCGCGAGGATTCTGTCGCTTGGCATGATCTTGGGGGTCGGCTTTCTGCTCCTGATCTCGCTGGTCTTGAGCGCTGCGATCGCCGCACTGGAGGCTTACTCGCAGTCGCACTTTCCGGACGCGACGCTTCCGCTCCTTCACCTTTGGAATCCGGTCCTCTCGGTGGGCGCATTTACGGTACTTTTCGCAATGTTGTACAAGTGGCTACCGAATGTACCGATCGCCTGGAACGACGTATGGATGGGTGCGTTCATTACCGCCCTTCTGTTCGGCGTAGGGCGATTTGCAATCGGCCTGTACCTTGGTCGGAGTGCCATTGCATCAGCGTATGGTGCAGCCGGTACGCTGGTCGTGCTGCTGTTATGGCTTTACTACTCTGCGCAAGTGTTCTTGTTCGGCGCGGAGTTCACCCACCTCTATGCAACACACCGCGCGCGTTGTCCAAGGTGTGCGTACTCAGTGGTGGATAGGGGTCTTGATAAATGACGGCTACAAAATGCGCTCCGGAGAAGGCATGTTCATAGATCGCGAATCGCTTCAGCCCCGTGTCGAGCCGCCATCGGAGCTTCCGCCGTCGGTACTCCAGCTGCCAATCAACGTGCGAAGCACGTCGCTCGCAGTGCTGGCCTTTGTCGCCGTGATCGGACTTCTGTATTGGGCTCGGGCGGTATTTATTCCAATCACCATCGCGGTGATGGCGAGTTACGCGCTGACACCGGTCGTCGATTGGCTGAAAAGGCGAGCCAGGCTGCCTGAAGCGGTGGGGGCGGCAGTGACGCTCATCGTGATTCTCGTTGCCCTCGGTTTGGGCCTTGAATCGCTTCAGCCGCGGGCCAGCCAAGTCCTGGACATCGTGCCCCACGCCACCGCGAAGTTCAGGGCGGCCCTGCGGCGCAGTGCACTCAGGCCGCCGGGGGCCGTCGAAAAGATGCAAAGGGCTGCAAGCGAAATCGAGCAGGCGGCGCATGCGGCCGCGACAACCCCGAACGCTCCGATGACTTCGGCGGCGACCTCCGCCAGGGCGCCTGCCGATGCTTCCGCGATCAACGTCTGGGACTACGTAGTGATGGGAACCGCGAGCGCCGTTGCCGGGATCGGCCAGTTGGTCGTTGTCGTGGCGCTTGTGTACTTCCTGCTCATCGCCGGCGACAGCTTCCGACGGACCCTGATTCGTGTCAGCGGCGACACGTTGTCGAAGAAGAAGATTACGCTGCAGATACTCGAGGAGATCAACTCTCAAATTCAGCGCTACCTCCTGGTCCAACTTGCCACGAGCGCGCTCCTCGGCGTCGTGGTATGGCTGGTGTTCTTTTGGATCGGACTTGATAACGCGCTGTTCTGGGCGTGCGTCGGCGGCGTGCTCCATTTCATTCCCTATGCAGGACCGACTGCATTCGTCTTCCTTGTCGGACTGGTCGCGTACGCGCAGTTCGACGGCGCGCAACCAGTCGTTCTTGTCATCGGCAGCGTCCTCGCAATCGTCGGCGTGATCGGGCTGCTGCTTGTGCCGTGGTTGACGCAGCGGGTGGGCCGGCTCAATGCGGTCACGGTATTCGTTGCCCTGCTCGTCTGGAGCTGGCTGTGGGGAATCTGGGGCTTGCTGCTGGGCATTCCGATCGTCATGGCGATCAACGCGGTGTGCGAGCGCGTCGAAGAGCTGCAACCGATTAGCGAATTTCTTGGGTACGCGCCGAGGAGGCAGAAGGATGCGGCAAGCTCGGGTACTCCTGCGATATAGCGCTGCGATATAGCTCCAGATCCATCCGCCGCGGGCTTCGAGGCGCCCTGCCCGGACGGCTCACAAGGCTCCGCATGGTCGCTTCGACCCGGCGCCGCCAGTCGGCCCCGGGGGACACGTCCCGTGGCGCGACATGGCGCACAAACGCGGCCCGGTTCGCGCTCGTCGAACGCTCGGAAAACGCAGGCAATCGGCGATCGCGCGGGCGGTGGTTGGCGGCAGCCGTAGGATGTTCTCGCGGCGCGAAAAGCGTATAGGTTCGCCCGCCATTGGCTTTGACGGTTCGCTTGAGGTCGGCATGTTCGGCAACGATGGCATGGCCGAAATCCCGAGCTGAGATTCCGGGCGTTATGAAGGAGCTGCGCACCCTCACTGCGAACGATCCAGTGCAGGCGGCGCAGCTGGGGGTGTCAGGAATTCTGTGTGTCTCGGGCCGGTTGAGTTATCGATGAAGCTCGAACCGATCGTCGAATAACAAGCCGAACTGGGCTCTGGCGGCATGCCATTCCCGCGCCGGCATCTTCCAGTCTTTGGTGACCTCGCGCAACTGCAGCCAGATGAGCTTGATCGCTGCCTCCTCGCTCGGGAAGTGCCCGCGAGCGCGCACCGAACGGCGGATCGTGCTGTTCAGGCTCTCGATCGCGTTGGTCGTATAAATGATGCGGCGCACGTCCGGAGGGTAGGCGAAAAAGGGGATGACCTCACTCCAGTTACGCCGCCAGGCCGCGGCGATGGCCGGGTATTTGCGGCCCAAGGGGCCGTCCTCGAACTCGCGCAGGGCGACGGCGGCCGCCTCGGCGTCAGCGGCACGATAGACCTCCTTGAGGGCCGCGGCGACCGATTTCCGGTCCTTCCAGCCCGCGTAATCCATGGAGTTGCGCAGCAGGTGCACGATGCAGGTCTGGATCTGGGGCTGCGGGAAGACGGCGTTGATGGCCTCCGGGAAGCCCTTCAGCCCATCGACCACGGCGATGAGGATGTCGTTGACGCCGCGGTTCTTCAATTCGCTCATCACCCGCATCCAGAACTTGGCCCCTTCGGTCTGCTCCACCCACAGGCCAAGCACGTCCTTGCGACCGTCGGTGCTGACGCCGATCGCGAGGTAGACGGCCTTGTTGCGCACCGTCCCCTCATCGCGCATCTTGACCCGCAAGGCATCGAAGAACACGACCGCGTAGAGCGCATCCAGGGGCCGTGCCTGCCAGCGGCCGACCTCCTCGAGCACCGCGTCGGTGACCGTCGAAATCAGCTGCGGCGAGGCTTCGATGCCGTAGAGCTCCCGCAGATGGCCCTGGATGTCGCGCACGCTCATGCCGCGGGCGTACATCGAGATGATCTTGTCGTCGAAGCCGGGAAAGCGGCGCTGATACTTGGCGATCAGCTGTGGCTCGAACGTCCCGCGCCGGTCGCGAGGAATCTCCAGTTCGACCTGGCTCGTGTCGGTAATGACTGTCGTCTTGCTGTAGCCGTTGCGGTGGTTGCCGGTCCCCTTGTCGAAGATCGACGCCGGCGCCGCTTTCGCTGAGCCCGCGCATGCGTTCGCCTGCCGATCACGACGATCTCCTGACGACGCTCATTGTAGGGCCGCTTCCGGCGGCCGCGTCGCGATGGGCAAGCGTCGGCTCCTGGCCGCACTCGGTCTTATCGTCGACGGTCCCGGTTCGACTCTGAGTCCGCGCCGAGGGCTCTGCGGCGCGGCCGATCAATGGATCTCTCGATCGGCGGCTGTACCGAGCAGTACCTATGGAAAGGGGCCTTGCGGCCCCTTTCAAAACCTCATCGGCGGTGCGCGACCGCCACGAGACCGATCAAGGCTCGTAGAGGTTCACGCAGTTGCCGGGCTCTGACGGGGCTTGGGTGATCGTCCCATCCTTCGGAATGCACTGGCTCGGTGGCAGCGGCGCCTTCGCTTCGACGTGGGCGACGAGCAGGTCGAAAGCTTGCTGTGCGTAGGGCTGGATCACGCGCAGCTGAGGGAACACATTGGCATACGCTTCGATGTGGTTCCCGTTCTGGACCTCGTACAACCGGTACTGTGCGCTGCGCTCGTCATTGTTACCCTTGCGCGATGCATTGACCGCCTTCTCATAGAGGCGTGCCTCTCGCTTGATTGGGAGCAGCGCGTCCATCGTCCCGGCGACGGTGATGAGGGGCTTCTTGATCTTGCCGGTCGTGGCGACCGCGGCCACGTCGGAGAATATCGCGGGTGTGAGTCGCGACAGGTAGTCATAGTTTCCAAGTCCGGCCGTGTACGTCGCGTACGAGGGATCAAAGCGCTCCTGCCACTGGCAGGCCGTCACTTCCCAGAAGTCGATGTAATAGTTGTGCCATAGCGACGCCGTTTCGTTGCCGGATCCGTCACGTTGCACGATATCCGGCGGGTATCCGGCCGCCAGGATGTTCTGAGCGGCAGCGCTATTGGGATCGTAGTTCGCGGCAGCGTAGTCGGGAAAATTCTTGATCGCGGGCGGCAGGTCGACCAGGATATTTTCGGTCGGGCTGATGTAGGTTCCTTCCCAGTCGACGCCGCCGTCAAAGAGGTCGGGTGCCGTTTCCATCGCGCGGCGCACCTGGTAACCGCCGTTCGACGTGCCGACCGCGTAGGTCCGCATCGGGAAGTGGTGGTACGCCGCCTTGGCCGCCTGCTTGGCGAGGCTCGCGGTCTCCAGCATGTACTGCGTCCACTGCGTGAAGGGCTTCTGGAGATCGTCGTCGTAGAAGTGGACCCAGAGCTTAGAGAGTGCGCCCGTGGGCGGGTTCACGCGGCAGGCCAGCGGATCGGCCGTCGGCTGCGTGAGCGAGCTCAGCGAGGAGATCCAGAAGTTGAGGACACCCTTGTTCTGCGACGCATAGGCGTATCCCTTCGGTAGCACGTAATCGCTCCATGCCCAGTCGCCATTGAACTCGCTGCGCGTGCCCGACGCACCGGCGACCACGAGCTTGCCGTTCCAATCGTCGGGGAAGCGCAACACGAAGCGCGCCTGGCCGGCTGGGTCGTCGGCGAACCAGCCCTCGACCTGAAGGCCGGGAACCGGTGTTGAAGTCGGCGCGGGTCCGTTGGAAATGACGCCACGGTCCTTGGTCGGGGTGAACGAGCCGAGACCCTTCGCAAATCCGGGAAGGGTCGTCCCGTCAGCGAACGTCGTGATCGAGTTGTCCAGCGGCGTCGTCACTGCGTTGACGGTTCGCAGGTCGTCGCTGTGGAAGCAGACGACACCGGTTGCCTTGCCGGCAAGAAACGTTGCGACGTCGGCGCAACCGAGGGCGGCGAAGGCGCTGCCTGCCCACGCCGTCAATGCCAGCACACCAGCTGCGCGCTGCACTATGACTTTTCGCATAGCGAATCTCCCAATTGAAGTTGGATCGAAGCCGTGTAATTGCCCGAACGCGACCGACCGGAGGCCCTTACTGCCGGGCCCGCACAAACGTCAATGGCCAGCAAGAAGCATACAAGACCGTCCTATCAGCGAGTTACCGTTGGCCGCCCCCGAGGAGTGTAAACATTGCCGACATAGGCTAAGTCGATCCGGCTGTCGCTGCCAAGGCTATCGCTGCAACTTGCGGGACCACTTTGCGCACCACGAACTCATCTGCAGCGCCGCGATCACATTGAAAATCGCTTGCCATTGTAAGCGGATCACACCTAACGCGCTGTGGTCCCGCGAAGCGAACTTGTTGAAAGCGCCCTTCGAACAAATCAAAAAAAAGCGCGAGGAGTATCTGTCGCAGGTCGATGGCTCAACCGAACGACTGCTTCGGAGGCGCGGTTTGTGCAACCGCACCTAGCCGGTCAGCGAACGTCGCAACACGACCCACAGCGGAAGTTGAACAGGGTCCGCTATCGAGCAGTTCGAGTGGCGGCGGCCGTCATCGGGCGCACGTCGCTTGCTTGACGCGAAATGGCCTCATCGGCTTTACGAGCAACAGAAAATGGGACCCGCAGGTGCCGTTCGTCTAGATGAATGCGTGACCCGCCGGCAGCGTTGGTGCCGAGCGGATTTGCGGGAGTTAGGCTGAGCTTGTCTGCCCTTTACGCCTGCGCGCCAGCACAGCTCCCGCTAAGCCAACGCTGATCAGAGCGAGGGTGCCGGGCTCGGGAACCGTGGTCAGCGTGGTGGCCAGGGCATTGGACGAGCCTGTGCAGGTCGCGATCAACTGCCCGCTGCCGCAAGGGTCGGGCCCTTCGATCGGAACAAGACTGGCAAACAGCGTCGTGTTCGAATTCGCGGCCAACTGCCCGACGCCTGTGAAGGTGCTGCCGGTCAACTGGCCGATGCCTGCTGCCGGCGAATTCGTCAGATCGGTGTACCCGAACTGGATGTCCAGCACGTACGTGCTGCCGTTGTACGGGATGGCGGACTGCCCGGTTACATACGATTGGACGCCAGCCACCTGACCGTTTGCGATGTACATCCCTACCACGGGATAGGTCGGAGTCGTGGGAACGGCCGGAAAGACCGCAGTACCGATCAACGTGCTGAGGGATGAGTCGAGACAGAAATCGAGCGTCGCGCCGTCGAAGCTCATCCCCGGCGCTGCGCCGCCACAGCTGCCCGTGGCCGAGACAAACCCGGTCAGGCTAAGGCAAGCGTTGGCAACCGTAAAGGTTTCGGTGCCGGTGACATACAGGGTGCTGAGCGCCGAGTTGCCGCCGAACAGGGGATCGAGCCTGCCCGTCACCAGCGCAGCCTGCGCGGGTGCGGCAGCAGCAAGCCAGGCCGAACCTGCGAGCAGCAGGGACATCAGTCGGTTCATGGGCGTTTGCATCATGAAGGGCTCTATCCAGAGGGAATGGACCAAAGAGGGAATCTTCACGCCCGTTGCGTTCGTATGTAGGCAAGTTGCTGATTTGCCGAGCGATTATGAAAAGTAGGCAAATATTGACTTTGATCCGCCGAGACCTGCTGTAAACCGCACCGACACTTGCCATGCGCGGCAACGCCGTGGGTTCGCGAGGCGTCGGTCGCGTGCTCAATGGCCGCTTACCGGAAAGATCCAGGGCGACACCAAGCGGCGGCACCTGGCCGGTCAGCGACTATCGAGTCGGACAGCGATCGGTTCGATCGTCGAGGGGCGCAGTCCGACCCAACTCGGTCACTTGCTGTGCTGCAAAGCGGACATTCGCGTATCGCGGGACCAGCGCAACATTCATCCCGGGAGCGAGATCGACATTCGGGCTCAGGTGGCTGGATACCGCCGCTTCTTTGCGGCCCGAGTTGTTCACGCCGTTTCCGCACGTCCCGCTCCCGCTCGTTCACCGCTTCGAGCTTGGTGCCGTGAGTTGCCACGCTACCACTGAGGGAACAAATCTGGTCTCTGGCTGAGTGGTGGTCCAGACACTTAGCGGACGGCATTGGATTGAGCCGCATGGCGGTCACCGCAACGGGCATTGCCGAGCGAGTGGCCGGAGGGCAAAATGGCGGAACGCGCAAGACCTGCAAGCGCGGAGTCGGTGTCGCAAGTTGGTGGAACGTGCGGGAACAGTGGGATCGCGTTTCCTATCGATCGATGCCGCTCATAAAGGACCCGAAAACCCATGAGAGTGCGTTTCTGGGGTACGAGGGGGTCGATCGCAACCCCCGGGCCGGGCACGAACCACTTCGGCGGGAATACCTCGTGCGTCGAGCTGACGACCGCCAGCGGCGACCTACTGATCTTCGACTGCGGCACCGGCGCTCGCGGGCTGGCAGCCGAGTTGATGGCCCGGGGGAAGCAAGCGATCAAAGCGAACATTCTCCTCGGACATACGCATTGGGATCACATCCAGGGGTTCCCCTTTTTCAGTCCGGCGTTTGTCAACGGAAACTCCGTTGCGATCTATGGCCCTGAGGGCAGCCGCAGCCCTCTGCATGACGTGCTGGCCGGTCAGATGGAGTACACCTATTTCCCGATCGACCTGAATCAGCTCCCGGCGAAGATCACCTATCACGACCTGACCGAGGGCATCCACACGATCGGTGGCGCGCGAGTCGCCACGCAGTTCCTCAACCACCCGGCCATGACCGTGGGCTACCGAGTCGAAGTGGACGGCGTGGCGATGGTCTACCTGGTGGACCATGAGCCGTTCTCCGATGAACTCTGGCGCGCTGGCGCCGAGCCGGGCCTCATCGAATCCATTCTGCACGACGGAGATCGCCGGCACGCGAGATTCATGGCCGACGCTGATCTCGTGATTCATGATGCGCAGTACACGCCCGAGGAGTATCCCTCGAAGAAAACCTGGGGACACAGCACGTACGACTATGTGGTGCAAATTGCTGCAGCCGCCCGCGTGCGGCGAGTTGCACTGACCCACCACGATCCGGGCCACGACGACCCCTTCATCGCGGAAATCGAGCGCAAGGCCCGCAGCCTTGCCCTGCAGCGCGGTACGGGGCTCGACGTCTTCTGCGCCTTCGAAGGCTGCGAGATCGTCCTGGAGCCGCGCTCCACCCTGAAGCCGTTCGTCACGCAGGCTCCGCTCCAGGCCTCCGTCGCGCAGCGCCGATTTCGCATCCTGGCGGTGGACGACCAACCGGATACGCTCATGATTATCGTTCGCGCGCTCGAGGCGGAGCAGTACATCGTCAGCACGGCGACCAACGGCCCGGATGCGCTTCGGATGATCGACGAGCGCATGCCGGATCTCCTCGTACTGGATTACAAGATGGCGGGCATGGACGGGATGGCCGTCATGAAAGCGCTCCGGGCCAAGTCCGAGACACAACGCCTGCCGGTGCTGATGCTCACGGCCATGACCGATGAGCCCAGCACGCGCGCCGGATTTGATGCGGGGGTGACGGACTACGTGACGAAGCCGTTCTCGATCCCCCAGCTCACGGCACGCGTCCGCGCCTGCCTCACAAGAATCCCGCTGCAGTAATCGTGTGACGAGCTAGTGGACTGTAACGATTGAAGCGGGAGCAATCCGTCGTGTGGAATCGAAGTATTTCCACTTCACGGGTTTGGCATCTTTGTTGTACTGACGGATGTAGCGCATGAGCTTTCTCTTCAGATCGGGCACCGAGGTGAACACGCCGCGGGCAATCACGTCACGCTCGATCTTGGCGAACCACAGCTCGACCTGGTTCAGCCAGGATGAGTACGTCGGAGTGAAGTGCAGGTGAACATTGGCGTGTGCCGCGAGGAATTCGTCGACGCGCTTGGTCTTGTGCGCGGAGAGGTTATCGGCGATGACGTGGATCTCCTTGCCGCGCGGCTGGTTGACCACGATGTCGGTGAGGAAGGCCACGAACTCAGCCGAGGTGTGGCGCTCCGCGGTCTTGCCCAGCACCTCGCCGGTCTTGGTATTGAAAGCGGCGTACAGCGACAACGTGCCGTGGCGGAAATACTCGAAGCCGTGCCGCTCCGCACGTCCCGGCGACAACGGCAGTACCGGGTCCTTGCGATCGAGAGCCTGGATCGCCGTCTTCTCATCTACGCAGAACACCGCCGCATGCTGCGGTGGGTTCAGATACAGGCCGATCACGTCGGCAGCCTTGGTCGCGAAGTCGGGGTCATTCGAGGCGATGTAGCCCTCGAGCCGATGCGGCTTCAGGCCGTGCTTGGCCCAAATTCGCGTGACCGTCATGTGCGAGATGTCACCACCCAATTCGGCGGCCAACTTGCGCGAGGACCAGTGCGTCGAACCGTCGGCCGGCTTGCGCTTCGTCGTCCAGGCCAGCACGCGCGCCTCGACCTGGTCGGTCACCTTGTAGCGCTCTCGTCCGGCGTGTCGGGCAAACAGCCCGGCCAACCGATCGGCCTCGAAGCGCTTGCTCCAGCGACTGATGTAGCTGTCGGCACAGTCGAGCTTGGCGCGGATCTCGGCCCAGGTCAGCCCCTCGGCCAGCAGCAAGATCAGACGAGCGTGCCGGGCCGAGTCGGCCCGACCGTTTCTTGCGCTCGCTTGCCGCTGCAGCTCCATGCGCTCACTCTTGGTTAGTTTCATCACGCCCTCCATAGGCATGATGATACTACCGCATTAACTGTTACAGTCCACTAGTCGTAGACGATCTCGACACGATCCAGGTACCGGGACAATTCACCCACCCATTTGCGCGATCCTTCGTTGTCGGCGCGCCCGGCCGCCCGCTCGAGGGCGGCGCCGATGTCGGTGATGTCCTGGAATCCCCAGCTGCCGCCGGCGCCCTTCATGCCGTGCCCCAGATTCTCCACGATCGCAAAGTTACCTCCGTCGAGGGCGTCCAACATCGCGGTGACATCATGCCGGCGATTCTGCAAGAAGCCGGGGATGAGATCTGCAAGCTTCGGATTTGCGCGCACAACGATCGTGCTAGTGCAGCCGCTCTCCTCATTCCCCGAGGCAGACGCCCCCATGGAATGCTCCTTGATCGCTTGCAGCAGCACATCCTGTTTGATCGGCTTCGTCAAATAGGCCGTACACCCGGCCGCCACGAATTTCTCCTGATCGCCTTTCAAGGCAGAGGCCGTCAGTGCGATGATCGGCGTCGGCGGCCGATGATTCGCCTGTTCCCACTCTCTGATTGCCCGCGTCGCGGTCAAGCCATCCATCACCGGCATCTGCCGGTCCATCAGCACCAGGTCATATTCCCCGGCGGTGAACTTCTCAAAGGCGATGGCGCCGTTTTCGGAGATTTCCACCTGGTACGGAGTGTCTCGCAGGTACGCCACCGTGATCGTCCGGTTGTCAGGGGAGTCCTCCACTAGAAGAATGCGTAGCTTCGGCAGCGGCAATTCGGGGCACGCGTCCACCGGCACGGTCGTCCGGCGCGTCGCCTCGGCCCAGATCCCCAGTGGGACCGCAAATGAAAACACGCTGCCCTTGCCGAGCCCGCTCTCGACCGAGATGCGCCCGCCCATCAGCTCTACCAGCCGCTTCGAGATCGTGAGCCCCAGGCCGGTACCCCCATACCTGCGAGTGGTGGATGAGTCCGCCTGCGTGAATCGTTCGAATACCGCGCCCAGTTTTTCGTCCGGAATTCCGATGCCGGTATCCGAAATCGTGAACCGCAAGACGCCCGATGGGGAGGCCTCCCGGTCACGCGTGACTCGCAGGGCCACTTCTCCGGATTCTGTAAATTTGAGCGCATTCCCGAGCAAATTGAGCAGCACCTGACGTAATCGTGTCGGGTCGCCTATCAGGTTGCGGGGTACTTCCGGCGCGATCTCGCACACCAATGCCAGCCCCTTTTCCTGGGCTCGGACCGCCACCATCTCGGTCACCTTCCCCAGCAGATCGTCAAGCGAGAACCGGGTCCGTTCCAGTTCGAGCTGCGAGGCTTCTACTTTGGATAGATCGAGGATATCGTTGATCAAATGGAGCAGGTTGTCGCCGGCGCGCCGAAAGATCTGCACATACTTGTCCTGCTCAGGGGAGAGAGGGGTCTTCGCGAGTAGGTCCGCGATGCCGATGATCGCGTTCATCGGCGTGCGGATTTCATGACTCATGCTCGCCAGAAACTCGGATTTGGTTTGACTCGCGGTCTCCGCCATGGCCTTGGCCTGCTGCAGTTCCGCTTCCACCCGCTTGCGCTCTGTGACGTCGCGCGCCGCGGCAAAAACGCCCTGCAACGTGCGGTCCCGGTCGTAAAAGGTGGTTGCGTTGTAGGACACCACGGTCTGCTTCCCGTCGCGGGCGCAGGCCGTCAGTTCATAGTCGGTGACTTTCCGTTCGCTCAGCACCCGCTTGATCGCCGCTTCGGCGCGCTCCGGATCGGTGAAATAGCCCTTGAATGGTGCGCCGATCAGCTCGTCGCGCGTGCAGCCGGTTAACGCCTCCATCTGCTTGTTTACGTCCGTGATGATGCCGGCGGGATCGGTGGTCATCAGCGCGTCGATGTTGGATTCGATCAGCGAGCGTGTGTAGAACTGCTGGTCGCGCAGACGCTGGTCGAGCTTTCGTTGCTCGGCTTCGACCAGCTTGCGCGCAGTGTTATCGGTTCCGATCAGAAGATAGCCGATGATGGCGTCCTGCGCGTCGCGCAGCGCCGTGACGGACACCACCGCCGGGAATCGGCTTCCGTCCTTTCGGATATAGGTGAGCTCATAGATGTCCTCGATTCCGCGCGAGGCCTTGAAGACCAGCGCCTCGAAGCCAGGCGTGATCGCGGCCGCGAGCTCGATGCTCAACGCCTTGGCGCGCGCGACCAACTCCTGCGGATCGGAAATGTCAGCCGGGGTGATCTTGTTCATAACTTCGGCGGCCGTGTAGCCCAGCATGCGCTCAGCGCCGACATTGAAGATCTGGATGACGCCCTTCGCATCGGTGGCGATGCTCGAGAAGTTGGCGCTGTTGAAAATCGCTCGCTGCAGGGCGCCCGCTTTCAGTAGCACCTCTTCTGCCTGCTTGCGCAAGTTCACATCGCCCGCACTCTCGACGACACCGACCCTCGTCCGCGTGGCGTGCTTTGCCCTAGCCATGGTGTTGCCTCTAGTAACTAATACGCGCCGCACCGGACCGTGGCAGCGGCCCAATACTATGAACCGCCCTTCGATCATTATCTGTTCGGCAACGCACACTGCATCTGGTGAATAGAGGCACCGACCGTTACGCATCAGCTCATCCTCTGGCAATGCGTCGAGTTGATTAGCTTTCCCGCTACGTTTACTGATCGCGGTACTTTGCGATGACCGGTCTGAAGCCAATTGGTAGTCGCCGACAACGGTCTGCTTGTGGCCGAGACTGTGTAAAAACTCGATTACGATCCGCTTTCAGTGATATCAAACCCATCCCGATCCAAAATGAATCGCGTACAGCGCGATCTACGAGGTCGTCGTTGCGGGTACCTCGTTTCTCGCTGAGTTTTTACACAGTCTCGGCCGGTCAGCGACCGTCGCATGAGGCGGCCGCTGCCAGGCCTGCACAGCTACACCTCGGTCTGCTCGGCGATCTCCAACTCGTCGTCAACCTCGATTCCCAGATACCTGACGGTGGTTTCGAGCTTGGTGTGTCCGAGCAGGAGCTGCACCGCCCTGAGATTCTTGGTCCGCCGGTAGATCAAGGTCGCCTTGGTGCGCCGCAGCGAGTCGGTGCCGTATGTCGCGGGGCCCAGACCGATCGCCCCCACCCAGCCCCCGACGATCCGCGAATACTGCCGGGTCGAGAGGTGCGGCGCCTCGGACATCCGGCTGGGAAACTGCTATCGCTCCGGATTCAGGTGTGCGGCCGCGATCCGGGCCGCGGCCGCGTCCCGCGTTTGCTCGGTCAGTTCAAACTGAACCGGCCGCTGGGTCTCCTTCTGCATGACGATCGCTCGGCGCGCAACCTGGCTCCCTTGCACGACGTCGTGCACCCGCAGCCCGACCAGATCGCAGCCGCGCAGCTTGCTGTCGATGGCGAGGTTGAAGTGTGCGAGTTCGCGGGTTCGATGGTCCAGCTGCAGTCGAATGCGAATGGCCCGGATCGCTTTCAGCTTCAGCGGGGGCTTCTGGCCGAGCAGTTTCCCCTTGTTCCTCGGCGCTGCGTGCCTGCCGGCGTTCTTGACCGCGTCCATGACTGGCCCCCTTGTTGAGTGAAAGGAGCTTCATCCTGGTCTCGATCGGGGAGGCGCATTCCGAGCCTCAGTGGGCGGTCAGCGTGCTCCAAAGCGGCCCTTGAAAATCACGGCAGGTGCCGTTCGCCCAAGCAGGGCGGCGCCGCGAGCGTTGATGTGCATCAAACGTTGGCGTCGCCGGCAGCGGAGCCAGGCTCCGCTGCGGGTCTCGATTCGAGCATGCGTGGCGCGAAGCGTTGAGTCAGTACAGGTCCCACGATCGCCGTGACTAGGACCATCACGAGGACGCTGTTGAGTATTCGTCCGTCGACGAGCGGCGCGCCGGCGGCGTTGACGGTCTTCGTGGCGACGAGCGTCGCTGCGAGCGTCGCCGCGAGCTGGGGCAGCGTGAGCGACCAGATGGTATTGCGCGCGGCCGGACCGTAACCAAACGCCCGCCCGACCGCCTCGGCGGCAAGCCACTTGCCGAGGACGAGCGCGCCGATCAACCCTCCTGCAAGGAGGAAATCGCCCGTGATGCTGCGGAATAGCGCAAGCGGGTCGATGAGAAACCCGGTCACACCGAAGAAGCACGGTACGAATAGCGTATTGCTCATGAACTCCAGCTTCGACTTGGCCGGCTTGCCTTTCACCGTCGCGTTGATTGCCAGTCCGGCGAGGAACGATCCGACGATTCCGGGCAAGTTGATGAACTGTGCGAGCAGTGCGGTACCCGCGAGGATGACGAGCAGCACGATGAAGTAGGTGTCCTCCTCGTTTTCCACCCGCCGCAGGAAGTAAGCGGCGGCGCGGCCCAATCCCAACAGCATGAGTGGCACGAAAACCACGATTTCGATGACCTGGATAGCGAGCCCCGAGTCCGATAAACCGCTCGCGTAAAGTGGCACGCAGATGGCGAACACGAGTAGGGAGAGAGTGTCCGACATCATCGTTGCCCCGACCGTGACGACGAACGGCTCGGTGTCCCGGAGCCCAAGCCTCGCGACGATGGTCGAGCCGAGCAGCGTGTGCGATGCGAGCAGCGATCCGACGACGATGGCCGCCAGCAACCCATAGCCCAGCGCGAGGGTCACCAGTGCTCCTAGCAGCAAAGGCAGGAAGGTCGTGGCGACACCGAACACGATGGAGCGGTGGATCTGCTGCCGGAACAGCGCCAGATTGATCTCGAGCCCCGCGAAGAACATCAGCAGCAGCATTCCCAACTCGGAGAAGAACTGCGCCACCGGGTGCTCAGGCGGAAAGACGTCGAGAACGTAGGGGCCAAACACGACGCCGGTCAGCAGCAGACCGACCGCGTCCGGCAAACGGATACGGCGCGCGAGCTTGGGTACGACGATGATCAGTACCATCCCAGCCGCAAACTTGGCCAAGACCGGCAGAGCCTCGATGCCGGTCCGCAGGTGCTCGACGACACTCATTACCGGTCCACGTCGTCGGGGTTCGCTATCCGTTACGCAAGGCGGCGAAGCGACGCGCGAATTCCGCTGCCCATTTGTCGAACGCCGCCTTGGCGTAGGTCCACTGCGTGAACGAATCCAGGTAGCCGTTCACCCAGTTCTCGGCGGCACCTGCGGCACTGGCATTCAGATCGGCGGCATACTTGAGGCCGATTTCCCGGTCGGCGCATTCCCCGATGAGCTGCCCCGACGCACCGTCGCGAAACTGGACCTCGATGCCGGTCTGGCCCAGGTAGGGCGTCGAGCCCGCCGGCTTGCCCGTCGCCGCACTGGCGCCGGCCTCGGCGACGAAGCCGTACGGCACTGCGGTACCCGCAAGGCTGGCGATGGTGTTGCTCGGGACCAGATCGGTCAGCGCGATCCGCACCCGGACCACGCCGGGGCCTGGCGCGTTCACGACCTGTGCTTCCGGCCGGAGGGCGTTGACCAGATCAATGTGGAAATAGTCGATCAGCATCTTGAGGTCGGTCGGATCGACCGACTGCGTCGAGCCGGGCTTGAGAAAGACCTGGATGCGCTCGAACATCACCTGGTCGAACTGCTTCCAGCTGGTGCCGGCGTCGCGCCAGCACAGCATCCCACCGCCACCGGGCACCGCCTGCAGCCGCGCATAGTCCGTCAGGAACCCGACCCGGCGCACGTTCGCCGCGGTCGCTTCCGACGCGACGGCTCCCGCGGTTGCCGCACCCGTCGCCCCTCCGCTCGGGCCAGGCGCGGCGCATCCAGCGAGCAGAACCACCGCACCGAGCGCTCCAACCCGCAGAATCCGAATCACGTCGCGGCCAGCCTTAACCATCGTCAGCGCTCCCGCGGTCACTTGGGAAACATCAGTTGCACCTGCGCGCGGATCTGCCAGTTCGGCCCGAAATCCGGCTTCGCCACGTTGTAGTAGGCCGAGACTTGGGTGTTCACCGGCAGTTTGCCGAGGTGGAATATCTTGCCCACTCCGCCGCCCAGAGGTACGGTCCATTGCTCGCCGCTGCTTGCTTTCCAGTTGACCGTGAGGATTGGCGCCGAGGCTCTGAGCTCCGCGCAGTAGCGTTCCGCCAGACACCCGTTCTCGACTTCAACGCCTTTCCCGCGTCGGACGAAAGCGAATGCTCGCGCGACCGTTCTTGCTCCTGCGTGTGCGAGATTCCTTCCTGGGCCCCCGCCGCTAATCGTCGAACGCAAAGATGCGCTTCCAATCGTCCTTCATGTGGATGACGATCCAGCCCTGTTGTGTTGCCTGGTCGTACGTCCCCTGCGGGAAGGCCCCGACCTTGCTCGGGGGCAATCCCTGCGCGGGTCCGTACGCGTACTCGCGGCGCGCGTCGTCGTGGAGCACGATCATGGCGAGCCGCGCCCCGTTTCCTGCCTTCGTGTATTCCAGCATCTGCGCGTCGCCGACGGAGTTGCCGAAGGCGGCCACGGGTCTGCGTCCGATCATCAGGTGGATGCCCTCGGGCTTCCCGGCCTTGTCGTCGTTGAGCAGGAGCTTTGGCTCCTTGGTCAGGACCGGCTTCCCGTCCTTGGCGTATCCGTACTGGACGCCGCCCGCCGTCCCGACCACCTGCTCGGGCGGTATCCCGTAGGTCGCCTCCGCATAGACCCGCACGAAGTCCTGTCCCCCGCCCGTGACGATGAAGGTCTTGTAGCCATTGGCCCGTAGATACTTCAACACTTCCTGCATCGGCAGGTAGGTAAGCTCGGTGTATGGCCTCTTCCAGCGTGGGTCTCGCGCGCTGGCAAGCCACCGCTTCACGTCGCTCTGGAATTCGTCCACCGACATATCGGTCAGCGTGGCCGCGACGATCTTGAGCAGCGCCGTCTCGCTGAGCTTCGCGATAGCCTCTCGATTGCCCGACAGCACGGTCTTGAACGGCTCAACGTTGGCAAGCTCGGGCTTCGCCTTGACCACCTCCGGGACGCGGTCGAGGCAGTACATGACCTGCGCGTAGACCGGCTGCTCGACCCAGAGCGTGCCGTCCTGGTCGAAGGTCGCAATGCGCTCGGCCGAGGGAATGAACTGCGGACTGCCTTCGGTCGTCGTGGCCCGCACAAACTCGACGATCGCCTTCTTGGCCACACCGTCATTCCACGACGGCAACGGATCGGGCGCCTGCGCGCTTGCGGCAAGCGAGAGGGCGCCAGCAAGCAGGAATAACAGTTGCCCCAGCCATGCGCTCGCGAGACGTCTTGTCATCTTTGCCTCCGGCAAGAAGAGGCGGCCGTCCGCCGGCCCGCCCCTCGAGTACGACGTCCCCTCGTCTAGTTCCCCGTGGGCAGGGGGACGCTTACGCCGTCCTTCTCGAGCTGCTCGCGCAGCCACTGCAACTGCTGGTACTTCGAGAGCTCGACCGGGCCGGTGTAGCCAAGGCTCTGCAGCTTGCGCGGCGGATACTGGACGTAGGTCTTCATGAGCTTGTTGATCTCATCGCTTATCGTGACCATCGTCCAGGTGCGCTCCGTGTAGTTGTTCATGAAGATGTCGTAGCGCTCCTGCGGGTCCTGCCACAGGTCGAACACCTGCGGGACAATCGCAACGTACTTTTCGGGCCCCTTCCAGCCCAGGTTGCTGTCGACCGCCAGTCCGCCGGTCGTCACGCCGTCGTCGCCGCGAAGATTGAAGACCGCCTTATAGTTGTTCACGCGCACGGCTCCGGGCGTGAGCTCGTTCTCGGTGAAGTAGAACCACGACTTGCGGGCTGACTTGCCCGTGCCGAACAGGATCGGCGACATGTCGTAGCTGTCGAAGATGATCGGCTTGCCCTCGTGGTCGTTCTTGGGCAACGGAACGCCGGCGACTGCTGCGAACGTTGCCATCAGATCGAGGCCGCCGACTATGTCGAAGTTGCGCGAGTTCGGCTTGATCTTGCCCGGCCACCACGCGATCGCCGGGACCCGGTTCCCGCCTTCGCGCACCGTGCCCTTGGTGCCCCGGAACGGGGTGTATCCGGCATCCGGATACACGTCCTGCCATGCGCCGTTGTCGGTTGTCCAGAACACAAGCGTGTTCTTGTCGAGTCCGAGCTGCCGGATCTTGTCGAGGACGCGGCCGATGCGCGTGTCGTTCTCGACCACGGAGTCCGCGTACTTGGTCTTCGACGGTGACTTCAGCTGGAACTCCGGCGCCGGCATGTTCGGCTGGTGGACCTTCATGAAGTTGATGTTGATGAAGAACGGCTTGCCTGGGTCCTTCGCCGCCTGCTCGAGGTATTCGATGCCAGCCTTCTCGACGTACTCGTCGAAGTACGGAATGCCGACCACACCTTTGTCAGGGGTGTTCACGTACTGGCCGTTGATCTTGAACTCTTCCTTCGCGGGCTCGCCGGCCTTGCCGTACATGGCGCCCTTGGTCACCTTCTGGAACAGCGCACGCAACTCGGGATCCATGTCCGGGAACCAAGTCGGGTCGGCGTACGTGTACGCGTTCAGGTGATACAGCCCGACATACCGCATCTGGTCGTAGCCCTGCGCGTTCGGCAACGCGTAATCCGCTTCCCCGAGGTGCCATTTGCCGGTGAAATATGTGCTGTATCCACCCTGCTTCAGCACGGATGCCAGCGTCCACTCCGCAGCCGGCAGCCCCCCACCCTGTCCCTGGAACGCCACGGTGGTCATGCCGCTGCGATTCGGAATGCGCCCTGTCTGCATCGCGGCGCGTCCCGGTGTGCAGCTGGGTTGCGCGTAGAACGTCATGAACGTCATGCCCTCCTCGGCCATGCGATCGAGGTTGGGTGTGGGCATGCCACGGTTCGGGCCGCCGCCATAAACACCGGCGTCGCCATAGCCGAAGTCGTCGGACACGATCAAGACGATGTTCGGCTTGTCGGCTGCCTGCGCGGCACCGATTCCCAACGCTACGGCAACGCTGGCGGCGAGCAGGGCGGAACGGGTCGTGCCTCCGAAACTGCGCGGGTTCTTCTTCGATGCGCGTGCGATCGTTGCGGCGACCGAAGTTGCGCCGGGTTTCCTGTCTTGCTTCATCTCCCTCTCCCATTTTGCTGGTTCATGAAGGGCGCCGGGGACCGGACCCCACCTAAGTTCTGCGGCACACTTGGCGCCGCGCTGACGCGGGCTGCCAACTCGTTCGCCGCAGGGACGGCGTGCGCGAAGAACGTCTTCAAACCGGGGCAGAGGTAGTTCAGGCCGGCCTCGCCGTCCGGCGTGCGCACGAGTCGATTCTTCGGGCACTCGCCCCAGCAGTCCTTGAGATACGCGCAAGCGCGACAGTACTTCGGCAGCGTCTCCGATTTCGCGTACCCGAACTTCACCTGTCCGGGATCAAACACCATGTCGCCGAGCGACTTGTCGAGAATGTTGCCGCGCCTGAATTCCGGGTAGACGTAGTGGTCGCACGCGTAGACGCTGCCGTCGTGCTCGATGGCAACACCCTTGCCGCAGTTCTCAGCGTGGATGCATACCTGGGACGGCATCCCCATGTGCTGGACGACGAGCGTCTCGCAGAAGTTGACCAGCACCTTGCCGAGGTCGCGCGAGATCCACTCGTCCCACACCTTGCACAGAAAATGGCCGTACTCGTCGGGGTCGACGGACCACGGCGTCACGATCGACAGCGGGTGGTCCGGCTTCGCACGCGGCGTTCCGACCTGCGGGGACTGCGAGGCATCGCCATGCCCGGGCGCCGTCGTCTCGAAACTGCGCGGCTCGACGATCGGGATGAACTGCAGGTAGTTCGAGCCCAGTTCGCGCCGCAGGAAACGGTAGACATCAAGCGGGTGCTGCGCGTTGTAGCGGTGGACGCAGGTCAATGTGTTGAATGGCACTCCATACCGCCTGAGCCATTCCCAGCCCCGCATCACATCGTCAAACGACGGCTGGCCGCGCTTAGTCGGACGCATGGCGTCATGCACGTCCTTCGGTCCGTCGACGGACAATCCAACGAGGAAGCGATTCGCCTTGAGGAACTTCGCCCAATCCTCATCGAGCAGCGTGCCATTCGTCTGCAAGTCGTTCTCGATCCGCTGGCCGGGCTTCGCATACCTGCGCTGCAGGGCGACGACCTTCTCGAAGAACGGGATGCCAAGCAGCGTCGGCTCGCCCCCCTGCCAGGAGAAGACGATCTCGTCGGCGGTCACGCTGCGGATGTAGTCGCGGACGAACGCCTCGAGGACATCGTCGCGCATGTGCCCGGGGCCCGGCCCGCCAGCGAGTTTCTCCTTGCTCAAGTAGAAACAGTACGAACACCCCAGGTTGCACGCCGACCCGGCGGGCTTGGCCATGACGTGGAAACGGCGGGTCGCCCGGTCGCCCAGCCACTGTGGGACGTGGTACCTGTCGATGGCTGTATCTGGCATAGGTCACATCTAGGCGGTCAGCGGACTTGTGCCATTCCACGCGCTCCGTCGGATTACCGATTTGATCTATCGCAATGTCATGAACCGGGATTCCAATATCTTGAGAATTCATAACCAAGCGTTATCGTGATCACACTCACCCGCCTTCGACAGGTCGTCGCGCTGGCCGAGCATGGGGGCTTCGGCAAGGCGGCTGCCACTCTGAAGATTTCGCAGCCCGCGCTCACCAAGAGCATCCAGGCGCTCGAGGCAGCGCTCGGCGTGCGCCTGTTCGACCGGAATACCCGGGGTGTGGTCCTGACCGACTTCGGTAAGCTCGTTGTGGCGCACACCAGGCAGGTCGTGGCGCGCGAAGGCGAGTTGCTGCGCGACATACAGCTGCTGGCCGGTCTCGAAGTTGGTCATCTCGACGTTGCGCTCGGCCCCTACCCAAGCGCCATGTCGGGCTATGCCGCAGCGGGACGGGTGATGGCGGCGCACTCCAAGCTGCAGATCGCTCTTCACGTCGCCAACTGGCGCGAGGTCACCCAAGCGGTGATGGAAAAGAAAGCGGAACTTGGCATTGCCGAGCTTTCCGACGCCGTGCTGAACGATCGGCTCGACACGGAAGTGGTCGGGCAGCACCGCGCGAGGCTTTTCTGTCGCCCCGGGCATCCGCTGCTGCAAGCGGAGGACATTACGCTGGCGACGCTGCTGGAGTTTCCTTGGGCCAGTACCCGAATTCCGCCGCGTGTGGCGGCGGCTTTCCCGCGAGCGCCGGTACGCGCCGGACGTATCGACGAATTCACCGGCGACTTCGTCCCGGCCGTCGAGACCGACGTTCCGATGCAACTCGGGCGGCTGGTCGAAGACAATGACGTGCTTGCCTTTGGCGCATTCTCGATGGTGGAGAGCGAACTGGAAAGTGGACGGCTGGCCTACCTGCCGACGCCACAGATCGACCTACGCGCGAGCTACGGGTTCATTTTCCTTGGCAGCCGCTCCTTGTCGCCGGCGGCGCAAGCCTACATGCAGGCCGTACGCGACCAGGAACGGATGTGTGTGGAGCGCGAAGCACACCTGGAACAACGCTTCAGCCAGCGCCGGCCGCGGCCGGCGAACACTTTGACAACACGATTGCGAGCGAAGCCATGACCGCCGAAGCGTCCGCAGCCAAGACCTGCCTATCACGCTCAACATGAGTCCCACTGTCGAACTCGGCATCCGGGTCCTCGTCTTCCTCGTGATGGCGGCAGTCGGAATCGATCTGCGCTTTCAGGATTTCCAGCGCGTCCGGGATCATCCGCGCCTCGTGCCGGGCGTGGTGATCGGGCATTGGGTCGCGCTGCTGATCACCAGCGGGCTCATCAGCCGGTCGCTGGCACTGCCCGACGAGGTGACCGGCGGCGTACTGCTCGTGGCAGCGGCGCCTGCCGCCGCGCTGTCCTGCTTCTACGCCCAGCTCGCCGCCGGTGACCTCGCGCTCGCCACTACGCTTGCCGCAGTTTCCAACGCGCTCGCGTTTCTCGCCACCCCGCTGGTCGCGACTGTAGGATTCCACCTGTTCCTGGGTTCGAGCGGTCAATTTGATCTCCCGCTTGCGTCGATCGCGCAGCAGACGCTTGTCGGGCTGTTGCTTCCGCTCCTCGTCGGCATGTTGATCCGCCATCGACTGGGCGAGCGCCTTGATCGCTGGCGGACACCCATTCGGGTGGTCGGCCTTGTCGCCGTCGTGTCGGTGCTCGCGGTAGCGACGGTCGACGAGTACGTGACGATCAGCGCGCAGTTCGCGGGTCTGCTACGGGCGGCAATCGTCTTGACCCTGGCCATGTTGATCGTTGGAGCCGTCTTTGCCCGGATCGTCTCGGCGAATGCGCGCGACCGCGGCGCGCTGCCCTGGGCGTTCCCGGCACGCAGCGCCCCGGTGGCGGTGCTGATCGCGACGAGTACCGGGGGAACGGCCGCGATGGTGTCGTTTGTCGCGGTCCTTTTCGCCACGCAGCTGGCACTACTCGTCCCAATCGCTCTCTTTGCAGGCAGCGGCACGCGCCGCTGAGGCCCGAACAATCTATTCTCGCGGCAGCGCTCCAGGAACCGGCGCGAACGTTGTCTCGGGATCTCATGCGATTGCAAGGTTGCGTCGCGCAGTACCGCACCTGAGATAGTTGTCGATGAAACCGGGACACGAAGCACGGAGTGCAGGCCTCAGGGCCACTATGCGAACTTCGTGAACACCTGCTTCTCCAGAGCAGGAAAGGCAGCAACGGGTTGGGCGGAACCTCGAATGACCGCTGACGGCGTCTTGGTTCTGCGACGGCCCACGGCCGTAATCGGCCGATCCGCGAGGGTCCCACTTCGACCCGATGCAGACTGTCGACGGGTTACATAGCAGACGTTGGGGAGCTGCGCATTTTAGGTCCCCTCCTGTTCAAAAAGGCGCGTGCAACGCGGTCAAGCGGCGGCACGATCGCTGTCTTGCATGGCTTTCGTCGGCGCGCGGCAGCCGACCAGCGCGAGATCTACCGCCAGATCGGTCGTCGCGGGCTCGGACCGTGGCCGGCTGTATCGGCGGCTCTCGACCTCTGCGCAGGCGTCCGTGTGCAGCGCGAACTTGACCGGCTTGGGCGTGCCAGCGCCAGAGTTGGCAGCGTTTGCGGCGAGCGCAAGGCCAGCGTATAGATCTCCACGGCGTGTGGCGACAACCACCGCAGTCGCCAAATACCATGACAGCTCGCCGGCATCACGACCGTCCTGCTGAAGGACGAGCGCGTCGTAGATGTGGCTCGTTGAATCGCGCAGGTCGCCGTGAAGGATCGCCCCCATCGCAAGCCAACACCGCTGCAATCGCTTCATGCGTTCCCCTGGCACGCTTTCGACTCCCATGCCAAGGCCGGATGATCATCCAGTCGCAACGAAGCCGCAATGGTTGAGCACTGCCTTAAACCGACGGTCGGCACGAAAGTCATCCCACTTGGAATCAATGGGCAGGAAAGCGAGATGGACGTCCCGTGCCTTGCACGCGTTCTCCAGCCATAGCGCCGCCTCGTCGAACTCACGCAATCCAACGCACACCAGCGCTATCGCGCAGGAGGGAACGTAACGTTCGCGCGAAAGCGCGATCAGTGCGCGCAACTCTTGCTCGGCGTCGCGCATTCGTCCCAGCCGCGCGTGGAGGTAACCGCGCAGCGCGGCGACCTTGCTGTTGTCGCCGGAGCTACGACCCGCGTCCGACAGCGCCCGTTCCGCGACCTCATATTCACCAAGTTCCGCGCTGGCCTGCGCGAGCTGGAAATGGCCGATCCAGAAGTCTGGGTCCACGACCAGCGCCTGGCGTGCGAACTGCGCGGCCAACGCGAAGTCCCGCGCCGCGAACGCTACCTGGGCAGACAGACCGTGATGCACGGCGAGTAGCGGATCGAGTTCACGCGCACGGCGAATCGCCGGCAGCGATTCCTGCGGTCGGCCCAAGTGCGAATACAGGAGGCCCAGCATCCGGTGTGGCAGCGCGTAGTTGGGATCGAGCTCGATTGCCCGGCGGAACGCCCGCTCCGCCTCGGGCCAGTCCCAGTCGAGCCAGAAACTCAGGAATCCACGCGAGGCCTGAACCTCGGCGAGGTCCGGGTGGGCGCGCACCGCGTGCGCTACGGCTTCACGCGCCATCGGCCACACCTTGCTCGGTTCAGCATCACCATTGATGGGGCTCGCGCTGTACGCGTCGGCAATGCCAGACCACGCGAGCGCATAGCTGGGGTCGAGGGTAGTCGCGCGGCGATAGTGCTCCAGCGCATCGCGAGTCGTAGCCGGGGTCAGTCCATGCCAGAAATGGCGGCCGCGCAGATAGGAGTCGTAGGCCTGCGCGTTCTGCGTTTGCCGGTTCGCGAGAGCAGCGAGCCGCTTGGTCGCGAACTGCAATCTCACCTGTTGCGCAATGACGCCGGCGAGCTCACGCTGGAATTCCAGCATGCTGCGTGGCTCGCTGTCGAACGACGCCGACCAGACCTGGATCTGGCCCCGCACGCGAACGAGCCTCGCGGTAATGCGCAGACGCCCACTCTCGGCGCGCAACGAACCTTCGACCAGATAGGCCGCGTGCAGCTCGCGTCCGATATCCGCGACCGTGCTAGTCGCGTGCTTGTAGGGCAGCACCGAGGTCCTGCTGATCACGCCGAGATGGGCCGGGTCGACCTGGCCGAGCGCAGCGATGGTCTCTTCGGTCAGCCCGTCCGCAAGGTACTCGCGTCCGGGATCGGCACTGAGGTTCTCGAACGGCATGACCGCGAGCATCGTCTGCGCCGGCGGCTCGAGCGGCCCTTCGTCGATAACCTCGACGTCGGCGACAAATTGATACCCGTGACCGGGTACGGTCACTATGTAGCGATTCTCGCCATGGCGATCCTGTAGCACCCGACGCAATGCGGCGATGTTCTGGCTGAGGTTGTTTTCCTCGACGACCGTGCGTGGCCAGATGGCGCGCATCAGATCGTCCTTTTCGACAAGCTCGCCATGATGGGCCACCAGATGCAGCAGCGTGTCGAACACTTTGGGCGTCAGCGGCGCCGGCTCGCCGTTTTGCAACAGCTTCCGTTTGCTCGCTTCGACCCGGAAATCACCGAAGCAATAAATTCGTGCCGCAGTACTGCTCATCGTTGCGCTCGGCAGCGTTCAGAAAATTTCATAAATATTCATCCTATCCTAATGACAATCGCGCCGCGCAGGAAGGACCATCTGCCGGAAGGACCGGAGACCCCGAAACAGTTCAACTTCGCGGAGATATCCATCATGAGGCGCCTGACGCAACTCTTGTGCGGATCCACCCTGTTACTGACGCTCGCCGTTGCGCTGATGGCCATCGAGGCGACTGGAACCGCGTTCGCTACCAATTCGGATGTCCGCACTTGCGCGGTCGCGAAATGCGCCCAGGTTCCGGCACGGGCGCTGGACGGGGCATGGGAGGTGCTGGTTGGACTGGTCGACTGCCGGACAGGCGCAGCGATGGGTCCGATGTTCCCATCGCTGCTGGCGTTCGCCGGCAACGGCACTTTTGTCGAGACCACCAGTAATCCGGCCTTCGCCGCGGGGCAGCGCGAGCCCGGTGTCGGGGTCTGGAGTCGCAGCGGACCGGGCGTGTACCAAGCAAAGAGCGAGGCCTTCATCCAGTTCACGACCAGCACGAATCTGCCGACGACGCCTGGATTCGAGGAGGGCATCCAGACGATTACCCAAACCATTGTTTTCGACTCCGACGCCGATCATTGGACAGCGGACGCCAAAGTGCTGTTTTCCGACACTACCAGTACGATCTATCGGGGGCCGATGTGCGCCAAGGCATTCGCGCAGCGCTTCCAATGACGGGAACTGCCCGGTGGACCGCAGGCTACCGCTTGGTGGCGGCCTTTTCGAGGTGGCCTTCGGACGCGACAACGGTTCCCTACAGTGTCGCGCGGACTAACGGGGCTGGTCGATAGAACAGGTTGGAAAGCCGAGATCGCGTCACGTTACGTAAGGTGAGGCACGAATGCCGATCGTTCTGGGCCACACGAACGACGCGGTGGCGGCGCGGTTATCCCAACCTGCCATCGCGCGACGCAACAGCCCACGCCGGCGCCGCCTGCCCGAATGGTTCCACTGGTCCCATCAGGCCGTATCCGAGGGACTGGCCGCCAGCACACTGCTGCGCGCCACGGCCGCCGTGGCGGCACTGATGATGCCGATGGCGATCAGCGCTCAAACCATTGACGTGGGCACGACCGCTTCAGTCTCCGCCACGTACGGGACCGCCACGCAAAGCGTAGGGCCCTTCCCGTGGAGCGACCTCGGGGTCACCGCGTCGGCAAGCGTGACGCCCGGCGCACTCTCCGTGTCAACCGGCGGCTCGACGGCCTTCACGCTCACGACAGCACGAACCCGGTTGCGATGCTGAATGACGGTGTACCGTCCGATTCCGATAACGGGCTCTGCGCCACCGGGCTCATCGACTGTACCCTCAGCATACCCACAGGATCCGGATCGACCGGCGGCTACGGCGTCACGAATCTCGGGCCGCTCGTTCCGGGCGATCCGAGTACCGGCGATGTGTGCGCACCGGTGGGCACGACGTACGCCGGCGAGTGCATAAACGAGGTAAATCAGACCCAGGTCAATCAGACCCCGGAGCCTGGCAGTCTCCCGCTGCTCGGGATCGGACTCGTCGGCCTCGGCGTCCTCAGGCGCACTCGACGCGAGCGGCATCAAGTCCTGGCGTAGGACGCGCATTAAACAGCAGCATTGGACGCGTTGCCGAAGCAACCGTCCAAGGCGGCACGCGTGGCCAACATGGCCGCTAGTTGGGAGACCGAGAGAAGGAACACCCTGTTCGGGGTGTTAATTCCAGTGCCATTACCAACCGTGGAGAACACGGACAAGGAAGTTCGGCTGCCAGCAAACGGCACAGACCCTGCGCGTGACGACGCTGAAGGTGCGATCGGCCCGCCAGCGACCCCGGGGTGGCTTGCCGAGAACGCCGATTCCTCCAGTCCGGGCCCGCTCGATGCACCCATCGCACGGCGACGGAGGATCTATGGTGGATAAGGTGCAACAAACGTCGCCGCATTGGTTCCTGGCGGACAACCCGCTCCTGCAAGGCATTCCAGACATTTCGCTGGATGAACTCGCCGATCGCTTGGCGTTCTCATAGTTTGATGGTCTAGACGTGACGACGCTCACACGAGAACACAGGCTGACCGCGCTTCGGCTTCCTCGCGGGCCCTACGAGCCGACTCGGCAGAGGCTGCGCGCCGCCGCCAACATCTATGCGGTGCTGAGGCGAGCTTGATCGTCCGCAATCCCCTCATTGCTGAGAACGGGAGGGCCTTGATGCAAATGCTGGCCGCTGAGGCAAGTGGTAGCGCAATCATTTCTTGGAAATGGCGTGGCCGCGATCTACCCGAACCGGTCCTCCACCTTTCTTGAGACCGGACGTTCAGGGGGCGGGAGCCGCACATTCCAGGACCGATGGGCGCAGGGATCCCGGAGGCATGTCACACGCGTGGCGGCCCCGATCTACGGCAGGTTGGCGGCGTCACGAACGAGATGATGGTGCAGACGATCTCGAACGCCTCGCCGATTCTCGCTGCGGTCTCATCGCGACGACGGCTCCGGCGGTGGTGTCGCGCTCGCAAGTTGTTCGACGAACCCGGCAAGTACGTCCGGAGTCACGTCGGAAACCGCCAGCCAGTCCCATCCATCGCCCGTGGCATGCGCGACGTTGAAACCTCGCAGAGTGCGCAGTGAGGGCAGTCCGCGCACGGGCTCGGGTCGAACGAACACGTCTATCAGATGCATTCGGTAGCGATAGACCAGGGTCGCAACCGCTCGCTGTCCAAGCGTGTCAATGCGTCCTCCGAGGAGCGGAAAGCCGTCGCTTTCCAAGTCCTGCACGGGCGGCGAGTAGTTCAACCGTGCCGAAAGCCACGGCTTCACGGTATGTTGGTCCGAGGACGCGATCTCCACCAGGTGGTTATTGAGGGTCGCTCGCACATGGGTCGCGACGGCCTCGACCGCCAAGTCTTGTCCGGCGCGCCAGTCGATGAAGGCTGTGCCCACCAGCCAAGCGAGCACTGTCACGGCACAACCCGCAAGCAAGCCTGCGCCCAGCCAACGCCAGCGATCGCGCGACGATTGGGAGCGATCCGGCAACGCCACCGGACTATTCGCCAGCCGCGTGCGGATCCGTTCGGACAGACCCGGCGGGGCCGCGAAGTAAGGAATTTCGGAACGCAACCGCGCGCGCAACGCGAGCAGTCCGCGGTGCCGCTCCGCGCACTGCGGGCAGCCCCGTAGGTGCTTCTCAACCGAAAGCTTCCGAAGTCGATCGAGCTCGCCGTCGACGTAAGGCGCAATCAGCGCCTGCGCGTCATTGCAGTTCATCCGCAACCCCCCGACGTTCGCTCGCCGATTGCACGTAGTCGCGGGGATCCATGGAGTAAGGCCCGCGCTCGAGCGAGTCGCGACATCACGGTACCAATCGGAATGTCGACGACCTTGGCAATTTGCTTGTATGACAACTCCTCCATTTCACGCAATATCAGGACCTCCCGGAACACCAGCGGAAGCTCCTCGACCGCTTCGGCCAATGCCTTCGACTCCGATCGGCGCAGCAGCGCCTGCTCAGGATCGACCGCTTCCCGATCAATAGCCATCTCGACGGCACTGCCATCGTCGTGGACGATTTCGGCCGGGCGATTGCGCGCGCACCAATCGTAGAACGCATGACGTACGATCGTCAGGAACCACGCCCTGGCGTCTGTCCTGTTCAGGGAGCGCATGTACTTGAGGGCGCGGACGCAGGCGTCCTGGACAACGTCCTCGGCGTCGTTGGTGTCACGCGTCAGCCAGCGCGCAAGGTTGTATCCCGCGTTTAGATGCGGCAATACCAACTCCTCAAAATGCGCGTGATCGGACAAACGGACGCTCCCAACCTGGCTGAACCACGAAGGCGCAGGCCGTCGTGTGCCCGGCGGGAGGTCGGTGCGCACTGGCGCACGACCTTGTCAAGAGCCGAGCCGCAACCGGACGGATACAGCCGCGCCATCCCATCGACTTCGCTGCCGCAGGCCGGGCGCGACCGTGAATACCCGCGGCCTCGCGGAGGTACGGCACCCCGCAATCTTCCCCTTCATTGAGCAGGCAGTCACGGGATGAAGCTCCGTTCATCGACGCGACGCCTTGGACCTGGACACTCGACGGGGTCGGGTGGGCCTCGAACCAAGGCAGTCACCGAACGGGCTGCACAACCACATTTCCCACCATCATCGGGTGCAATGAGCAGAAGTACTCGTAAGTACCCGGCTTGTCGAAGAGATACGAGTATTGATCGTTGGTATCCAGGCCGGACGATGAAACGAAGCGCTTGTCGCTACTGGTGACGGTGTGTGGAGTGCTGTCACGGTTGGTCCATGTGACCTTGGTGCCCGCCTTCACTATCAGCAACGCCGGTTGAAATGTGAAGTTGCTGATGCTCACCTCGGGCACTGCGGCAGCTTGCGCCAGGGAGCCCGACGAGGAAGAGGGGGGAGCGGCATTGACGGCGTCGGCACACACGGTGGTCACGAGAGCAGCAGCCACGGCGCCCAGGACCAAGTCCCAGGCGACCCGCTGCATTCCCCGCTCAGCTGCATGCTTCATGGCGGGCGCGGCGTCATTGAGATGGTCAGCCATTGCTCGGGCCCATTGCGGTGTCGGTGACCGCCAGCGGGCTGTTCACCGCCACGTACCTCACGTCGCGCACGCCAATCAGACCGTGCAGCCGACCCGCCGTAACGCTTGCGTCCGGCCCTGGCGCTGGCCCGGTGCCGGCCGCGGGTATCGGGTAGGCGGTCGATCGCGCCGTGTAGAAAGTGACGTTGCCCTCCACTTTCTGCTGAATCTGGTGAATGTGGCCATTCAGCACGGTTACCGAGCCGAAGCGACGTAGATAGGCGAGCGCCTGTGCGCCGTCCTCCGTGCCCCAGCCCCATTTCTCATAGATGGTCCAAAGGGGCATATGCGCGAAGACCACGATCGGCGTGCTGCTCGACAAACCTTGCACGTCAGCTTGCAGCCACTCCAGCTGGTCGTGCCCAAGCACGCCCAAACCGCCAGGCTTGAAATTGAGCACATTGACTAGACCCACGAAATGCGCCCCACGGAAGTCGAAGCTGTACCAACCGCGGCTGGACCCCCGATGGCCGAAGCGGCTGAAGTAATGCTTGCCGTCGTCGCCGATAACGTCATGCTCGCCGGGGACGAAGAATTTCTGGTCGGTCTTCAACTCCCGCATTGCTTCCGCGAACGCGTCGAACTGGTCGGGCTTAGCAAGATGGGTAAGATCACCGGTATGCACGACGAAGTCCGGTGCTAGGGACTGCGCGTTGACCTTGGCGATGGCCTCCTGCAGCGTTGCCGTTACATCGGGGTTTGGCGCCTGGTGGAAGCCAATGTGCGAATCACTCAGTTGCGCAAAGCTGAACTCCCCCGCTCGGCCCGGTGCCCCACTCGCGGTGCCAGCTGCCAGCATCTGCGCCCGTAATACGCCACCTTCCATGGTCCAAAGTACCCCGCTGCCCGCCCAAGCCATGCATTTTATGAACTTGCGGCGCCTCTTCAGCTCGTCGATGGTGCGGGAATCGGGAAGATCGTCGGCCATGGCACCCACCCCCGGAGATGTTGGACTAGGTGTCGTCAAGACCGCCGGTGCGCGCCTTTTATTCCCTCGCCATGCCCCGACCGGCCATTTTGGGATGCACTCGACGAGCCCCAGTCGACATTGTCCCGCTCGTGTATCGCATGGGTCCTACACCGTCGCACCCGGCGATCCGCGGGTCTCCGATACACCCCCGATGTCTATGTGCGGCTGGGCGCCCTACGGCCGCTTCTGGCCGAACTCCGCCTGATCGTTGACGGTCTCGGTTCGACGCGCAGCCCCCGCCGAGGGCTCTCCGACGCAGTGGCAACTGGACGCTCATCGCGGCGGTCAGGCTAAACCCAGAAAGGGACTTGGTGGTCGGCATCGTGACGAAGGCGTCGAATAATTCGAAGTTGGCTGCATGACCGGGGCGACGACTACCTTGACGCGCGCCGTGCGAGTATTGTCTTCGGTGATAGGGTTCCTCCCGGTGCGCCCAGCCGACGGCGTCGTCCGTTGGGCGCATCCACGTCATAGGTCTTCCAGCCAAATGGAGATCGTCGTGCCCTGCATTTTGATTGCGGTCGATGGTTCTGATAATTCGATGCGGGCGGTGGAAGCCGCCTGCCAGCAAGTCGCCAATGGACAGCCGGTGACGGTGCATGTGCTGAACGTTCAGCCGCCGATCAATTCGCGGCTCGTCAATACCCATCTCAGCCAGGACCTGATCGACAAGTTCCAGCAGGAAATGGGCGAAGCGGCCCTGGAATCTGCCCGCGCACGGCTCCACGATGTGGGCATCGGGTGCACGTCGCACGTCGAAGTCGGCGACGTGGCGCAGACGATTGCCCGCTACGTACGAGACCTGCACTGCGACCAGGTTGTCATGGGCACGCGCGGCCTCGGCTCCGGCGCCGCCGGGGCCATCTCCGGCCTGCTGCTGGGCTCGATCGCGACGAAAGTGCTGCACCTCGTCGAGGTGCCGGTGACATTGGTGAAGTAATCTCGTTCGTTCCGATGCGAGTCAAGGGCCGCGAGGACCTGCAAGGCTGCCGTACGCGATCGGATCGAGCCCGATCGATCCCACCCAAGACCCGACGATCCGGGAATACTGCCGGGTCGAGACGTGCGGCGACTCCGCCATCCGGCTGGGAAACAGGTAGTGCTCCGGCTTCAGGTGTGCCGCTGCAATCCAGGCCGCGACCGCGTCCCGCGTTTGCTCGGTCAGTTCAAACTGAACCGGCCGCTGGGTCTTCTTCTGCATCACGATCGCGCGGCGCGCAACCTGGCTTCCTTGGACGATATCGTGCACGCGCAGCCCGACCAGATCGCAGCCGCGCAGCTTGCTGTCGATGGCGAGGTTGAAGAGCGCGAGTTCGCGGGTTCGATGGTCCAGCTGCAGTCGACTGCGAATGGCCCAGATCTCTTTCAGCTTCAGTGGGGGCTTCTGGCCGAGCAGTTTCCCCTTGTTCCACGGCGCTGCGTGCCCGCCGGCGTTCTTGACCGTGTCCATGACTCGCTCCTTTGTTGAGTGAAAGGAGCTTCATGCTGATCCCGATCGGGGGGCGGTCCGACCCTCAGTGGCCATTCGCGAACGTCGGGAATCGGGCCGCGAGCAACGAGTATGGAATACAAAGGTCTTGACCTAAGTCTCGTCACGCCGCATACTAAGGTTTCTGCCTTACTATTTCACAAGGAGATTTGAGCATGGTTGCCAATGCTGCATACGCCAACGGAGTGCTAGACCGCGAGATCGTGCTGTCGCGTGTCATTGACGCCCCTCGGGAGCAGGTTTTCCTTGCCTGGGTCGAGCCGAAGCGCATGTTCCAATGGTTTGGCCCACGCGGGTTTCGCTGCGAGGTTCACCAAGACTGCGAAGCCAAGCCTGGCGCGGTATGGCGATTCGACATGATCGCGCCGGGTGGTAAGCGTTACGACAACAGAATGGTATTTCTTGAGGTAACGCCCAGTGAACGGCTGGTTCTCGATCACGGGAAGGACATCGACGACGACCCTAATCGATTTAGGGTGACGGTGACCTTTGACCAGCAGAGTGACGGCAAGACCGTGATCACCCTCCGGCAGCTGCACCCGAGCAAAGCACAACGCGACGGTGGGATCGGGTTCGGAGCGGTCGAGCTCGGATATCAAACTCTCGATAAGCTGGATGGGTACCTGCATGGGCACTGACATTGGCGCTCGGGCCCCCGCAAAGCGAGGAGCTGCAGCGCGGAGTCAGGATATAAGTCGCGTCTTTCAGGCGCTCGCCGACCCGACGCGGCGCGCTGTGGTCGAACGGCTGGCTCGGGGACCTGCCTCGACAACGGAGCTGGCACGTCCATTTGACATGGCCTTGCCGTCTTTTGCGCAGCATCTTGCGATGCTTGAACAATGCGGCATGGTACGGTCGCACAAGGAAGGGCGCGTTCGCCGCTTTCAGCTTGCGCCAAAGCCGCTCGTAACCGCCGAGGGCTGGCTGGCGGAGCAGCACGCGATTTGGAACCAGCGTCTCGATCAGATGCAAGACTACGTGGAAGGTATGAAGACAACGAAACGGTGACGCCATATGCCGCACGTAGCAATGGGTTCGCCGCCCAGAACGAGCGGCAGCTTGGTGGCAGGCAATCACGGGCGCTCAATGTCGCATGATGGCCGCACTCGGTCAGACCGTCGGCGCTCCCAGTTCGACCGACAGCGGTCGCTGGTGCCGGCCTGCCGTAACAGGGAAAATGTAGTCTTGGTTTCTTCAATTGCGGCTCGCGATGCGACCTATGCACCATCACTTCCTCGCTTCGGCCCGAGCCGATACACAGGTCGGGGAAACACCTAACCGGGCCGATGCACCGCATTCTGCCCCCATGCGCTGGATCAAGAGCCCCGCCTGGGACCTCGTCTGGATCCTGAATGCGCTGTGGCTGGCCCCCTTGCTTCTTCTGCTGGCGCGGGGTCACGACCACGTTCGCACCAGCCCAGTGGACGGGCTGTTCTTCGCCCTCGCGGTACCTCTTTGGTTCGGCCACCGCGTCTCGTCGGCCTGGCTGGCCTACGCGACCCCGGCCTACCGCCCCCTGCTCGCCACGCAGCGGCTACGCTTCCTAGTGGCCCCGTTCGCCGTCGCCGTGGCCTGCTTCGCCCTGCTGCTGGCTCCCGAGAGCGTGCTGCCGATGCCGCTGACCGAGCGCGTGGTCTGGCTCGCCGTCCTGGACTACCTGTTGGTGAGTTACCATTTTGCCGCACAGCACTTCGGGCTGCTCAGCCTCTACCGCGCGCGCGCGGGACGGGCGTCGGACGCAATCACGCGACGGATCGACCGTTGGTTCGCGCTCGTCGTGGGCGGCGGCTTCGTCGTGCTGGCGGAGGCACTGGCTGGATCGATCGCCTACCAGGACCGCTGGATCGACTTGGTGCTGGGAGCGGGCTGGGCGGACCTCCTCGCGCGCAAACTGCGCGATGGCGGAATTGTCTTCGTGGTGATCCTGACCGCCATGATGCTGTACGCCGAACTGCGCTCGCAGCGCCCATCGCTGCCGCGCGTGTCCTACGTCCTCGGCGTCTCGGTCATGGTGCTCTTCGCCTTCCTCGCGCGCGACCCCTTCCTGTTCATCGTGCTCTGGAGCGTGCAGCATTGGAGCGCCGCGATGGGACTCGCCTCGCTCGCGGCTTCCGGTGGGGCACAGGCGCCTGGCGCGCACTGGCAGCGGCTGCTGGCGCCCATCAACCGCCGCGGCTGGGCCGTGCTGCTCGTGCTCGCCGTCGTCTCCATCTTGTTGCTGCCGGTGTTGGAGGTGCAGGCAGTGTCCGACGAATACGTCTACGCCGATCGCATCTTCGGCAATGCCGCTTGGTGGCTGCGCTCCTCGCCCTTCGTACCGGCGCTACTTGCACTGGGCTTCGCGAGTGGCTTCATCCACTACCTCCTGGATCGCGCTGCCTTCCGCTTCTCCTCGCCCGACGTGAGGCAGGCCGCCCGCGGCCTACTGCAGCCTACGTCTTTTCATCCATAGCCGCCCTCGACGCGAGTTAAGCGCGATTTGCGCGCCGTTGCGCGTGGGTTGATCGCGCGGGCGCCGTTCCGATAAGCGCTGACCGCGTGATCGAACAGCGGGTCGACGCATGACCGCACCTGGCCGGTCAGCGACCTTCGCCCGGTCGTCGCAAACCGGCCCGCTCGTTGATGGTCCCAGTCCGATCCGTCGCGGCCACCCAGTCTTCAATAAAGGGACGCTCGCATGATAGCGGCGGGCGCCAAGAGTCATCGGCTAGAAGGAACGTCCCAAGAATCAGCCTCGTATTTAGGCCAAAGGCCGCTCGGCTGGAAATTTCCACGCAGTGCCGTCGTGCTGCAGATACTGGTGGACGAACGCGATCGCCATACTTCCCTCGCCCACCGCCGAGGCGACCCGCTTGACCGGGCTGGCGCGCACGTCGCCGCATGCGAATATGCCCGGGACGCTCGTTTCCAGGAGATACGGGTCCCGCTCTCGCCGCCAATGTCCGGACTTCACCACGTCCACGCCAGTCAGCAGGTATCCGCGGCCATCGCGCGCGATCTCGGCCGGCAGCCATTCGGTCTCGGCATCTGCTCCGATGAACACGAAGAGTCCGCCGCAGGCCCGGCGGTGCATGGTTCCGCTCGCGCGATCTAGAAAATCAATCTCGGTCAGGTGCGTGTCGCCATACACCGCCTGCACTTCGGATTCCAGCTCGACGGCGATGTTCGACTTGCCGCGAACCTGCTCGATGAGATAGCGAGACATGCTCTTTTCCAGAGAGTTGCCCCGGACGAGCAGCGTCACCGTTCGGGCGTGGTTGGCAAAGAACAGCGCTGCTTGGCCAGCCGAGTTCCCGGCGCCGATCAGGTGCACCTCGAGACCTTGGGTGTTGCTCGCCTCACTGCGCGCCGCCCCGTAGTAAACGCCCTTGCCAATGAGGCGCTCTGACCCCTCAATCGCAAGGCGGCGCCAGCTCACGCCGGTGGCGATGATGGTCGTCCGCGCGCGAACAGCGTCGTCACCGTCGAGGTAGACCGCGTGGCTTGCCGGATCGACGCGAATGATGTTGCGCGTGACCAGAATTTCCGCCCCGAGGCGCCTTGCCTGTTGCAACGCCCTGCTGGCGAGCTCGTCGCCGGAGACGCCGTTGGGAAATCCGAGATAGTTCTCGATTCGTGACGACGTTCCGGCCTGACCGCCGGGCGCTTCGCGCTCGACCACCAGCGTCCTAAGCCCCTCCGATGCACCGTACACCGCGGCCGCAAGGCCCGCAGGCCCGCCGCCGATGATCACGGTGTCGTATTCCGTGAAACGCCCGCGCGTCTGCAGTCCAAGACGCGAGGCGACCTCGCCCGGTCGTGGCCGAAACAGCGTCGCCCCGTCCGCGAGCCGCAGTGCCGGGTAATCCTCCTCTCCGGGACGAGGAGCAGGCCACCGTGCAGGCAGTTCCGGATCGTCAGGCGTCATCCAGTCGAACGTAACCTGATTGCGCGCGAGAAACTGGCGCAGATCGTGGCAGGCGGTGTCCCACCGGTGGCCGACAATCATCACCTGCGCCTTGGGTGCCTCGGCGGCCAGGCCCTGGAGTCCTCCGATGCGCTCGCGCGCGAGCGCCCCGATCGCCTCCGAGATCTCCGGCGACGCGGCGGCGATCGCATAGTATTGCTGGGCGTCCACGCGAATGACCCGCGAGGGTTCCGCCGCGCGATAGTCGGCGACGAACGCACTTCCGAGAGCGATCGGGACTTCACCGAAGATCTTCCCCGGGACGCGCCAGCCGATCGTGCGGTCGATTCCGTCGATCCGCTTGGTTACCTCGATCTTGCCCTCTAGGACGGCGAAGAGCGCACGCTCTTCACCCTCGTGAACCGCATACTCTCCCGGGGCGAGGCGGATGTCCGCCGCTGTTCTTGCCACGCGCTCGAGCTCGGCCGCCGGCAGCTTCGAGAAGACGGGAATGGTTGCAACTTCTTCGGTCGTCAGCATGGTTTGGCGTCCAGGAAGCGACCGGATCACAGGCTCGGCGACTGCAATGCCCGCACCACGCGTTCGCGGAACGCTTCCACGACGAGATTAGGCGCAGCGCAGAAGCTTGGCAAGACAGCCCTGCCGTGGAGGCATCACTTACTAGGGAAGGTCTGATCAAGCCACTCAAAGGCCGATTTGTTCGTCGCTCGCCCGCTCACGCCGGCGTCGTCGGTGTTTGAAGCGCGGTTTTCGGGTCTCGCGACCCGGTTTCGCTTCGGGATCGTGCCTTTTCGACTGCTGCGGACGCAACTATCCCGTCATCGCCAACAACCGCCGTCGTGCCATCCACAGATTCGACAGCGCGAACAGCGTGATCACATGCGCCGTGTTCTTGGCCAGCCCGCGGAATCGCACCTTGCTCAAACCGAACTGCCGCTTGATCACCCGGAACGGATGCTCGACCTTCGCACGCACGCTCGCCTTGGCCTTCTCGATCTTCTCGAGCGCGCGCTTCTCGCGTCCTTCCGTCATCGCCTTGATCCGGCCGCGCTTGGCCGCGATCTGCCACGCCAGGTTCTTGCGCCTGACACGCTTGTCGGCACCGGTGTAGCCCGAATCCGCATGCACAACTTCTTCCCTACCGTGCAGCAGCTCGTCGACCACCTCGACATCCGCCTCGTTGGCCGGCGTCGTCGTCACTGTATGCACCAGCCCCGAATCGGCATCCACCCCAATGTGCGCCTTCATCCCGAAGTGCCACTGGTTCCCCTTCTTCGTCTGGTGCATCTCCGGATCGCGCTCGCCCTCCGCGTTCTTCGTCGAACTCGGCGCCGCGATGATCGTCGCGTCCACGATGCTCCGGCGCTTGAGCATCAGCCCTTTGCGCGAAAGGTACGCGTTCACCCGCCTCAGGATCTCCGGCGCCAGCTCGTACTCCTCCAGCAGGTGACGGAAATTGAGAATCGTCGTCTCGTCCGGGATTGGCTTGGTCAGCGAAAGGCCGGCGAACCCTCGCATCGGTGTGATCTCGTAGAGCGCTTCCTCCATCGCCGGGTCGCTCAACCCGAACCAGTTCTGCATCAGGTGCACGCGCAGCATCGTCTCCAGCGGATACGGATGCCGGCCCCGACCCGCCTCCGGATACATCGGCTCGATGAGCGAGAGCAGCGACTTCCACGGCACAACCTGTTCCATCTCTTCCAGGAACACCTCCCGCCGCGTCTTCTTCCCCTTGCCGGCGTACTCTGCATCCCCGAAACTCAGCTGGCTCATCGATTACCCCGTCTCGTTTCAGTCCGATGATGAGACCAAAATCACGACGACTTGTTCAGACTTTCCCTAGGTGCACGAACGGCCGCTCCTGGCCGAGACTGTGTAAAAACTCGATTACGATCCGCTTTCAGTGATATCAAAACCCCTCCCGATCCCAAATGAATCGCGTACAGCGCGATCTACGAGGTCGTCGTTGCGGGTACCTCGTTTCTCGCTGAGTTTTTACACAGTCTCGGCCGCACGCGGCCTGATCGTCGACGTTCCCTGTCTGACCCGCACCCGGCGCCCGATTGAATCGGAACCGGACGATCACGTTACTTGTCGATACCGCGTGGCTCAACGATGCGGAAGCAGGTCGATCACGTCTGGTCAAGCTTCGAGAATCGTTTAGATAAGTTACCGGTCCGCGGCGCTTCGCATGTCGGGCCCCACCTCCTCGGGCGGGCGAACGTCCCGAAATCGCATCCGGAGAAGCACGTCGTAGACAATCTTCGTCGCCCCTGCGATCAGCAGTGGCCAGCCGAAGGTCGAAGCGGTCAGCAAATATCCAGCAAGCATTGGGCTGATCGCTGAGGCGAGGCTCCGCGGCACTGACGTTATGCTGGCAGCGGCCGGGCGCTCCGCCGGCGGGACAATCGCCATGACGTAGGAGCTGCGGGTCGGGACATCCATTTGCGACAACGCGCTGCGGACGAACAGCAGCACGATCACGTAGCCGAGGCTGGGCATGAACGGGATCGCGATGAGGCACAGGCTGGACGGCAGGTGCGTGAACACCATCGTGTTGATCAGGCCAAAACGTGAGGCGATGCGGGCCGCCACCAAGTACGAGCCTGCGGTCAGAATCCCGGTCCAGAAGAACAAAGTCCCGGCGGCGGCCAGGGATAGCCAGAACTTCTGGTAGAGCCACAGTGCCACCATCGATTGCACGACGAAGCCACCGGCAAAGGCGTCGAGGCTGAAGAGCGCCGCAAGGGTATAGACGGTCTTCTTGGAGGTCGTCAAAGGGGCTACTTGTTGATTTGCGCCGAAAACTGACCCACTACAAGGGGTGATTTGCATTCAAATTTGACCCACGTATAGACACTGTCCTGCTCGGGAGACGGGCAGGAGAAGGAGTGATCAACGTGGCGATATTGAGTGTTATCAGGCGCTGGCATCTGCGGGACGGGGTATCGATTCGGGAGATTGCGCGGCGCACGCGGCTGTCGCGCAATACGGTCCGGAAGTATCTGGCGAACGCGGTGGTCGAGCCGAGGTATCCGAAGCGCAAGAGCCCGAGCAAGCTCGACGGGTACGCGGCGAAGCTGACCGCCTGGCTCACGGCGGAAACCCGCAAGGGGCGCAAGCAACGCCGGAATCTGCGGCGCCTGCACGCCGATCTGGTTTCGCTGGGCTTCAAAGGCTCGTACGACCGGGTGGCGGCATTTGCCCGGTCGTGGCGACAGGCACAGCAGGAGCTGGCGCGGACCGCCGGGCGCGGCACCTTTGTGCCGCTGACCTTTGCCCCCGGCGAGGCGTTCCAGTTCGACTGGAGCGAGGACTGGGCCGTTATTGCCGGCGAGCGGGTCAAGCTGCAGGTGGCGCAATTCAAGCTGAGCCACAGCCGGGCGTTCATCCTGCGCGCCTATCCGCTGCAGACGCACGAGATGCTGTTCGACGCGCACGCCCATGCGTTTGGCGTTCTCGGTGGCGTGCCCCGCCGTGGCATCTACGACAACATGAAGACGGCGGTGGACCGGGTCCGGGTGGGCAAGGCGCGCGATGTCAACGTGCGCTTTGCGGCGATGGTGAGCCACTACCTGTTCGAGGCCGAGTTCTGCAATCCGGCCGCGGGCTGGGAGAAGGGGCAGATCGAGAAGAATGTCCAGGA
The DNA here is from genome assembly GCA_963816415.1 of uncultured Pseudomonadota bacterium. GTDB lineage: Bacteria > Pseudomonadota > Gammaproteobacteria > Burkholderiales > Casimicrobiaceae > VBCG01. The sequence goes on from CAWFKR010000001.1 coordinate 750,761, forward strand.
TGCCCGGCACCGGCTGTGGCACGACGCACCGGCGTTTGCCAGTCTGGAGGCGCTCAATGCCTGGTTGCAGGAACGGTGCGTTGCGTTGTGGCAGACGACCGCTCACCCGGAGCAGGCGGGACGCACTGTAGCCGCAGTGTGGCAGGAGGAGCAACCGTTCCTGATGCCAGTGCCGCGGCCGTTCGATGGCTTCGTGGAGCAGACCAAGCGGGTGTCGCCGACCTGTCTGGTGCATGTCGAGCGCAACCGCTACAGCGTGCCGGCGTCGTTTGCCAATCGCCCGGTGAGCGTACGACTGTACGCCGACCGCGTGGTGATCGCGGCCGAAGGCCAGCTCATCGCCGAGCATGGGCGGATCATCGAGCGCAGCCACGGTGCGGGGCGCACGATCTATGACTGGCGCCACTACCTGAGCGTGCTGCAGCGCAAGCCGGGGGCGTTGCGCAATGGGGCCCCGTTTGCGGAACTGCCCGAAGGCTTCAAGCGGCTGCAGGCCATCCTGCTGCGCCGGTCGGGAGGTGATCGGGAGATGGTGGAGATCCTGGCCCTGGTGCTGCACCACGATGAGCAGGCGGTGCTGACAGCGGTCGAGCTGGCCCTCGAATCAGGCGCGCCCTCCAAGCAGCACATTCTGAATCTCCTGGGGCGGCTGCTCGACACCGCACCCCCGGCACCGGTCGACGCTCCCCAGGCGCTGACGCTGAGCGTGGAACCCCAGGCCAATGTCGAACGCTACGACGCCCTGCGGGAGGCGCGCCATGCAGCATGATGCGATGGTAACGACCCTGCGCGCGTTGAAGCTGTTTGGGATGGCCCAGGCGGTGACCGAACTGGCCCAGCAGGGTGCGCCGGCGTATCAGGGCGCGCAAACGATCCTCGGCAGCCTGCTCAAGGCCGAAATGGCGGAACGCGAGGTGCGTTCGGTGGCCTACCAGATGAAGATCGCCCGCTTCCCGGCCTACCGCGATCTGGCCGGCTTCGACTTCGGACAGAGCGTGGCCAACGAAGCGCTGGTACGGCAACTGCACCGCTGCGAATTCCTCGAGCAGGCGCACAACGTAGTGCTGGTCGGCGGCCCCGGGACTGGAAAAACCCACTTGGCCACGGCACTCGGCGTCCAGGTGCTCGAGCATCATCGCCGGCGGGTCCGCTTCTTTCCGACCATCGAGCTGGTGAATGCCCTGGAACTGGAGAAGGCGTGCGGCAAGCAAGGCCAGATGGCGCATCGGCTGGCGCACGCCGACCTGGTGATCCTGGATGAGCTCGGCTATCTGCCGTTCAGCCAGACCGGCGGAGCGTTACTGTTCCATCTGCTGAGCAAGCTCTACGAGAAGACGAGCGTGGTGATCACCACCAACCTGAGCTTCGCGGAGTGGGCCGCCGTATTCGGCGACCCGAAGATGACCACGGCGCTGCTCGACCGGCTGACCCATCATTGCCACATCATTGAAACCGGCAACGAAAGCTACCGCTTCAAACAGAGTACGGCCCAACCACGAAAGGAGACCAAAGCTAGAAAATCATCCGCACCCTGAGCCATACTGCGACTCAACCGGGTGGGTCAATATTCAATGCAAAACCCGGGTCAAAATTCCGCGCAAATCAACAATGTGTTGTCAGGATCATCTTTGGTGACCTTACCTGGATAGACCTCTTCCAGCTTTGAAAACGGATCACCAATTCGAACCTGTCGAAACGTCTTGGGGTAAGGGTCGTCGAGGGAGAAGACGTTGTCTTTGCTCAATTCGAGCGCTCGCAGCTTTAGCGCCGCATTTTCGTTGCGTAACGTCGCAATAACCGAGTCCTTTTCAGCTAAGGAGGCCGGCATCGAACCCAACTGTTGGGTCAACTCAGAGACTTGGGTCTCCAGGACCTTTACGTTGTAAGGAATGATCACCTTCTCGTAAAGGGTCGCCGTTGCGCCCGCGGTCGCCGCGCAGAAGCCGAGGACGATGATGATTGGGTTTTCCCTAAGACGGGGCCAATGATTTGCATCATCTGTCATGAGGCACCATACGTTTTGCGAATTCCGACGCGACAAAGGACGTGACACCTTGCGCCGTCGTGATGCGTGCCGGAATCTGCACGCATGGGGCTTTGAAATGTGGCGGCCAGGCCCCGTTTCAGTAACACGGGGCCCTGTGAATACATCGGCGGAAAATACGTGAATCCCCTACGCGGGTCAAAAGCCGCATGACGAAAGGCTTGACAGAGGCTGACGGTCGTCTATACTTCGCTCAACATTCGCGTGAATGTCGGAGGAAGCGATGGTCAAACCGTCAGATCTGCACACCATTTGGGCCGCCCCGACAACAGTCGGCTGACGCCCAAGCAGTACTCGTTCCGCCTGCCGGTGCACGTCGCCGCCAAGCTCGCCGCCCTGGGGGACATCTATCCGAGTCGGACGCGTACCGAATTGGTGGGGGACCTCCTCGCCTCCGCCCTCGATGCCGTCGAGGAAGCATTGCCCAGTCAACAGGGGCACTTCCTGTTCAAACTGCCTGACGGCGAAGAGGAATACGAGATGGAGGGTATGCGACGGCGCTTCCGTGATCGTGCCAACCGGCATTACCACGAGCTCGAGACCGAGCTCGGCAACGACAAGCCGGGCGACCTGTACTAGCGGATGCCGCGATGCCGTCCGGATTCACCTTCCTCCTGCACGGCATCGACACGCTGCAATGTGCCTATTACCTGCGCTGTGAGCCCGGTTCGACTATCGACTTTGCGGTGCTGCTCGCGCAGCGTGAGGCCCTACGCGCTTCCGGCAGCCGCGATCCAGCAGTCGTGGCGCTCGGCGGCGCGGAGTTCTTGCTGCAGCCGTATGGAAGCGGCTCGGGGTATCCGCTGGTCCTGACCAATGCGGACTTCAAGATCGAATGCGGGGAGTTCAACCGCCCTTCGTTCTTCGTGACATTCCGGAGCGAGGCACTGTGGCGCGACTCTGCGGCCATCCTGCACTCGCGGTTCCTGACCTGGGCGGAGTGCGTCGGCCTGGCCGCCTGAGCGGCCCGAGTCTGTTTCGCGCGTCGACTGGGCCTTCGACTATCACCTCCCCGTCCGTGACTTCGATGAGTCCCACATCGTCTCGATAGCCAGCAAGGATTCGAAGCACCGGGAGGACGGAAAGATCCAGACGCTGACTTTTGGGCGCGACGATGTTGTGCTGCGCATCTATGACAAGATCGCCGAGATCGCGCAGCAAAGCCACAAGACTTGGTTCTTCGGGCTGTGGGAAGGGGTCTGCGAGGACGTGTGGCGAATCGAGTGGCAGGTCCGCAAGGCACTTCTGCGGCAATTCGGTATTCGCACCCTGAAAAGCCTGTTCCAGCGCCAGGGGGATGTGCTGCGTTACCTTGCGGGCGAGCACACGACCTTGCGCGTTTCGACCGCCGACAGCAACCGCTCGCGGTGGCCACTGCATCCGCTGTGGCGAGACTTGCAGCAGAGAATTACCGAGCTCGATGCACTGGGAGCGCGTCGCTTGGACACCTTCGGCGCGGCGCTGAATGAGCGCCTTATGCGCTGCGTGATTAGCGTCCATGGCTATCTCAAACGGATGGCCGCGATCCAGGCATTGCAGGATGGACAGCAGGAACCCGTGGCTCTTTCGCTTGTTGTTCGCGAGCTTCGAGAGCAGCTGCGGCAGGTCCATGATCCGCTGGCATGGGATGCGGATGTGCGTAAGCGGATCGACCAGATGCGCCTTGAGCCATGGTGATCATCGAGGCCATTCGGGAAGTTCTGAACCTGCGCAAGCGGCGGCTGCTGCTGTTTGCCGAGGCGGCGTTACCGCCAGCGCAATTCCAGGCCTTCCGCAAGCTGGTACTGGATGAAATGGGCAATACGGGATTGGAGCAAGACCTGGTGCGGGTAGTGGCCGAAGTACGGCAGCGGGACCGGAACGGCGAGGGCGGGAACATACATGCAGGAAAGGAGGTGCCCCATGGGTGAACAGCCATTCCGAATACTGCGTCGCGCTCGCATTCCTGACCGGGTTTGACGACACTAAGCCGACGGCGGGCGAGCTCGGCCTGCTCGAAGCCTGCATTCCGGAGTTGATGGCGGCGCTGCTGGACGCGGCGCCGGACGACGAGGAGTAACGCGATGGCGGTGGCACTCTACGCTCGGGTCTCGACGACCAAGCAAGCGGAGAAGGACCTTTCGATCCCGGATCAGCTGCGCCAGATGCGTGACTGGTGCAAGCGCCGGGGGTTCGCAGTCGGCGCGGAGTATGTCGAGGCGGGTGCATCGGCCACCGATGATCGGCGGCCGGTGTTCCAGCAGATGATTGCCGAGGCGACGCTGGACCCCTCCCCGTTCGAGGCAATCGTCGTCCATAGCCGCTCGCGCTTTTTCCGCGACCTACTCGATTGCCTGCGCTACGAGCGGACCCTCAAGCACTCGGGCGTCCGTGTCGTGTCGATCACCCAGGAGACCAGCGACGATCCCGCGGGCGAGATGGCCAGCAAGATCTTCAGCCTGTTTGATGAGTACCAGAGCAAGGAGAACGGCAAGCACACCCTGCGGGCGATGCAGGAGAACGCCAGGCAGGGATTCTTCAACGGATCGAAGCCGCCCTTCGGGTATCGGACGGTCGAGACCGAGGCCCTCGGCAACAAGGGACACAAGAAAAAGCGGCTCGCAGTCGATCCGTCCGAGGCCGCCATCGTCGAGAAGATCTTTGCCCTCTATCTGTACGGACTGGACGGGGCCGAGATGGGGTCCAAGAGCATCGCCAGCCAGCTCAACGCCAAGGGGATCACGCTGCGAGGCCAGCGCTGGACGCGCGGACGCGTGCACTGGGTACTGTCGAACGAGACCTACACCGGGACCTACCGCTTTAACCGCGTGGAGGCACGAAACCGCCGCCGCAAGCCGGAGGCAGAGTGGGTGACGGTCGCCGTTGATGTGATTATCGACGAGGGCACGTACGCTCGCGCGGCGGCGCGCCGGCACAGCCGCGCGCCGGCGCAAGTACCGCCGCGGATCGTAGGCTGCCCTACCCTGCTGACCGGTTTTCTGAAGTGCGGATGCTGCGGCGCCGGTATGACGCTCGCCACCGGCAAAAGCGGTCGATACCGCTACTACAAGTGCAACACCCGCATCGGCCAGGGACGTACGCTCTGCACTGCTCGCAGCATTCCGATGGAGAAGCTCGATGCAACGGTCCTGCAGGCCCTCGCGGATCGGGTGTTCACGCCGAAGCGGGTGCGCTCGATGCTCGCGGATCTGCGCGCGAAGATCAAAACCGGGCGCAGCGACGAAGCCGAGCAGCTGCGTGTCTTGACGCGCGAACTGGACGAGATCAAGGCGGCGCTGGATCGACTCTACGAGGCCGTAGAAAGGGGCGTGCTACCCCAGGACGCGAGCTTGCAGGAACGTGTCCGCAAGCATCAGACGCGGCGCCAGGAAATCCTGCTCGAGATGGGCGGGCTGCGGCGCCGGGCTGACCTCCCCTTAAAGACCATCGGGGCGCGGCAAGTCGACACCTTCGCCCGCGTTCTGCGCGGGAAGCTGCTCGGCAACAAAGCCTTCGCCAAGCAGTACCTGCGCCTGCTGGTGAGCGAGATCAGGGTTGAGGGCGAGCGGCTGACCGTCACCGGCAGCAATGCGGCATTGGCGCAAGCCGTCGCACAAACAAAAATGGACACTCCAGAGCGGAGTGCCCACTTTTGCTCCTAACTGGCTCCCCGACCTGGGCTCGAACCAGGGACCTGCGGATTAACAGAGCGCCGCTCGCGGCGCCTGTTTTCGCTTCCAAATCAATGCGCTACACCTCCTCGCCTTGGTCTATTATCTGCCACTTACGGCGACTTAGCCGCCCTTACGCGCAGATTCAGTAGGAAAATAGACCAAGCATTGCAGACCCGGGAGGCCGGCAGACCGCAGTGCTGGTCGTGCCCGCTTGCGCCAGGCCGAGCTCGCTGCTATTGACCACCGACGACGCGCATCCACTGCGCCAATACGCCGTGCAGGAACTCTTCCGCCACCTTGCCCGGCGCATGTGCGCGCTCGCTGACGGCCACTGAGCCGCTCTGTTGCATGCGATAGCAGTCGACGTCCGCTTCCGACCCGATCCAGCCGGTCGACCATCTCGGAACCAGCCGTGCGCTTCGCGTCGAGACACTGAGCTCGACAGCCTCAAAGATGTTCCAGGCCGCGCTGCTCCGGGGCCGGACTTTGCAGCCGCTCCAGACCGACGACCAGCTGACCATCGGCCGGTGTGCTCCTCACCATCGCGCTCACGCTCGAGCTATTCTCTCTCGGCCTCACGATGGCGCTCGAGTTCGGAACCTCGAAGTTTCTGGTGCGCGTGCTTGCGCCAACGGGCATCGCGTGCCTGATGATCGTCGGCGCCATTCTCGGTCAGACCCTTCTAGCCGATGCTTCAGTGCATACGCTGGCGGGGCTGCTCGCCTTCGGCTGTGCGGCGCTCCTCGTTCTTGTGACAGAAGAACTGCTGATCGAGGCGCATGAGTCAGCAAACACGTCCGTCACTACGACAATGTTTTTCGTAGGATTCGTGATCTTTCTCCTACTGGGAATGGGCGAGTAGCTGCCAATCGCCGCCGCGGCACTTACCGCGCAGGGCAGGAAGCCTCAGACGGAGGAATCCCGAATCCTTCACGACACATGGCGGGCGTCAACGTAGCGGAGTAAGAAAAGACTCGAGAGGGTCGTCCCAACGAGAGCCGCGATTGCTCGTTCATCGACTACGGTCTTCCCAGTCTGTCCACTCCACCGGGAAGTTCTTGAGATAGCCGCTCACCGCCTCACCTACCGTCGGAAAGAACCTCTCCTCGCCAAGCCGGCCGAAAATGCCGAATCGTTTTAGCTTGTCTTTGACGGGGTCCTTCATTTCGGCAAAACAAAGCTCGATGCCGGCAGCGTGCAAGGTTTCATCCAATGCAGTCAGCATGTCGGCAGCGGTCACGTCGACACTGGTGACCGGCTCCGCCGCAACGACCAGCCAATGCACCGGCGTCGGCGAGGATGCAACCGCGTCCAGCGCGCGGTTCTGGAACAGCTCGGCGTTGGCGAAGAACAGGGGCGCATCCCAGCGCAGCAGTACCAATCCGGGGACCAGGCGAGCGTCGCGATAACGCGTGATGTCGTGGTAGCCCTTGACGCCCTCGACGCGACCCAAGACCGCGGAATGCGGGCGCCAGCCATCCCAGAGGAATTCGATCACGGCAATCACGATCGCCAGACCGATGCCCGGTATGGCGCCGAGTACAGCCACACCTGCGAGGCAGCCGATCGACAGCCAAAACTCCCAGCGCTGGATGCGGTAGATGCGGCGCAGGTCGGTGGCCTCGATCAGAGCGATGGCAGAGGCGATCACGACGGCGGCCAACGTGGTCGTGGGCAGGTTCGCAAGCAGATTCGGCGCGATCAGCAGCAGCGATGCAACCGCGAGCGCGCCAACCACACCGGCCAGCTGCGTCTTGGCGCCTGCGGCCTCGGCGACCGGCGTGCGCGACGCACTCGCACTGACCGGAAAGCCCTGGAAGAACCCGGCGACCAAGTTGGCAGCTCCCAGCCCTACCATCTCCTGATTAGGATCGGCAAAGTTACCGGAGCGCGCGGCGTACGCTCGCGAGAGCACGCTGGTGTCGGCGAACGACACGAGGGCAACCGCGAAGCCGCCGAGCAACACCGGGACGATGTCACGATACGTGATCGACGGGAAAGCAAATGCGGGCAAGCCCTGAGGCAGCGAACCCAGGACCGACACGCCGGCAGTGGTTGCCAGATTCATGATGCCGACAATGACGGTCGTGGCCACGACGGCAATTAGCACTCCCGGCAATCGCTTGCTGCGCTTGAGCAAGAGGATCACCGCGAGCGTTCCGGTGCCGAGCATCAGAGATGTCCAGTTCGTCTTGCCGGCGACCACGCCCTGGATGAATTCCCAGACTTCCTTCAACAGGCCATCGGCATCGACGGAGAAGCCGAACAGCGCGGGCAGCTGGCTGACCAACACGGTCAGCGCAATGCCGTTCATGTAGCCGTAACGGATCGGCTTGGAGAGCAGTTCGGTGACGAAGCCCAGGTGTGCTGCGCCTGCCACGATGCACAGCAGGCCCGATACCACGGCCATCATTCCTGCGAGCGCCATGGCGCGTTGTGGATCGCCGGCAGCAAGCGGCAGGACCACGGCCAGAATGAGCGCGACCAGCGAAGAGTCCGGTCCAAGGACGAGCACGCGGCTGGGGCCGAATATGGCGTAAGCCAGGAGCGGAACGATGGTTGCGTACAGGCCGCAAATGCCGGGCAAGCCAGAGGCCACTGCATAGGCGATACCGACCGGTACAAGTACCGTGGTCAACACCAGCCCTGCCACGACATCGTGCCGCAGCCACGCGATCTCGTAATGGCGCAAGGTATGCAACCCCGGCAACCACCGAATCCAGCCGGCCTGATCCGCGGCCGTCCGTGGGCGTACGATGCGACCTGGTTCCAATGGGGGCGTGGAAGGGACCAAGTCATTCATAGAATTGGGGAGTCTGCTGATGGGGAGAACCCGGCGCGCTGGTTCCGGATGACGGCGCGGCCACATCTAGGCTATTGCGCGGCAGCGCCATTGGCAGCTCAGCGCACCTGAGAGTGACGCCGACCGAGGGCCCATTTGACACCTTCAAACCACATCAAAGAAATGATTGCCGCACCCAGCCCCGCAAGCAGCATGATGGGTGACGGCGGGATGAAGTAGAAAAGCCGGCTGATTGCCGGCACACCGAGCACGCAGCCCAATAGGATGACGGTGGCCAACGCGATCCAGCCGAACTGCCGGTTGGAAGTGTCCCCTCCAAGCCAAGCGCTACGTCCCCAGGATCGATTGGCATGGATGAGACACAGGTTGGACAGCACGAGAACCGTGAAGGTCAATGCACGCGCCATGTCGTCTGAGCCTGCGTATGACCGCACACCGTCATACACCGCTAACAAGAGAACCAGCAAACCGGCACCCTGCCACAAGCCGCGCGCCATCACGTCCTTGTCGAACAAGCGTTGGTCTGGGCGACGCGGGCGAGCTTTCATGGCATCGGGTTCGAGCGGCACGGCCTCGAACACAACTGAGCAGGCAGGATCAATGATCAGTTGCAGGAACAGGATGTGCACCGGCATTAGCAGCATCGGCCAGCCCAGCAGTACCGGCACAATGGACAACCCGACAATGGGAACGTGCACCGCGACTACAAAAACGATGGCCTTGCGTAGGTTGGCGAAGACCCGGCGTCCGTACCGAACCGCAGTCACGAGGGATGCAAAGTCGTCGTTTAGCAGCACCAGGGCGGCCGCCTCGCGCGCCACGTCGCTGCCCCGCGCACCCATCGCCACGCCGATGTCAGCCGCTTTCAGGGCCGGAGCGTCATTGACGCCGTCGCCGGTCATCGCCACCACGTCCCCAAGGGCGCGAAAGGCCCGCACCAGGCGCAACTTCTGTTCCGGCTGGACCCGGCAGAAGATATGCGTATCGGCTAGCCGCTCCCGCAGGGCGTCGTCACTAAGTTCAGCGAGTTCGGCGCCGGTGATAACCGGGGCTTCGACACTAAGACCCGCCTGCCGCGCCACGGAGATCGCAGTCGCGGGATGATCGCCGGTCATCATCACGACCCGGATGCCTGCGGTCTGGCATTCGGTGATGGCCCGCGGCACGTCGGGACGGACCGGATCTTCCAGCGCGACGAGTCCCAGGAACTCGAATGCGAAGTCATGTTGCGTGCCGGGCAACTCGCTGGCATGGAACGTGGCGCGCGCGACGCCGAGGACCCGCAGACCGGCGGAAGCCATGGTCGAGACCGTTTCTGCGACTCGGGCGCAACGCAAAGCATCGAGGTGACACAGGTCGACAATGGCCTCCGGCGCGCCCTTGCTGGCGATCAGGCGTTCCTGTCGGTCGGGCGATTGCCAGACCCGCGACATCGCCAGCATTTCACTCGAGAGTGGGTAATCGTCGACCAAGGTCCAATCGGCGTGCAGGTGCTCCGTGTCAGCCAGCAGCCGCTGCCCCGCGGCAACAATCGCCGACTCCATAGGATCGAACGCCCGACGATGACTGGCCAGCACGGCATACTCCAGTACGCCATGCAGTTCCTCCTGCAACGCGATCATGCCGGCCGGCGCCGTGTCGTGCTCCGCCACCTCCGACCACAAGCGCCGGACCGCCATGCGATTGGCCGTCAGCGTCCCCGTCTTGTCCACACACAACACAGTGGTCGCGCCCAACAGTTCGACGGCGGGAATGCTTCTGGCCAGCACCTTCTCGCGCGCCAACCGCCACGCACCCAGCCCCAGAAAGAGCGTAAGCACCACGGGCAGTTCTTCCGGCAGGATGGCCATGGCCAGTGTCAGGCCGGCCAGCAGGCCGTGCAGCCAATCGCCCAGCTTTACCCAGTAGGCGATGGCGAGGGCGGCAGCCAGCGACAAGCCGACGACGGCAACCCACTTGATGACCCGCCGGGTCTCGCGCTGAATCGGCGTGATCTCGACCGCAATGCCCGCAAGCGACGCCCCAATGCGGCCCAGTGCGCTCCGCGCGCCGGTGGCCTCGACGCACCCTCGCGCCGTGCCTCGGGTGACCAACGTGCCGGAGTACACCTTGGATGGGTCGCTTTCGGCCGGCGCGACTGCCGTCTCGTCCGTCCCATCCGTCGCCTGCTTGAGTACCGGAGCTGACTCACCTGTCAGCATCGATTCGTCAACAGCGAGATTCGAAGCTTCCACGAGACGCATGTCCCCGGGAACGCGGTCGCCTTCTGCCAGCAGCACGATGTCGCCCAGGACAACTTCACGCCCGGCGATCCTGCGCGCCTCACCGTCGCGCATCACCAGGGCACGCGGGCTGGAGAGGTCACGCAACGCTTCCAGCGACCGCTCGCTGCGACGCTGCTGCACGAAGCTGATGCCCATGACGACAAACACGAAACTAAGCAGCATCAGCGCTTCTTGGCGGTCGCCAAGCACCATGTAGATGGCACCACATGCCACCAGTAACAAGAACATGGGTTCAGAGACGATTTCCCGGAGCAGACGCAATACGCCGCGAGGCCGGGAAACCGGCAATTCATTCGGGCCGTCCTGAGCCAAGCGTTGGCGCGCTTCGACTTCGCTCAACCCATCGGATGTGGAACGAGACATCGGTTGTGCCTATGGACTACGCGCGTTCTGGGTCGCTTCGGTCGACCCCTGCATCGGGGGCGACGAATGGTCCAGATCGGGCCGTCGCCATGGGTCGACATGGGTCATCAGATTCAGGACGCGATGGCGTTGCAGGACCCATTGCCTCGCCGCAACGGCAATGTCATGGCCCGCCTCGACGCTGATCGAAGCGTCGACCTCGAGGTGCGCATCGACAACAATCATGTCGCCCATCTTGCGCGTACGAATTTCGTGGACGCCTACGACGCCCGGTGTTTCTTTCAGCGTACCCCGGATGCCCGCGACCTCCTGCTCGTCCACGGCGCGATCCATGAGGTCGTGCAGGGCGTCCCAACCGAATCCCCAGCCCATCTTTGCCACCATGAAACCAACGATGAGTGCGGCTATCGGATCCAGAATTGGGAAACCGGCCAGGTTGCCGATGATGCCGATACCGACGACCAGCGATGATGCCGCGTCAGACCGCGCATGCCAGGCATTGGCCACCAACATGCTCGACTTGACCCGCTTGGCCGCGGATAGCATGTAACGAAACAGTAGTTCCTTGGCGACAAGTGCCCCACCGGCTACCCAAAGAGCAATGACATGGACGGTTTGCACCGTTTCTGGCTCTTCGAGCTTGCGAAAGGCCGACCAAAGCATCCCGACTCCGACGACCAGCAAGAGCACGCCAAGTGCCAGCGAAGCGGCGGTTTCGAAGCGCTGATGGCCATAGGGATGGTCCTCGTCCGCGTCCTTCTTACCGTGGTGACTCGCAAACAACACGACAAAGTCGGCGACGAGATCCGAAAGCGAATGGATGCCATCGGCCACGAGACCTTGCGACTTGGACAGGACCCCTACGATGACTTGAGTGATGGTCAGGAGCAGATTGACCACCACGCTGACCCATGTACTGCGCGATGCCGCTGCAGCACGCTCTGCTGGAGTGTGCTGCGCGTGTTCTGGATCGTCGGGAAGTTCGGTGAATTGCATTGGCGAACAGAGCCAGTCTCGAGAGTATCTTTCGTCGGGCCGTTACCGGGGCAACGCCTTGCCAAGCCTTCAGATCAGACCGCCGGAT